>NZ_LT821227.1:0-723978 GCF_900169485.1 Phoenicibacter congonensis | reverse complement strand
ATGAGAATTTCAATCTCTGAAGCATTGATTCCAACCATTGCTTCACCAAGGTCTTCCGAGAGCTCTGCTATTAGCTTTGCGTCAGTGAAGTTTGCTACTGCTTTAACAATGGCTGCTGCACGCTTCTTGGGGTTGCCGCTTTTGAAAATGCCCGATCCAACAAAAACGCCCTCAGCACCAAGTTGCATCATCAATGCAGCATCTGCTGGAGTTGCAACACCGCCAGCAGCGAAGTTAACAACAGGCAACTTGCCAATTTCATGAACTTCCTTTAGAAGAGCATAAGGAACTTCTAGGAGTTTTGCAGCTTCAAAAAGCTCATCTTCTGCCATGCCAGAAACGCGCCTGATTTCACTTTGCATAGAACGCATGTGGGTCACCGCTTGCACAACATCGCCTGTTCCAGGCTCACCTTTCGTGCGAATCATAGAAGCGCCTTCTGCGATTCTTCGTAAAGCCTCGCCTAAATTGCGAGCGCCGCAAACAAAAGGCGCAGAAAACTTAGTTTTATCGATGTGATAAACATCATCGGCAGGAGACAAAACTTCTGACTCATCAATAAAATCGATGTCGATGGCTTCTAGGATTTGAGCCTCAACAAAATGACCGATTCGGCATTTTGCCATAACAGGAATTGAAACAGCCTGTTGGATTCCCTTAATCATTTTAGGGTCGCTCATTCTGGAAACACCGCCAGCAGCACGAATGTCAGCAGGAATGCGCTCAAGCGCCATAACAGCGCATGCTCCAGCTTCCTCGGCAATCTGTGCTTGCTCTGGAGTAGTCACATCCATAATGACACCTCCTTTTAGCATTTGGGCAAGCGCACGATTTATGTCTTGTCTGTCTCCTGTGTCTTGAACATCTATGTCAGTCATCGTTGAGCCTTTCTGTGTTGAACAATTAACTTTTGACATGTTATGAAAGTTTTGAGCCTAGGAATAGTGTCAAAATTTAATAAAATGATAGGACCATAATAGAACCAGATTAGGTTAATCAATAAGACCAAAATGAGGAATTAAATTGCTCACATATGACCTAAACGAAAAAGGCGACGACTCTCTTTATTTTTATTTGTATAAGTGCATAAAAAATGACATTGAACGAGGAAACATAGCTCCAGGGGCGCGTCTTCCTTCCAAACGAAATCTCGCTTCCAATCTTAATGTGGGGTTAATTACAGTCGAGGCAGCATATCAACAATTGAACGCAGAAGGCTACATCAGGTCAATTGAGAGACATGGTTACTTCGTAAATGATGTTTTTGGAGACAGAATTGTCGCATGCACTCAAGCGCCATCCACTTTAAAGAAAAAACACGCACCTAACTCCGAAGGGGAACTAAAAATAACAAATAATCAAAGAGACGGACTAATCGATTTTGACCTAACGGGTTCTGGAATTCTTCAAAAGTCCTTCCCCATGGCTACTTGGGCAAAATGCGTTCGAGACACGCTCTCACAAGAAAATGAATCCACTCTAACATGTGAGGTTGAAAGCACAGGTGCCCCAGAGTTAAGAGAACAAATAGCCCGACATCTGTTCGAAACTCGCAGGCTTGAAGTTAATCCCAACAACATAGTCATTGGATCTGGCGCACAGACACTTTATAACCTGCTAATTCAACTAATAGGAAGGGACAGATTAGTTGCACTTGAAGATCCAGGTTATTCTAGGCTAACTAACATCTACGAAAAAAATAATTTAAAGGTCGCCTATGCAAACATGGACGAAAACGGCGTGATTGTGCAACAAGTGCGCGAATCAGATGCAAATCTCCTGCACATTATGCCATCACACCAATTTCCAACAGGCATTGTTACAAGCATCGCACGAAGATATGAATTGCTTGGATGGGCGAATGAAGGCGAAAACCGATTCATCATAGAAGATGATTACGACTGCGAATTTCGTCTAGAAGGTCGCCCAATCCCAACACTACAGGGAATCGACGCCTCAAACAAAGTGATTTATTCAAACACATTCACAAAAAGCCTTGGTGCTGCTTTTAGAATCGCCTATCTCGTGCTTCCTTGCAATCTGGCTCTAAAGTGGAAAAAAGATCTTTCATTTTACAGCTGCACTGTGCCAGCACTAGACCAACTTGCACTTGCGAGGTTCATGAAGCGAGGAGACTTCGAGCGCCACATTAGTCGCACAAAAAATCAGGCGCGGCAAATCAGGGACGCTTTTCTCACTCAATTAAAAAACGAACTCGATGAAAAAGAATATTCAGTTCATGGAATCGACGCAGGACTTCATTTCATAATTAGATTTCAAAACTCAAACGAAGACCTTTTAAAACAAGAGTTTATGAAGCAAAAAATTCGAATTAATCCTCTGTCAAAATACAAACACGCAAAAACACTTGAGAGAAACGAAGGCAGTTTTGTCATCCAATATCTTTCTTTAGACGAAGAAAAAGCCAAGCGCTGCGTAAAAGCTTTTGCAAAAGCAGTCCATAAAGCTAGTTAGACTAACAAACTAAAAATCAAGAACTACCGAGCATCGCCTACAAGAAATCAAAAGAGGTTTGAGTGTCGACTTCTGAATGCACATAATAATGGAAATGTTTTTGCTATAGTGCAAAATCTAACAAGAGTTTGCACAAATGTTCCTCATTGACTACATTGACTAATTTAGGCAATTTCATGTTAGGAATTCAAAAAAGAACTCTTGAAAAGATAGTTCAAAGAACAAACTCTGAGTTAAAAGAATTATTGACAAAACAGTTGGCGCGAACTAGAATTCATGCATGGATTACGAAGGAAGGATATGCAGAAGTCCCTTTGAGCGAGGAGCATTTATGCTTCCCGTTATGGTTGGCTGCACACACAACAAGTGCAAGTTCTGCGGTCTTTTTCGTCATCTAAAGTTTCGTGTGTTGCCATTTGATTTGGTAAAAAATGAAATTGATCAGGTGGTCAAAAAGGGTGGCAATCCCGAACGAGTATTCTTAGGCGATGGCAATGCCTTTTCACTTAAAGCAAACCAGCTTCTTGAAATTTGCAACTACATCAAATCTTCATTTTCAGCGTGTAATGAAATTAATATGGATGCCACCGTCACAAGCATTCTCCAAAAAACAGATGAAGATTTGCAGAACCTCTATGATGCAGGCGTTCGTCATCTTTACCTGGGAATCGAAAGCGGACTTGATGATGTCCTTGAATTTATGGACAAAGACCACAATCAAGCGCAAGCTGCTGAAGCAATCACTCGCATTAAAAAAGTGGGAATGATTTTTGACGCGCACATCATGAGTGGTGTTGCAGGCGAAGGACGTGGGGCCGAAAACGCGCTTGCCCTGGCCGATTTCTTCAACAAACATCAACCTCAAAACATCTGTAACTTCGACATGTTTCTACACAAGCACACTCCTCTTTGGGAAGACTACAAGGCAGGACTGTTTAGACCAGAAGACGCAGTTGAGCGCCTCACCGAAGTCAAGGTGCTAGTCGAGAACATAAAGCCTTCGCCAGGAACATCCGTTAAATATGACGCTATATTCGAAGCACCACCAGCGAGATTTATTGGAACTTTGCCTGACGACAGAGGAAAACTAATCAACCAGGCTATAAAAGCGATAGAAAAATATTCGAAGGAAGATCGAATTTATAGCATCTGGGACTAAGCAAAAAAGCGGAAAGCATATGCGCAGCCCCCTTTTCTTGATTTCGTTTTTTATGTGACGCTCTGATGTGTTTTAAAGTTCTTCAACAATCCAATCTTTTTTGATACACCAAAGTGCTGCAGAAACGCTTTTTACTCCAGAAGCGCCAGCTTTAATTTCAGCGTCATGTCTAAAAAGTCTCTCCCAACTTTTCAAGATCTTCTGCTTTAGCATTGGATAAAAAGAGGTTGTGAGCACTTTATATTCATCAACACCTTGGGCTGCGAGTTCTTTATCGAAGATCTTCTCATCATCGTCGCTTTCAGCCAAATATTTAAATTGCAGAATTTTTGTCCACTCTTTGTAATCAAACAACACAACTTCATCTAGGGGAACTTCAACAACAAAAACATGCCCAGAACCTGAGGTATCAAGATTAACAAGCTCACGTTGCGCCCAGTAGGGAAACTCTGCCCCAACTGGACGAGAGACAATGCTTGAAGCTTGCCCAACAAACCAAGAATAGATTGTGACAAAGATTGGTGCTGCCTCTTGATATTTCTTTCGAATGTAGTCTAACTTAGAAAAAACAACGCCTTCATTTTGCAATTTTTCCCAAACGACATCGGTCTGGTTAAGATAGAGCTTGATTGTTGAAGGTGAATTTAGCTTATTACCTGTTTCAGCCATTCTTTTTTTACCTCCCAAACTAACCCGTAGGAAGCATCACTCCCAAGTTTCACATTGTCGTCATAAAGACGTTTCCAAGACTCAATTATTTCAGCACGTAGCTCCGGATAAAAACGCGACATCACAGCTTCCATGTCACAAACACAATAGTTTTTCATCAGCTCTCGATGTTTTGCTAAATCATCTTCATCCTTGTGAATGTAGCCATAATTTAGCATCTGGCCCCATTTTGCAATGTTTACCTTTGTTATTAATGCTTCATCGATCTCAAATTCAAGAATCACAAAATTGCGAGTTAGTTGCATTGTTGCATCTCTCTCAAAAGAAAGCCAAATTGGAACTTCCGCATCGACCGGATTTTGATCGACATGAGGATGAAATTTAACTAGATAGTCATAGACTAGCGCCATTAGCTCAGCGTCATCACCGAGATCATTTTGAACGAATTTTCGCTTGGCAACATAACGACCCGTTTCATTGAGCTGTTTTAAAACTTCAATGTGTTGTTTAGTCCAAACACGAGTCATTTGTAGTAATCCCCACTTCTACAAAATAACGAGATTGAGTGGTGGGCCCAGCAGGGCTCGAACCTGCAACCACGGGATTATGAGTCCCTTGCTCCGCCATTGAGCTATGGGCCCTAAAATAACTATGCTGTGATTTAAATGGTGCGCCATGAAGGACTCGAACCTTCGACCTTGGGATTAAGAGTCCCCTGCTCTACCAACTAAGCTAATGGCGCAAAATCGATTATCGCCAGCACTAAGTTTAATATTTTAGCCTAAGTGCTTGGTGCTCGCAACTCAAAAATATGGGGTGGGTGATGGGACTTGAACCCACGACCTCCAGAGCCACAATCTGGCATTCTAGCCAACTGAACTACACCCACCATTTTTGCAAGCCTGCTAATTTTATCACAGAAAATGAGCATTGCAACACGAGAATAAACAACTTGTAAAATCACTTAAAAGATAACGCTTAGCAAAAGCTATTTATACCTTCATTTCCTCACTACCTTAAAAAATGAATTGACAAAAGACAACCACGATTCATTTCAACGTGGCATTATGTTTGAAAATCATTGTTTTGTTGCACAGCAAGCTCTAGGAACTCTTGAAGCTGTTTGTCGGCGTAGTACCTGCGCCAATTGTTAGCTCAGACTATCTAAACAAGTCTTTCGCGAAGAGCCGCAGCTGCACGTGAGCGATGAGAAATTTTATTTTTCTCTTCAGCTGAAATTTCACCTAATGATTTTTCAAAATTATATTCTTCAGGGAAAAAGATTGGATCATAGCCAAAACCGCCATCACCAACGGGCTCAAAACCAACTCTTCCAAAAACCTTGCCTTCAACCGACGTTTCGTTTCCTTCTTCATCAATAAAAACGAGTGCACACGAGAAATGCGATGTCCTTTTTTCAAAAGGAACGCCTTCTAGGTTTTTAAACAACTTCGCATTAATCGCAGGCTGACCTGCGCCTTCTCCTGCATACCTAGCAGAATAAACACCTGGCTCCCCATTCAAAACGTCCACACAAATGCCGCTATCATCCGCCAAAATACAAGCTTCAAGCCCCTTTTCCTTGCAAACTTGATAGGCAGCTCGAGCTTTGATTTGAGCATTGCCCAAAAAGGTAGTTGCATCTTCAACTGGATCGCTTTTTATGCCCGCTTCCGACATCGTCTCTAACTTAAAGTCTGATAGATTTAAAAGCTCCTCAAGTTCTTGCGCCTTGTGTGCATTTGAAGTAGCAACAATGACTCGTCTCATTTATTCTTCCTCGTCAAAACTTTTGAATTGAACGTCTTTAATTTCAAATCCCATGATTCTAGAAGCGATTCTATTGCGCAACTCAGTGTCAACACCACTAGTCACAAATGTGAGTTTTCCAGGTAAATCTTCTTGATAAAGCTCATGTCGGCGAGTGAGAATTTCGCGAACCTCACGGGCTGTTTCTTCTGAAGAGTTAACAAGCTCAACGTCGTCGGTAAAGCATGATTTTATTTCTGTATAAAGAAGAGGATAGTGAGTGCACCCCAAAACAAGCGTGTCAATGTCGCCTCCAATCATAGGAGCTAACTCGTCCATTACGCGCGCCTGACGAACATCAAGTGCCTCAATGTATTCTTGAATGAGTTCATCCTCAACAAGTTGAACAAGACCTGGGGTTGGCAATGACAAGACTTGAACGCCGCAGTCAAGGCTTCTTATAGCCTTTAGATAGGCCCCACTTGCAATTGTGCCGATTGTTGCGATTACGCCAACCTTCCTTGAGCGAGTGGCTTCAACAGCAGCTCTTGCACCAGGCATGATTACGCCGATAACTGGAACATCTACTTCTAACTGGCAAGCTGCAAGACCGGCAGCTGTGGCGGTGTTACACGCAATAACAATGAGCTTGCAATTAAGTGAAGCAAGCCATCTGCAAATTTGCAAGCTAAATTTCTTAACCTCTTCTGGCTCACGTGGGCCATATGGACAACGGCCTGAATCGCCAAAAAAGATAATGTTTTCATGCGGGAGTTCTTCTCGAAGGGCTTTAGCTACAGTCAATCCACCAAAGCCACTATCAAAAACACCAATCGGTGCTTCTTCTTTAGTAATGTATGACAACGGGGTCACCCACTTTACAAAGATTCCAAAGCTCTGTTGCTTTTGCTGGAGGAAGGTTAATGCATCCATGCGACCAATTCAAATTCTGATAGGCACTTCCACCAAAAGTTGATTGCCAAGAAGCATCGTGCAATCCATGAGAATTACCAATAAATGGCATCCAATAATCAACCTTGCTCTCCCACTCAGGTTTGCCATCTTTTACTGGTCCTTTTAAAGTTTCATGCTGGCGTTTGTTGTTAATCATCCAAACGCCCGTTGGAGTAGCATCACCAATGTTAGGGTTGCCCGTCACAACATCAGTTTCCCAAACGAGTTCACCATTGTCATACATGTAGGCATGCTGCTCAGTCAAGTCAACATCAATCCATCGACCACCCCAGTCAGCTTGTCCTTTTGGAACTAAAGCATTTGCGGCTTGTGTAACATTTACGCTGATGTTCTCGGTAGAGCCAGCGTTAATAGCCTCAATAATTTGGTCGGCCAATCCGCTCCCGTCAGCCTTCCAGCCATATGTTCCCCCACTAACAGTAACTTCCTTGTTACCAGCTGGACGAACATATGTTCTCTCACTTCCAACAGTGTTGCAGCCTTCTGCAATTTCATTAGCCCATTTGCTGACAGCATCGCTATCGAGAGTCACATTAAAGTCTTCATCAACCACAAGCCAATCTGAAATCGTTTTGCCGTCTACAGTTGCAGCATCAACGTCGCCCATCATAATTTTGAAACTAGCTTTTCCGAGTTCATTGGCCTTCTTAAGAGCGCTCTCAAAACGCGGGTCACTTTTTAAAATGTTTGGTTTAATGTATTGGTCGGCGCCAATTGAAACTTTCGATTGCATTGAAATAATAGCGTTAGAAATAGCTTTGTCGACAGCTTCCGCATCGATCTTAGTCCCATAAACTTCGCTGGCAACCACAAAAGAGCTAGAAGCATCGTCCCACTGCAAATGGGCATCCACAGAATCGGTTTTGTTTTCGTTTGCTGCATCAACATTTTCCTTAACGAGAGTTCCCAAATCTCCTCCATCAAGGTTGCTAGACACAACATCGGTAAAGTCACGCATTTTGAATATCTCAACAGGCCATGCCCAAGAATTTACAGAAGCAATTGCTTCATCGACAATTTTTTGAACATCAACTTTGACATTAGCATTTTTAGAATCAACGGTGAAATCAAGGTCAGACCCTGTAACCTTAACAGAAAAATTCTGGAAATTTGAATCAAGGTCAGACTTCACAGCTTCTGTCGTTTTTAGAGACACGTCAAGCGAAGAAATTTTAGAATTTGGCATGAACATAAAATTAAAAGCAAGGCCCCCTGCCAGATAAACGAGCAAGAGAATACCAAGGACAGCACCAATGACGATGGCAGCTGTCTTCTTGTGATTTTTTTCTTCCTTCATTGGCATGCCAACTGGATAGTGGTCATTTACTGTAGAAGAATCTATAGTGTCGACACGGGGCATTGTTTGTGTTTTTCCTGCGTTTTGCTGCGCGTGTTTAGCCATTAAATCAAGCTCCTAAATACGAATAAAGCAACTAATTAATGATATAACAAGCGACGAAACCCTCTGTTTAGCTTGCGTAAAGTTCTATAGGCGGAATATTGTAAAGTGTTGACAGGCAAATCCCATGTGCCGGAATAAATGACAGGGCGTCCAGAAAAAGATTTCTTAAATTTGGTAAATCCAGCCCAAGGGTGGTTTTTGTCAACACTCGTGGTTATGCCCCAGAAATCGAAGTGCGACTTTCCAGCATTTTTCGCATCTAAAATTGCCTGCACAAGAAGAACTCCGTTGGCGCGAAGCTTTTTGTGCTGAGGCTCGGGACTGTTTGCAGAATGGCCATAAAAACGAGTAGTTTCATCATCGAACATGAGTGATGCAGCCAGAGGAACAGTGGGCTCACCCTCTTTCTCTAGCTCAAGAATGTAGAGCATTGCAAAATCTTGATTTAGCTCATTGATGAGATATTCCTTCGACTCGCCAACCCAATTGTTTTCATCGGCACACGACTTTAAAAAGTCATAAAGAATGTCAATGTCGGCAGGGTCTTTGGAAACGCGAATCTTCATTCCTCGCTTGTCGCGACCTCTCCAATATCTAGTGCGTTCCTTCTCAATTCCCTTTAAAAGGTCTTTTTCATCAATGTCGAGGTCTAAAACCCAAGTTGCTTCAGGATTTAGATTAAAAGACTTAACAAACCCAAGAGATTTAAAAATATCGGGCTCAATTCTTAAGGTTGGCTCAACACGAACAAAAAACGATTTGGTCTGACGCGCGATTGCTTGCAATTCTTCTTTACAATCACACAGAGCCTGTTTATTCTTCAAATTGGGCCCATAGGGACAATATAGATAATTTCCAAAGGAAGTATGTTTCAGCACAGCCGAGATTTCATAATCGTCTCTCACGATTGAAAAAATTTCATTGCCAAGTGATTTCTGAAATGAGAGCCACTCTTCGCTCTGTAAAAAATGTCTATTCATCTTAAAAAATTATAACCTCGGACGATTTCTACCAATTCTCTGGAATTGAAAAGATGTCTGTCACTTCTTTATATAGAACAATTTTCCCGCATTGACGCGTTTTTACCAAATCAATCACTCTTTGGTTTGAAGAACCTTTCCACTGCAAGTCAAGCGATTTTAGATCTTGAACAAACCGACCATCAACCAAAACGTCAATTAAGTAAAGAATCTCATCAACGTCAGGCTCAGTTTTTGCACGTTCAAGCAAGTCTTCGTAAAGATAGCCTGAGTAGGCCCAAACACCATAGTTGTGTTTTTTTAGCTCTCTCACAAGGGCAGCGACAGGTCCTGGCTGATCAAATGGATCTCCACCGCTAATGGTTACATCTTTTACAAGCTTGTTCTGTTCAATGTCGTTGACAATTGCACCAACAGTTGTCACTGTACCACCATCAAAGGACCAGCTTCCGGGATTATGGCAACCAGCACAGTGGTGAGAACACCCTTGCGTATAAACAGCATAGCGAAGCCCAGGTCCATCAACAATAGAGTCGTTGGCAACGCCAAACAACCTAATCTTTTGTTCTGCATCATTCATACATCTATCATACCCGTTCAAGCAAGGCGTGGGATAGATGCGCAGTCAGGACAAATAACCAAAGTCTCTGTCCTGGTCACATAAAAATGTGTGGCTTCGTTTCCTAGTTTTTCAAAGAGTTAATTGGAGCTGGGATTCTGCCACCACGAGATGCAAAAACAGTTCCAGCGCTTCCGTTAACAGGCATCACTGGCGCACTACCAAGAAGTCCACCAAACGAAAGCGTGTCGCCAACCTTTTTTCCAATCGCAGGAATCACACGAACAGCTGTTGTCTTGTTGTTAATCATGCCAATTGCACACTCATCGGCGATGATGCCAAGAATAGTTTCGACAGTAGTGTCGCCAGGAATCGCAATCATGTCAAGACCAACGCTGCAAACGCAAGTCATTGCTTCAAGTTTCTCAATGCATAAATCGCCGCTTTGTGCCGCCCTAATCATTCCGGCATCCTCAGAAACAGGGATAAAAGCACCGCTTAGCCCTCCAACCGAAGATGAGGCCATAACGCCACCTTTCTTGACTGCATCATTTAGCATTGCAAGAGCGGCAGTTGTTCCAGGAGCACCGCAAACGCCAACACCAATCTCTTCTAGAATGTCAGCAACACTGTCACCAATGGCAGGAGTCGGCGCTAAACTCAAATCAAGAATTCCATGTTCAACACCTAATCTGTTGCTAACTTCTCGTGCGACAAGTTCTCCAGCTCTTGTGATTTTGAAAGCAGTTTTCTTAATAACTTCAGCGACTTGTGTCAAATCGGCGTCTTTTGGGAGCGACTGCAATGCCGAGCGCACAACGCCGGGGCCTGACACTCCAACATTTATAACTTCATCAGTCTCGCCAGGACCGTGAAAAGCACCAGCCATAAAAGGATTGTCCTCAACTGCATTGCAAAAAACCACAAGTTTGCTTGCACCAATGCAATCATTATCTTTTGTCAAAGTTGCCGCATCAATGATCTTTTGCGCCATCAAGCGAGCTGCGTCCATGTTAATTCCAGCACGTGTAGAGCCCAAATTAACCGAAGAACAAACATTGTCTGTCGCGGCAAGTGCATCGGGGATTGACTCCATCAGCTTCCTGTCAGACTCGCTTGCACCTTTATGAACTAGCGCTGAAAAACCACCAACAAAGTCAACACCGACAGCCTTGCCCGCTTTATCCATAGCAATTGCCAAAGGTGACAAGTCGGTCGCTTTCGTAGCAGAGGCAATTTCTGCAATTGGCGTGACAGAAATCCTTTTGTTTACGATTGGAATTCCATACTCTTTTTCAACTTGAGATGCGGTCGGAACAAGATTTTCCGCAGCAGAAGTCATGCGGTCATAAATCTTTTTTGCCATCACACTAATGTCTTCATCAACGCAAGACCTCAAGTTGAGACCAAGTGTGACAGTTCTGATGTCAAGGTTTTCACCTTGAATCATCCTTCTTAGTTCTTCGGTTTCGTGTTGTGTAATTCTCATGTTTGCCGCCATTAAAGCTCATACATCGCGCGGAAAACATCTTCACGCTGCATAAATATTTGAATTCCAAGCTTTTTGCTAATTTTTGTCATCTCTTCTTGAACCTCGTCAAATCCTGCTTTCTCAAGGTCAAGAGTTGTAATTAAGGTCATGGAGAACACGCCGTCGAGAACAGTTTGCGTGATGTCGTCGATGTTCGCACCAAATCCAGCAAGTGCGCCAGTCACGTCTGCGACGATTCCGGTTCTGTCAGGACCTAAAACGGATAAAACACATTTCATAATTCCTCCAAGACGCATAGTAAACAGATAAACAAAAGGTAACTAAAACAATTTGATTGAACGTTCAAGCTGGGAATTCAATTATACATTTACATATTCAAAATTGTAATCATGATTACAATTGCCCAGAACAGAAACTGCCCTAACAATCATGGTTGCAAAGCAAACAGCTCACGAAGATTTAAAACCATGTGCGAAATTTATGCCTGTCACCAATTAACACTTGTGGCAATTTTTATGCCTGTCACCAATTGACACAAGAGCGTAAAGGGAAGGCATCGCCTAGCGCAACACTGCTTTCCATGTGATTATCGTTAATAATCAATGCGCCAATAACAATAGCGAAATTTTTGACTGCATCATTGCACAGAAGCGAAATGCATGCCTGACACCAATGCGTAAAGCTGATTGACTTGCGAGCAATGCTAAAATTTTCTTATGGCGAGATATGTAGCACATTACACGACTTTAAATTCCGACATGAACAGGCAAGTTGGCTCTTTTGAATTCGAAAGCGCGTCTAAACTAAACTCGAAGAATAACGCACACGATGCAAGACTTGAAATGCTAGAGCGCTTTGGCAACGAGGCACTAACTTGGCAGATCACCAAGATTGAGAAAAAGCATGTCTCAACTGCTAAAATAGACGGACAATTGCAACTTGATTTCCGTGGTCCTGCGAAGAAAAAACGCAAGGCGCGAAGAAAATATATGTAGATGAAAAAGAAAAGCGACAATAAAACAATTGCTAAAAACAGACACGCCTATCACGACTATGAAATCGTGGAAAAATTCGAGGCAGGAATTGAGTTAGTTGGCTGTGAAGTTAAGTCACTTCAGGAGAACAACGCACAAATTACCGATGCTTTTTGTCTCATTAGAAACGGAGAATGTTGGTTAAACAATTTGCACATTCCTCCATATTCGCATGGAAACATAGCAAATGTTGATTCTGACCGCAAAAGAAAGCTGCTTCTTCACAAAAAGGAAATTCGGCATCTCGCACAAAAAACCGAGGAAAAAGGTCTCGCAATTATTCCGCTTGCAATGTACTATGCAAAAAACGGAAAAGTCAAAGTCGAAATCGCGCTGGCACGAGGCAAGAAGTTGCATGATAAGCGCCAATCTATGAAAGAGCGCGATGTAAACAGAGAAATTGAGCGCGCACTTAAGATGAGGTCAAGATAATGAGCGACACAAAAAGTGAGTCTAGTAACAACTCTAAAGAGGCAGACAAGACAATCCAAGAAGAGACGAACACAAACGATAGTGTTACAAACAATAAAATGCAAGCAACCAATGATGTTTGCGAGTCGGACGAGCCTTCCGAAGTCGAAATTGAGACAGAAGAGATAGAAATAGACGAAGATGACATTGTGGCCTACCTCGTTGATGAAGACGACAACGAACTAGGATTTATCGCTAAAGATGAAAATGGCGAAGAAAAAGAATATTACTATCCTGAACCAATAGCGCCGAAGAAGAAAAAGAAAACACGTCGCGAAGAAGATCGCGAAGCTTTTGTCGAGACGGCACAAACTATGAAGGATTTCTATTCTGAAGGAAAAGGTGTCGTTAATGACCTGCGCGACTATTTCCTAGATATTAAAAAAGACTTGAATTAAAAGTTGTCACAGACTTATGCGAGCATTAGCAAGAAAATGAGGGCTAATCGCTCAATACTCATGCTCCCAAAGCTAAAACTGAAAAACTTGCCTTAATAATTATGAGCAAAAACGTTCGTAATCCTCGGGAGTGTTAATGTTTACGAAACAGCCGCCTCTAGGCACAGCTTCTCGCACTTCACTCTGACTCATCTCACAAAGCACCAAATTTTCATCATCAAGAAAGCCTTGCACCCTAGTTTCTCCTTTTGAAAGGGCATCTTTAACAGCTTTCAGACAAGATTGCCTGTTGTAAAGCGCGTGGAAAGGCTCTCGCCCATGCTTGTTTACTGGAATAATTATGTCGGCTCCGGTTTTGTTCATCCACTCAATTTGTTTAGACAACAAATGTTCGCTCGCGAACAACATGTCACAAGCGATGCAACACACTCGCGGACAAGTTGACTCGCTAAAAGCAGTGTACATTCCGCTCAGCGCACCTTGTTTAGGAAGGGTGTCTCTGCAAACTTTTATTGGCAGTGATGCATTTGGCTTGATAAAGTTAAGGCGATCGGGATGATTAGATGTAATCACAACCTCGTCAACATAGGGCCGAAAGCGCTCGATTTGCGATTCGATCACATGTTTGCCTTCGAACACAAGATCCTCTTTTGGGTGTCCCATTCTCTTTGATTCGCCGCCGGCTTGAATTACAAGAGTAATTTTTCTTCGAACATAAAAACGCTCAAGATAATCTGCAATAGCAAAAATGTCCTCGAACCCAAAAACTGGAATGTTGTTGTTTTCGCATGCAATGACTACTTCAGAAATGTCGCTCACAACTGCTTTGGGCAGAACCACTTTTGTCTCTTCGCTTGAGTTGCCCAAATTGGTGCATTTGAGAATTTCAAGAAAATCCTTAGAAAAAGCGACATCGCGCTCATTGTCTTTGCGCATAATCTCAATGCTAGGCAGGCCTGATTTTCTGTAGCCTTCAACAATGACAATGTCGTGACCAGGCATTGACTCAACAATGTCACAGCACTCAACCTCATCATCTAGGTCGCGAACGCGGGCGAGTTTAACAGGAGAAGCAATTACAACCTCGGTTGCGCCTGCTAACTTGTGACGATAGGAATCTTTCCCGGGGACGTCAATCTCGAAATTGCCATGAGTGTGATGTTTCACAGACCCAACATCGAGCCCGCGATTTGTGAGTTCAGCTATCAGCTTTTCAATTAGCGTTGTCTTACCAGAGTTATGCCTGCCAACAAATGCAATTGCAGGAGAAGGAATAATTGGTCGATAAATCATCTTTTGCCCTCTTAAGAAAAAACTCTATGTTATGTCCACACCCATCTGCTGCAAAACCCACACAAAGCGCTATATTTCTCACAAATTGAATTCATTCATTAAAAACCGCGACGATCGTCAAAAGCCTGAGCAAGAGTCATCTCATCTGCAAATTCAAGTTCCCCACCAAAAGGAATGCCACGCGCAGGTCGCGTGACATTAACGTTTAGGCCCTTTAGCTTGTCGGCTATGAAATTAGCGGTCGCCTCCCCTTCAATGTTGGGGTCAGTTGCAACAATGACTTCTGAAATTCCACCTTTTTTGACACGAGCAATGAGTTCTTTTACACGAATGTCATCGGGTCCAATTCCATCAAGAGGCGAAAGTTCCCCACCTAAAACATGATAAACGCCCTTAAAAGCACCTGTTCTCTCAATTGGCGGAATGTTTCGTGGCTCTGGAACGACGCACACTAGAGAGTGATCTCGCGCAGTGCTCTCACAAATTTCGCATTTCTCACCTTTTGCATAATTGAAGCATTCGCTACAAAAATGCACAGACTCAGCAACATCCCTAATTGCATCAGAGAGCGCCACTGCATCGCTCTTATTCTCGTTCAAAAGAAAATATGCAATTCGGGAGGCCGACTTTGGGCCAATGCCTGGGAGCTTTTCGAGTTCCTCTAAGAGATTTTGAATTGTTCCTTCGGTTGAAATCATTTTAAAAGCGTTTATGAGAAATAAACAAGCACTAAAATCCTACATAAACCCAGGCATATTAATGTTGCCAACGGCTGCATTGATGTGTGCATTTGCTTTTTCGTTAGCCTCTGCTAATGCATCATTGACACATGCAGTGATTGTGTCTTGCAAAATATCAACGTCTTCTGGATCTAAAGCCTCGGGATCAATAACTACACTTTTTACGTGGCCGTCACCTGTTACTGTGCACTCAACCATTCCACCACCTGCTGTGGCGCTAAATTCCATCGCAGCCACCTCTTGCTGTGCAATGGCTGCATTGCGCTGCATTTTCTGGGCTTCCTTCATCATTTTTTTCATATCCATGAAAAATACATCCTTTCAGAGCTAAATTTCATGAAATTCTGCGCCCTCACCAAATGTAGAGGCAAGAATTTCGTTTAAAGCATCAATTTCAGACTTACTATTATCCACTTGAAAAGAGTCATTCGTCTCATCGATTGTTTCTGATTGTGCAAGATTTTCACTCGATCCACCAGATGCCTCAGGAGGCTCTGAAACTTCATTTCTTTCATCTTTAACGCAGTTTAAACTAGCTTCTTCATGATAATCTTGTGCAAAATTCAAACTTGATTCAGCGTTGTCGATGGCTGGAGACCCAAAGTCAGCATCAGTTGTCGCGTTCATTTTGATGCCTGCATCACGAAGCTCATCCTGTTCATCTTGAGCACTAAATTGTGGCTGAGACACTTCGGCAGAAAAGCCAGTTTCTGCGGGTGATGGTTTATCTTCACAAGAAGAATCAGTTGCCACTGGACGCACAAGCTCAGAAGAATGTTTTTCCTCTTCGCCTTTCTCAAGAAGGTGAACATCTATTGTTGCTCCCGCAAGGCCTTCTTTTTCTAGTGCAGAAATGATTTGGTTTTTAACTGCTGGCTTGCACAAATTGTCATAGGCAAACGTTCTTCCACTCTCAATGTTTAGAGTAATAGTTTTTCGCTCGCGATTAAATCTTCCATGCGTCGAATCAAGCAATCCAAAAATCTGAGGAGCTGAAACTTTTAAATCTTCTTTGACAGCCATCCAAACAGCACGAAAATCGACGTTTGCACCACTGACTTTCGTCACTTGGTGGGCAACAATCGTTGACGATGTTGAAGCTACCGTGTCGGCAGATGCCGCATGTGTGGTTAACGCACTTGTGGTGTCTTCTGGCTGGCCCACAACTCGCTCAATAACATCGTTGCTGTTAAACGAACTAGATGCATTTTTATTTGATGAAACAGTCGCGCTGCTTGACACAGTGTCACTAGTGGAAGAGTTTGAAAAATTAAAGTCTTTTTCAGTCGCCGAAGCCACCGAAACCCTCGAAGCGTCTACACTTGAAGAAAAAGCGCTTTGGCCATCAACACCACGCGGCACAGCACTCACTTGCTCACACACAGAACCGCCACTAGAGATATGAGTAATCTTTCCCTCAAGATCAGAGATGCGTGAGTTGAGAGATTCCAGCGAAAGTGACATGTCTTGATCAACTAACTTAAAGCAACCAAGCTCTAAAGTTAAACGCTGGTTGTTTGCAGTTCTCAGATCTTTTACAAGATCATGAAGAATTGACAAAATGTAGAGCAATCGCTCTTCTGAAAACAGCTTTGTCTCTTCTTTGATGTTGAGGATTTCATCGAGCGATGATTCTAGCGCAACTTCGCATCCTGACAATTTCATCACATATATATCGCGAATGCGGACAGCAAAGTCGTCAATGAATTGAGCAAAATCAAGCCCATCATCTACTTTATCGTTAATAAACTCAAGACAACGTTTTATGTCACTTCTCCCAATTGACTCGACAAGTTCAGCAATGTCACTGCTGCTGCTTTTGCCAAACATGTCTTGCGCAACTTCGAGAGTGACCTTTCCACCACCAAATGCAATTGATTGTTCAAGAGACGTCAAGGCATCACGCAAACCTCCATTGGAGCGACGCGCAATCAAGTCGAGGGCATCGCCTTCATATTCAACGCCTTCCATCTCACAAACTGTACCCAAACGACCAGTGAGCTCATCGGTGATTATTGGTCTAAAGTCAAATCGCTGACAACGAGAGCGAATTGTTTCCAAAACCTTTTGAGGATCAGTCGTGCAGAGAATAAAAACAACATGCGAAGGTGGTTCCTCAAGCGTCTTTAACAATGCGTTAAACGCACCCTTTGAAAGCATGTGGACTTCGTCAATAATGTAGACCTTGTATTTTCCGCGAACAGGAGCATAACCGACGCGTGAAATGATTTCTTCTCTGACATTGTCCACTCCAGTTCGGCTAGCAGCGTCTAACTCAAATACGTCGGGGTGAACAGATTCAGAAATTAGCTTGCAATCTTCACAAACTCCATCGGGACTAGGCGTTGGACCATGTTCACAAAGAAGAGCTTTTGCGAGAATGCGAGCAGTAGTTGTTTTTCCTGTTCCGCGTGGCCCACAGAAAAGATAGGCATGTGCAACTTTGTCGCCTTCTACAGAACTTTGAAGCGTTTTTATGATGTGGTCTTGGCCAACAACATAGTCAAAAACCTGAGGTCTATATTTCCTGTATAGAGATTCAGACAAGTCAATTCCTGTTCATCAAATGTCAAGTTCTCTTTAAATTCGCTCTCTACAAAAAATAAAAATGCCAAACTGAATTGTCATTTTAATTTAGCTGTTTTTTCCTTGACTTAATTGCGCCTGAAATTGCACCAAAAACTGCGGGTGCAACAGAAACAGCAACAATGCCAAGAATAATAATTTCAAAATGCTGTTGAACAAATTCTACGCCACCGAAAAAATATCCAACTAGCACAAAGAGCGAAACCCAAGAAATGCCACCAATTGCATTAAACATTGTGAACTTTCCAAAATTCATGTGCCCAGTGCCAGCAATAAACGGCGCAAATGTCCTAAAAAATGGCATGAAACGCGTTATAACAATCGTGAGTCCGCCATACTTTTCAAAAAAACGGTCAAGTTTTTCCATTCGCTCAGGCGTGAGTGACTTAACCTTCCCAGAATCAATAATTCGCTGCCCCAAAAAACGGGCGATCCAATAGTTTGAAGTGTTGCCAAGAATTGCCGCTGCATAAAAAACAAGAAGCGTAGCAATCAAATTTAGCCCGCCGCCATCGACAGAAAAAACACCAGCAGCAAACAACAGGGAATCACCTGGCAAGAACGGAAAGAACACAACTCCAGTTTCGATAAAAACGATGAAAAAAAGTGGTGTGTAGACCATCACAGGACCAAGGGTGACAATCCAAGCCGCAATAAAGCCTCGAGGATCTTTTAAAAGATTGACAAGAAATTCGAATGCCTGCAACAATTAATCCTTTGATATTCGCACAGAAGATAGGGAAAGTGTGCCCCAAACGGGAACAAAGCGCGCATCAGCGGTCTCTTATGGCTGCTTCCTTCCAGACCTGACCAGGTTCGAAACATATTGCCGCCTTGCCCCCATTTGAGGCACAGTAAGAAATTATAGCAAAGCTGCAATCAACACAACACACATTGAGATAATTACAAAAAAAGCTTTTTGTGAGAAGGCGACTATTTGAAAATCCTCGGAAGGAGACACTTCAAACAAGCCCCATGAACGCATTGTTAAAGCATCAGCTAAATCATCAACCTCACACATCATTCTCACAATCAAAGGAACGAAACAGCCACAATATGCAGAAGTCCGTTTTATTAGCCCGCCGTGATCCATGCTTGCACCACGGCACCATTGCGCCTCTTTGACAGATAAGAATTGATTGAGAATTTCTGGTATAAAACGAAGAGCAATTGACACAGATAATGCAAGCTCAGACACAGGCACCTTTAGTTTTCTTGTTGGCCAAAAGACCCACTTAAAAACACTCGCAAAATCAAGCAGCGATAGAGTGTTTGCTACAAACAAACTTGACCATCCAAGAAGCAGCACCCTAATCACATAAAAAGCCCCATTATAAACACCTGACTTTGTAAAAACAAATGTAGGGGCAAGAATGCCGGAGCTAATTCCAGCATCGCCTCCAGGTAAACCGCCAAGAGTTGAGAATCCAGTGAAAGACAGGGCATTTGCAAGGAATGAAAATGCACAAATCAGATAGAGAGGAATTGATACTTTAAGAACAGCCAAGATCAATTTCAAAAATGCCTGTTTTGATTGCCGATATTCTAAAAAATAATCAACAACAACAAGCGTCAAAAACAAAATGAACATGAGAAAGAGTCCATTCATGCTTTTCACAAAAAACAGAGAAACAGAATAGAGAAATAGGAGCAAAATTTTAGAGCGTGCATCTACTCGACACACGCTCTTGTTTGTTGAACTATTTGTGAAAAAAGCTTGAACCATGAGATTTATTCGAATCCCATGAAGAGTGGGCTATTCCTCTTCAGCAGCTTTTTCTTCTGTAGCTTCAGCAGCCTCTGCACTCTCAGTTGCCACTTCTTCAACTTCAGCAGTTGCACCTTCAACAGCCTCAGTTGCAGTTTCTTCTTTGACTTCTTCAGCCTCAGGAGCAACTACTTCAGCTTTCTCTTCTTTTTCCTCAGTAGGAGCAACTTTTGTTACCTTTGCTTTTGCAGGAGCAGCCTTGGTTTTCTTGGCAGGAAGAGCTTCAGTGATGAGCTCCATGATTACAATTGGGGCGTTGTCACCTTTGCGAGGTCCAAGTTTGATGATGCGTGTGTAGCCTCCCTGGCGGTCAGCGAACATGCCTTGCTCAACCTTTTCAAAAATCTCGCGTACGAGCTCTGAATCATTACCAAGTGCAGCCATAGCAAGACGTCTTGAATGAAGGTCACCACGTTTTGCCCAAGTGATGATTTTGTCGACATCGCCACGAATCTCTTTTGCGCGAGACTCGATGGTCTTGATGCGGTCATTCAAAAACAAAGCTGAAACGAGGCTTCTTTTCATGGCCTTTGTGTGGCTGTAGTCGGTGCCAAGCTTGCGACCTTTGTAATTGTGTCTCATAAAATTCTCCTAAATTAATCGCTTAAAGCAGGTCGTTGTTTGAGCGAAGGCTCAAACCATACTCTGCCAAAACGTCTTTAATTTCTTCAATAGATTTAACGCCGAAGTTGCGGATGTTTGTGAGGTCTTGCTCAGAAAGTTTGACCAGGTCACGAATTGTTTCCACGCCTTCGCGCTTTAAGCAATTGTATGAACGAACTGTGAGATCAAGGTCGTCAATTGACTTGCTCAACTCTTCGCTCTCAGGCTCTTGCTCTGGTTCAAAAATTGTAGGAAGCTCAAGTTCCTCGCCATCTTCCTGACCAAACTCAAGAAATGCCTGCATATATTGCATAACAATGTTTGCTGCCTCGCGAATTGCATCAAGAGGAGCAATTGATCCATTTGTTTCAACCTCGAGAGTGAGTTTGTCATAGTCGTTGCTTTGTCCAACACGAGTTTTGTCGTCATGGAGAGTGCAGCGTCTCACAGGGGAATAAATTGAGTCAATTGCAATGACTCCAATTGGATCATTATCTTTTTGGTTTTGAGCCGCATAAACATTGCCACGACCAACACCAATAGTGATTTCAGCATCAAATGTGCCACCCTCAGAAACTGTAGCAATAACGTGCTCTGGGTTAACAAGGGTGAACTCACTTGGAACTTTCAAGTCCGCACCAGTTACAGTTGCAGGTCCCTCAACAGAAACTGTTGCAACAGCACTGTCGACATCGTCGCTATTAGCCTTAAAAACAAGGCCTTTAACGTTTAAAACGATGTCGGTAACGTCTTCAATCACGCCTTCAGCACAAGAGAATTCGTGCTGAACTCCCTCAATGCGAATTGAAGTAGGCTTTGCGCCTTGGAGTGAAGACAAAAGGACGCGACGCATCGAGTTGCCGAGTGTGCGAGCATAACCACGCTCAAGTGGCTCAACCACAAAACGTGCCATGCAATCGTTAATTTGTTCAGTAGTAACAGTAGGCCTCATGAACTCTGTCATTATTTTCCGATGCCTCCTTAAATAAGCGTTTCTTCTCGTCAATTATTTCGAGTAAAGCTCGACGATGAGCTGCTCGTTTACGTCACTATCAATCTGGTCGCGGGTTGGGAGCGACAAAACGCTTCCCTGAAGTTTCTCGATGTCAACCTCGAGCCAAGCAGGAACACTTGAACGCTCGCTTGAAATGAGAGCACTCTTGATAACAAGCATGTCGCGAGCCTTCTCGGCAATTGCAACAAGGTCACCAGGGCGAACGAGGTAGGAAGGGATGTCAACGCGCTTTCCGTTTACCAAAATGTGTCCGTGACGAACTTGCTGACGAGCTTCTGCACGACTTTTGGCAAAGCCAAAGCGATAAATTACGTTGTCAAGACGAGTCTCGAGAAGAGTAAGGAGGTTTTCGCCGGTTACTCCCTGTTGACGGTTTGCTTCTGTGTAGTAGTGATGGAATTGCTTTTCCAAAAGACCATACATTCTCTTGGTCTTCTGCTTTTCACGCAACTGCAGTAGGTATTCGCTTTCCTTAACGCGCTTTTTGCCAGCATCACCTGGTGCATATGCGCGACGCTCCATTGCACATTTCTCTGAATAGCAACGGTCGCCTTTCAAGAAAAGTTTGCATCCCTCACGGCGGCAAATTCTGCAGTCGGCTCCTGTGTATCTAGCCATTTAATTTACCTTTCTTATAGCCTTATGGACGACGACGCTTGCGTGGCCTGCAACCATTGTGTGGTTGTGGTGTGCAATCTTGAATGCTCAAAACCTCAAGACCAGCTGCTTGAAGAGTTCTGATAGCAGTCTCACGACCTGAACCTGGGCCTTTAACGAACACAGCGACTTTTTGAAGTCCATGCTCTTGAGCAATCTTTGCGCAAGCCTCACTTGCCATCTGTGCAGCAAATGGTGTTGACTTACGAGATCCTTTAAAACCAACAGTTCCAGCAGATTGCCATGCAATGACGTTTCCCTGAGGGTCTGTAATGCTAATGATTGTGTTGTTGAACGTAGACTTGATGTGAGCTTGTCCCACAGCAATATTCTTACGCTCTGAACGCTTTACGCGTGTCTGAGTTGTTTTCTTTGCCATGTCTCGTCACCTATCTCTTTCCGATTTGCTTGCGAGGGCCTTTTCTTGTGCGCGCATTTGTGTGTGTGCGCTGGCCACGAACTGGCAAACCTTTGCGGTGGCGAAGACCGCGATAGCAACCAATCTCCATGAGGCGTTTTACGTTTTGTGAAACGTCACGGTGCAGGTCACCTTCAACTCTCAAATTTGCTTGGATGTAGTCACGAAGTTTGCTTAAGTCATCTTCTGAGAGATCCTTAACGCGAGTGTCTGGATTCACGTTGCATGCTTCGAGGGCCTTCTTTGATTGGGAAAGACCGATTCCATAAATTGAGGTCAATGCGATTTCAATGCGTTTGTTTGTTGGGAGGTCTACTCCGACAAGACGTACTGCCATTAGTTATCCTCCTAACCTTGACGCTGCTTGTGGCGTGGGTTTTCGCAAATTACGAAAACTTTGCCATGACGTCTAATAATCTTGCACTTTTCGCACATCTTCTTGACCGAAGGACGAACCTTCATGTTTAACTTCCTTTCGGTAGTATTCCAATATGTGAAAAAACTAATCAGATGGATTCCACATCTGCCGACCCTAAACGCGCTTCATTGGAATGAGACAAAGCACATTTGCAAGTCTTTGGTGAAAAACTAGTGTTCGTTTCGGTTTCAGAGTCGAAAAGAGAAGCTTCCCACCGGTTTATATAAACGCCCAGCCGCAGGCGATTATATGCTTGCCTATTTGTAGCGGAATGTGATGCGACCGCGATTCAAGTCATAGACACTGAGTTCTACAGTCACTTTGTCACCAGGCAAAATTTTGATGTAGTGCATTCTCATTTTGCCGGAGATGTGAGCGAGGATCTCATGCCCGTTTTCAAGCTTAACTTTAAACATTGCATTTGGAAGCGCCTCAAGCACTTCGCCTTCGAGTTCTACAACATCTGCTTTAGACAATTTTCCTCCGTCATAAATAAACAAACAAGTTGCACGCCACATGGACGCGCAACTTTATATATTATCAGACTTTTATGTTTTGCTGCAAACTTTTTAGTTATTCATTGTCCAATGCAAAATGCGTGCTTTAATCAAGTCAAAGATTAGCATAATTACGCCAAAAACAATAGCAATAAACACAAGACCTGCAAGTGTTTTATCCCAATTTCCAAGCTCAGAATTTGTCATAACAAAATAACCAAGACCAGAAGTTGCGCCGAAAGTCTCTGCGACAGCCAACATATAGAATGCAAGCGTTAACGCAATTGAACATCCTGCAAGGATTTCAGGGGAGGCAGCAGGTAAGACAATGCGGAAGAAACGTTCTGCACCTTTAACTTAAAGTGTTGCAGAGTTTTCGAGATAGCGCTTGTCAATCGTGTGAACAGCTGCGATGGTTGACGAAAGAATAATCCAGAAACAACCAAGGAAAATGATAAACACAGACGCAGCCCAAAAACTAGGAAGCAAATTCAAGGCATAGTAGGTAATGAGGGTAACTGGGATAGCGCTTAAAAAGGTGATGATTGGGGAGATTGTGTGACGCACAACCTTGTGTAGACCAATTAACGAACCAAGCAAAACACCAGCGATTACGCTCATGATGTAGGCGGTGCCGAGCATGGAGAGTGACGAAACAAGTCCGTCCATCTCAGCATCCCAGTTCTTAGCGAGCGTTTCAGGAACCGTGGAAAATGAGACAAACATATATTGGCTCAAAGCACCACTTGCAACAAGTGCTTCATATCCCAAAATCAAGACAATCGCAAGAACGAAGCATAAAGCATATTTCTTTAAGAATTTCATTATTAAAACAAACCTCCTAAACGAACATTCTCTTGATTAAATGTCGCCCAAAACGGTGTTGTTCTCTTTAAACTGAGTGAGCTTGCCCTTGAAGAAATCGCTGTTTGGATAGTCTTTAATGAGTGAGTTGAGTGCTTCTTCATAAATCTTGTCATTAAGGTGCTTGTTAAGATCAACATCACCTTTTTCAAGATACTTAAAGGCAACCATCTTGTCCCACATTTTCGAAACAGAATTTGTAAATGGGTCGGTGTCATATTTCATGTGAGGAGATTTAACAAATGTCTCTGCTGTCTCTTTTGTAACATCAATGTTTTCTACAACAAGGTCTACTACTTCATCCTTGTGGTCTTGCATATATTCTTCTACACGGAGATAAGAACAAAGAAGAGCTTTGATAGCATCAGGGTTGTTAGCAACATAGTCATCTTTAGCGAACATGCGGCAGCAAGAGTGATTTGGCCAGTATTCATCAGGCCACAGTTTAACCTCAAGCCCCCTGTCTTTTGCAAGAAGCTGATGTCCTGTTGGTGTGCCACCAAAGTCCACCTCACCTTTAGCAATTGCCTCAAGAACCTCAGTTCCTTTTTTGTAGTCAATAAAAGTTACAATGTCGGTGTCGCCTTCTTTGCAACCTACATAGGTTGAACCGTCGTAAACAAAGCCAATTCCCTTGCCATAAAGGATACCCTTCATGGAAATGTCGCAGGTGCCGCCACGCGTAATTCCAAGCTTTTTGCCTTTTAAGTCTTCTGGAGAATTTAGTGTGCTCTCAGGCTTTCCATAGACTGGTGTTTCGCCAATAATCATGTAACCACCAAAAATTGTAAATGGTTGACCATTAGCAATTTGCCCGAGCAGTCCACCTGTTCCATATGTGGAAGCAACATCAATTTTGCCAGCAGAAAGTGCAGACACTGCGTCTGGAACACTTCCCAGAGGAACGCTTTCAACTGTTACTCCCTCTTCTTTATTAAAACCATGTTTTTCTGCAATAAATTGAAAGACTTGACCAGAAGTTGGTTGGTATGCAAGACGGACTGTGTATTTTGCCTCTTTATCAGCACCGCCAGAAGCACTGTCTTTTTTTCTTCACTTGAACCGCAACCAGTAAGACCCGCAACAGCAACTGCAGCTCCAGCTGCACCACTGACTTTTAAGAAATCTCTGCGTGAAAACTCCATATTGTTTCCTTTCTGTAGTGTTTAATAAATGAACTATTGCTCTTCAGCAGGAACATCATGCTGAGCGCGATCATATGCGTCTTCATGAATAAGGCGAATCAGATTTTGACGCATCTCATTAATCTTTGGATCTGTGTACATGTTTTCTCTTGTTGGATGAGTCTCGCCAGCAAATGAATGCTCATAAATGACCTTTGCAGGTGTTTAACAAAGAACAATAATTCTTGTCGCCAACAGCAAAGCCTCATCAACTTCGTGAGTAACGAAGAAAACATTCTTTCTTTTAGATGGGTCGCTTTCCTGCTCCCACAAGTCAAGAACTAGATTTTGAAGTTTTGCCTTGGTAACAGCATCAAGCGAACCGAAAGGTTCATCCATTAGAAGAATCGGAGAATCAATTGCAAAAGCACGTGCAATGCCACAGCGTTGCTTTTGTCCTCCCGAAAGCTCACCAGGTAATTTGTGGAACAAGCTCTCAGACATGCCAACTTTTTCCATCCACTCAAGAGCTTTTTTCTTCCTGTCTTCCTTAGACATGCCTTTAAACGACTTTTCAAGTGCAATCATAATGTTTTGGCCAGCAGTCATCCAAGGGAACAAACCGTAATCCTCAAAAAACCACAGCTCGATCCAGGCCAGCTCCCTTAACAGGATTGCCATCAATCGTCAAAACTCCACTGTTAGGTGTTTCAAGGCCGGCAATTAAGCGGAGCAACGTTGATTTACCACAGCCAGATTGACCAAGAAAACAAACAAACTCACCATTGTTTGCCTTTAAATCAACACCATCCAAAATTTGAACACCGTCAGTATAAGAAAACTTTAGGTTTTCTATGTTTACTTCCGACACCAAATCTCCTTTCTTTATAAAAAAATTGTTTGTGATGGAATGCTTCCCAAATGAGCAAACTCCAAGAATGAATAAACGCAAGATAGATGCCGCGTTTTGGTCAAAGAATCGATGCGTTTAAGACAATTAACTAAAAGCAGATATGATTTTCGGTAATGTTGTAGCTAAACCAGCTGATTGCAATTAACTACAATTTGGGACATTAGCTTCTAAGCAGACACCTCGCCAGAAACATTTATGTCTAGCGAGAGACAGGTGTGGTTGCAAAGCCAAGCACCTGCTTTTTTTAAGAGCGTACAAATAATGTCACGAAAAACAGCCGCACTCTGAATAATTCCAGAGACGCTAGTATTTCTATGATTAAAAGATGCTATATGATAATTCCTAGTACAGACGTACAAATTATTAGTGAGAATAAGAAGTTGTGAACAATAAATCAATCACTTTTAACCTCTATCATCCAATTTGCGCACTAGCCTATTTCGTGAGTGTCATCTGCTTTGTGATGATTGGATTTCAACCCGTCCTAACTTCTATCTTCTTTATTTCGGGGCTGAGTTACAGCTTCTATCTAAAAGGATGGCGAACAACTTGCAGAAGTCTCGCCTGGCAATTACCAATGATGCTTTTAATAATGGTGATAAATCCTCTTTTTTCTGCCGCTGGCTCAACTGAACTTTTCCGCATTGGGGTTATGTCAATTTATGCAGAAAGTCTCTTTTATGGCCTGTTTATGGGCATGATGCTTGTCTCAATGATTTTGTGGCTAGAATGCACAAATAAAGTTATCTCGCAAGAAAAGCTAATGTCACTTGCTGCAGGAATTTTGCCAACTGTCACACTAATGATATCGATGGCAACACGCATGGTTCCAATGTTAAAACGCAGAAGCACAGAAATTAAGAATGTTCAAAATGCATGTAGCTCTGCAAACATGAAAAATTCTAATCTGCAACAAAACACAAAAGTGATTAATGTCCTCATGGGATGGAGCATGGAGGATTCATTTCAAATGGCCGACTCCATGAAGATTTCAGGCTGGGGGTCTACAAAAAAGAGAACAACATATACACTCTACAGATTCAGAAAGAGAGATGCTGCTCTTCTTCTGATAATTATTGCTTTTGCAATCATTTGTGGCATTCTTTCTTGGATAGCGTGCAACAGCTTCACTTTTTATCCAAAGATTGAGGGGTTAAATGCTTGGATTGGATTCGTCCCAATTGCTCTTTATGCATTTTCCCCGCTTCTGCTTGAACTTTTGTCAAATGCATTTGGAAACAATTAAAAAACAAGCTGTGGCTGAATTAGGCGAGGCTGAAATATCAAAAATGGGTTAGACGACATGAATAGCAAAGACAAACTGGCAATTGAACTAAAAAGTTTTGAGTTTACATATCCCAGATGCACAAAACCAGCTGTGGGCCCACTAAACCTAACATTGAACAAAGGCGATTTTGCAATTCTTGTTGGCGACACAGGAATTGGAAAATCCACGCTTTTAAAAGCACTGCTTCCCGACTCTCCCATCGCTGGCAAGCGCTGTGGCTCAGCAATAATAAATTCTCAAACACTAGGCTACGTTTCTCAAAGCCCAGAAAATCAATTGGTGTGCGAAAGCGTTTGGCACGAAATTGCTTTTGCGCTTGAAAACCATGGCACACCCCGTTCTCTCATGAGAAGGCGCGTTGCCGAAGTTTCCCACTTCTTTGGAATTGAACCTTGGTTTCACAAAAACGTAAATGACCTTTCGGGCGGCCAAATGCAACTTGTAAACCTTGCAAGAACGCTAGCGACAGGTCCAGAAATTCTCCTTTTAGATGAACCTTCGGCAGAACTTGATCCAGTTGCAGAGAAGAAATTTTTGCATGAAATATTCAGAATCAACCGCGAACTGGGGATAACAATCTTGCTTGTGACACACACTCCAGAAGTTGTTGCTGATTATGCGACAAGAGCGATTGAAATGAATAAATCTTTCGAAGGCGTGACAAAAACGTCCGAAGTTCCTTTGTCAACGTTTGCTCACAGCGGTGCCATCAACGCGCCATCAAGAAAACTGTCAACACAAACAAGCAGTTGCATAAAAGTTGATGACGTTCATTTTCGCTATTCAAAAGAAGAACAATTTGTCATGCATGGCTGTGATTTGGATGTGAAGGTTGGCGAAATTCGAGCAATAGTTGGTGGGAATGGTTGCGGGAAATCGACTCTTTTAAAGCTGATTGCTGGCATCATCAGGCCAGAGCGCGGACGAATCCAAAATGCGCTTCAAACAATGCAAGCATATCTCCCCCAACACCCAGCTGCACTATTTATTTGCGACACTGTAGTTGAAGAGCTTTGCGAATGGCAAAATAACTGCAGCTACAGCCACGATGATGTGCAGGCAATGGAAGAAAAGGTTGCTCTTTCGCAATGCGAAGATTTGCATCCATATGACCTCTCAGGCGGGCAACAGCAAATGCTGGGCTTGGCAAAACTCCTTTTAACTAAACCAAAATTGTTGTTGCTAGATGAGCCAACAAAAGGTCTTGACCCAAAAACAAAAATTACTGTTGCGAATTTAATTTTAGATTATGCGAAAAACGGAGGAACTGTGCTCATGTCGACGCATGACCTTGCATTTGCACGCTGCGTTGCCGACACAACCACAATGGTTTTCGATGGGCAAGCAACTTGCACAGAAAATAGCGACGAGTTCTTCTCTAACAACCTTTTCTTTAGACCTAACACCAGCACGTTCACAGATTTATTCCAGCAGCAACTTAACAAGCAATAAATAACATGCGAAACACATTGATAAAAATACTCGAACCATTAATCCTCGTTTCTGTTCCAGCAACATTGCTCTTATGTGCGATTTTTCAAAATGAAAACTCCGCCTTTTTAACCTTTACGGTTGCCATCGCGGGTGTGCTCCTGTACTTCTTAGGATATGAAAAGTCAAAACCTCCACTCAGACAAATAATGCCAACCGCTACGCTCGGAGCAATTGCTGCAGCGGGACGCATCATTTTTGCTCCAATTCCTGACTTCAAACCAGTCTCTGCAATCTGCATTATTTCTGGAGTAGTTTTTGGTAGACGAAGTGGCTTCATGGTGGGTGCGCTTGCTGCCCTCGTTTCTAACTTTTTCTTTGGGCAGGGTCCATGGACTCCTTGGCAGATGTATTCCTGGGGGTTAATTGGCTACATGGCAGGATTTTTAAACGATGTTGGCGCATTTAATCACCGACCTGCACTTTATGCATATGCTTTTATCTCCCCGCTGTTTTATGGTTTCATTCTCAACAGCTGGTACATAATCGGCTGGGTTCATCCAATCACATGGCAAACAGCAATGGCCGCATATGCAGCAGGTCTGCCGCTTGACGTCATTCATTCGATAGCAACCGTCACTTTTCTCGCAATCCTCTATGAACCATGGAAGCGAAAACTCTTGCGCATCAAATCAAAATTCGATTTGAGCTAGATTTTTAATAAAAGACTATTTTTAAAAGTAAAAACGTGGCTTTTCAATAAAAACTCTCACTAAAATGATGACTTTTCAATATGTATAGCGGCTAAAAAACTATGGTTTTTCAATAATAGTTGACGCGGCAAGATGACAGTTTTCGAAATGGAGATCTTAAAAAAATTACTATGTTTTTGGTTTTGTTACAAATCTGTGCGAGATAAGCAATGCTCTTAAATCTCAAAAAGGGAAAACTAAAATTAAAAGGAGCAATTCAATTCGCAAAAAAACGCGTCAGCAATAAAGATCTAGGAGGCAATTATGAGCAACGCGAGAAAAGATGCTTTTGCAAACACCGCAAAGACAATCATTAAAAATTTAGAGCGCAGGAACATGGAAGGTTATTTCTGCGAGTCAAGCGCCGATGCAATTGAACTCGTCAAAAAATTTGTTCCTAAAGGTTCAAGTATCGGCTGGGGCGGCACTGAGACATTTGCCGAAACAGGTGTAAAAGCGGCACTTGAAGCAGGTGACTACAAAATGCTTGACCGCTCAAAGGCGACAAATCCTGAGGAAGTTCGACAAGTCATTTTGTCTCATTTGGATTGTGGCACCTTTTTCATGAGCACAAATGCTCTCACAACAAAGGGCGAGTTGGTGAACATCGATGGCAATTCAAACAGACTTGCTTGCCTACTCTATGGTCCAAAACAAGTGATTGTGCTTGTTGGCATGAACAAAATCGTTAAAGATGTGTCCTCAGGTATCGAGCGCATCCACACCATGGCATGCCCGCCAAACGGAAAGCGACTTCACACAGGCACACCTTGCGCTGAAGTTGGTGTGTGTGGCAACTGTCATGACGAAGGCTGCATGTGCTGCAACATTGTTGTCACACGACACAACCGACATGAAGGTCGCATTAAAATAATCCTCATTGCCGAGGATCTGGGATTTTAAAGAGAAACGGCGGCAGCAATTGAGATTGCCTGGAATTGCAGCGTTTGTTTTGCAAACATTTGGCTGGGCGCATGTTTTATTCGAACGCAAATGAGCGAATTAAAAAAATTTTTTGCAAAAAACAATTGATTAACAAAAGCCCTCAATCAAGGGTGCTGCTGCCATTTCTTTAAAAGTTGACCTTTAGTTTTTGCGCCTTGGGAGATCCTTGCGCGCAAACGCTACAACCACACAAATGAGAATTGTGACAAGCATGTCAGGAAGAGTGTTTCCGCAAATGAGGTCCACCTGCATGAGACAGCGATAAATTGCAAATCCAACAACCCAAATTACGAGGTTTACCCAGTCGAATTCTCCTGCCGGCTTTTCTCTTTTTATGATGAAATAATCAGCGATTTGAACTGCAATCATTGGTGCAAAAACAGAGCCAATGAGATAAAGAAAGTCAGTGATGTCGTCCATCGGGAAAAGAATCGCTCCAATTGTGCCAAGAATAGCAACTACGACGGCAACCTGCTTGCCTTTTAACTTTGAAAAAATCGATTCACTAGAAACACCTGCTGAGTAGGCATCAAGAAATGTTGTCGTGACAGTTGAGAAGACGACAATAAGAAGTGCTGCAATTCCTAGACCGCTTTTGAGCATGATTTGCGCAATATCAATCTCTCCTGTAAAGATTGCAGCGCCCATTCCGATTATGTACATAAAACAACTCACAATGCCATATGTGATAGCGCTCACTGCCGTAGCTTTAACTGGTTCTTTTGCCTCACGAGTGTAGTCGCTAATGAGAGGAAGCCAAGACAGAGGCATTGCTACAGCGAGCTCAACAGCTGCACCAAACGAAAGTGAGTCGTCGGTCATGTTAGTCATTTGGTTTCCATTAAAGAAGATGAGATAGCCAAGAATGAGAGTCAGCACAAACAGAGCCGCCATCGCAACAGTGTTCACTTTCCCAAGATTAGTTATACCAATTAAAATCCAAACGACAATCAAAGCGCCAATTACAACACACCAGACCCAATGACCAACCTCAAAAACTCCGCTAGCAGAAAGTGCACCATCATAGATCATGATTGCTGTCCAACCGAGGAGCTGTAACACGTTGAGCAGAGCGAAGAGTTGTCCGCCTTTAAGCCCAAAATTCACTTTAACAGACTCCATGGCGCTCTTCCCGAGCTTGCCCCCGATAACGCCAGACAAAAACAACATGACGCAACCAATGATGTGGCCAATCAAAATAGCAGCAAGACCTGTCTGAAACCCAAGTGCTGCAAAATAGGTGCCAGTGATAATTTCTGCAATAGAAACACCAGCTCCGAACCAAATTAATCCGTTTTCAAAAAGACTTGTTTTCTTATTCACTTTATTCCCCTGCTAAAACACTAAATTCATTCTTAAAAGCAAACCCATGATCGATGGGCCCACTTCCTGAACCCAAATCAAGCATTGCCTCAAGTGCGCCAGATATGTATTCTTTTGCGCGCGCGACAGAGTGCTCCAAATCTAATCCTTTTGCTAGATTAGAAGCTATAGCAGAAGATAGTGTGCAACCGGTGCCGTGAGTGTTTGGATTGTTTATTCGCTTACCCCTAAACCACTTTGCCTCACCATCAGCAAAAAGCAAGTCATTGGCGTCGTTGACGTTGTGGCCGCCTTTACAAAGAATCGCACAGTCAAAACTTTCAGAAATAATTCTTGCAGCCTCAACCATGTCGTCTTCTGAAGAAATTGACATGCCTGACAAAACTTCTGCCTCTGGAATGTTTGGAGTAAGAACGTCTGCAAGTGGGAATAACTCGCTTTTAAGTGCGGCAATAGCATCATCGCTAATCAAGCGCGCTCCGCTAGTAGCAACCATAACGGGGTCGACAACAATGTTTTTAGCCTCATATTGTTTTAACTTCGAGGCTATTACCTTGACGATTTCACTTTCAGAAACCATTCCGATTTTCACAGCATCTGGAAAGATGTCGGTAAAAATAGCATCAAGCTCTTCTCCAACAAACTCAGCTGTCGCATTTTGAATCGATGTTACGCCGGTAGTGTTTTGCGCCGTCAAAGCCGTGATAGCGCTCATGGCATAAACGCCATTTGCAATCATCGTTTTGATGTCCGCTTGAATGCCGGCGCCTCCGCTGGAATCACTACCAGCGATCGTTACTGCAGTTTTCATGAACTGTCCTTTCTGTTACGTTTTATATAGCGACGCGAAGTGGTGCCCCCAACGAGCCGCTTATTCCACGCAGGCCTTTCCTGCGAAAAGAATCAATTATTCATTTTTTAAAAAAGTGATGTAAAAGTTCCTTCATAATCAAAATAATTTTTGCCCTTAAAACTAAGAGATTTTCTATGATTTAAACCATGACCTTAACTCATAAATTCGGAAATTTTGCCTTCTCGCAAACTGCTCAAAAAAGAAAGCGGGCTATCAAAATAGTATTGCGCCTCATCCTCTAATTCAGTCTGGTTGCACTCTCCTGCCTCGTCATAAATTCCAACTGTAATAAATCCTGCATTTTTTGCAGTTTTTAAAGCATAAAGAGAATCCTCGAATACAAATAAATCTTTTGGCGCTGCTTTCAAGCGTTCAGCTGAAATTTGATAAATCAACGGAGAATGCTTGCTCTCCCCAATTTCACCATTCGTGAAAACAGCATCAAACATGTCAAGAACGCCATTTCGTTCAAGCGCTTTTGTCACATGTTTGCGAGGGCTAGATGTTGCCGCAACAAAATGAATTTGGCGATGATGCAATTCAGTGAGCAAATCATATGCGCCAGGTTTAAGCAATATTTCATTAAAATAGGCATCTTGCAAGAAATCTTCCATCTCCTGCTTAATGCACTCGGGAGATTTATTCAAATGATAGGTGTCTCTAAACCATTGCGCTCCTTGCTCCATGCTCATGGAAAACAGAATTTCTCGAGTGTTAGGAACTGCGTCAAAACCTAAGAATTTAACGTAATTCTCGCCAAGACTCATCCAATGAGAAATTGAGTCTAAAAGCACTCCGTCAAGATCAAAGATTACACCTTTAACCATTATTATTTTCCACCAAATCAATTACAGAAGATTTCAGTTTTTCGGTTGCTGCCCTGATGTCTTCTTGTCCAAAGATAGCGCTAATGACAGCTATCCCATCAATTCCGGAGCCTGCAAGTTCACACACGTTATCTTGGGTGATCCCACCAATTGCGACGACGGGAATCGACACTGCATCACAAATTGCCTTTAACTCTGAGAACGGAACCTCAAGCGCATCGTCTTTTGAATTTGTGGGAAACACTGCACCAACTCCAAGATAGTCAGCACCTCGCTTTTCTGCAAGCAGAGCTTCTTTTACAGTTTGTGCCGAAACACCGATAATCTTGTCTGAGCCCAACTTTTCACGCACAGCCCCTGCTTCCATGTCGTCTTGTCCAACATGCACGCCATCGGCATCAATCTCGATTGCCAAATCTACATTGTCGTTAATCACAAAAGGAACACCACACTGCAAACAAAGTTCTTTTAATGACTTTGCTTCGGCTAAAAAGTTTTCGTAGTCAAGCTCCTTCTCACGAAGCTGCACAAAAGTCGCTCCGCCAAGAAGGCTTTGTTTAACAACATCACACAATGTGTTTTCACCAAGCCAGTGACGGTCTGTTACAGCGTAAAGAAGAAGATCTTTTTTATCTAATTTCAAACTTTGCTCCATTTTCAAGAGTGTCACCATTCATGTTGCAAATAGCATCGATGATTCTGTTGCGATAGGTTGAATTGCCATCGCCTTCTTCCATGCGATTCCAGGCAATTTCCCCAGCCAATCCCATAGCGCAAACAGCGGCAGCTGCTGCTTCAAGTTTTGCATCAGGATTTGCAACAACAAACGCGGTCATCATTCCTGAAAGTTGGCAACCTGTGCCTGTGATTAGACCCATCTCAGCCTTACCGTTTCTGATAACAAAACAGCGATTGCCATCGCTAACTAAATCAATTTCGCCAGTTACAGCAACAATCGCGTCAGAGTTCTTGGAAAAATCTTTAACGAATTTTACTGCTTCATCAAGTGAATCTTCACTCACTTTATCAGCTATGTCAGCATCAACTCCCTTTGTGGTTCCGCTACCAAGAGCCAATGTCTTGATCTCTGAAATATTTCCGCGGATTACCGACAAGTCAAGTTCTTCCATTAGCGAAACGGCAGTGTTTGTGCGAAGAGTCGATGCCCCTGCGCCAACAGGATCCAGAAGAATGGGATGACCTTGCTCATTTGCAACTTTGCCAGCTATGTTCATCGCTTCAATGCTCGATTTGTGGAGAGTGCCGATGTTGATGTTGAGCCCCCCGCAAATAGATGTGATGTCAGCCACATCATCTGGCTCGTCAGACATAATCGGGCTAGCTCCACAGGCAAGAATCACATTAGCGACATCGTTTACTGTCACATAGTTTGTGATGTTGTGAACTAAAGGTTTCATCTCACGCACGTTATCAAAACGTTCTTTTAGCATTTAGCGCTCCTTTCCAAACAAAAAAAACGGATGCGCCAAATAGACACATCCGCATTCATTCAAAATATGAGCGCACATCCCTACGTTGGCATTATCCAAATCAGGTAAAGGGTCAAGACTCTACAGTCAACTCTCAGCCTGCGTCTCGGCAAGCTCCCCTGTCAATCTCGATTATAGCATCACGGGATGCCCACTTTAGAAAATCGAGGGGAAAACGGAAATGCAGAAAAACTAAATCAAAAGAGAAAAGAGACGCGCCACCATTTACCCATTGAGATACATCCGCTATTTTCGCCCAGGGCAATATAGTTTTTGCAAAGAGCGATTATATGCTCTAGATGCCAATAATCTTTTTATGCATAACACAAAGAATAAATCAACGAAATTAAACAAACACAAAAAAGACCGAAGGATTCTAAATTCGCTTCTTAGCTCAGCAATTCGTCAATTTCCTCAAATGTAAATTTCTTAACTGAGCAACTTCCAATGTTGTTGACAAGAACAAAATTAACCGCGTTGCTATGACGCTTTTTATCATTCTTTATAAATTTAAGAAGAGTCTGTTTGTCGATTTCAGTGGTTGTCGGGAGGTCCTGAGTATTAAATGAAGAAATTATCTTTTCGGCAACATCTGACGAAGTGAGTCCATTTTTTGCACAAGCACGCACGAGCACACACAACCCGGCCGCAACGCAGGTTCCATGCCCAACGGAAAAATTGCTCGAAGCTTCAATTGCATGCCCAATCGTGTGGCCAAGGTTCAGAGTTTGACGAATGCCTGCTTCATGCTCATCGGCGCTCACAACGTCGCGCTTAATTTCCACGTTACGCATAACAACTTGTGCGAAATCATCAGTTGAAATCATGCTTTTAACAAGTTTGTTGTTGTTCAAAAATTCAAATAGCTCTGGGTCAGCTAGAATAGCATGCTTGACAATCTCTCCAACTGAGTCTTTAAATTGATCATCGCTTAAAGTAGACAAAACGTTCAAATCTATAACAACGCCAATGGGTTGGTGAAAGGCCCCAAAAAGATTTTTGCCAGCTTTCAAATCGACAGCTGTTTTTCCCCCAACCGATGCATCGACCATTGCAAGCAGACTTGTTGGAACTTGCAAAACGCGAATTCCTCGCATGTAGGTTGCGGCAGCAAAACCACCAAGATCACAAGCTACGCCGCCACCAAGAGTGATTACAACAGAGTCACGCGTGCAGCCAGATTGCGCCATCTTCTCGAGGCACTCAACAAGGGTTTTAGGATTTTTCGACTGTTCACCAGCGGGAAACACATATGAATCAAAGTCATAACTAAAGCCAGCCACAACTTTGTCAGCATAAATCTCCCAGACGTTGGAATCACTAACAAAAAACACCCTATCGACTGGTTTAAGATTTAGTTTAGCAATTGTGTCTTGCAAAATATCATCAAGTTTGCAAACAAAACTGCGACCAATGACAACATCATATGATGCAGAATCAGTTTTAACAGGCACTGTTGCGAATATGTTATCCTGCCAAGTCATCATGGGGTCAAGCACACGCCCACTATTTTCCTTTTGCGCCTGCAAGAGATGCACTGTCTAGAACATTAGTGTCAAAAGAGAAAGTGAGCGAATTTTTGATGCGCTCGCGCTTGTTAGCCAAATCAACCATCATGTTTAATAATTCTGCATAAGAAACACCGAGTGGTTCCCACAAATAAAAACTAAGCGACCCAGGAATTGTGTTAATCTCGTTAAACACGAGTTCGTCAGTGTCAACATCAATCATAAAGTCAATGCGGGCAACACCATTGCAACCAAGCGCCTTAAATGCACGAACAGCCAAATCGCGAATTTCTTCGCGTTTCTCCGGTGACACTTCTGCAGGAATTTTTCGCGAAACGCTGGCCATCCCTTTAGACCCACCCTTTTGGTTGTTCATATATTTGTCTTGATAGGAAAGAATTTCATCGGCTCCAACTGGCTCTTCAATTTCTGATGCGCGAGCCTCCTCAATGTCGCCTAACACCGAACAATTAATCTCTCGAAGATGAGAAATTGCGCGCTCAACCAGGACCACAGAAGCATAAAGAAACGCATCATCAAGGCTGCGAACGAGCTCAGTCTCGTCTTTTGCAACAGAAATTCCAACACTGCTCCCCAAATTAACAGGCTTAACAATGACAGGAAATTCGAAGTTCTTTTTTATGTTTTCGATTAATGCATCAAGGTTTTGGTAGTCCTTAGAAGTGTAGCGCCTAGCAGGCAAAACAGGAACTCCGGCTTCTGCAAGAACTGCTTTTTGCGTGAACTTATCCATTCCAAGGGCGGCGCTTTCCACGTCACACCCAACAATTGGAACATCCAAAGTGTGGAAATAACCTTGCAAATTACCATCTTCTACATTTGTGCCATGAACACACAAAAACGCCATGTCAATTTCGCGCTCAAAATTTTTGCCGAACTTCTTTTGGGGATATCCAACAAGTTTTGATTTCTTTCCATCTTTAACTAGAATAACCTGCTGTGCATTAGCAACAACACTCTTTAAGTTCTTGTAATTCTCAATTTTGTCGAGACCCTCTCCCACATACATTTCACTATCCTTTGAAATGTATAAAGGAAAAGCCTCAAACTCAGAATTGTTAAAAGCGAGATAGGCTTGAAGACCTGTAATGATAGAAATCTCATGTTCGACACTTGGGCCGCCGAACACAAAAGCAATTTGACGTTTCAAAAATGCTCCTTTAACCGTTTATGCGAAAACGTAATTTAAGAATAATTGTCGGGCAAATCGTTTTCAAGAAGAATGAAAGCTTGTTTACCATCGCAATCAATTTTATAGGCAAAATTTATTGCCTCGGTAAATGTATTGTAAACTCTAATTTTGTTTTCGTCGAAACCTTCGCGTAAAGCGCCATTCTTAATCGGGCGCGTGTGTTCTTCGCCGACAAGAACAATCCAATCACAACACTTAGCCGCATAACCTCCGAAAGCAAAATTGTAATCATCTTCCTTGTCGCCAAGTTCAACCATGCCAGGCGTGATGAGAATCCTCATGCCATCAAACAGTGCAAGCGTCTCAACTGCCGCTTTAGACCCGACTGGGTTTGAATTGAAGGCATCGTCAAGAATTGTAATGCGGCCTTGGCGCTTGAGTTCCATCCTGTGAGGAACACTCTTAATCCTTCTGACCTGCGAGCAAAGCTCTTGAGGATCAACTCCCATTTCGGTTGCCACTGCAATTGCCCCAGTGATGTTTATCACATTGTGAGAACCAACAAGGCGTGTGTGAAAATCAAGCGTTTTGCCCCCCTGTGTTACAGAAAAATCGGTGCCATCGCATGTGACGCTTTCAATTGAGGATACATAATCAACTTCACTGCCGTTAGCGGCAGAATAGGCTACTACATTATTTAGCTTTTTCTCATCAATTCTTTTGAACAATTGTTTTGCAACCAGCTCAGAATCAAAGTTTAAGAACAACTTTCCGTCTTCTGGCAGGGCATCGGCAAGCTCAAATTTTGTTTTAGCAATGTTGTCAAGACTGCCAAAGGTCATTAAATGGGCTGGTCCAACAGCTGTTATCACGCCATGATGAGGATGAACGATGTCGCAAATCTCTTTGATTTCGCCAACATAACGAGCACCCATCTCGCAAATGAAAATGTCATGAGCAGGAGTGAGGCTTTCGCGAATCGTTTTTACGATTCCCATCGGCGTGTTGTAGCTTTCGGGAGTCACCAAAACATTGAATTTTGAAGATAGAAGTTCTTGTAAATAAAACTTCATTGACGTTTTTCCATAGGAACCGGTGACACCAATAATCGTTAGATTCTCACAGCTGCGAAGGCGCTTTTTTGCCTGATTGATGTAGAAATCACGAACGAGATGTTCGACAGGTCTATTAACGGTGTTTGAAAAAGGAACCAGAACAAACTGTAGTCCGACACACAAACAAATTGCGCCACTAGTGGCAAGCGGACCTAAAATCCAGTATGTTAGGCCAGAAATGATTAAGCAAAAAATCGAGTCGGTTACCAACATGCGTTTTGCACGAGTTGTGTAGTGGAGGGGTTTTTTGTCATACATCTCTTTCATGAGACGATAAATCACAAAAGTGAGCAGTAAAAACAGCCACGAGACAATTAACAACCACACAGAAATAAAAACAATCTGCATAATTCCTGCTGCACAAATAGCGAGCAATAACCACTGTTTTTTGAAATTCTCGTTAAGCCAGGTGAAGTGCTCAGAATTAACATAGCCATTTAGCTGTAACATGTGCAAATTAAAACGTGCTGCTAGCGCCAAAGGAGCAACAGAAAGAGCAATCGTGATGCCAAGGAGGATAAAATCGGTCATCTATTCTCCTTTCTCACACAAAAATGAGTGAAGGACTAAAGAAAAGCGTTGCGGTTGCTCGGCATAGGAAAAATGCCCACAACCTTCAAACACGACAAGGCTTGAATTCTTGATTTTCTTCTCCATAATTTCGCCGTCATGCAAAGGCGTTGCATCGTCGGCATCGCCCCAAACCAGAAGCGTTTCAGCATCAATCTTGTGCATCAAATGTTGCTGATCATAGTTAACAGCCTTAACAAGGGCACCTTTCATTACATCACTTGCGTTGCGGTAATCTTCACTTCCCTGTTTTGAAATCCAATAATCAATAACATCAGGGAAAAGCGCGTGCACAGGCGCCCACGTGACAAAGCTCTTAAAAGCTTTAAACCATTTAACTTTAAATTGCGATTGAGAAGATCTTTCTGGCATAACGCCAGCCGAATCGATTAGAACAATTTTTTGTATGAGATGCTTGTAGGCATCGTTGCTTGCAATTTCTAAAATCACGCGACCACCATAGGAATGGCCAATCAGCGTAGCTTTTTTAATGTCGAGCGCCTCAAGAAAATCAATAAAAAAACTTGAATATTGCGAAACATCCCAACTTTCATTTGGCTCTTTCGTGTTCCCAAAACCAGGAAAGTCAAAAAGGATGGTTGTGTATTCATCAGTTATCGCATTGGCAATTATTTCATAAACTCCAAAGCTGGTTCCCCACCCTTGGCAAACGACCGCGAACTTGTCGCCACTTCCGATTGCAGTGTAGGCAACGTCAATCCCGTCAACGTCCATGCGTTTTATGTCAAATCTTTGTTTCATGAAGCTATTAAAGTATATTACATACACGCATTAGCAGGCGGAAGCCTCGCATAACCTGTAAAATTTATTAGGATTATTAGCCTTTCAAAACGTAGTGGAAAGAGAAAAAATAATGAACATTGCTGTGATGGGATGCGGCACCGTCGGTGGTGGCGTAGTGGAGATTATCGACAATCGAATGGATAAAGGCTCAAATTTAAAAGTCACTCGAATTCTCGATAAAATTTTTCGCGAAGGCGACGATCGCTTTACTGACAAAATAGAAGACATCACAGAAGACGACACAATCAATCTTGTTGTTGAGTCAATGGGCGGAATAGAGCCTGCTCACACTTTCATTCTTGATGCGCTAAATGCTGGAAAGCATGTTGTCACTTCAAATAAAGCAGTAGTTTCAAAATATATGAAAGAGTTTGTTGACGCTGCAAATGACAACAATGTTGGGCTTTTTCTCGAAGCTACAGCTGGCGGCGGTGTGCCTTGGATTCACAACCTCATGCGCGTGAAGAGAATCGATCAAATTACGCAATTTTCTGGAATCATCAACGGCACTTCCAACTTCATCATCGACAAAATGGAAAAAGAGAACGCCGATTTTAGTGAAACCCTCAAACTTGCGCAAGAAAAAGGATATGCAGAAGCAAACCCTTCTGCCGACATCGATGGTGACGACGTTAAAGCAAAATCAATGATTAGTGCAAGCATCGCTTTCAGCACGCTTTGCACCGATAAAATCCCAACATCAGGCATTAGAAATTTGACAGCTGAAGACATTGAGGTTTTCAAGGAGCTGGGACTTCGCGTTCGCATGCTAACTAGAGGCCAAATTAAGGGTGATAAATATTTCGTGACAGTCGAACCACAGCTTTGTGAAGAAAACACACTAGAGGCAAACACTCCTGGCTATTTCAACACCGTCTCTCTCACAGGAGAGACAATCGGTGAGCTCAAGTTCTTTGGCGCCGGCGCTGGTGCTTTACCAACTGCAAATGCAATTGTGCAAGACATCATAGACTGCGCAGACGGCAAGCGCCCAGTTTATGACCTGTCGCGTGAGCTTGAATTTGATGAAACCATCATGCCATCGACATATCTGTTCAGGACAAAAGCAGAGCACTCTCTTCCACGCCAAACAATCATGATTCGTCCTGGCTATTTTGAGATTGGTGGGAAGTACCCTGCAGAAGCACACCAAATCGCCGAGAATTTGCTGGTAGAAGACCCAAATAGCTTTATGGCCAGCATTCAGAAGACAGTATAATTTTTGCAAAAAGACTGCCCAAAAGGACGAACAAAAAAATGCTGAAAATTACAAAATTCGGAGGAAGTTCCACAGCAAACTCCGAACAGTTTAAAAAAATCAAGAAAATCATCGAATCTGATGAAGGACGCAAATTCGTTTGCGTGAGTGCTTCAGGCCGCCGTTTTAAGGGCGACAACAAAGTTACAGATTTGTTGTGCCTAGTTGTTGCACATCGCGACTATCATGTTGACTATTCTGCATTGTTAGACGACATTGAAAGTCGCTATCTTGAGATTAAAAACAATCTTGGACTCAAATATCCAGTCGAGGAAAAGTTTTACCTACTTCGTCAGACGATTCCAACAGATTCTGCGCCCTACATCATTTCCCGCGGAGAATGGCTAACCGCTCATCTCATGGCAGAATATTTGGGATTTGAATATCTCGACGCAGCAGAAGCTATCATCTTTCACCATGATGGGACGCTGAATCTAGAAGCAACCAACGAAGCAATTCGCGAGGTTGTTAAGAAATATGACCACTTCGTGATGCCTGGTTTTTATGGCGGAACAACCGATGGACACATTAAGCTGCTCGACCGTGGTGGCGGTGACATCACTGGTTCTTTGATGGCAAGCGCACTTGATGCCGACCTTTATGAAAACTGGACCGATGTTTCGGGTTTTTTGAGTGCCGATCCAAGCATTGTAGAAAACCCCAGAACAATCAAAAAGATTACTTTTGACGAAATGCAAGAGCTTTCCTACATGGGGGCTAGTGTATTACATGAAGAAGCAATCTTCCCTGTTCGCGAAAAAAATATCCCAATTCAAATTAAAAACACGAATGAACCCGAGGCAGAAGGAACAATCATCAGAGAATTGTGGGAACCAGACCCCACTGACCCTCTTGTAACCGGCATTGCTGGGAAAAAAGACTTCTTGAGTGTCTACATCACGAAAACAAAACTCGCAAATTCAGTTGGTTTCCTTCGCTCAGTGCTTTCAACTTTTGAAAAATATGGAGTAAGCATCGAACACATACCAACTGGCATCGACAGTTTCTCTGTTGTCGTAAATGCAAAAGATGTTAAAGACAGCATTTATTCAATCGTTGCAGACATTAAAAAGGAACTTGAACCTGACAAGATTGAAATCAACGAGAATCTAGCTCTAATTTCTGTCGTAGGAAGAAACATGCCATCGAAAATAGGCACATCAGGCAAGTTGTTGGGTGTCGTTGGCGATGCAAAAATCAACGTTCGCATGATTTCTCAGTCCTCGCAGGAACGAACGATTGTGATCGGAGTTGAAAATAGAGACTTCGAGAGATGCGTTCAAGTTATCTATGATGCATTTGTAAACGAAACTAGTTCGGAGTAAAAAATGACTGCTAAAAACGTTTGTGTTCTTGGAGCAACTGGCGCAGTTGGCCAACAAATGATTCAATGCCTTGAAGAGGCAAGTTTTCCCATTGCAAGCCTGAAACTTATCGCAAGTAAAAGCTCAGTTGGAAAAACTGCAAAATTTTTGGGAGAAGACATTGCTCTGCAAGAAGCAAAAGACGGATGCTTTGATGATGTTGACATCGTATTGAGCGCAGTTGAAAACAACATCGCAAAAATTTGGATTCCAAAAGCTGTGAAAGCAGGAGCGGTTGTCGTTGACAACTCTTCAGCATATCGCCTTGACAAAGATGTACCGCTTGTTGTGGCTGAAGTAAACCCACAAGATATTGAACAAAACAATGGCATCATTGCCAACCCGAATTGCGCAACAATCATCGCACTTTTGGCGGTTGCCCCACTGCACAAGCAAGCAACAATCAAAAGGATGATTGTTAGCACCTACCAAGCCGCTTCTGGTGCAGGCATGCCGGGAATCACCGAACTTCTGACACAACAAAAAGCAATCGCGCAAGGAAGTGACGTCCCTGAACCAAAAGCTTTTGTTGATCAACTAGCAATGAACCTCATCCCCGACATTGGTGGCATTGGTGATAACTTCTACACGTCAGAAGAAATGAAAATGCAAAACGAAGGAAGAAAAATTTTGCACCACGAAAACCTTCGTGTTAATTGCACCTGCGTGCGTGTTCCAATAGCTCGTTCTCATTCAGAATCAATCACCGTTGAATTTGAAAACGAGATGACACCTGACATGGCACGCGACATTCTTGCAGACGCAAAAGGTGTTAAGTTGATTGACGATGTCAGAAACGATGACCCAAAGAAACGCTACCCAATGCCACTATACACTTCAGACCAAGATCTCGTTTTTGTTGGCAGAATTCGCGAAGACATTTCTGCATTTGAACCAAACAAATCACTTGCGCTTTGGTGCACAGGAGACCAAATTCGAATTGGCGCTGCAACAAACGCAGTTAAAATAGCGCAACATCTGATTTAGTGATTTTTAAGATATAAAAACAAAAGCCCAGAAATGGGCTTTTTTATGAAAATCTTTGTTGCCTTTTTGGAAGAGATGTAATTAAGAACAAATCACTTTGTTCATTTGGGCATTTAAAAAAACAAAAAGTTCATGTTGCTGCTTTGAATTCCACAACCATAAAAAAAGGATAAATTAGGATTGCATGTTGGAATTCGAAAAAAATTCATGATGATTTATAGAAACTAGAATTATACTTCTAATTATTCTTCTTCAATCTCAATAGAAGAGATTTCCAATTCGCTTCCGTGAACCAGAATTGTCCAATCGCATCCGCATTCTGGACACTTGCGATGAAACATGTCATGCTCCCATTCATGCCCACAATCAGGACAAATCGAAGAAGGCTTCACATATTCAACATTCAGCTTTGCACCATTGGTGAATTCATTATCGTCGGCAAGAATTCTAAAAGAGAACTGTAGTGCATCATCAACGACTTCTTTATATTCGCCAATTCGCAAATTAACGCCAAGAAGCCTTGAGGCATGCTGTTGTTTAGCGTGGCTAACTGCAGTGTCTAAAACGTTTGTAACAATAGAAAGTTCGTGCATGAGCTAGCGCAACCTCACATCACCTAGCAATGCTCATCTCTGCTTCGTCAAGCTCATCAAGCTCTTCTTGCTCCTTTTCGATTCTCTTTTTCAAGACAATTCTCGCTAAAAGCAAACTTGCTTCATAAAGGACGACTAAAGCGCCAAACATCAAAAGCATTGTTATTGGAGAAGAGTCGGGTGTGACCATTGCGCAAATCACAAGAAGAGTTACATAAATGTAGCGCCATGAACTGCGTATTTTTTTGTAAGGCACAATGTTGAAAATGACTAGATAGAAAACCACGAGTGGAATTTCAAAAGCAACACCAAAAGAAAGAAGAAACTTGATGATTATTGAGATGTAGGTAGACATCCTTGGCTCAATCGTTCCAAGTCCCCACGATTGGTCGGTCAGCCAGCCGAATGCTGCATTCAAGATAACACAATAGCAAAACACAACTCCAAAAATGAACAAGGCGCATGCAGCAATAAAAGTTGGCATAAACCATTTGCGCTCATTAGGCTTTAAGGCAGGCAAAAAGAAAGCCAGAATTTGCCAAATTGTTACAGGCGATGTTCCAATGACTGAGAAGAAAAGTGTGATTGTCAAACGCGTTGTAAAAGCCTCGAAAGGATCAAGGGCGTTTAACATTACCGCACCCGAATCGCTTGTCGGCAAAAAATCTCTAACTGGCCAAAGTAGAATCTGTCCCATCGTAGGAGAAGCGATGTAGAAAAAACAAATCGCAACCAACAATGCAACAACTATTCTCACAAGCCTCGCACGAAGCTCGCTTAAGTGGTCAAATAATGACATTTTAGCTGGACCGATAGGCATTATTTATTCATCCCCTTCCCCAGCTTTAGATGAGGGCTCGACTTTTTCTGGATGAGAAGAATCAGCCTGTCTAGACACTACAGACTCAGCTGCTTCTTTTTTCTCAGACGTTTTGAGGGCTTCGCGCACTTTTCTTTTTTCATCATATCTAGCACGCTTTGAAGCGTTAGAATTTTCGTCGGCTAGTTCAGCTTTTTGCTTGTCGCGAGCCGCCCTCAATGCTTCATATGCTGCCTTTTTGTCGCTGAGCTCGTCTTTGCGTTCCTTTAAAGAAGAAGAAGTTTCAGAAGCCACATCCTTGACATCGTCTTTGATGTCTTTTGCGTTGCTAACGACAACGTCTTTCATTTTTTCGGCAGCTTCTAAAGAGCTCTTGAATGGGTCTTCATTTTCAGGGTCCAGGAAATCTTTCCACGACACAGTTTCAGCAGTTTGTTTTTGAATAGCACGGAATTTGCCAATGGCATGGCCAATAGTTTTAGCTATCTTTGGCAATTTGTCAGGTCCAAAGATAAGAAAACCAAAAATTAAGATTATTAAAAACTCTGTAAAGCCAATTCCAAACAAGAGCTACCAGCCTAAAAGCTTAACCCATTCCCAAAACCGACAATGCCACGGCAGGAACTCCGAGAGCAAGGATTAGAATTACACAAATAACAACTGTAAAAATCTTTTTTGTTCGCTCGCTTTTTGCTTTTGCAATTTCTTCACGCTCCTCGGCCTCTCGAGCAGCTTTTTCTTTAGCTTCAATTTGAGCTTTTGACAGCTTTCGCTGACCAACATTTTGTTTCTTTGCTTTTCTGTTTGCCATGATGATATAACCGCCTTAAAGGTTCCTAGAAAAAACAAAACTCAACGAAAAACTAGACTGGCTCAGTGAGCTTTGCTCGCGTAGAACGCACTTTATCGAACAAATCATCATAGTCAACGTCCTGCGTAAATTCTCCGTTCTCATAGAGGATTTTTCCCCCAACCATCGTGAGCATGATGTCGGAAGCCGAACAAGAATTTATGACCGCTGATATTGGATTAAGCTCAATAATCTGAAGCGATTGGGTCAAGTCTACAGCTGTAATGTCTGCCAATTTACCTGGCTCTAAAGTGCCAATTTTGTCATCCATGTGCAAAACTTTAGCACCGCCAAGAGTTCCCATTCTAAGAACAGTCGAAGATCTTAAGAAGTTGTGAACATCGTTTGCTCTGTGAAGAAGAAGGGCAATTCTCATTTCACGAAGCATTCCACTTGCCTCAGACGCAGCAGGAGTGTCAGATCCAAATCCCACCGGAATACCAAGTTGCAAAAATTCGGAAACAGGCGCATGGCCCATTCCAAGTTGAGCTTCACTTCCAGGACATGATGCAATGCCAACACCGTGCGATTTGAGTGTGCGAACATCATCATCGTTGACATGAATTGCATGCACGACACTCACATTGTCAGCGTCGAATGCTCGCCAATTTTTAACATATTCTACAGGACGAACACCAAAAGGAAGCCATGGTGGCGTCTCGACATAGCCTAAACGAACATAATGTTTTTCCGACGATTTAAAGATTGAAGTTCCACGCTCAACGAACTCAAGCTCCTCTACAGAACCCCCAAGACGAAGCTGCAAAGGCAAGTTTTCTTTAGCAGCAAGTTCTGAAGCCTTCGCGTAAACAAGAGGGTGCGTTTCAAAAACAGTAGCAGGAGTGATTCCAACCTGCACAAGGTCGGAATTCGCTTTGTCTTGCCAAGCGTGAATGTCACGAGTAACGTGTTCCATGACAGAATCAACGCGATCTTTGTCAGGAGAGCAAACGTCACGATAAACAACTGCACGAAGGCCTGAATCGTTAACGGCATTAATTGTGCCATCTGTGGAAGCCATGTCAGCAACTGTTGTTGTGCCTGAACGAATAGCCTCAAGGCATCCAATGTGCGCTGAATCATATTTATCGCGCTTTGACATCTTAGAGGAATAGTTCATGTATTTCAACAGCCATGAAGTATATGGTTCATCGGCAACTGTGCCTCTGAGAAGTGTGCGCTCAAGACGTGTGTGAAGGTTCACAAAACCAGGCATGATTGCAGCCTGGCCCAAGTCTTTCACTTCTTCGTTTGGATAATGCTTGATGAGATTAGTGGTGTAGTCAACCTCAACAATTTTGTCACCACGGACCAGAACGCCTGCATCCTCGATTGGTTTTTGAGAGATTGGAAACACATATTTAGCAGTTAAAATCATGTCCTTTATTCTAGCATTAGTAATTGTTCGCGCAATAGTTTTGCAGGGGAATTAAAAAAAACCGAATGACTAAATAGTGAGTCGTTATGCGCAATTTGGCATCTCAGTTAAATTTCTTTAAATAATTTCTAATACTCTTCTGACTATTTCATCGACTGGCGCCAGATGACCAATTCCTGTGACTCCACACGCAAGTCTAGCTACAACTGGCTCAATGATTTCATACCCTCGGTTTTTCAAAGTTTCAAGATTGTGTTGTGTGGCTTCGTTTAAATACATGTGAGTATTCATCGCCGGTGCAATAATTTTTTTGCAATCAGCAGCAAGTGCACATGCGCAAACTGCATCATCGGCCATACCACAAGCGAGCTTGGCAATTGTGTTTGCAGTAGCAGGTGCAATCAAATATGCGCAAGCTCGCGCGGGATAATAGACGTGTGGCGTGGGACTTGTGCTGTCATCAAAAATGTCTATGAGCACGTCTTTTCCTGACCTGCATCTCAAACTTGCAACATTAATAAACTTTAGTGCTGCTGGGGTGGACGCTACTTTTACGCTGAAACCTTTGTTTTTAAGGAGCGTGACAATCTCACAAGCGCTGTGGGCTGACGCCGAGCCACAAACTCCCAGCAAAATTTCTCTTCTTTCACTCATTGCTTCACCAAACCAGAATCGGGCTACCTAGCAATCAAAAAAGCTGCATAATCTCTAGCTAATCTTGAGAATGCAAAGCCGTTTTCCTGCTCTACCAAATTTACCCAATTGTCTTTCCAAATGCTATCGCCATAAAGTGCACCGATGTAGGCTCCAACCAATGAAGCGCAAGCACACGTTTCGTCACCTACGTTCACTGCGTCCACCAAAGCAGCCATTGGGTCATCTTTATGTGCAAGCAAAAGCCCAAGCGCTAAAGGAACAGTTTCTGTAACTTCTGGTCCACAACCAATGATGTCTCGCAACTCTTTTCTTGCTATTAATCTGTCTCTTTTTAGCGATTCGCGACAAGAATAAACTGTTTTTCTTGCAAGACACAAGCGTTTGTGCATTGATGGACCAGGGTAATCCCAGATGTCGTTGAGTAATTCTGCGCGCTTTTCTCCAATTAAAGCGCCATCAATAGCACTGTCGAAACATTGCTCAATGCTATTATTTCTCAAAGCGGCGCTCATTGACAAAGCAACAGAAACCACAGCCGAAATGCTTAAATTATCATCGTGTGAAGAAAGTGCAATTTCAACAGCGTCGGCAACAATCTGACTAACGCTCATGTTCTCAAGCTCACCAAGGCCGGCGACCCAAGCTTTTATAGATCCGTTTGAAGACAATGCATAATAGTGGCCTTTGTAGATTTTTGAGCCCAGTTTTCCAGCAAATGCCCATGGATCAGTGTTGTTTTTATCTTTTATCTGCTCAATTACTGGGCGAGTTGTCATGCCAGCAAATTTGGAATAATCGGTGTCAGCCCATTCTGAAAGAGATTGCAGGGCAACCTCTTTTGACAATTCATCGTTTTCGATTATTGAACTCATCAAAAAGTAAGGAATGGAAAAAGCATCTGTTACCTGACCAATTCTTCTTCCTGCTGAAAAACACTTGTCAGACGGAATTTCAAAATCTGTAACGTCATGTCCATATGCTTGAACAATTGCGCTTTCTGAAAGCCCGTCAGTGGCTGCGGCTAAGGCGTCGCCAATAGCAGAGCCAGAGACAATATCAAAAATTATTTTTTCAATGGCAGAAGTGTCATTGTTGTTTTTGTTATTTATTTTTCCCATGTTATTGCTCCAAGTCAACGCTAATCTCTAGGCCTGTTCAAAATTTTTCTCAACAGTTTGAGTTATATCTTTTGCTAACCCAACTATGTCTAGACCGTTTACGTTTTCCATCGTGTCAATCATTTCAGTAGTAAAAGTGCTCACACCACTGTATGTTCCAGCCAACGCACCAGCTATAGTGCCAACAGTGTCTGTGTCATATCCAGCATTAATAGTTTCTACAATGGTCGGCAAACCAAGGCCACGGCAAGCAATGAAAAAGCCAAACGCCGAAGGCACAGCTTCGCTGATGTGAAGACCTGTTCCAATAGTGTCGGCAATGTCAATGATGACATCGTCTAATGGCTTGTTTGAATAGGCAAGTTCAATTGCTAGTTCAATGCGTTTATAAACGCTAGGACCAGCCGATTCGCCATATTTATCAATGCCAATTTCTTCGCCTTTTTTTGCACCATAAAGACCAGAATTAACGACATCTACTAAATCGGAAGTTTCCTCGCACGCCTTTGACACAGCTGCGCTAATCGCACATGCCCCAGACAAGGCAAGAGAATTTTTGTGTGTTACTTCAGCAACAATAACAGCATCTGTTATCGCTTTGTCAACATTTCCTGCATTAATGAGTCCGATTGGAGCAATTCTCATCGCGGAACCATTTGTCGCCTGACGATTAAGGTTCTTGATTGAATTGCTCTCTGGAATTGACTCACCAGCAAACCTGCGAATTGCCAAACGTGTTGTTGGACCTGCAAATCTGTCGAAGAATTCATGATGCGTGGACCACTCTACAAGTGCTTTTTTAACGCACTCTTCCTCAACTATTCCCCCGTTGTCAATGACAGCACGCGCAACGAAATAGGCAGAAGAAAAGTCATCAGTAAAACCTCCTGGCTCATTGCCTGCCCCAAACGTGTCCGTCGGCGGTTTTTCTAAACAAGTGACCTTATGGCCGAATAATTCCAAAATGTTTTTTCGAGACCGGCCTTCGGTGGCAGCACCCATAGCATCTCCTGCTGCACCCCCAACAAGACCCCCAAGAATCTTGTCATACAATTTTTCGTTCATAAAATCATTACCTTCTCTTTATGTGCAATGTCAATAAACACGTTTAAAAGAAGAAGGGAGATAGACTCACTCAAGCGAGACTAGCCTCCCTTCTAAGTTTTAAACCTCAATCAGTTGATTGTTGTCAAAAACATACAACAAGACTATTTCCAGTCTTCCATGTCGGCAACATTGTCGGCGCTAACAAGATTCATAGGAATGTAGTCAGTGACTGTTCCAACATTCTCGCCTTGTGAAGCACGAATCATAGCAATGGTGCAAGCTCTGCCACCAAGATATGGAGACATTGCTACAGTTGCATCAAGTTTGCCTGCTTTAATAGACTCTTTTGCTTCAGAGGTGAAGTCGTTGCCAACCACAACAACGTTGTCTTTCTTCCCAAGCTCATCAAGTGCCTTGATAACACCCATGGCCATGTCGTCATTGCCGCATGTGATGGCAACAATGTCAGGGTTTGCCTGCATGATTGATTTTGTTGCATCATATGCCTTTTGTTGATCAAAGTCGCACTGCTGAACAGCAACAACTTTCATGCCTGCTTTTTCCATTGCGTTTTTAGCACCATCACGACGTCCATCACTGTTAGTTGCACCTTCTGTGCCTGCGATAATTGCAGCGTTGCCCTTGTTATTACATTTCTTTGCAGCAAATTCGCCAGCCATTGTTCCTTGTTTCATGAAGTCCATCTGCATGGTGCCATCAACAGAAGCATTAGCAGCCTTCATAGCATCTTCGTTTTGAAGTGTGCCATTAAGAATAACTTTCACACCAGCTTTGTTGGCATCAGCAATTCCGTTTACAAGGTTGTTCTCTGAAAGTGGAGACACAGCAAGAGCTTTGTATTTCTTTGAAACCATGGTTTGCATAATGTCGAGCTGACCAGTGTAGTCGGTGTCTTTATCGGTAGCCTGAACGTCAAGAGTTACACCAAATTCTTTAGCTGCGTCCACTGCACCATCTTTTTCTGTCTGCCAGAATTCATTTCCAAGAGAAGAAAGTATGAGGCCATATGTGTCGGAACTGTTGCCCTTAACGTCAGAAGCCTTCATCTTTTCATCAAGATTTGCTCTTGCTTTATTAAATTCAGTCTGTTCTGTTGTGTTTTCTTTTGCCTGGTTTCCACTAGCTTTAGTGTCTGAACTGCTGCTTGAACAGCCTGCCATGAACAATGAGCAGCATAAAAGCAATGCTGCAAGAATTGCCACTATAGATGTTTTCTTTGTTAAACTCACTTTTACTTCCTCCCTAATCAAAACAAAACGCGCATTTTGGATAATTCTTCAAAAATTCAGAATATGTTTTTCCGCTCAACTGCATACCACAAGTGAAAAAGCTAATGTGATTCTTGAAATTTCAAAACATCATCAACAGATGGGGCAGAACGGGCACCTAGTTTCGCGCAACAGATGGCTGCAGATCCATTGCCAAACGCAAGGCAGTCTTGCTTTGACATGTTTGCCGAATAAAAGGAATATATGAGCCCTCCGAGGAAGGCATCGCCCGCACCAGTAGTGTCGACGACATTATCTAATTTATAGGCAGGAGCACGCAAAACTCCCTCATCGCAAGCCCACATTGCACCTTTCGAGCCGAGCGTGCAAATCACTCCATCGCTTGGCTGGTATTTCTCATATATGTGCCTTACGACATCTTCTGTTACAACATGTTCATCCTCTTTTAAGATGGATCGCAAATGTGCATTACCGCCTATGATTACATCGGCAATTGAGAGAGCCTCTTCCATCTCTTCCCTGGTAGTTTTACAAAGCTCCAAAAAATCAAGCGTCGACTGTATGTTAAGCACAACTTTTTTGCCAATTTCATGCGCTTTGATGGCCAAAGGAAGCGAAATAAAGCTTGAGAACATGTCGGTGAAATAAACATCTTTATCATTAAGAATGTCTGCTGGAATTTGCGAAATTTTAAAACCCTCTTTGCACGTGCCAAAATTTGCAAAAATCGTGTGTTCGCCGTTATCAGTCGTAATAACAAATGTGTGCATTGTAACACCACCGGGCTTTACCTGCATATAGTCGGCATTTACACCGTCATCATGCAAAGACTGAATAAAGTCTTTACCCATTTGATCGTCTCCCACAATGCCAACTTGATAGCCACAAACGCCATAGCCACATGCAGAAACAGTGACATTAGCGGAGCTTCCACCTGGCTTACGAGTTTCGTTATATATCAACGCAAATCCATCGGGCGCAGGCAATCCTGAGGCCTGGAATAAAACATCAATCGCAATCGAACCTGATGTGAGCATTTTCATAATTTAAACTTCGCTCCTCTTTCTAATCTCTTTATTTGACACAAGCACTGAGGCTAAAATGATGATGCCTGTAATAATTTCTTGATAGTGAGTTGAAACTCCCATCAATGTAAGTCCAACTTTAATGATTGTCAAAATGAGACATGCAATGCAAGGGCCAGCGATTGTTCCTCGACCTCCATCGAGACCAATACCACCCAAGATTACCGCAGCGATCGCGTCCATTTCGTAGCCTTGTCCTGCTAGCGGTTGCGCTGAATCAAGACGAGCCATAACAATAATGCCCGCAATCGCAGAAAGCACACCAGATAAAACAAAAACAGCAATCTTGTGGCGCGAAGATTTTACTCCAGACCTGTTCAAAGCAACTTCATTGGCACCAAGAAACATTGTGTAGACACCAAATTTAGTTTTTCTCATTACAACATCAGAGACAACAGCCGCAATAATAGCGAGCAAGATTGGCATGTTTAAAAGTCCGCTATAACCAACATCGCCTGCGCCGATAAATGAGAACAACGAGCCAAAACCATAATTAGACTTGCCGTTCATAATTAACAAAATTACCCCACGTAAAGAAGTTGTCGTACACAAAGTGACTATAAAAGAATTGATTTTGAAACGTGAGACAAGCCATCCATTAAACAGACCAATCAAAGCACCTGTAATAATTCCAACTACCAAGCAAATTGGAGCGCCAATGCCTGCTGCAAGCATTTCCGACATGACCATGCCAACAAAACCAATAACAACGCCGACCGAAAGATCAATCTCGCCAGCCGCAATAACAAAAGCCATGCCAATGGTTAAGAAAATGTAGAGTGAACTTTGGTTGAGCACATTTTTAAAGGTAGCCCCTGTCAAGAAATATGGCGACAAAAACGAGAAGATTACTATGATTGCAACCATGACAAGGAGCAAAAAGAGGTTATATGTTTGACGTGACCTTTTTACGCTAGCCCAATAGTTTTTAAGCATTTCCATGTTTATAGCTCCTGCTCAATTCTTTTAGCGCCATCTGCAGTTGTTAAGATCTCAAGCACATTCTTCATTGAGATGTCATAAATACTTTTCTCAACAAGAACGCTTCCGTGTCTCATAACAGCAAGTCTGTCAGCAAATTCAAAAACCTGTGACAAATTGTGGCAAATCAGAACAACAGTCATTCCTTTTTTCGCAAGAGACTTTATGAATTTCAATGTGTGGTCAGACTCAACAACACCCATTGCAGCTGTTGGTTCATCAAAAATAAGTATGTTTCCACCGTGATGGACCAAACGTGCAACAGCCACCCCTTGGCGTTGACCGCCGCTCAAATCTCCAACAATTGCATGAGTGTCAGGAATGTCAACTTCGAGTTCTTTAAGAAGCTTTTTGGATTGTTCGTGCATTTTTTTTGAATCAAGAAACCCGAATTTAGTGAGTTCAGTTCCAATAAAAATGTTTGAGGCAACATCCAGTGAGTTTCCAAGAGATAAATCTTGATAAACAGTCGAAATTCCCGCATTCAATGACTCGGTTACCGTGAGTGAATCATATTCCTTGCCATTGACTTTTATCAAACCAGAATCGGGCTTTAAAACTCCCGATAGAATCTTTATGAGTGTAGACTTCCCCGCACCGTTATCCCCAACAATCGCAAGCACCTCTCCAGGGAACGCTTGCAAATTTGCGTCTACAAGAGCTCTAACGTGATTAAAAGACTTGTGAATGCCCACCAAGTCGACCGTCGGATTAGACGGTTTCTTCGAATCGGAATTCATATATGCTTCTTTCTGCCCAATACACAGAATCTCTTTGGGCAATTTACTCCTATTAAAATGCGCAGAGCTAAAAAAGAAACAACTTCAGGGCAAGCGCCCACATCTCTTTTGCAGGAATATACTGCAAGTGCAGAACAAATTTTGCAGTTTAACCTTGTTCATATATATTTTATGACTGTTAAGAAATGCGGTCAAACTTTCCGGCAAACGGACGAGGTGTATTCCAAACGAATAGCACATGCGCAAACTGCATCATCGGCCATACCACAAGCGAGCTTGGCAATTGTGTTTCCAGTAGCAGGTGCAATCAAATAAGGCGCAAGCTCGCGCGGGATAATAGACGTGTGGCGTGGCACTCATTCCTTGTTGTATGATTGCTTCATAATTCTGTCGCTACTTTGCTGAGTTTTGTTCGTGCGAAACAAAATATAATGTTGTTGATGGGTCGCAACAAAACTCTCGACATACTAAAAATTGTATCTTTTGCAGGCGTAGTCTATCTTCACATGGCAACGCCAACAACGAGCATCGAGTGGCTGTTTAATTGCTTGTCAAGAATTGGAGTTCCCATCTTTTTTGCGGTCTCGGGGTTCTTTTCCTACAATTCAAACGCGAAGAAAATCTTAAAAAGACTGAAAAAAATATTAGTACTGTTTGCAGTCTCTCTTTGTTTTTATTTGCTCATCTCAATCCTCAACATTTGGGGCGGATCCGATGCATTCTTCGCAAACTTAAATAGTAAAAGCACCTACATTAATTTCATTCTTTTCAATCAAACTGGAGCTGTTGGCCACTTGTGGTTTTTGCCAGCACTCGTCTATGTTTATGCAATAGTTCTTGTGACGAAGAAACTCAAGATTTCGAACAAGGCGTTTTATGCGATTTCAATTTTGCTTTTTGCATTCATGTTTATCACAAAAGAACTTCTTGGATTGTTTGAACCAGATGTCCCCTATTTCAGAACATGGCTCTTCATGGGAATCCCCTGTTTCTCACTAGGTCTTTTTGTTCGGGAAAACGAGGAAAAGTTTAAAAAGAAGAAAACGCCAGGTTTAACAATCGGCTCGCTCGTTGCCGCGCTTCTATCTTACGGAGAATGTCTGCTGTTTGGCTGGCAGGAAATCTATGCGTCGACATATGTCCTTGTGTTTTGTTTGTTCGTGCTTGCAATAAAATATCCAGCGTCTCAAACCGACAACCCATCAGCGCAAAAACTTTTTGCAGCTGCTGCAAAAATTGGAAACCAACCAATAATGATTGCATATGTCATTCATCTCGCCGTTAGGGACTGGGTCATGGCATGCATGGGAAGAAGCATTGCAACTGCAAGCGAATGCGCCCAGTCTTTAATTACATCGCCTCGTTTGGAGCTCTGGTTTTTAACCCTGGTCGTCTCGATATTACTTGGTGTTGTTTCAAGCGCACTAATCAAATCTCTCAGAAAGAACGAATGTGAGAACCAACAGGGAAGCCTAAACGACTATCCAGCGGAAAAAAATTCAGCAGAATTATACTCAGCTAAAAACACAAGTCGTTATTCTCACGAGGTTGCAACCTGCAAGCGTTGCTTCACTCTAAGGTTAATTATTTGCACGTTAGCTTTGTCGGCATATGTCTCAATAGTTTTTGTGCTTGGTTATCAACTAGACACAAATTCAGCAGTTGAGTGGCGACTTTTAACCGTTGCTAAAATCATTTCCGCCATGATTTTAGTTTCTCCAATTTGTTTGTTTGTCCTAAAACCAAAAAAGCATGTTATTGAAGGATGGGCAGAAAACTCAAATGTCAAACACGCTTTTAAGGACAATGAAAGTACAGAGCGCAAAGCAAATAGCGAGCATTTCGCTCCAAGCGAAACTGTAAAGGGAAGACACTCAAGCAATTACAAGTCAACAAAAGAGATTGCAAAAGGCAAAAACGGATGCTTGAAACCAACCAGAAGATTGAAGATAATCACAGTTTTTATTCTTGCAGTTCCTCAATTCATGATGTTCTTAATCATGTTTCCTGGACTTTATGCCTACGACGGCGGGAACCACGTGTTACAGTTCTTGAATTCCATCGTGCCTTTGAGAACACAATATTCAGTTCTGTATTCCGCGTTGCTTGGCACTTGCATAAACATTGGAAAATCCGTTGCCTCAACTGGTCTTGGACTTTCAATTGCAATGATAATTCAAGCGTCTTTCAGCATTTATGCACTGTATAAGTTGTGCATTTTCGTTCTGGACAGATCAAAAAGTTTTGTCTTTTTCGTTGCAACACTTTTGTTCTCTGCGTTGTTCCCCTTTGCATTAATCACACGCATTTCAACTTGTCAAGATGTGCTCTTTGGCACTTTCTTTTTGCTAGCACTAATTGAGCTAACCAAGCTTGGGAGCAAAATCACCAATAATGAGACTATAACTGCCAAAAACATGCTTCCACTTTGTGTCTGGTGCGTACTCATGATGCTGATGCGAAACAACGGAGCATATGCATTTCTGGTCATGATTGTGTTGGCAATTCCCTATCTTGTGAGGCACAAACAGAAAAAACTGCTTGCTGCAGGGTTAATTTCAATTGCGGCCTTCTATGCGATATCAGGGCCATTCTTCTCAGCACTTGGGGTTTCAGGCTCAAAAGTGACGATTCGTGAGATGTCATCAATCCCGTCTCAGCAAATGGCCAGGGCTCTTGAAGAACACCCTGAGCGCTTTAATGATGACGAAATTTTAATCTATATACAGGCCTACAACACCGAAGCATATGGCTATGCACCAACTGATTGCTCATGGTATTGGGGGCAAAGTGAGATCTCTGATGTTGCAAAGGATAGGCTGAACCAAAACTATGTCAAAAACGATTTGGGAAAATATCTCAAGCTTTATGTGTCGATTGGCCTAAAATGCCCGAAATCATATGTTGATGCGTTTCTGATGAATTCACTTGGCTTTTGGTATCCAGCCAAAAACTACCCCGACCCTCGAATGTATCATCCCTATGTTGAATATCAAACATCAACAGGAACAAACATTAACCCCAACTACATTGACATTCCTCGCACTAGTCTGATCCCTGCCATTGACAACAAAATTGCAGAATGGTTCAAATCGACTAGCTGGAATGACATCCCAATCCTCTCAATTGGAGTTAAAAGCGGGTTTTATTTCATGCTTTTTGTCACTTGCATGATGGCGGCAATCTGTAGGAAAAGAGGAGACCTAACGCTTCCGATTCTCTTGACTTTAGGTTTGATTGTGACCTACTTTTTATCACCAGTGTGTTTGTTTAGATACATATATCCACTCGTAATCTCAATTCCACTGTTTTTTCTAGTTTTCACAAATAAATCTCACTAACTAGAATCTTGGTTTGAGCTCACAGGAAAATCATCTCAATTTTGCCCATAAAGACCGCAAAGGCAGTCAAATAAGGACCTCAGACTTTAAGATAGCGCCGCAAAGCGAGTCAGCTTAAATCCATCTAACTGATGGGCTGAACCACAAAAATCAACAAAGAAGAATAGAAAAAAATAGAATTAGCCACAAAACAAAGTTGCATTTTAATCTGGAAATGGTCGTTAATTTGCACACTTAGCTGTCGGCGCAAACCCCAGCATCAAGATGATGTTTAATCCATGAAATGGTTGCGACTTGCACAGAAAAAAAAGCACCCCGAAGGGTGCCAAGGGTGACTGATGCTCTTTAAACTTCGCAATGCAAATAATGACTAACCAATTTTTCGGCCCTTATACACCCACTAACCTTTAACTAAAGATCCTTAAATGCATGCGCCAGATGAAATTTATTGCAGGACAGTCCTAATAGCATTTTCGGTTGTAGATGAAATGACAGCCAAACCGCCAAAAACTTTAGCGTTTTTGATGCTAGCGCCAGAGCTCTTCATTAAATCATAGGCTCCTTGATTGAGACTCTCATCCAGCGAAGCAAGGAACATGACGCTTTTAGTTTTGCCAAGATTGTGTGAAGAGCCAAGGGCGTCATAGTAACCAAGTCCAGAACTAAAACCTGCACCTTCTAGCGACATTCCTTGAGCAACTGCATAGGTTACGAAAGCAATGTTTGTTTGATATGCGTCATCGCCAGCAATTCTTGAAGTAGCAATTCCAGATGATGTCAACGAATTTTCAACATCTTGGGGGACAGCAAAGAAGCCGCCAAGCACTGTGGCTTTTGCATGATGCGAAGCCTTTTCTGCCATCGGTGCATTATCACCATAGGGATTGACTAACAAGATGAAAGAATCATTTGCCATTGCATAGCTTCCAGCCCCGAGTGCGTCATGATAGCCCGCACCTGAAGCAACGAGAACTTCGTTTGCGTTCCAAGATCCACGTGTGTTTCCAAAATCATAAACCGCTCGGTTGGTTGCATATCCATCATCACCAAAGATTCGATCGCATGCACCATCTCTGTCATAGGCGCAAAGTTCACTTTCGATGCCATCAGAGATAGCAAATTTGCCCCCAAGCACTATGATGTCAAGAGTTCTAGAGCCACCGCCAGTTAGCTCATTTAGAGCCTCTAAAGATGTCGAATTAATAGCATCGTCGGAACCATTTACAAGCAAAACAGGATAGTCCAACATTCCCGAAAGAGCAGCAGCGCTCAATGAGTCAAGATAATGGCTTGTGCCACAAACTATGACACCGGTTGGCAAACCGTTGGTTTCGATGTCGTTTTTGATAGTGTCGAGATTTGTCCCATAACAATCATCACCTGAAAGTCTTGTGACATTAATAGGATTTCCAATTGGTTCGTCAACTTTTTCAATCAAAACCGTGTTGTCACCTTCAGTGAAGAGAGACCCCTGTGAAGCATCAGAATAAAGAACTTTTACTCTGTGATCACCCTTTTCTGGGTCAATGCCGACATTGTTCTCAAAGACTTTATATCCAAAAGATTTAACGCTTGCAGGAAGAGTGACTTCTGCCAAAAGACCCTCTTTAAAACAGCCATTTCCAATAGACTCAACACCTTCTTCGATGGTTAGGCTCTTTAATGTTTGTCCTTTGAATGTGCCTTCAAAAGCATTGTCATCGATAGTTTTGACATTTCCCGGAATCGTCAGCTCCGACAAGTGATGCAAATGAAACGCTTTTCTTCCGATGTGTGTGACATTTGATGGGATAGTAAGTTCTGTTAAACGAGCACCAGCAAAGGCAGTTTGCCCAATGTCGGTAATGCACTCAGGCAAAGTGATGTTTTCCATGCGAATGTTCATCGAAAGGAAGCCGTCAGGAATAATTGGCATTTGCTCGGAGAGACGAGCCTTCGTAATGTTGTTGTTAGAAAAACATCCATCGCCACAACTTGTGACAGAATCGGGAAGATAGATGTTAGTGAGCTTGTTCCCCTTAAAAGCAGTTGTTCCAATGGAGGTTAGCGTTTCTGGGAATTGAACTATCTCAAGATTGTTGTATCTAAAAGCGTTCTCGCCAATTGTTTGCAAGCTTGCTGGCAAAATAACCGACTTCAAGCCATTAGGACTAATTACATTTCCTTTGTCAGATGAACCAAATGAAATCTCGCTTTCAGGAACCCCGAAAACAGGATTTCCCACATCAACGACTGTTTGATTAACGTCGCTTAGCTTAGTCGGCGCAACGTAACCTGATATTTCCGTTATGACTGTTCCATCAGGGGAAACGTCTGGTAAAACAAGATTTAGGTTAGATTCACGTTTAACTTTTCCTGTCTCAGAGAAACCAGTAATGGCAGATCCGACATAGGTGAAGTCTTCAGATGACCAGCCTGTGAGGGTTAATTTATCGTAAACTGTTTCAAAATTTTTGCCTTTAGCAGGGAGGTTAGTTAGACCATCAACAATTTCCTTGCAGTTGGTGTGAAGGGCAACAGGATTTGAGGTTGTGTCTCCAAAAGCAAGTTCTGACAATTCTGAGACGGTGGATGGCAACTCAGCCTTTGTGGCCATGAGTCCACCAAAAGCATTGTCAGCAACTGTCATCAATCCTTCGTTTAAAGAAAGCGAGCTAATGTAATCGCTTGCTGGGCTTGGATTGTAAAAAGCATTCCTTTCAATAACGTGCACATTTCCAGGAATAACGAGTTCTTTAAAAGCATTGTTCTCAAATGCGCTTTCAGGAATTGTGCTCAAAGTAGAAGGGATGTTTAGGGTTGTTAAGTTGTTGTCAGCAAAAGAAGATTTGCCAATCGAAACAAGCTCGTCTGGCAACACCATGCTATCAAGTCTGCAACCTGCAAAAGCCTCATCTCCAATCTCGATTTTTCCAGTTCCCCTTCCAAATGAAACTGACGTAAACTCTTGTCCTTTAAATGCAGCTGCGCCAATTCCCTGCACTGTTGCACCTGTTGTGTCAGAAGAAGGAATGACTAGATTTTTATGAGAGCTTGCTTTAGTTTGTCCTGATTCGCTCAAGCCAGTAACCACACGAATTGAATCTCCGCCAGAAGAAACAACGTTGTCATAGGTAAAGTCGCTTGCAACCCACAAGTTGTTCGTGTCTAAAATAATTTCGTGATATTCAGACGTCGGGAATTTCGTTTTATCTGTCGCCTGAACCTCTTTAGACACATAGACTTTAGTTACAACAGCATGTGTGCTATCTGAATATTGCTTAATGAAAGTTTTAGCTTTTAACTCTTCAACTGTCGTTGGGAGATGAACTTCTTTGATGACTTTGTTTCTGAACGCATAATCACCAATCGACACAAGTCCCTCTTCAAGAGTCAACTTGCACTCATCGCTTAAATAGTTCTTAGTGGAAAAAGCATACTTGCCAATTGATTTAACACTTTTCGGAATGTTGATTTCATGAAAGTTATTCCCAGCAAAAGCATTTTGCCCAATAGATGTAATTGACTCAGGGATTTTTATGCTTGTCAGGTTCGTCATGTAATTAACACCGTCACTACAGCCAAAAGCCCCACCTGGGATTTCTGTCAAACTATTTGACAAATCGATTTTCTCAAGAGTCGGGTTAGTAGCAAAACAACCTGCGCCAATTGATTTAACTGAATCAGGCAAGATTATGCTTGAGAGATTGTTCTGCTGAAAAGCAGCAAGTCCAATCGTCTCAACGTCGTTGCTAATCACAGCATCTATTAACCCAGCGCATCTAAAGGCGTTTTCACCAATAGTTTTGCAAAGTGATGGAAAAGTGACTGACCTTAGTTTTTCATCAGCAGTTGCAAAAACTCCACCTTCAAATTCTGAATTATTAGTTGTTCCAGCAATTTCTACAACAAATCTTCCACGCGAGTCAACGTCGGGGAATGCAAGGTCAGGATTAACCTTTCTTTTTGCAATTCCACTTTCGCTTAAACCAGTGATTTTGACACGATAGTTCTCTGTGTCTTCATAGGTGAAATCTTGCGAGAGCCACTGAACGTCAGATTTGTAGGCTCCAATTTCAGAAATCAGCTTTTGACACCATGAGTGTTGGCTTTCTGTTGCTCTGTCGGTGGTGTGGATTCTGTCTAGGTTTTGCAAATTCAAATTGTCGGTGTACATGTAGACAACGCCGCCGCCATTTTTAATGCTGGAATTAGTGCAAGCATCTGAAATTGCCTCTAGTCCTGGGTTTAAAACAAATGCGGTCTTATTCACAACAGCGGTGAAATCAGGAAGTCTCAAACTTTTAATGTTGTTCGAACCGAACGCACTTCCATGGATTTCAAGTTGAAAATCTGTGGTTGTAGGGAACACGACCTCAGAGATCTGGTTTCTCGCAAAAGCCTGATTTTCTATCCACCAAATTGTGCGAGGGAGCTTTACAGTCTCCAACTTATTCATGAAAAAAGAATTTGGCATGCAAGCGATGACACCTTCTGGCAAATTCACTTCAGTTAAATTGTTTTTTGAAAAAGCCCCTTCTAGAATTACAAAATTGCCACGCCTTGAAACATATTTAGTTGTCTCATCAACATAATCAGTCTTCATTCCAGTTGGGAACTCAACAGATGTGAGACCTTTTTCTCTAAAAGCTGAAGGTCCAACCCCAATCAAAACGTTTCCTTCTGTGTCGGTTCGTGGAATGACAATGTCGGTGTTGCCATCGGCTAACTTTTGAGCGCCTGACTCAGAAAAACCACTAACGACTATTCCTTTTAAGTAGAATTGCCTAGAATAGTCGCATCCATAGAGCTTTACTCCCTCTGGGTATAGTGGTTCGCCCCCAGTTGAACTCGTTACTGTTTGTACATCTGCATAGGTAAAATCATCTGAAGTCCACGCAGTGCCAGAAACAGAAACACCATCAGCCACGTTTGATTCTTCTGCAATTGCGCAAGAAGGAAACAATGCAACAAATCCAAGAACAAACATTGCGACGACGAAGGCAACTGACACCTTTAATTTATTAGTTGTCAACATACTTCTCCTTAATGAACGAATGCACCAAATTGTAGAAAAACTATGAATCAGGCAGAAAAAATGAAGCACTTTTGTGATTATGCAGTAAGATATACAGACGGTTGCAGTGGTCCACTGTAGTCGAAATATCATAACACATCACCGTGTCTGCCTGCACAGAGCATGGTTCTGCTTCCCAATAACACCACTATATAATCATTTTCTTAAGGAGAATTTTGCGCAAAAACGCAATTATAAAAACTACGGCAAAAACACAGCTTGATAAAGTGACACTGTTTGTCACGCTCGTTCTCGCATTCTCATTGCCAATTGTGCAAATCAACGTCCAAGCATTCGGAAAAAATCCAGAAAAAAAGAACAACGCAAACATAGAAACTATTTCAAAAAAAGCACTGTTGGGACAATCAGACTTGCTTGACTTAATTGAAGAAGAAGCTGATGCTGTTCCAGAACCAGCTAAGGAAGAGATTGAAGCAGAAGAAGAGGAAGACTCCGAAGATGAAAAGGCCGACTCAGAAGACGATTCTAGAGACGGCACTCAAAGCAAGAATAGTTCAACTAAGAATAATAACCCAGCAACAAGCAGTACAAACACGAACAGTGGCAACCCAAGTGGCGGCAGCACCGCAAAACCCCCATCGGGACACTGGGAGCAAGTGCTAGTGACTCCAGAAAGAGTGGTAAACAATCTAGTAGCCGTGGTTTGCATGTGTGGCGCTCAATTTCCAAATGAAGCTGCCTGGCAAGCGCACCGGCCACAACCTTGAAATGGCCTACATAAGCAGTACACGCCAATCTATGATCAAGTCGTGATACCTGCTGAATACACTCAGGTCTGGGTGGAAGATTAAAAACTAAACGAAATGATTACTCATCAACAATCATGCCCTTGTGGCGGTCTTTGTAGACCTTTCTTCCAAGCATGATTGCAACGAATAAAGCACAGGTTGTGAGAATTGCATACATTGCATAAACAACGCCTGATGTGAGCATGTCGCCAAGGTAGGAATAAACAAGCGTTGCAGGCAACTGACCAATTCCAGTCGCCAAAAAGAAGCCCCAAAAATTCATTCCTGTGAGTCCGGCTGCATAGCTAACGAAATCAAAGGAAACAAAAGGAAGAAGACGGCAAACTAGAATCGCATTTTTGCCATATTTCTCAAAGAATTTGTCGATTGAAGCAAGCATTCCTTTGCTCATAAAATTCATAACGGCGTCTCGCCCGAGAAATCTTGCGATGTAAAAACAAATAACAGAAGCAACCATTGCGCTCGACCAGGAAATGAGTGCGCCCCACACCCATCCGAACACAGCTGCATTTGCAAATGTAATGAGAAAAGCAGGTATTGGCGCTGCAAGACTTTGAAAAATCATCAACAGGAATGTAACAACAACAGCATATGCCCCATAGCTTCTGATGTATTCTGTGAGGCCACCAAAATCGCCTGAAGCATAGGAAGCAAGTTTTGTTAGTTCTTCTCTGATGGAAGGCACGCAAGAACAAATTAGGATGCCCGCAAAGAGAACGATAAATGTTATCATCTTTACTGTTTGGGCATACCTAACTCTTTTGCGTTCATCTTCATCATCGAACTTTTGTTCTGGAGCAGGAGAAATAAAATTCCATGCGCAAACCGCGACAACTCCAATGCCTGCAATAGAAAACAACACTTGAGTGACAAAAGGAACAAGCGCCTCAGAAAATCCAAAAGCCTCTTGCAAAGCAACGGCAGGACGAGTGAAAAGCCCAAGTGTTGGCCCCATCCATGCGACAGCGCAAGAAACGAGCACCATTGCAGCAAAACACGTTCCTTTCCAGCCAATGCCCCTCTCACTTCCTCTCATTGCAAAAGCAAAAATAGCAAACAATAAAACGACAATTGGAATGAACAAAAGGCCAGCTTTGTGGTTGGTTGTCGAATACATCGCATAGGACGCCGCAAGTGCCCCCAACAATCCGACAACCAAAAAGCTAATGTATTTCATCGCTTTATCCACAAAACTGCCTTTCTACTTAAATCTAGTTTTTATCCAAACAATAAATTACAAAGATTTCAAAGCGTCTTCGAACGATTTTGTCATGACCGCTTCTCCACCGAAGATTCTCGATGAACCAATGGTTTCATCGCTATTCTTAATAACTTCATATGCAGGCTGATTCAGAGAGTCATCTTTAGAAATCAAGAACATGACGCTGTTTGACTTGCCCAAAATGTGGGAAGAACCAAGAGCATCGTAATATCCAAGACCTGAGCTGAATCCTGCCTTGTCAAGCTTCATTCCGTTAGCTATTGCATACTTAACAAACTCAACATTTGTTTTATAGGCATCGTCTCCAGCAATTCGGCTAGTCGCAACACCTGCTGCTTCAATGGCTTGCTGAGTTTCATCTGAAACCGCAAACTTTCCGCCAAGGATTGTAGCTTTAGCATGAGCTGCAGCCTTCTTCACCATTTCAGAATTGTCTCCAGCAGGGTTAGCAAGAAGAATGAAAGTGTTTTTGGAAGCAGCATAGCTGCCGGCACCCAAAGCGTCATGATAGCCAGCTCCAGACGCGATGAGAACTTCATCATTGTTCCAAGAACCGCGAGTTGCTCCGAAGTCATAAACTGCGCGATTTGTTGAATAACCATCGTCTCCAAAAATTCTCTCGCATTTGCCGTCATTGTCATAGCCATTTAGCTGAGACTCGATTCCTTCAGAAACAGCAAATTTACCACCAAGCAAAATGACATCAAGTTTGCCTGTGCCACCTGCAGTAATCTCAGTCAATGCCTGAAGTGAGGAGGCATTAATGGAATCATCTGTTCCATTTACAAGCAAAATTGGATAGTTGAGAAGACCAGAGAGAGCTGCTGCACTCAAAGAATCAAGATAGTGACCAGTGCCACAAACAATCACGCCACTTGGTGCGCCATTTTGTGCAATGTCTTCTTTGATTGTCTGAAGGTTTGTGCCATAGCAGTCATCACCTGACAATCTCACGACATTCTCAATGTTCTTTGGTGGCTTGTCATAAACAATCACATAGTTGTTGATAGTCATCGACGTTGTTTTGAAAGTTAGTTTGTCTCCATCTTGTGTGTGAGACAAAAGGTTTAGGCTTCCGTCTTTCTTAAGTTCATAGACCGCTTTAACTTTTTTGCCAGACTGAATTTGAGTCTCAACTGTGAAGTCACCAATCGCAAGCTTGCTGAGTTCGCCATTTCTGTACATGTTAACCATGTCAAGGTCGAGCACCTCATAGTCCTGGCCCTCCAACTCATCAACCTTTACATCACCCAAAATGCGATCGTTCAGCAGATAATTTCCGCTGCTGATGTTTGTCATAAAGTTCAAACCACTAACAGTTGTTTTTCCTGAGATGCTCGTTATCGGGCTGTCATTTTTATGAGCCTCGCTTTTGTCAATAACATCAAGCTCTAAAACATTCCCGCAAATGAAATGATTGTATGGGAAATATGGACGAATTAGTGGGTTTTCCTCGTGATTTTTAATTGTGACAGGGAATGAGTCAATAGTGTAATCGCTAGATTCGACAGTCACCATATATTGAATGTCTTCAATAAGGTTTACTTTTATTTGATTTTCAAGACGCCCATTCTCGTCATAAATCCACTCACCTGTTTGTGTGTCGTCTTCACTAACAAATTTAAATGTTAAATCACTGAAGTATTTCGAATAGTCGACATTGCCTTCTGCGTCCTTGTAGCCAATAGCAAAGAAAGCCTCATGTCTGCGAACATCGGGGCTCTCCCCAACTGTTGCTTTCTTTTTTACAGTGACTTGCTGAATTCGCTGGTCAGTTTTGTCGTCAATAGGATATGTTTCGACGCTGCTGTTATTGAGCGTGAAATACATATTCTTCATCTCATATTCATCATCTTGCAAATAAACGATGTAGTGATGATCCTTTTTGAGGGTTACTTGAGGAAGGAGTCCTGGCAGAGACTCAACTACCTGTTCAAACTCCTGTGTTGTCGCATCGAAGAAATTAAATTTGAGAGATTTGCTCACGCCACTTCCGTCTTCGTCTCTAATAGGAAGAGTTTGTAAAACAACATCGAGTGTGTTGTAGGTCGTGTCGAATGCATCTGGACGCTCGCCATCGTCGTAGCGATTGTCAACACCCTCTCCTTGAGATTTTCCACTGTTTGCGTTAGTGCTCTCGTCGCGTGTTGGTGCCTTTTTAATCAGAATCTTCTCGAGTGTTTGTTCTTCTCCATCAGCACCATCTTCTGCGCTCCACAAAAGAGGAAGTTTGCCTTCATAACGGCCAAACATCGAAAGCGTCCCCTCATTACCAACAACAGCAAAGGCTCCATACTTTTGGTTAGTGTAGAGAATTGTGGCTTGAGTCTCATAACCAGAAACGGTTTCAAATCCAGCAATTTTTCCGTCTTTAACCTCAAAAACCTTGTGTTCTAGCTTTGAAGTTATCGAATTTGGGATGTTGAAGTCGATAGTAAAGCCGTCTTCAACCACCTCACCATCGGTATATTCAACTGGAATGTCTGCAACTTTCACTGTCTGTCCTTTTGGAACACCACCAGCGTGGTCTTCCCAGCCAGGCTTTAATGAAAGTTTCACGGAGAATTCTTTTAAAGTGGTGCCGTAAGCGGAAACATCTTTCCCATTAACGCTCAGGATGCAAGAATCATCAAAGAAAGAACTCTGACGAGGTTGAACTTTAATTTTGAACTCATCAGAAGTCGTGTATTTGTTGTTATCCTTCAGTTTTAAAAGAACATTTTTATAGTTTAAGGATTGTGGAGTGGCGCTCAAAATTCCATTGCTAACTGAAATGTTGTCGGCAGCGATTGTATCGGTTGGCTGATCATTGTCGTCGAGCTCATAGGCAACAAAAGTCTGTGAACCAGAGAAATATTTTCCACTCTCATCAATAACACACGCGTTAAATGAATTGCAATCTGTTGGAGGATATTTTATTAAACCTGAAATAGCAGCTTGCAAATCAGACTCTGCCTTGTCAACCGCGTCTTGAGTAGCTTCGTTGTTTGCAACCACATCTTTTGCCGTAGCTAGATTAGAGCTAAAACTCTCAAATCCTTGAGCATAATCAGAGGCTTTGTAGGATGAAACGCTGTTGACAAGCTCACTTAGGGAGTCCTTGTAAACACCAGTTCTGGTTTCTACAACAATTTTTACTTCCGTGTCGAACGGAATTGGCGCCTCAGATGGCTTTGTGCTGTTCGCATCAAGGTTTACAAATTCAATGTCAGTAAAAGCAAAATCGTTAAAGTACTTCAAACGCGGAGTCGTCATTTTCTCGTCTTGTCCAAGATAGAGAGGTAAATTCCCGTCTCTTGAAAACTGACGCTGTTCATTCGAAATGCTAATGTTTTTTACATTGTAATTTGCATCTTTGGCTTTAATGAGTGAATACAACTTGGTTGTATACCAATAATCAGTGAGTTCTGCCGCCTCAGCAGCACTAATTTTGAGAACACCTTCTTTGTCAGTGTAGTAGTCCTTAAGAGCAGCGCCATATGCATTAGCACCTGGTTGTTTTGCGCCCTTGGCGGAACCAGATTTATAAAGTCCAAATCTCATGTTGGACACTGGCTTGCCATTTTCATCAACAACTTTTGCATTTAGTGTGAGCGGTCCAGAAACTGGAACATCAACCTTAACTTCTTTGCTTGCAAGCTTGAAGGCATATTTATAAACGGTGTTGCCATAACCAATAGCTTCTCCGTTTACTTTCTCGAAATATCCTGCACCATATTCAACTGCAACATCGAGTTTGATGGTGTCTTCAGTCTCGTAATTTTCATTTTCCTTTAATTTAACAACAGCACTTTTGTTGGAAAGATCAGCAGCCGTTAAACGAATAATGCCGTTCGTTGGAGTGATGTCATCTGCGAGCACATTTTCACTAGTCGAGCCGTCCGAATTCAATTCATATGCTGCAAACTTAACTTCATCTGAAAAAGTTTTTCCATCTGGCCCAAGAACGATAGCTTGGAATTCATCTTCAGTGGTTGGAGGATATTTAATCATGGCATCAATTGCCGATTGAAGATCAGCGCTTGCTTTATTTACGTCTTGTTGGGTTGCGGCGCCATTGTCATAAACGCCTTTTGCAACAGAAAGAACGGCTGACATATCATCAAATCCATAGCAGTAGTCAGATGAATTCAGTGTTGAAGCAGAATCAATGAGCTCTTTCAGGGCGTCTTTATAAACCCCTGTTCTTGGAGCCATAACAATTTTGACCTCTGTTTCAATAGAAGTTGGAGTGCTTGTTGTTGCTGTTGGTGTTGAATCGAGAGTAACAAAGTTCTCAGTGTCAATAGCAACATCGTTAAAATAACGAAGAACAGGAGATGTCGCTTTTTCACGCAATCCTAAATAAAGAGGAACATCGCCTGTGCCAGTTGCTTGCTTAAGTTCATTTTTCATTTCAATCGATTGAATTTGGTTGTTTGCATCAGATGACTTGAGTGCAACATACCTTGAAGACAATGAATCGAAGTAATAGGTGTAAACAAGATCTCCAAGTGACTTTGATTCAACAGTCAGAACTCCATCACTGTCAGTCACATATTCTTCCACCTTAGAACCGCTTGTTGATGCGCCAGGAGAAACAGCACCTTGCGCGCTACCAGTTTTATATGCTGCAAATTTCGCACCAACAACTGGGGTGCCAGATGTGTCAACAACCTGAGCTTTAAACTCAAGAGGTGTTGTCAACACCTGACTAGTTGAGTCCTCAGCAAAAGCTAGATTGGCCGGCAGAGCCATCAAAGCCAAACATAATGCTAAAAGACTCGATGTAAATTTTTTTAGCATCTAGAAACCCTTTCCATAAAATATCAACATTGAAAAGTTGCAGAAATGTCTTGCCATAACAGAATTATTTGACAAGCAGACGTTAGAGAACATGTGCAATTCGTTTTGCAGATAAACGAGTTCCCTCAAAGGCGCAAATGTTCAAAAATTAGACTTTTAAATTTTATCAAAGAAAATAAAGCTAAAAAATAATTAAGGACCCGACTAATCAGGTCCTTAAACAAAGAAGAAATGCTGAGACTTAAAACTACAGAATGCTGTTTACAAAGTCTTGTGTGATTACTGCTTCACCACCAAAAACAGTTCCATCAGTCAATTCCTCAGTGCTGTTGTAAAGCATGTCTATTGCAGGACGATTTAGCGAACTGTCTAGAGAAATCAAAAAAATCACACTCCTAGACTTTCCAAGGATGTGAGAAGAGCCAAGAGCATCGTAATAGCCAAGACCAGAGGAGAAACCAGCAGCGTTGAGGCTCATTCCATTTGCCAAAGCATATTTAACAAACTCAACATTTGTTTTGTAGGCATCATCCCCTGCAAGCCTGGCTGTTGTTAGACCAGCCGATTCTAGTCCGGCTTGAGTTTCGTTAGAAACCGCAAAAACACCACCAAGGATTGTGGCTCTAGAGTGATTTTTAGCCTTCGCAATCATTGAAGAGTTGTCACTGTGTGGGTTTGCAAGAAAAATGAAAGTATTCTTGGCTGCTGCATAGCCGCCAGCCCCCAAAGCATCATGATAACCCGCACCAGATGCGATCAAAACTTCATCTGAGTTCCAAGAACCACGGGTCAATCCAAAGTCATAGACAGCACGATTGGTTGAATACCCATCATCGCCGAAAATTCTCTCACAACTTCCGTCGCTGTCAAAAGCGCTCAACTGAGATTCCATCTCTTCAGAAATGGCAAACTTGCCACCAAGAACAATTAACTCAATTTTATTTGCGCCATCATTAGTGAGCATTTTGATTGCCGATAACGAAGTTTCATTCAAAACTGAGTCTGAACCATTGACAAGCAAAACGGGATAATCAAGAAGTCCAGAAAGTGCCGCGGCACTCAATGAGTCAAGATAGTGGCTTGTTCCACAAACAATTACTCCATTTGGTCTTCCATTATTGTCAACATCCTGACACAACGTGTCAAAATTTGTCCCATAGCAGTCATCGCCAGCAAGACGCGTCACTCTAAGACCAAGACTTGTTTTCCACTTTGGATACAATGACATGTTTTCGCTCACGACATCGTTATCAAAATTCCATTTATTTGTGAAATTGGGGTCAGTATACCAACCAGCAATTGGCGTTCCATCAGTCACCAGCTCAGGAGCCTCAATCTTAGAGCCATTCTCAACAATTAAAAATGGCCTATCAAGTCTTTGGGCGTGATCCTGATAGTTTTGTATTTGCACAAGTGAAGTTTTGACGACACGCAAATCAACAAGACCTGCATATTCCTTCGAAGAGTATGGGATACCATCGTGAGCTGCAACGATGTCATATTCAAGCACACCAGGATTATCTCCATCTTCACCCATGCCAATTGAAATTACTGAATCAGCTTTTAGCTTTGCGCTGCTCTCTGGTTCTCCAAGGCTGCTGTCAGTTGTTGAGATAGTCCAATATTCTGTCTCTCCTGATCCATTGATGAGCTCAGAAATGTCCTTGCTCAAAACTCCATTTTTGTCGGTTCTTGTTGTGAGAATAATCGAATCTTTGTTGTGTTGAACATTGTCTGCGTCAGGAACTAGCTTTAACGACACGCCTTCAACTGGGTTGCCTGCACCATCGGTAACTTTCAATTTCAGAATTGAACGATTAACAACATTTTTAACAACAACAGTTGCTTCACCAGAATAATCTTGCCCATTGATTTTGTCTACATAAACGCCACTAGTGTCGTTGCGTGCAAACTGAACCGTAGTTTCAGAAACTAACTCTCGTGCATTGTTCTTAATTGAAATTTGATAGGCAACGTCCACAATTTCTGTGTCGTCACACTCGCGCGCTGTCTCGCCATAGGCATCGGTCGTTGGAAGAGAAATGACTGGCTTTTGTAACTCGCCTTGTGCAGTGAGCTCAACTCCAACACCACGCACAGCGTTGCCGTCTTCATCCACAACCTTCAAATTCAAAATCTTGCTTTTAGCTGGCGCATCAGAGGTGTATTCAAAAACAACTGGTTTAGCAGAAAGAGTGCTCGTTGTGAACTTGACCGCATCTCCATTTTGAGTAAATGAATTTAATTTTAAAAGCGATCCATCATCATTCATTTCATAAACTGCTTTAACAGTTTTTCCGCTTGGTAGTTTTTGGGTGATTTTAAAATCGAGTCCCGCGACTTTAAAAGCTTCGCTTCGCGCAGTATTCTCAGCTTTAATCGAATAAACCCCATAGTCAACAAACCCATTTAGATTTTTATATTGCGAAGTAACATCCAAAGTGTGAAGAGATGGCCTTCTTCCCGATTGCTCATCGGTAAAGTCCATTCCCTCGACAGTTGTGTTTCCATCATCTGTAGAAATGCTATCGCAAGTGCTTCCTAGTTCAGACAAAGGAATTACATTAAAGTAAAGAACTTGTTGACAACATCTGTGGTCATATGTCGAAGCAACAGGCCAATATTCACTAAATTGTTCTGGATATTCGCTTTTGTCTTTATAGACAACAGGAAAAGGCTCTACACCTAAAGTTACGCCAGAAGGGCTCTTGTAGATTACCATGTAGTCAACATCTTCAAGCAAAGAAGCATAAATTGTGGTGCTTCCGCTTGAATAGGTTACAACCCTTCCTTCCACAGTCTCAAGAGTGCTGACGAACTCCACTTTTGGGTTAAACAAAGCGATATCATTGCCATCCCTTTTTAAATACCAAGAAAAAGTGTGTCGCCTCGCATCGTTTTCGTTGTCTAGTGCTTGTGAGCGTTTGCTCAATGTTACTTGGGTAACCTCTGGATAACTCCAAACTGTTGGAGAACTCAAAGATTCTTTTGTTAGAGTTTTAGTGCTCACAAGTTTTCCATCTTTAACCCAGACATAGGTTTTACCCTGCCATGCTTTATCCATTGGGAAAAAAATGTAGTTGTGATTTTTTAATAGTGACAGGTTAATCTTTCCATCAGCTGAAATGACCTCCGTCTCATTTGTTTGCGTTGTGGCGTTCCAAATTTGGAATTTGACTCCGTCTACTGCGTTTCCATCTACATCTTTGACGGGCATCACATAATTAAAGCGTTCGTTTTCAAACAAATCTTTTTCCTTGACGTGCTCCCCGTCACTTTCGACCCACGAAAGTGAGAAACCGTCATTGAGTACATCTGCATCATCGGCGCTCACAGCACCATCTTGTGCAAAAGCACAAACAGGAAAAGCCAGAAGGAACAACAAACAACAAAACAAAATGAGAGGAGGCCTCAAGCAAATGGATTTTTTTAGATCCGCCATGAAGCCTCCTTTGTAAAAAAACAGTAGATATTTCTACTTAACTACTAAATTATTTGATGCTTTCTTCGAATGCTTGTTTAACTTCATCGGAGATTACAGCACTTCCACCAAAGACACGACCGCTAGTGAAAGAAACCCCAGATTCTTTCAGCATGTCATAAACTGGTTGATTCAATGAATCATCAAGAGACACAAGGAACATAACACTGTTGGATTTGCCCAAAATGTGAGAAGAACCCAGTGCGTCATAATAACCAAGACCAGAAGAGAAGCCTGCTCCATCAAGAGACATTCCTTGAGCAACCGCATACTTCACAAATGTAGTGTTTGTTTGGTATGCATCTTCGCCTGCGAGACGAGTTGTTGCCACACCAGCATCCTCCAATTCAGACTGCACCTGGAATGGAACAGCGGCAAGGCCACCCAAAATTGTTGCCTGACCATGCCCTTTGGCCTTGTCAATCATTGGCGCATTGTCGCCATTTGGGTTCACAAGCAAAATGAATGCACGTTTTGACATCGCATAGCTGCCTGCACCGAGCGCGTCATGATAACCAGCGGCTGAAGCTACAAGAACTTCGTTAGCGTCCCAAGATCCACGTGTGGTGCCAAAGTCATAGACAGCGCGGTTAGTCGCATAACCGTCATCACCATAGATGCGTTCGCATTTTCCGTCAACATCATAGCCATTAAGCTGGCTTTCAATTGCGTCAGATACTGCGAATTTTCCACCCAGAACAATGACGTCAAGCTTGTTTGCTCCATTATTTGAAAGTTGAGACAAAGCTTCAAGTGAATTGCTGTTGATTGAATCGTCAGAACCGTTTACAAGCAAAATTGGATAGTTCAGAAGGCCTGAAAGTGCTGCTGCACTAAGCGAATCAAGATAATGTCCTGTTCCGCAAACAATAACACCATTTGGTGTGCCATTTTCTGCAACATCTTGTTTAATGGTTTCAAGGTTTGTGCCATAGCAGTCATCGCCTGCCATTCTGTAAACCTTCTCAGGAGCAGCTGGCATCTCATATACCCAAGAAATCACATCGCCTTCTTTGAGTTCAAGTTGCCCAGCGCCTTTATCAGAATATTCACCATTAACGAGAAGTGACCAGTATGCCCAATCCTTGCCAATTTTTTGAGTGCCAAGTTTCATGGAGCTGTCAAAAGGAGACGTGATGCTGTTAAGCCACCAGTTATCGGAGGTCTTAGTTGCATCAAAGCTAACTCCTTTAGCAGACAATGCCTGTTCAGTTAAATGAGAGGCCAAGTCACCTTCAGCTACTTTAAAGTCAGACTCGTCAACCCATGATTGTGCTTTTCCGTCAGCATCAATTCCGGTTACACTAAACTTTACGTTTAGTTCTTTAATCCAGCGAGCATAGAGCTCTACGTTACCTGTGCTCCCCTTTGAAATCTTTTCTACAGGATTGCCCCAGTCGCCAGACTCGCTGCCATCTTTGTCAAACCAGCCCACAAAAGAATATCCCTCTTTGCTTGCTGGCTGCAAGGCGATGTCTTCAGACTCTATTGTGTATTGAGAAGTGGTGTTTGGATTAACAGCACCGTCAACGTTTTTGTAGGAAATAGAATACTTTACAGGAATCCAGCGAGCGTAAAGTGTTAGCGTTCCCGTGTCAGGATCAGCCGAATCATCTACATGATAGAAATCATGGTCGTCGAAATCCCATTTATGGAGCGTCCCATAAACAGGGTCCTTTTCATTCCAGCAGCAGAAATAATAACCTTCTGCCGAAGGGTCTGCTGGCTTGGTGGCATATGCATGCTCTTGATCCTCAATGTAGACAATTTGATCTTCTGGTTGAGGTCCACCATGACCATTTAGGTCAAATTTGACCGTGAATTGCTCCCACTCATACCATGAGGCATAAAGGGTAATGTCACCAGTTACTGATGTTGAGAAGTCATATCTATTTTGGCCCTCAGGATCAGTAGTCCAGCGGATGAAATCATGTTTATCCCATGTTGGATTAGTTGACGGTGCAACTACAACTTGACCTTTTTCGACTTTCACTTCTTGTGAATCGTTATCGCCAAACTTTCCACCGTTGGCATTGAATGTAACAGTAACTTCGCTTGAAACCTTTTGCGTCTTGTGGAAATCGCTGTTTGCAATAAATGCACCATGGTCCTCAAGTTGAGCATCGTTAGTCACCCACAAAACCACTTTGCCATCAGAAGCTTTATTAGCTTCAAATGCGCTCTTATCAAGAGTTGTTACAGTGCTTGGAAGGTTAAGCTCAGTTAGCAAGGTGCCTTTGAATGCCTGTTTACCAATAGACTCCAGTCCCTCATGAAGGGTGAGTTTTTCAAGAGTTGCGCCTTGTTTAATTCTGAAAGCATATCTCTCAATCGTCTTGACTGAAGCTGGTATTTCTAGCTCTTTTAAACTGTTGTTTCCGAAAGCGGTATCACCAATAGTCTCAACTGTTGCTTTCCCCTCAAAGGTCAAAGAGCTAACAGGGGTACCATCAAACGCCATTCTTCCGATTGTTTTGACGTTCTCTGGAATAGAGAGATTTGTAATGCCCGTCATTGAAAAAGACGCCTGTGGGAGCTCAGTGATGCCTTTGCCGATTTTGAGAGTAGTGAGATTCTTCGAGGCTCTGAAAGCAGCATTTCCCAACGTTGTAACACTGTCAGGAAGATCTAGTGACTCTAACTTTGAAGATGCAAATGAATTAACTCCAATGCTCTTGAGAGTTGAAGGGAAAGAAATCGCTACACCTGCATAATTCGTAAAAGCAAAATCGCCAATTGATGTGATTCCTTCAGGAAGTGTCACATTAGAAGGATTAACCTGAGACGTTCCTGACCCAACACTGAAAATGCCAGTGTTTGCAGCGCCTTTTCCAATTGCAGTAATTGCTGTTCCGTCAGGAGAAGTTGATGGCACAACAACATTAGGATCGGTAGCCATCTTAGCTTTACCAGAGTCGCTGAGGCCTGTAACAGTAGCTCCATCATAGGTAAAATCGTTAGCATTCCAAGATTGGTCTGCTTTTAACTGGCACTTTAGACCACGCACCTGAGACCCATCATAAGGCAGATCTGTGCCGTTAACGCTAATAAAGTAGCCTGGCACCCATTGATTTAAAGATGGTGAGACTTTGATTTTGAATTCATCGTCTGAGGTCAAAGATTGTCCAGGTTTTACCTTAACAACAACATTTTTTTGATTTACAGTTGTGAGCTCTAAAGAAAGAATTCCGCCTGAAGCCATAATGTCGTCTGCAACCACAGTTTCAGTTACATTCCCATCATCGCCAAGTCCATAGGCTACAAACTTGATATCTCCGTTGTATGGTGTTCCATCTTCACCAAGCACGAGAATTTGAATTTTTGAGTCTGTAGAGCCAGGATATTGAACAAGACCTTCAACAGCTGCATTGAGATTCTCCGTAGCCTCATCGACTGCATCTTGTGTGGCTGATGAGTCAGCATCCACACTTTTAGCCGCATCTAGAGAAGTCTTAAGAGCGTCCCACCCTGAGAAATAATCGGTTTCTTCTAGAGCAGAAGCTTTTGATATTGCGGTTTGAAGATCGTCTTTATAAACGCCTGTTCTCTTTTCAACAACAATTTTTACTGTTGCATCAATTTGCTCAGGTGCAGCATTGTTATTGTTGCCATTAGAATCAAGGTTCACATATTGGAAATCATCAAATGCAAATCTATAGAAGAAGTCGGTTCTTGGGGTAGTTAATTTCTCTTTATAACCAAGATACAAAAGACCATCGCCTGTTTGAGTGTGCTTTTGCCCGATTGCGTTTGAAATGTCAATGCTGCTAACCACATTGTTTTTGTCTGCCGACTTAATAGCCGCATACTTAGCATTAGAGACAAAATACTGTAACTTGTCAAACGATTCTTGTGCGTTGACAGAAAGAACACCATCTGCATCAGTGGTGTAGGTTTTTAAGCTCGAACCAAAAACTGGTGAACCTGGCTCAGTAGCACCTGCAGATGAACCTGTCTTGTAGAGATTAAAGTTCATTCCGCTAACAGGATTGCCTTCAGAATCAACGACAAGGGCTTTTAGGTCGTAAGGACCAGAAACAGGGTCGGTCTTCTCATTTTGGACACCAAATGTGCCATCGCCATTCTCTTTTGGTTCAAAGCCTTCTGCACACATGTCAGCTGGAACAGCTGTTGAGAAAGAACCGCCCGCCACTGCAATTGAACGAGTGCCAGTTGCACCTTCTGTGCCTTGTTTATCTTCCTTTAAAATAGCTTGTTTGGCACCATTAAAAGTGCCGCCTGAAATGCGCAGATTTTGATCGACATTGGCGTAACGAGAAACAAGTCCATATGTGCCTTCAAAAGTGCCGCCTGAAATGTTGATGTTGCCAGAAGCAGCAGCATAAACAGGAGTGCAGAAGTAATACCACCAGTCACTATCTCCTGGTGTAGCCATTGACTTGTAATTGCCACCATAAATTGTGACATTAGCTGGGCTTGTTGTGTTGTTCTCTCCAACCGCAGCGAAATGAGAGGTAATGGAAGGCCCATTGCCCGCCTCTTCGCCTAAAGTGATAGATCCACCGCCAAGAGCATAAACACCATACATGCCATCTGACCCAATGCCACCACATGTGATAGCGCCATCGGTCATTGTGAAGCTAGATCCCGAATCGACAGTAATTATGCAAGTTGAATCGAGGGCTTTAGCCTGCTCACCTTCTGGGCCAGCAATAGTGCCATTCCCAGTAATAGTGAGTGACGAACCTTCGTTTTCTACATTGAAAACAGCTGGCCATGTCTTGCTCTTATCGTCAGATTTCCTCACGTAGATTTGCTGACCGTCAGCATCAAGATTGTCAGAAGTGATTTTGTGACCAGCCATGTCGAGAGTCACAGCTTTATCTTTTACGAATATGCCATAGACATCGTCAACATCAGCTGTCATGGTAATGATTTCACCAGTTTTGGCAGAAGAAAAAGCCTCTGAAAGAGATGAGTATTGAACATCACCAATCTTTGCAACAACATTTTCCGCTGGAACAGTGGTGCCTGGGTTAGACGCATCTTCGGTCCATTGTGCCTTTAGAACAACAGAGCTGTCACCATTAGTGTCAAAACCAAAGAAGTCTTCATCACTAAAGTTAGATTCAAAGGTTTCTTCATTGTCAGGAGATTGGATAGTCCAACCGGTGAGCTTAAAGCCAGCTTTCGAAGGAGCTGGGCTAGGAGCAGAAACGTAGTAGCCACTTCCATCAAATTTGATAACTGAATTTGAGGAAGCAGGTGTTCCCCCATCACTATCGAATGTCACCGTCATGTCTGGAGCTTGGGGATATCCAGAGAGATTTGCTGATTCATCAGCAAAAGCTTTAGTTGTAGCCAACGAAGGCATTAAGCCTAAAACAAGCGCAAATGCAAGAACAACTCTCAAAAGCGAACCTTGAATAGTGTTTTTCTTAGACACCAAAACACCTCCCTTCCCTAATGTCGAATCTGATAATTCGGTTTTTTTCATAAACACCTCCTTCAAAAAAATACTTACCGTTTTGAAAACAAAACAATTAAAAGGTGGAACAATAAAAACCTCTAAATCCCGCATAAGAATTGAATTGTTTTCGATTTTTGTGCTTAACACCCATCAATAAAAACAAACAAGAAAACACTGGGAAATGTAACCTAGCGATTGCTGGGTATCAAAATTCTTCACTCTCCACCTACTAGAAGAAATCGATGCAGAGGCAGCAGAACTTTATGCACAGAAACAGCAGAGATAATGGAATCTCTTGCCCAAAAACATGTTATCACACGGACGCTTTTATATATCCATAATTCAGTGTGTCAAAATAGTGAAAATTGAATGAAAAAGAAGAGGAGGCTTCTCATGCGGAATTCATAATCCCTCGAGAAGCCCCCGTAAAAAACTGCTTGTTACTTAACTAATTAATGCAGTTTTCAAATGCCTCTTTTGTGGTGCTTGAAACAACAACTTCGCCACCAAAGACACGACCGCTAGTGAAAGAAACCCCAGATTCTTTTAGCATGTCATAAACTGGTTGATTCAAAGAATAATCAAGTGACACAAGGAACATGACACTGTTGGATTTACCAAGAATGTGAGAAGAACCCAAAGCATCATAATAACCAAGACCAGATGAGAAGCCTGCTCCATCAAGAGACATTCCTTGAGCAACTGCATACTTCACAAATGTAGTGTTTGTTTGATATGCATCTTCGCCAGCGAGACGAATAGTTGTCACTCCAGCGTCCTCTAAATCAGATTTGACCTGGAAAGGAACAGCGGCAAGGCCACCCAAAATTGTTGCCTGACCATGACCTTTGGCCTTGTCAATCATTGGCGCATTGTCGCCATTTGGGTTAACAAGCAAAATGAATGCTCGTTTTGACATTGCATAGCTGCCTGCACCGAGCGCGTCATGATAACCAGCGCCTGAAGCTACAAGAACTTCGTTAGCGTCCCAAGATCCACGTGTGGTGCCAAAGTCATAGACAGCGCGGTTAGTCGCATAACCGTCATCACCATAGATGCGCTTACAAACTCCATCGCTGTCATATGAAGAAAGTTCATTCTCGATGCCCTCAGATATTGCAAACTTTCCACCTAAAACGATTATTTCAAGCGAGTTTGTTGAAGAGTTAGTGAGTTCTTGAAGAGCTCCCAGAGAAGTTTCATTCATAGAATCATCGGTGCCATTGACAAGCAGAATTGGATAATCAAGCAAACCTGAAAGTGCAGCTGCACTGAGAGAATCAAGGTAGTGACTCGTTCCGCAAACAATCACTCCATTTGGCAATCCGTTTTCTTTAATGTCATTTGAAATGGTGGCGGCATTAGTTCCATAGCAATCTTGCCCGAAAATTCGGATGAGAGATGATGAAGATGGATTTCCCCCAGGATTGGAATCATCTTTCTTTGTGAGTTTTGGATCTTGGTTGAGTTGTTCAACACTCAGAGGACCTCTCACATCCTGCCAATATTTATTAGCAAAATACCAATCATTGTTAATAGGTTCATTCCCAGTGACATCACAATCGTTTGCATGTGAACCATCTCCTGCCTCTTTAAACTCCTCGTCATTTAGCAAAAAATAGGCATGCCCAAAGTTATTTGGATTTGATGCAGAAGTGAATGAACCATCCCAGGTTGAGTCAACCAAGAACCACTGTCCATCTATTTTTACTTTATTCCATGCGTGAGATCCAGCATTCGTTGTTCCCGCAACATAATTGCAGTCAATCCCAATTTGTTCACAAAGGAACTGATAGGCATAGGAATAGCCTGCGCAAAGCGCCTTGCCGTTAGCAATGCAACCTATTGCAAATTCTGGCAAATTTATAGTTTGTAAAGAATAGGTTGTGTTGCCACAAATCCAATCGTGAACAAATGCGGCCTTCTTAACATCGCTTCCATTCAATGGAGCGTTTTCCAGAAATGACTCATACTTGTCAACAAAAGCACTGATCAAATCGTCTTTCCATGTGGTCATATAGCTATCTACAGAAACAGACGAAACAATGTCGCCGTCAGTCACCAAGCTGAGCGAATTCCAGCCCACACAAAGAGTTGAAAAGAGAGGGTGACTGCGAATTATTTCAGTTAAAGCAGTAGCCCCCGTGAGCACTTGACCTGAAGTGTTTTGAAAAGTTATGTCTGAGACATTAATTCCAATGTCAGACACATCGACAGAAGAATTTTTGTTCAACAAGCCATTAAAAACTCTAGATTTAAACTGATCAATCTTTGAATCATCTTTTGGATTAAAAATCTTGTAGTTGTTAGCCTTAGTAGACTTGGCAGATATAACCGCACTATAAACATCCACTTGACCATAGCCGTAATAATCATCTTTCCCGCTTGTGCCCAAATCAATTGCAGTAGATGTTAAACAGCCCTTTATTACAGATGGCTTCGCATGATGGTTAGTCGAATAGCACAAAGCGGCGGCAGCTGAGACAAACGGAGTGGAAAAGGAAGTTCCATCTTCATAGACTTCTTCTCCTGAATTAATGCTTAGTGTTCGAATGTTTGAGCCTGGTGCCACAACATCAAGAGACTCCCCAACGTTTGAAAAATAGCTTCTTGTGTGCCTGGATGTGATTGCCCCAACTCCAACTGTGTTGTCTAAATTAGCAGGGAAATCGACGCTTGCAAGATCAGTTATGTTGCTTTCATTGCCGCTTGCACAAACACAAAGAATGCCAGCTGACTCTGCATCGTTGATTGCTTCTTCTATTGCTTTTGGTTGAGATTTTGAAATGCCAAAACTCATGTTGATAACTTTTACGTTGTATTGGTCTGCAACGCCAATAATCCATCTTATCCCCGCTGCAATGTCGCTAGAAGGTGCAGTTTTCCCAGTAAAAGCCCTGCAAATCAAAAGGTTAGCGTTGTAGCTCGCACCAGAAATGTCAAGTGCATTGTTAGTTTGTGCCGAAATAACACCAGCTACTGCTGTCCCATGTCCGTGCGTATCATTCCAATCACTCGCATCGTCGGTAGCAAAAGACCTGCCACCTACGATGTTGTTTACTAGCTCAGGATTGTCAGCATCGACACCTGTGTCAACAATTGCAACAGTCACCTGATTATTGCATTTAGCGACATCCCAGGCATCTTTAACCTTAGAGTTCTCATCGGAAATGTACCATTGTTGCCCAACGTTTGGGTCGTTGACTTCAACTTTAGAAGCAACAGACGCAGAATCAGAAAGCGAATTGCCAGCAATCGAAGAATCGGCGTCCGAATATGTTTGCCCGCCGAGACGGTTCACGTCATTTGCAAGCGTTGTCTCATCTGCCAACTCGATGGTATAGTCGGGCTCCACATATTCAACTCTTGGATCTTCTTTTAAATCGACAATTGCCTCAACAACTGAAGCGCCATCTTGAAGCTCAACAACAGCTGTGTTGTCTGCTATTTTTTTTGGTGCTGCCTCTTCTGTGTCTTTAACAGCATTTGAGCCATCAATTACAGACTGCGACGATGGACTCTCAACACTGTCCTTAAACTTAACAACTACCGCATCTTCCGAATAGCCCGACGTGCCTATTTCCTGCAATACAGCCTGCTTATCAAGGTCGTCGGCATATGCCAGGGTGTTGAATACAAGAATTTGCGACGCGCACAAAACTGTTGCCATAAAAAGCGAAAAAGCAACACTCAGCGTTTTTTTGCCCATTTTTTTCATAAATCGATAATACAAGGAAAGTCAATCTTTTCGGAAAAACAATTTTTACACTGGTCAATAAAATAGAATTAGACAGTAGAAAAATATAGATAGATTGGAATAAGTTGCTTAGAGTACTCACTGTGTTTGGGACAAGACCAGAAGCCATTAAGATGTGCCCGCTGGTCCTCGAGATCAATAAATCAAACAAACTCGATGGTCAAGTTTGCGTCACTGGCCAGCACAGAACCATGCTTGACCAGGTGCTAGACATTTTCAACATCAAGCCCGACTTTGATCTTGAAATAATGAAACCCCGTCAGACAATCACTTCAATCACGACAGATGTGCTGAATTCTATGAAGCCCATCCTTGAGAAATCTAAACCTGACATTGTTTTGGTGCACGGCGACACAACCACCAGCATGGCGGCTGCGCTTGCCTCTTTTTACGAAAAAATAACAGTTGGACATGTTGAAGCAGGCTTGCGCACAGGAAACATCTATTCACCTTTTCCCGAAGAAATGAACAGAAAAATCATTTCGGCTATCGCAACATATCATTTCGCCCCAACAGAAAACAACAAGCTTGCGCTCGAGAAAGAAGGAATTGAACAGGGTGTTGTGGTCACAGGGAACACCGTAATCGACGCGTTCCAATACACTACAAAAGATGCATATAAATTTAAAAATGAGGATTTGCAAAAACACGACTTCTCAAAACCAACCATAGTGCTAACTGCGCACAGACGTGAAAACCTCGGAGAGCCTCTAAAAAACATTTGCGAAGCTGTAAACGAATTAACAAAAAATTTTGACGACCTTCGTGTGATTTATCCAGTGCATCTAAACCCTGCTGTTCGGGAAACCGTGTTCGATGTGTTGGGACAAAACAAACATGTAACACTCACGGACCCTGTGGACGTAGAGGATTTGCACAACGCAATGAACAAATGCAAGTTAGTCATGACCGATTCTGGTGGCCTTCAAGAAGAAGCCCCACATCTCGGCAAACCTGTTGTGGTCTTGAGAACTGAAACAGAAAGACCAGAAGCCGTGATGGCAGGCACAGCTGTGGTTGCCGGCGTTGATAAAGCGAGCATTGTAAAAATTGTCACTGATTTGCTCACATGTGAAGAAAAATATTCACAAATGAGCAAGGCGATTAACCCATATGGCGATGGGAACGCTTCAAAAAGAATAGTCAAATTCCTGGAGAACCTTTCTTAAGAATTAAAGGAGAAATTTTGAAAATTTTCGTTGCAAGCTGGTTTTTTCCTCCAGCCACTTCTTCTGAAGGAATAGTCACCTACAAACTACTGAGCAAATCAAAACACACATATGATGTTTGCTCCGCCGATTGCGACTTGTGGAGCTACAAACACAAGCTAAACCTCACTTCTGACAACATAAATGTGTTCCCAATAAAAACTGACAAGCTTGACGAATGGGTCGACAAATGTGCTGAATTGTTTATAGAAAGAAACAAAACAGAGCACTACGATGCATTTATGACTAGAAGCATGCCACCAGAGAGCATTTCTGTTGCCAAAAAAATTAAAGAGGCGTGCCCTGAAGCTAAATGGATAGCTTCTTTAGCTGATCCTATATCAAAATCTCCCTATGACCTAAAAGCCTTCGTGTTGGAAAACGAGGAGTTGTCACCTCAGGAAAAAATTGATTTTCAAGTAGCACTGTGGGCAGGGTGCGATGGATGGAAAAATCACCCGTCGGACAAAATACGTCACCTTTGTGAACAGAAAGAAACTGAGGACTATGCAATTCACAATTCAGACGTTTTACTCTTTCCGCTAGACACACTAAAGAATTATGTGTTAGACGGAAGAAGGAGAAACAACACTTTCTCTGTCCCTCATTCATATGACGAAAGCATCTACCCAGAACCCAATAGTCACAAAAAAGAGGACGATAATGTTGTTGAACTCACGTTCCTGGGCCACTCCGATACAGTGAGGTCTTTAGTGCCAATAGTGAGGGCAATCAAGCTCCTCAAAGACAAAGAGTCAGATGTCATCTCAAATTTGAAATTAAGATTCATAGGCAATGTTCCTGATGAAGTGAGGACGCTTGTCTATAACTACTATCTCTATGACACAATTTCTATTGAGGACAGCGTTGACTATCTAACCAGCCTACAAATCATGAAAGAGACCGACTGGCTCATTCACGTAGACGCAAAGTTTGATTTCCTTGACAATCCAGGAGGATCAGTTTTCTTTGCAGGAAAACTTGCAGACTATTTTGGCACCGACAAGCCAATACTTGCTATCACAGGCAACTATTCACCAGCATACTCAATGGTTAAAGATGCCGGCGGTGTTTGCTGCGAAAATCAAAACATAGAAGAGCTTTCTGAAATATTGAGAAACATTGCAAATCACAAACTTAAACCTGCAATCAACAAAGAATACAGGACTCTCTACAAGTCAGAAAACGTAGCAAAACGATATGACGAAATTATAGAAAAAGCACTTGATGCAAAAGAATTAGACAATGCCAGAACGAACTGGCCTGCCGTTAAAAATAGCGCTGAGGGCGCAGAGAAGATATTGAGCATTTGTGTGCCTTCCTACAACGTAGAACAATATCTCGACAGATGCTTGTTTTCTTTATTGAGCAGCAGTGTTTCAAACCTGCTTGAAATAATTGTTGTAAACGATGGTTCAAAAGACAACACAATTAAAGTTGCAAAGGCATTCCAAGAGCATTACCCAAACATTGTAAAAATCATCGACAAACAAAACGGAGGACACGGCTCAACAATAAATGCAGCTCTAGAAAAAGCAACAGGAACATATTTCAGAGTGATTGACGGAGACGATTGGGTTGACAGCAAATCTCTCGACGAGATGATTAACAAACTAATAAAAGTTGACAAGCTCCCTGACCTTGTTTCAACTAACTACCATCAAGTCTATGTGCAAGACGGCCACACAGTCCCATGGATGAAATTCAGCTCTCTAGAAAACTACAGGTGTTATTCATTTTCGAAGACTGACATGTCGATGGAATATTTCACAATGGCTTCAAGCATGTTCAAAACTGAAGTGCTCAAGAAAGCTAATTTCAAACTTCAGGAACACACATTTTATGTCGATGTTGAATATATTCTGTTCCCAATTCCCTATGTAGAAACTGTCATGTTTACGCCTGAATATGTTTACAAATATGCAGTGGGAAATGCAGACCAGAGCATAAACAGAGACAATTTCGTTAAAAGATATGACCACCATGACAGAGTCATTAGAAGAATGGTCAAATATTACTGCGACCACAAAAAAGTTGCTAATGCTAACCAAATAAAATATATGAAAACAAGATTTGTCTATAACCTTCTGAATTCGCACTACACGCTGAGTTTGCTTTGGGATCCAAATCAAGAACGTGGACTTGAACGCGCAAAAGACTTTGACGAATTCCTAAAGACATCAGCTCCTGATTTGTACGAGGCAACTAACAAAGAATACAGGGTGCTGAGTGAAGTGCGACAGAGTGGGTTTAAAAATAGCGCATATGGAATTGCAGGAACGTTGTATGACGACCCTAGAGGCACAAGGCGCAAAGAGGCGGCGAAAGAGCTTGCGAACAAAGGACCGCTAAAGTTGATTCCAAGAAACAGGGTCACACGAAAAATTGCAAGGACATTAATGAAATATTAAACGTTCAACCTAAATTGACCTCCAAAAGAGGTCAATTTCTTTTTCTACAGTTTGCGCCCTAGAGCACCTCTTCTCAATTTTTTGACGACATGCTTTTGCGCATTTATTGTAGTACCAACGATTGCGAGCTAGTTTTTCAACTACATCAGCATATTCACATGGATTCTCAACATCACACAAAAGTCCAATGTCGTTAGGAAGGAAATAATTAGCAGCATCGATGTTCGAAGACACAACAGGCATCCCACTCATTGCGGCTTCACACATTGAAACTCCTTGCGAATCAAAACGCGTAGCAAACAAACCAATGCCATGATTGTCATAGGCTTCTTTCAGTTCTTTTTGCGAAAGAAAATGCTCATGCAAATTGACATTTTCAAAATCTTTAATCGGTTCAGTCAAGTTTTCAAACATTGGGCCAGACCCATAGATGTCAAACGTTAGGTCTTTAAAAATTCGGCGCTTGCTGAGCTCAACAATCGTTTGCACATCTATGTCTATTGCATAGGTGTTAACATTGTCAAACTTTCTGACAACTATTACCTTATGCCGGGTGTCTTTGTTCCTTTTTGAAAATTGATATACCTTTTCGTCGACAAGATTAGAGATAACATGTGCACGATTAAAATGAATTCCAATCAATTCTTCGCTGCGCTTTTTTAAAGTTTCAGAAACAAAGACCCATGAAACATTTGATTGATTATTCAATTGCCTAATAACAGAATCTCTTTTAGTGAATTCTTCGGTCTGCTCATGTGTTAACTTTGCTGGATTGGTGAAATAGGGCGTTGTAAAAAGTGGCCAGTCCCAGTAGCGGGTTTCGGGATTGTGGGACCAAAGAAAAAACTTCAAACCATTTAGACGTTGCGACATGACAGCATCAACAAAATTTAAATCAAAGAAATGCAGAAAACAAACATCAAACTTGTTTTCAAAAAGATGGGGCTCAAGCGATCCGGGGATTAGCCTGGTGACGTGCACACCTTCTATTTCATATTCAGTGTGGTCTTCGTAATAATCCCACACACACAAGACTTCAACGTCAATGCCAGCTTGCAAATAGGCTTTAACTCGTGAATGAACGAAGGCGCAGAGATACATGTTGTCTTCACTTGGGTAGGTGGGGACAACAACGGCCAGGCGGCGCGAAGCAACATCTTTATTCACGAAGTCTCTTTTCTTTAGTTATAAACAGGAATGAGGAAGATTAGCCCCGAATTTGCTGGAGTAATTCCTGCACTAGAGTAGCACTGATTGATAATTTTCGCAATTCCTGTTGCCCAGTGTTTCGCTGTTGCATATTGATGCCACACTGACCCATCTTTAGCCGCCTGAAAATAGTTCCAACGCATTTTGTAAAGAGTGTTTTGACTCCATTGATTGTTGAGATAGTTCGTTGAAGATGCAATCCATTTTGCACCACCAATAATCGCCTTTTCTGGAGTGTCCCAGCCATTTTTGATAGCCGTTATTCTTCCTCCCCACAAAGGATCATTGTCAACTGCTCCAATTCCAAAGAAATTGTAATAGGTCTTGCCATCAGGCGCGGCATTCACAGGAGCGTGGCCCGAAGGAATTTCGTCGTTGTAGGTCCAACCTGTCGACAACTGCGATGTCCCCCATCCAGTTTCAAGGATAGCATGGCACAAAAGATAAACTTCATTGACACCATATTGTTTAGAAGCATCTATAAAAGCTTGCCCTTGACCTGCAAGAATGCCATTAGCACCTTTGCTGTTGGAGCTAATAAAATTATTCAAATCAACTGCAGACATAGATCCTGAATAGCCGTCATTTAGTTTTGCAAATTGATAACAATCTGATGAGCTGAAATTACACTCTGCACCGATATATCTAGTCAACTCGTCCCTTGTGCATGAGCTGTCAAAATTTTGGATGGAGGCATATTCAAGATCAACCATTCTATCTAAGGATATACCAGTGTTTTCCTGCATTAGCACTCCAAAACACACTGAGATAATCGAAGAGCGAACATTATTTGAAACAACTGCTTCGCCGCCGAAGAATTTTACTTGTCCAATCTGACTTGAATTTTGAGTGGTGTAGCTAATGGCATCACGATAGTTGTCATCGACCAACAGCAGCGGAGACTTGCTAATTCCTTGGACTACAGAACCTGCTAAAGCATCATATGGTGCTCGACCCGTTGCATATCCAGGTGAAACATTTGAAAACCCTTTTTCAGAAACAGCCCAATTGGCGATTGCAACCGACGTCTTATATTGATCTTGGCCCCATAACCTCTGAGGCTCCACACCACCAGACAGGGCAGCTACAGCGTCTAGAAAACCCATTGTTCTTTCGGAGATAACCGAACTTCCACCAAGAGCAACAACCTCTTTGTATTTGCCATCTTTTGCAGCATTTATGAGTGTTTTTTGAGCCTCTTCTGTGAGAAGACCATCGCCTTTAGCAATGAAAATTGGAGCGTTTAGGTCATAGGCAACAGGGGAAGCAGAAAGAGCGTCACCAAAACCCAGGGACGATGCAACAAACGCAATGTCACCGCTCCAGATGTTGTGCCTGTCTCCATAGTTATAAATCGCAAGTTGCGTTCCATAACAATCATCACCCCAGAGCCTTTCCTCAACAGATATTCCATTTGCTTTTAGTGTGTTTAAAACACTATCGGAAATTACAGCAGATCCGCCAACTACTATTACGCTGCTGACGCCAAGTGATTTTAAAGCGGAAAGAGTTTTATCTGGAAGAGAATCTCTATATGAAAATAAGATTGGACCTTTTTTTGAAGCCAAGCTAGACACAGCAAGTGAGTCTACCCACGCGTCGCCAGAACCAGCAATGATTGCAGAACTCGATCCCTCTGGATAGGCATATGCAGCTTCTAAAGCAGCAGTTTCAAACATATCCTGTCCTGAAAATGACACCAGTTTATCAACATCGTTGTTCATTAGACTGACTTCATCAGAGATGCCAAGTTCCCCAACCACCTCATCAATTTCAGCATCAGTTATTCCTGAAACGTAACTCTCTTCAGTTGAATCTTGCGCGTAAGAAACACAAGGAAGCATGAGAGAAATTAAAGAGAGTGACAAAACTAAAGAAACACCGCTGAGAAATCTTTTTTTCATATAGTTTTTCCGCCTTTTCTATCGAGAAACAATACCAAAAGCAATCTGTTTTGCAATAAAATCCTTCCTGTTTTGATATTGGTTCATTTCATAACTGTTATTTATAAAGCATACTTCAAGAAGAGTTGATGGCAAATAACCTCTCAGGATTGTGACTTCTTGCTTCCTCTTCCCAAGGTCGGCAAGCCCCGTTCCTTTTACCAAATTGGGATGAATGGAGTTTTGCCAAGATCGAGAAAGCCACGACGCTGCAATAATCGCTGAAATTGATCCATCAGGAAATGCATCTTTAGCTTCCATCGAGGCAGTTTGGAACATATCATCGCCTGAATAGGATAAAACCTTCACTTTCGAAGGCACCTTTTCATTAGAACCTACCATCGATAGTTAAGCAGCGAAGCTTTTTGTGCATAGCAACGCCAATTTCTCCCAGGAACTTCATGAACATCATCATTCCCAAACGCACCAGTCACTAACAGCTTAAATAAAGAAATGCAGTTGTGCACAAAAAACGAAGACACAACATGCGTCCATGGAAATTTAAACTAAAAATGCTTTTCCACAAAGGATAGCGCCGATTTAATCGTGTCTTGCATGTCGTAATATTTATACTCACCAAGGCGTCCACCAAACATCACTTTCTCTTCGTTGTCAGCGAGCTCTTTATAGCGCTTAAACTTGTTGACATTTTCAGCATCTTCCATTGGATAATAAGGCTCAATGCCGCGTTTCCAATCCTGAGGGTATTCTTTTGAAATGATTGTCGTCGGCTGAGTCCCAAACTCAAAATGTTTATGCTCAATAATTCGTGTGTAGGGAGTTTCGGCATCGGTAAAATTCATGACGGCCACACCTTGATAATTGTCACATTCAAGCTCTTTATGCTCAAAACGCAAGCTGCGATATTCAAGTTCTCCAAATTTATAATCATAAAAAGAATCTACAGTTCCAGTAAAAATTACTTTGTCACAAGCAGCCATGACCTCATCTTTGCAGTTGAAAAAATCACAGTTGAGGCGCACATCACAACCCTTTAACATCTTTTCAAAAATTGGTGTGTAGCCGCCCTTTGGTATTCCTTGGTAGGGGTCCACAAAATAGTTGTTGTCAAAACGGAATCTGAACGGAATTCGACGCATTATTGACGGAGGCAATTCCGTGCACTTTCTGCCCCACTGTTTCTCGGTGTATCCCTTTACAAGCTTTTCGTAAATGTCTTTACCAGCAAGAGAGAGAATGTGTTCTTCCAAGTTTGTTGGATTCTCACAAGCAATACATTGCGAGGCAATTTTGTCTTTAGCTTCCCTGGGCGTTACAACGCCCCAAAGCTCATAGAAAGTATTCATGTTAAAAGGAAGATTAAATAGTTCGCCGTTAAAATTTGCAACTGGAGAATTTATAAAATTGTTAAATTCAGCAAACTGCTGCAAATAATTCCAAACATTTTTGTCGGCAGTCCTAAAAATGTGAGCACCATACATGTGAACATTAATGCCTGACCAATCGCGCGTGTAACAATTGCCCCCAATGTGATCGCGTTTCTCAATGACTAGGACTGATTTGCCGCGCTTATTTGCCTCCAAGGCCACAATTGAACCAAAAAGGCCAGCGCCAACAATCAAAACATCATGGTGATTATTCACAAATTCTCCTTTTCTAAATTTAAAACGCAATAAAAAAACCACCTGCGGGTTAATCGACTTGCTCGCATAAGTTTTACAACGAATACACTGTTATTTTATAATGTAGTGTCGATAAAAGAGAAAAAAGGCAGGATTAATGACCCCAAAAGTCTCAATCGTTGTTCCAGTTTACAATGTTGAAAAATATTTAAATGAGTGTTTAAGCTCCCTTAAAGACCAAACACTAAAAGACATAGAAATTCTCGTAATTGACGATGGCTCCACAGACAGCTCTCTAGAGATTGCTAGAAAATATGAAAAAGCAGATTTCCGCTTTAAAGTGTTTACAAAGCCAAATGCAGGCTATGGTCACTCAATGAACATGGGCTTCAAAAATGCAACAGGTGACTACATTGGCATCGTTGAATCAGATGACATCGCAAGTGTAAACATGTTTCAACAGCTCTGGGAACTTGCAACAAAAACCAATGCAGATGTTGTGAGGTCAAATTATTGGACGATGAAAGGTGGCGAACTAACCAACGTCATCAACGTTACAGATCTTTCTGGTGCACCCTATGAAAAATCGTTCAATCCAGCTGATTTCACCGACATTTTGCGAGGAAGTCCAGCCATCTGGACAGGGCTTTACAAAAGGGAATTCATTGCTGATAACGGAATTGATTTCCTTGAAACACCAGGGGCATCCTACCAAGACACAGGTTTCATGCTAAAAGCATTGACGCTCGCAAACAGAGCCGCAATCACTCGACGCGCATTTTTGCACTATCGAATTGACAATGAAAACTCTTCTGTCAAATCGGGAGCGAAAGTGTTTTGCGTCTGCGATGAATACAAGTCTTTTGAGGAGCTTTTAGCTAAACATCCCACAAAACTCGATGCTTTCAAAAAAATTGTCCCTGCTAAAAAATGGGAGACATATCTTTGGAACTATAACAGACTAGACATCGCTCTTAGAGACGACTTCTTAAAGCAAATGCGAAAAGAATTTAAAGTCTATGAAGACGAGGACAGACTTGATAAAAACTTCTTTGCTGTTGCAGAATGGGAAGAAGTGCAAAAGTTAATTAACGACAAAGAATGGAAAACAGAACAAAACTTCACAGTTGTACCGCACAAGATTTCTTCGGTTAAGAAAGCTTTTGTGCTGGCAACAAACAAACTGTTTAAATAAATCGACCCAGGATTTTTATGCAATCTAAAAACGATATTTCATCGCTTCTTGTTTCTGTTGTTATCCCAGTGTATAACGCAGAAGAATATCTTGACGAAATGTTAGAGTCGCTAACGAATCAAACTCACAAGAACATCGAAATAATTTGTGTAAATGACGGCTCAAGCGACAACAGCCTAGAAGTGTTGAGAAGCTGGGAGAACAAAGATTCTCGACTCAAAGTGATTGATAAAGAAAATTCCGGAGCAGGAAAAACAAGAAATGCTGGACTTGATGAAGCAAAAGGAGACTACATTTGTTTTGTAGACTCCGATGATTTCGTAGAGCCAGAGCTCATTGAGCAAGCTCTCTGCGCATCAGTCGAAAATGATGCCGATGCTGTTGTGTTTGACATCGATTTATTTGATGAAGAGACAAAAAAATTTACTCCACACAAGACAGCAGTCGACAAAAGCAGAATTCCTGCGAAAAAAGCATTTAAAGCTTCTGACATTGATCACTTTTACAAATATTTAATTGGTTTTACTGTTAACAAACTCTACAAACGATCAATGTTGGAAAGCCTTCACTTGCGGTTCCCAGCTGTAGGAGCACATGAAGACATGCCTTTTACATATGTTGCACTAACGGCGGCAAACAAGATTTATTACCTAAATAAAAACTTATATCACTACAGAAGGTCTCGTGAAGGAAGTTTGAGCGACACCACAAGCAACGAATATCAGTTCATGATTGACGCACTTGTCGTAATGAAAAATCAGCTTGAAGAATATGGCCTCATGAACAGCAACAGACAAAACTATCAAAACTATGTTTTGCACATGCTCTATTGGAAAGAAACAACGCTAACACTTCCCTACAATTTAGCATTCATGCAGGATTGCAGAGAGAAATATGTGCCACAGTTTGAACTCGACAAACCAGCGGCAACCTACTATTTCGACGGCGTGGAGAGAGCATTTTTGGCGTCACTAAAAAACCAAAGTTCCAAAGAGAAACTAAAAGCGAAGCTTTTTTTGGGAGAGAGCCCAGATGATGAGACGGTTGCGCTAAAAGCATACAAAAAAATGTTTGACAACAAAAAACCATCAAAAGCAAGAAGAGCAGCGCACTTGGCAAAGGCGTTTGCTAAAGAAGTAAAATATTCAGGTTGGTCATCAGCCCTAAACAGAACTAAAACACGATTGAGCAGTCAGGATACCGATGAGTAATAGCGATAATAACACTCAGGCATTAACTCGAGAGTCTGAAATTGCAACTAACGCAATTGAAACTCGCACATGGAAGAAAAACCTGTTTATTCTAAAAACACTTGTAGGAAAAGATTTCAAAGTCAAATACAGAAGAAGTGTTCTCGGTGTCGTGTGGTCGGTCCTAAACCCGCTTCTCATGATGATAGTCATGTCTGCCGTTTTTTCATATATGTTCCGATTTAACATTGAAAACTTCCCTCTTTATTTGATTCTTGGGCAGATTATGTTCAACCTAATGAGCGACGCAACAAGTGGAGCAATGCAGTCAATCATTGGCGCAGCCTCACTCATTCAAAAAATTAGAATCGAAAAAATGGTGTTTCCGCTTGAAAAAGTCATCTTTTCGCTGGTGAACTTTTTGTTCTCGGCAATTGCTGCAGTGGCTGTAATGATTTATTTCAGAATCATGCCAACGTGGGACATTCTCTTTCTGCCTCTTTGCATCGTTTATGTTGTTGCTTTTTCTGCAGGTTTAGGATTGATTTTGTCGTCACTTGCAGTGTTTTTCAGAGATGTTATTCATTTGTGGAGTGTAGTTCTGACCGCCTGGACCTATGCAACACCACTTTTTTACCCACTAGAACTTCTGCCTGACACACTGCAATTTCTCATTCAGTTCAATCCAATGTATCAATACATCACCTATTTCCGCGACATCATGATGTATGGAATCACACCAACACTAGAGCAGAATTTAATTTGCATCGCAATGGCAGCGATTTCATTGGCTCTTGGAATATTAGTTTTTAGAAAAACAGAACATAAATTCATTCTTTACGTATAAAGACAGGGCGCACAGTGAATAATAAAATCGACACTTCTGAGGTAATGATTGAAGTTAAAGATGTTGACATGGTGTTCAACATTGCTAACGAAAAACTAACAAACCTAAAAGAATATTTCATAAAAATGATTCGTCGTGAATTGATGTTTAGGGAATTCAAGGCACTTGAGAACATCAATTTCACTGTCAACCGAGGCGATGTTTATGGCATCGTTGGAACAAACGGCTCTGGCAAATCAACGCTTCTAAAAATTGTTGCAGGCGTGCTTGAACCATCAAAAGGAACATGCAAAATCAATGGCACAATTGCTCCTTTAATTGAGCTCGGCGCCGGTTTTGACTATGAGCTAACAGCCAGAGAAAACACCTATCTCAACGGCTCCCTGCTTGGCTATAGCAAAGAGTTTATAGATGAGAATTTCGACAAAATTGTTGACTTTGCCGAAATCCACGACTTTGTTGACATGCCCATGAAGAACTATTCATCGGGCATGGTTGCAAGAATTGCATTTGCAATTGCAACAGCCACAGTCCCCGACATTTTGATTGTTGATGAGGCATTGTCAGTTGGCGACTTCCTCTTCCAAGAAAAATGCATGAGAAGAATCAACGACCTTGTAGACAACTACGGGACCACACTTCTGTTTGTTTCACACAGCATCGACCAGGTAGAACAACTCTGCAGAAAAGCCATTTGGATTGAAAAAGGGCACATGCGCATGAAAGGCGACGCGAAAGAAGTTTGCGAGGCCTACAGAAACCTAGGGGCATAAATTATTAAGCCAAAATTTGATGAAGCTATCGCGATGCCAGACTAGAAGCAAACGGTTTTTAGCACGGCTCCTCAAAGAAGATGAAGGGATAGATTAATGTTTGAGTTTCAATTCTCTAAACCATCAAAACAAACTTTAATTTCATCAGACATTCAAACCCCTTCTGATTTCATCAAAAAAGAAGAAATTCAAACAATTCGACCAACATGGTGGGGTGAACATTGTGTTGAATGCTCTGAGCCTCTTTGTTTTACAACATGCAATCATTACGAAAAACGTTGCGATGGCAAATGCCGAAGGTTTAAAAATGGCATTATCTGCAACGAAAGCCAATTATTCAAAGATTTCATTTCAAGCGCCGAAATTTCATTTAAGGAATGGGGAAAACTCGAAACTGTAATTTTCCCAGGAATGACAACTTTAGAAAAAGTTGAAAACAAAAATAATCCACTCATCTCAAAATCAGTAACACTAGCCAAACAAGAAGAAGATAATCACGGTTCAGTTTTGCTCAATAAATTCAACGAGATTTATGAAGAAGGCAACATACAAGGGGCCGACATCCTAGACGACGACGAGTTGGGAGCTACAAGCGACTACTTCCTTCTGCAAGTTTATTCATTTAACGAAGAAAAATGGGATCTGGCATTTGAGTTGACATCACTTAAGAGGTTAATGCACAGAAGTGTGTTTCCTGTCAACAAGGGATTCAATCAATTTCTCATACACACAGAACTTGCCACACCAAAAAGCAAAACGTTTATGTATACACCTGATGTTTTGATGGCGAGATTGATTCCTGTAAACGACTACAACGCGCACATTGTTATTCTTTCAGCCGATTTTGTCAACCCGAAAGAAGAGTCTAAAACAAAGTGGATGGACATCGCAAAAAGCAATTCAGACAGCACACAGGAAGAAATTGGGATAGTCGTTCCTTCTGCTCCAGCAAAAAAAGTCAAGGTTGTCTGTTGGGACCTTGACAACACCATTTGGGATGGGACACTCGTTGAAACCCCAAAAAATTCGCTTAAAATTCGCAATGGAATAAAAGAAACTATCGAGCAACTCGACAAAAAAGGCATCGTCCAAATGGTTGTATCAAAAAACCAAGAAGATGACGCGGTTTTTGAACTTAAACGACTTGGAATAGATGATTTTTTTGTTTACAAAATGATCAACTGGAGTCCGAAAAGTCAAAATATTAAAAAGATTGCAGATGCACTGAATCTCAACCTCAACTCGTTCGCGTTTATTGATGATCAAGTGTTTGAACGAACAGAAGTTTTGAACGCTATCCCCTGCATAAGAACGTACAACGAAACAGAAGCAACCACAATTCTTGATTTGCCTGAGTTTGACACACCCATCACGAACGACTCAAAAAAGAGACGCGAGATGTATCAAACAGAAGCAAAGCGAGTCCAAATCAAAAGCAGCTTTAGTGGAACAAACACCGACTTTGTTAAATCCTGTCAAATGGTGGTGACTGCAGAAAGCCCAGACTCAAACGAAAAGAAGAAACGCTCTTATGAGCTTTTGCAGAGGACAAACCAATTAAACCTATCTGGGATCAAATATAGCGAGGATTCCTTTAATTATTTAATTAACAATAGCTACAGAAACTCGTCAGTTTGTTTCTTTTGCAATGATAAATTTGGAGACTATGGTCAAATTGGCTTTATTTCTCTTTTTAAAAACGGAGCTACTTTAGAAGTTCGCGAATTTGCAATGTCGTGTCGAGTAATGGGCAAATATGTAGAAAACGCTATTTGCAACTGGCTGTGCGATTTAGCCATCAATAATAATTGCGAAAAAGTTACCTTCATTGGAAGGAAAACAGACAGAAATGCCGTTATGACACAAACTCTCAAGCAAATAGGGTTTGAGTCCAGAGAAGCTCTAGAAACAGAAATTAGATTAGAACACACCACATCAATCTGCATCCCCAACAGTGATGTGGTTACATTAAATGCAGATGCTTGCAAAGACATTGAGCTAACTTTGATATCGAATGAAACCGAAGATTTTGCAATTAAGCAGTTCTCAGACTATGAAACAATTAGAACTAAACTTGCAGAAATAAACAGTCGGGAAAACTCCAGCTTGAATGAACTCAGTCTTGTTAAAAACTCTACTACATATAAAGTCGGTAGGGCACTGATGTTTATTCCGTGTAGATTGAAAAAGCTATTTAACAAATAGTTTGTGTTTGACTCTTGAGGCAAAAAGCCTTGTGACAGGAATTTTATAGCTCAGTGAAACGGGCCTTTTCAAAGCATTTGAATGCATTTCTTTATCACAATGCCATCCAATAGCATATCTTCCTTCATCAGGATTCCAAACCTTGTAGGCAAGCCCTGCCCTTTGAATTAGCTCTGCCTCGTCAGAATTAGCTTCAATTCTTCTAACAGTTATGTCACTGTGCAAAGACTCGAAACGTTCCAAATCATAGAACTCTATAAAAAATTCAGCATCTTTAATGATCTTTTGTCTGAGCAATAGATAAACCGCCTGGCCGCAAAAGCAGTGATCTATGTGAGGAGGCATTGAGACATTTCTCTCACAAGGGTTAAAAGATGACTCCCACCTTGGTGCATGAACACACACTCTGTCAGGGTTAATCATTTCAACGACTGACTTAATGGCAGCCTTAACTTCTTCAACCGAAAAATTCATGTCAACAAAACGCGGGTTAGAGAGGTGTACGTTGTCTTTATTTATCCCTAACCTAGAACAACATTCAAAGAATTCTTTATCTCGACTTGCGACAAAATCTTCAGTTGACAATGCATATTTATGACAGTCATGAAAGTCCTTGCCACCATCAGTGCATTTTTTGCCGTCGGCAAGCATGTCTTTTACCCAGCACTCCGAGCCATCTGTCACTAAAAGGACATAAACACTGTCCCCACGTGAGAGAGTCTTCACTACATCAAGACCAAAAGTAAAAAGCTCATCATCTTGATGGGGAACTACATAAAGTGTTTTTCTCGTCAAATTGTGCACATCTCCTAAAAATGCTAGCCCAGTTGACCTCATCTCATAACCAGCGCTCTAATGCAAATGAGGATTAAGGCACAACTCTATTAAGCACCGGGACTTTCTTAATTAACAGCACAATCATAACGCAAAGGGCATACACCACAAATGGCGCAATCACGCGCAAACCAATCGATGTCAGTGGCACATGAAGAATCCCAAAAATCACATCTTTAATTAAGATGCAGTGGATTAAATAAACGCCCAAGCTGCAAGAAGAGACCTTCCCAACAAAAGAAGTCATCTTGGGTTTTAGCTTTGAAAAATCTAGATATTTAAAAAAAACAAACACTGCTAAAGCAGGCAAAACGCCAACAAAAGATGCATACGAAGTGCTCAAATAGCTTGTTTTAGCACCCAGAGACGCCGATAAATTGGCCATCTCAACAAACCTAATGATAAGAGCTGCAATTCCAAGTGCATAAATTATCAATCGATGCTTCTTCGAAATGTCTTGAGTGGACACAAGATAGCCGAGCACGGCGTAAAAAACAAATGCCGTGGCGACTGGTTGTTGAATTTCAGTATTCCAAGGAACTCCAAAGAGGGTGGCAAGGGGCGGAATAACAGATTGAAGAACAAAAAATGTTCCAGCTAGATACCAAAGAACACGGCGTCTGTCGGCCAAACAAGACAAAACAGGATATGCCAAATAAAGCGCAAACAGTGGAAAGAAAAACCAGTAAACAGTCTCAATTCCATTATTCATAAAAAGTGAGACAAACTCTGTTAAACCAAAAGTTGGGGAGGTTGCGAGCATTCCGAATCTTAAAAAGTAAATCGCTATGCTCCAAAAAATAAAAGGAACAAAAGTTCTCAACATGCGCTTTTTGAAAAATGTCTTTGTGTCATAACGATCGCGATAGCGCATGAGATTCGCGCCTGAAAGCATCAAAAAAATTGGCACAGCCCACCAAAACACAACTTCGATAACAAGAGAACAAAGCCAATTGATGCCCGGTTGATAGGCATGAACAAGAACGTTGCAATGCATAAAAACTACTGCCAAGCACGCAGCAATGTTTAATGCATCAAAATACACAATGCGCTGTTTTTCCATAAAAGAGCTACCCTATTCAATTAAGTAAGCAAAATATTCCCAAATTAAGACGAGTTTTAGTATATTGCATGAGATGCAAGTGTCAAAGAATACTTCTGTTGACAGTTCGCTTTTAGTGAAAATGCAGAACGAATTGATCTCCGACGCCAAGTGAGAGATTTGTTACACAAACCTTAAAGAATGGTGGAGCATAGGGGGATCGAACCCCTGACCTCATGGCTGCCAGCCATGCGCTCTCCCAGCTGAGCTAATGCCCCACGGCGATAGATATGATAACACAGAGAAGGCTTATTCCAAAACCTTAATCACATCATCGAGTGCGCCTTTGACGTCATAATCCTCAACTTTGCCACTGTCAACGAGTTTGGCAAAACCAGGATCCAAAGGAAGTGTCGCATATGAAGGAATGCTATATTTTTTAGCAACATCTTCAGCTTGTGTTTCACCAAAAATGTAGTGTTTTTTGTTGCACTCATCGCAAACAAAATAACTCATGTTCTCAACTAACCCCACAACAGGAACTTTCATTTCTTTCGCGAGATTTACAGCTTTTCCGACAATCATCTGAACAAGCTCTTGAGGAGCTGAAACCGAAACAATCGCGTCAACTGGAATCATTTGCATGATAGTCAAGAAAACATCGCTTGTTCCTGGAGGCATGTCGAACAACAAATAGTCGAGCTCACCCCACATCACTTCTTCGTAAAATTGCTTGATAACGCCGCCAATCAAAGGCCCTCGCCAAGCAACAGGAGCCTCTTCATTATCGAGAAGCAGATTCAATGACATAATTTTGATGCCACTTTCGGTGAGAATTGGCTCTATGCCAGCAATTGACGCTCCGGGACGACGGTTTACGCCAAACGCTTTTGGAATCGAAGGTCCGGTGATGTCGGCATCCAGGATTCCAACCTTTTTGCCTTGTTTTTGAAGTTCAGAAGCAAGCATGCATGTGACTGCGCTTTTTCCAACACCTCCTTTTCCAGAAACAACGGCGACAATTTTTTCTATTTTCGAAGAAGGGAGTGGAGAATATTTTTGTGGAGCGGTGCGCTGACCACAGCTTCCAAAAGTGCACGTTGAACAGTCATGCGTGCATCCCTCAGGTGTTTGATTATTTTGATCTTCAGCCATGATAACTCCTTATCAGTTCATTGAATTCATATTACAACAAGGAACTATCGTTCTATTGGAGGTGAATCATCATTGGGAACTTTAAGCCGTGGTGTCGTTTTGAAGCATTTTCGCTAACTAGCACGAAGAGTTCTGTTTTTTCACAGAAGTGAGCACAAGCATGATCACCATGAGAACGAGCCCACAGGAATCCCACATTGTAAAATCGGTGCCAAGCCAAAGAAAGGAAAGCACAGCTGCGCTGACTGGTTCAACTGCTCCAAGCAAACTGCCAACCACAGGACCAACCATTGAAACACCACGCACATATAGTGCAAACGCCAGAAAGGTTCCTGTAAAAGCAAGTCCAAATACTGCGATTAACCAGTCTTGAACTTCCAGATTAGAAACTGCACCCAAACAATCTATTCCGGCCATTTGCAAGCAGGCAAGAACGATCCATCCGCCAATTGCACAAATTAATGTCCCACATGCGACCGAAGCAAAACTCCCAATTGCATCAAAGAGCCCTGTGTATTTCGGAAACATAATGTAGCCCGCGCAAGCAAAAGCGTTTAGAATGCCCCAGAAAAGCCCTAAAGCTGGCAAAACAACTGATCCCAAGTCGCCCTGAGTGCTAATTACCACAGTAGCAATTATGGCCAAAAACAGTGCAGAGACTTCCCGTGTTGCGGGTAATTTTTTCAAAATAAAGCAGGTGATTACCATAACAATAACAGCTGAAAGCATTTGTAAAACAGTTGCTGTGCCTGCATTTGTGTAGGCGACTGCTGCCGAATAGGCAAACTGATCGACGCCTAGAGAAACAGCAAAAAGAAAGAAGCCTCGAATAGTGCGTTTGTTTTTAAAAATAGTGTGGAAAGGCCCAACAAAAACCTTTCCTGCTCGAACAACTTTTCTGCGACGCCAGGTCATTGCCAAAAAGAAAAACAAGATGGCAATGCTTGAGCGAAAAGCAGTCAAGAAAATTGGATGCACTCCACAATGCTGCGTCAAGTATTGCGCACAAGATCCTGAAAAACCCCACAACGCAGCACCTGTGACGGCAGAAAGAAAACCTAGTAAAAATTTTGAATTCCCATTCATCTAATGCACCCAATATAATTACTCATGCGAAAAAGCCCTATCAAGATGGATATATTAACAAACTTTCTCAAGACGGCAAAAAGTCATGATTCTACAGACTTTTAGGAGAGAATGCAGCTATTTTTACTGAAGGGTTTTAAAAAAAATTGAAATTAGAAAGCCATTAAATTTAAATGCCTTCAAGTAAATCTAGAAAGCTTTTCAGAAATAAAATAGGCGACTATGCGATTGCTCTCGAGGTAATTCTCTCTTCCCTTTTGCGTAAAAATGAACCTTTTGGAATTTCGACTTTTGAAGTTGCGTGGTAAAGTTCGCCAGGCCTGTTTACCTCTTCTTGCTCTCGCTCAACACCAAGCTTGTCGAGCCACACAAAATTGTTAATCGAAAAAGTTTTCACTCCAGTCTTTGGAATAAGCGCCTCAATTTGCTCATCTTGACAGATTTTATTCCTGCATCTAATAGTGAGCTCAAATTCATCGCTGTCACGCATTCGCGTGCAGTCAAGAACATCTGCAACATGCAAAGTTTGTTGAGTGTAGCCATCGAAGTCAAGAGACTGGCGAGGGTTTGCGTAATAAAAACCGCACGAGTAGGGCCGATGAGACACGCATTCGAGTTCTTCATGAACCGATTCTGGAGCGGCCCCATCTAGAACTCGACGATAAGCTCCAACAACAGAAGCAACATAAAAAGCTTTCTTGTTTCTTCCCTCTATTTTTATTGAATTTACTCCAACATCAGCTAACTCTTGCAAATGATCTATCATGCAAAGATCTTGGGCGTTGAACAAATAGGTCAAACTTCTGACGCCAGAATCTTCATCGGCGCCAGAAACAGTTTCTCTTTTAGAGCACATGCCTGTCTCTGCTGGCAAAGAATCAATCGATGATAACAACTCAGGATTTGCTGTTTGATAAAGGGAAACTTCTTCCAGATCAAACTCAAGACCAGGACGTTTTTCTTCAACGACGTGATAGCCCCAGCGACAAGGCTGAGTGCATGCACCACGGTTCGCACTTCGATCACAAAGATAACTAGAAATCAAGCAACGTCCACTCTGTGCCATACATTGCGCTCCGTGAACAAACGCCTCAACCTCAAGTTCAGGTGGAATGTTTAACCTAAATTCAGATATTTCTGACATTGTCATTTCACGAGCGAGAACAACTCGGCTTGCACCCATTTGATAGAACGCTTTTGCGCTTTCTGAATTTGCAACAGCAGCTTGAGTGGAAACATGAAGTTCAACTCCGGGTGCATGTTTTAATAAGAGCTGCATTGCCCCGATGTCTCCAATGATTGCTGCATCGACACCTGCCGCCTGAATCTTTTCAAAATAGGAAGGCAACACTTTTAAATCGTCTTCGTGCATTTGAATATTTAGAGTGACATGCACCTTAACACCAGCGCTGTGTGCAATTTTTACCCCTTCAGACAATTCATCAAACGAAAAGTTTTTCGCCTTAGCGCGCATAGAAAACTGATCGAGACCAAGATAGACTGCATCGGCTCCAAAATTGACAGCCGCAATCAACTGCTCTAACCCTCCGGCAGGAGCAAGCAACTCTAGCGAGGATAAAGCGCCGTTTTCAGACGTTATGTTATGCGATAAATTCATGATTATTTATAATGTTAGCAAAGAGACTAGGAGGAATCATGGCTACAAAAGCACTAACATCTGCAATCATTCTAGCTGGTGGCTCAGGTACTCGTTTTAAAAAACCTGGAGGCAAGCAAACTGTAGTCCTAGGCGATAAGCCAATGCTCACATGGTCTCTTAAGGCTTTTGATAATTCTGAAAACATTGCAGAAATCATTCTAGTTTGTCCAAAAGATAAACAAGACGAATACATGAGCATTGCAGTTGAACCGTTCAACATTAAAAAACCTGTAAAACTAGCGGAAGCTGGAATGATTCGACAGGAAAGCGCTCTGCATGGTCTTGAAGTTACGTCCGATGACTTGCCAATAGTTGCAATTCATGACGGAGCTCGTCCCCACATTACAACACAAACCATCGACCACGCAATAAACGAACTTAAAGGAAATTATGAAATCGACGGCGCAATCGTTGGCTTCCCCTGCATTGACACTATTAAAGTCCTTGAAGACGGGTTAATTGCAGGCACACCCGATCGCTCAGTTTTGTGGACAGCACACACTCCACAGGTTTTCAGAAAAGCAATTTATAAAGAGGCACACGTTGCTGCCCTTGCTGATGGCTTCGTTGGGACCGACGACTCTTCTTTAGTTGAACGCCTGGGGGGGCGAATAGCCGCCATCAATGGCACAAGAAACAACATTAAACTCACGATTCCAGAGGATTATGAACTCTTAATCTCGTCAATTCGAACGATGCTTGGAAGTTCAATTGAAATCGAAACAGGAACTCATGGAGAATAGCTCAACGCCAACACTCTCAATTGGGCACGGTTTTGATGTCCACGCATTAGCAGCAGGTAGAAAGCTAATATTAGGTGGGGTCGAAATTGAACACAAATCGGGTTTGTTGGGTCATTCTGATGCAGATGTGCTTGTTCACGCCATCATGGATGCAATCCTGGGAGCAGCCCGAATCGGCGATATTGGAGACTTGTTTCCCGACACCTCTTCCGAATGGAAAGATGCCGACTCAATCGAAATGCTAAAAATAGTTGCTCAAAAAATTGAAGAGTCGGGCTTTACTATTATTGACATTGATTCTGTGCTAATGGCACAAGCTCCAAAAATTGCTCCCCACAAACAGCAAATGCGTCAAAACATCGCATCGGCGCTTAAATTACCAATTCAGAAAGTCGGTGTAAAGGCCACAACAACAGAGCGCCTTGGATTCGTTGGGAGAAAAGAAGGGATGGCAGCGAGCGCTGTCTGTTTGCTCGAGCACAACTGAGAGCATGGCCAAACAAATCTTCGTTAAAAGATTGGCCGCATTAACCAACAATTAAACATTGCCGAAAGATGCCGGCGTTTGCTCATTCACAAATTCGGAAGCCATTAAAGGCAAAACGATTGGTCGGCATGGGTCAAAGCAATTAAAATAATTAAATGTGAGATTGAATAGTTTACGTGGAAACTTTGGTCAATAAGGTGAGAAAAGAAATGCAAATTTATGACACAAAAGCCAGAAAAAAAAGAGAACTTATCCCTCGTGAAAAAGGAAAAGTTGCGATGTATGTTTGCGGGCCTACCGTTTACAACAAAATTCACATCGGCAATGCTCGAACATTTCTCTCTTTCGACATGATTCGTCGCTATTTCGAATACCGAGGTTATGAAGTCACCTTTGTGCAAAATCTCACCGACTGTGATGACAAAATCATCAATAAAGCAAATGAAGAAGGGCGCTCCCCCGAAGAAGTCACTGAAGAGTTTATAAACAAATTTATAAATGACATGCATGATGCTGGTGTTCTCGACCCAACAATTCGGCCTCGTGCAACTCAAGAAATTCCCGAGATGATTGACATCACTCAGACTCTCATCGACAAAGGCCATGCATATGAGGTCGAAGGCGATGTTTACTTCGATGTCTCATCCGACAAAACCTATGGAGTTTTGAGTGGTCGAGATGTTGAAGACGCAGAGTCGGGACACAGAACGCTTGTTGCAGACGGCCAGGGGCTAGAAAAGCGCAAACGCGCTGAAGCAGACTTTGCTCTTTGGAAAGCGTCAAAGCCTGGCGAACCTTCATGGGACAGCCCCTGGGGCAAAGGTCGCCCTGGATGGCACACAGAATGCGTTTGCATGTCTAAAAAATATCTTGGACTTCCTTTTGACATTCATGGTGGTGGCTCTGACCTAATTTTTCCGCATCATGAAAACGAAATCGCTCAGGCAGAGTGTGCATGGGGACAAGGATTTGCAAACTACTGGATGCATTCTGGAATGCTCAAAATCAACGACGAAAAAATGAGCAAGTCGCTCGGAAATTTTCTCATGCTTGATGAGGTGTTAAATCAAACCGACGCCAGGGTTCTTCGCATGTTGACTCTTCAAACACACTATCGCACGCCACTAAACTTTTCAGAAGAGCGCTTGACTGAAGCAGGCAAGGCTTTGGGTAACATCGAAAACTGCATTCGCAATCTTGAGTGGCTCATCAAAAATGCAACAGATGGCGAGCCAACAATCGATGGTGATGAGCTAGTAGAGCTGATTAAGAAGTGCAAAGATGCATTTATTTCACACATGGACGACGACTTCAATGCCCCAGCAGCAGTGGGAGAAATCGCCTCGTTTTCTAATGAATTAAACAAAATTTTTGATCCCAACAAAACGATTTCGAAAGACGATTCCAAAGCAGCAGAAAAAGCCAAAGACTTGTTAGTTGAATTGTTTGGAGTTTTTGGCATCGATTTAAACCAAAATAGTGAGAATAACGACGAAAGTGTTCCAGCAGAAATCTCATCAATTTGCAAAACGATTGGCATCGAAGAGGCTGGCACTCTTGATAAAACGTTAGAAAAAATCATTAGTGTTAGGGCAGAAGCTCGAAAAAACAAAGACTGGTCCAAAGCAGACAAAATTAGAGATGAGATTGCAAGCGCAGGATGGACGATGGAAGACACCGCTCAGGGGACGAAAATTTACAAGTAAATCACACGTTTTCGCCTCGCAATTCGTTTGTAATAGATTAAATTGGAAGGCACATTTACGAGTGTTTTTTATTGACAATTGAGACTTATTGAACCGTTTTAGATTAAAAATTGTCAGAAACGAGAGAAATTACTAAGCAAATCGAACTGAGAAGCAATCAAAAATATAGAAGCATCAAAAAAGCCTGCAACATGCAGGCTTTTTTCAATTGGCTATGTTTGAAAAGCCCTTACGCAATAAAAAAGCTAGGCTATTCTAACAATGCTCATTGCACTTCATGCAAGGGCTTTTTGGCCAAGCAACGCCTGCCTCGCGAGAACACTAGTCCTCCTCTTCCTCAGAATCATCTGAGTCTTGTTCTGGTTCTACAGTTTTGCTTTTTTCAAGACACTTGCCTGTGTCATCGAGATCAAAGTCGGTGAGTAAAAGTTCTGCGTCACGAGCGATTGACTCATGCTTTCTGGGCTCTGGTATGTCTCCGCAACCAAGAGAGAAAACGAGTTCGCTGTCGTCTCCAACAATTGAAGAATCGAGTTTCGCTTCGCGTTTATCATCCTCGTCAGCAGCTGGTTTATCTGCAACATCAACAACGATAATGCTTCCCTCTGGCCACTTCCCTTCCAAAATTTGCTCAGAAATAACATCCTCGATTCTGCGTTGTATCGCCCGACGCAAAGGACGTGCACCGTTTGTTGGATCCATCCCAACATCTGCTATGTAGTCTTTTGCCGCATCGGTGAGCTCAATTGAACGATTAATCTCGATGAGTCTGTCGCGAAGTTCTGCAATCATGAGGTCAACAATTTGACGAATTTGTTCTTTTGTGAGCGACTTAAACACAATAATTTCGTCAAGACGGTTCAAAAATTCTGGGCGGAAGAGCTTCTTAAGTTCGCTCATGACGCGAGTTTTAATTTCCTTGTCAGAAAGACCGCTTTCGCCAGACTTTGAAAAACCGAGCGTTGTAGTCTGCGCAATGTCACGCGCACCAACATTAGACGTCATGATGATGACCGTGTTTCTAAAGTCAACCGTTCTTCCTTGTGAATCGGTGAGGCGTCCCTCCTCAAGAATTTGAAGAAGAATGTTAAAAACATCGGGATGAGCTTTTTCAATCTCATCAAAAAGAACGACAGAATAGGGCTTCTTCCGAACAGCTTTAGTCAACTGACCGCCATCGTCATGCCCAACATATCCTGGAGGAGCGCCGACTAGGCGACTCACTGCGTGTTTTTCCATGTATTCACTCATGTCGAGCGAAATGAGAGCATCCTCAGAATTGAATAAGAATTCTGCAAGCGCTTTTGAAAGCTCCGTTTTCCCAACGCCTGAAGGCCCAAGGAAGATAAACGACCCTGCTGGGCGTTTTGGGTCCTTAAGACCACTGCGCGACCTGCGAATTGCCTTAGACACAGCAGTGACTGCCTCATCCTGCCCAATTACACGCTCGTGCAAAACTTCTTCCATGCGCAAAAGCTTAGCAGTTTCGGCCTCTGTCAAATCAGAAACTGGAATTCCTGTTGACATAGAAATAACCTCGGCGATTTGCTTTTCTCCAACAACTGTAATCTTTTCGTTGTTTTCGTTGTGACGCATGTTTCTAATGCGGAGTCGGGCACCCGCCTCATCAAGAACATCGATTGCTTTGTCTGGTAAATAACGATCTTGGATATATCGACTCGACATCTTAACAGCAGCAACAATAGAATCATCAGAATAGGTCACGCCGTGATGCTTTTCATAACGTTCCTTCAATCCTTCAAGAACTCTAATTGCCTGTTCTTCGCTTGGTTCCTCAACAGTGATTGTTTGAAAACGACGTTCAAGTGCGGCATCTTTTTCAATGCGTTTGCGATATTCTTCTGAGGTTGTAGCTCCAATTATCTGAATTTCACAACGTGAGAGCGGAGGTTTTAATATTGAAGCGGCATCTAGAGAGCCTTCCGCTGACCCAGCTCCAATGATTGTGTGTATTTCGTCAATAAACAAAAGCACATTTTTCTTATGCTTCACTTCATCGATTACTTTTTTCAAACGGTCTTCGAATTCACCGCGATATTTAGAACCTGCAATCAGGCTCGAAATGTCAAGCGTGATAACTGTTTTGTCAAGAAGAAGTTCTGGGACCATTTTTGCAACTATGAGCTGTGCCAAACCCTCGACAATTGCAGTTTTGCCAACCCCTGGCTCGCCAAGAATCAAAGGATTGTTCTTCTGGCGTCGGCAGAGAATCTGTGCAACTCGTTCGATTTCGGCAGCGCGTCCGATGACAGGGTCAAGTTGACCCTTTTTAGCCTTCTTGGTGAGATCAGTTCCATATTCTTCTAAAACGCTTCTCTCTTTTTCTGACCTACGAGAGCGTGGACCACCTGCAAGAACCGGCGATTTTCCAATAATTTCTAGCGTTGTCTGGCGAACATCATCAATGTCAATGTTCAGCTTTTTCAAAACTTTAATGGCAGTGCAATCTTCCTCGCGAATAATTCCAAGCAGAAGATGTTCTGTTCCAATGTAGGCCTGACTCATTTGTAGTGCCTCGCGATAGGCATGTTCAAAAACATGCTTCACACGTGGAGTGTATGAAATGTTTCGAATTGTTGGATCAGCTGGCTGCACAGTGAGTTCTCGGATAGCATCAACCACTTTTTCACGTTCGACGCCAAGTTGCTTTAACGCCATTGCGCCAAAGCCTTCCTTCTCATCAATGAGACCGAGTAACATATGTTCAGTTCCAACATATGAAGCGTCGAGGTCTCGCGCTGCGCGCTGCGCTAACACTGTAACTTTTCGTGCCTTATCTGTAAATTTTTCAAATGCCATATCACAACTTTCGTTAATTCGCGTTTTCTCCAATTTTACTTTATTTGACAATAGCAACGCTAACAGACGAATAAGTTAAACCAGCTGTATCACTGGTAAAATGTTTGCAAGTTTACAGCTCACATGAAAGGTTTTAAAGTTGCGCCTCGTAGTAAAAATTGGAACTTCTACACTAACCCACAAGGGAGGCCACCTAAACATAAGGCGTGTGGAAGAGTTGTGTAAAGTTCTGAGTGACATTAGCAATGCAGGACATGAACTTGTCATAGTTTCCTCTGGTGCAATTGCAATGGGGATTTCAAAACTAGGTCTCATTGAAAGGCCAAATGACATCCCAACCTACCAGGCTGTTTCAGCAATCGGGCAATGCGCACTGATGTATGTTTACGACAAACTATTTACAGAACACAATCACGTCATTGGACAGATTTTGATAACTGGCGCCGACCTTCGTAACGGAGAACGCAGAGAAAACTTTCATAACACGCTGTTCAAACTTCTTGAGATGAAGACAATACCAATCATCAACGAAAATGACACTATTGGTACTGAAGAGATTGTTATTGGAGATAATGACCAACTTGCGGCCTATGTCGCGCGCACAATCGAAGCGGACATGCTAATAATGCTCACCGACATCGATGGACTCTTCACTGCAGCTCCAAATGTGGATCCAAACGCTGTGTTTATCCCACTGGTAGAAGAAATTACACCAGAGATTGAAAAGATTGCTGGCGGAGCGGGAACGAAGTTTGGAACTGGCGGAATGTACACAAAAATTAAAGCTGCAAAGATAGCAACAGAAGCTGGAACCGAGATGGTGATCACAAATGGTCACGACCCAGACAACCTTTACTGCACAGTTGAAGGACACACAAAAGGAACAAGGTTTTTAGCAAAATAAACTTGCACATTAATTCGTGCGCGGTTTTCAAGCTGAGACCTAACAACGAGCTCCCATTGGAGGTTTAAACATGATTTCCACACACGAAATTCTCGAGAACGCAAAAAACGCTGTTGCAGAAGTTTCCAATCTTTCTTCTGCAAAAAAGAATGAAGCGCTTTTAAAGATTGCCGAAGCGCTTTTAAAAAACGAAGCGACAATCCTTTCTGCAAATGCAAGAGATGTGGAGGCTTCCCGCGGCGTAATCAGCGACTCAATGATTGATCGCTTGACGCTAAATCATGACAGAATAGAGGGGATGCGTGACGGCATCGTCGAGGTCTCCAAACTCGATGACCCGTGCGGAATTGTTCTCGACACCATAAAGCCCAAAAGTGGGCTTCTGATTGAAAAAGTGACTGTTCCACTTGGTGTTGTTGCAATCATTTACGAAAGCAGGCCAAATGTAACATCTGACGCTCTTGCTCTTGCTCTAAAGTCGGGAAATGTCTGCATTTTACGCGGTGGGAAAGAAGCATTCGAGACATCTAAAGCCATAGTCGATGTCGCAAAAGGCGTGCTCAAAGATTTAGGAATAAATCAAAGCGCAATTAATCTCATCGAAGACACAACTCGTGCTAGCGCAACCGAACTCATGGAGGCGCGAGGATATGTGGATTTGCTTGTGCCACGAGGTGGAGCAGGGCTAATTAATGCTGTTATTGAGAATGCGAAAGTGCCCTGCATTGAAACAGGCACAGGGATTTGTCACGTCTATGTTGATGAGAGCGCAGATCAGGAAATGGCGCTAAACATTGTAGAAAACGCGAAGACAAGCCGACCTTCAGTCTGCAATGCGATGGAGGTTTTGCTCGTTAACAAAAACATTGCAGAAAAGTTTTTGCCTTTAATAAAACAAAGGCTTTGCGGAGAAGATGCTCCCCACAAAGTAGAACTGCGATGTGATGACACTTCCGCCAAAATTCTTGGTGAAAATGTGTGTTCAGAACAAGACTTCGACACTGAATTTCTTGACTACATAATGGCGATTGCAGTAGTTAATGATGTCAAAGCAGCAGTAAAACACATTGCTAAACATTCGACTCATCATAGCGATGCTATTGTCACATCAGACGATGCAGCAGCCGATTATTTCGTCAAAAACGTGGACAGCGCTGCAGTCTATGTGAATGCATCAACACGCTTTACCGACGGCGGGGAATTTGGCATGGGTTGTGAAATGGGAATCGCGACACAAAAGATGCACGCCCGCGGCCCTTTTGGCCTGCGTGAGTTGACCACGTGGAAATACATAATCCACGGCTGCGGTCAAATTCGCGTTTAACACTGCAATATCAACATTCGCGTCTAGCACGAGAACAACTAACTAAATTCTCTTCAAATAACCAAACTCGGCTTAATAACTGAGTTTGGTTTTAGCAATTAAATTAAGTTTAATTACAAGCTTGCTTCTAATGACTAACTTCGCTTCTAGCTTGAAACAACACGCTCTTTAATGCATAAAAGTCAGCAATAGATTCCAATTTGCTTCATGGCTGGCACCGTTTTATTACAGGGTTGGCACCGTTATTCACGCTATGACTCACGAATTTATGGCTGGCACCTGTTCACGCTATGGCTGACACCGTTTTATTACAGGGTTGGCACCGTTTTCCACGAATTTACACGAATTTATGGCTGGCACCTGTTCACGCTATGACTGACACCATTGTTCTCTGCACCGTTGTTCTCGAATTTATGGCTGGCACCAGTGAGCAGATTGCAGAAAAACTTCGTTAAGCCAGGAAGCCTTAAAGTTTGTGCCAATAAAGACACAAGTTGGCTCTTCGTCTTTATAGGCTTCGGCGCCGCTGACTTGCCAGGCGCGATCAACCACATCGAACCGAAGCAGCTGACCTCCGCATGGCAAAAATCCTTTGGCGCGGACAATCTCACCAAAAGTTCCTGCCACAAGAGCATCAAGAAACCAAAGCAAGTGATTCTCTGTCGGTAAAGACGCATTTTTAATCGAAATGCTTGTAAAACCTGAATCGTCATTGTGATTATGATGGTGCTGGCTATGATGCGAGTGACTGTGAGAATGTTGAAAATGATTATGGCTGGCACCGTTGCGCAACGACTTCTTTCCTCTGTCTGAAATGAAAGAGTTTCCAGCGTGATAGTCACTTTCGCAGCTTGCTTCTTTTATGGTTGATTCACTTGTTGATGATTCATTTGTGGCTAGTTCATTTATGCCTGGCACCATTGTGCAAGAGTCACTTTTATGGCTGGAACCATTGTGTAATAGAGAAAGAAACCAGGCAGGGTCGATGTTGCACCAGGAGTCAGCAACGATATTAGCGCTGGGATTCTGATTATTTAGCCATTCAATAAGAAGGGTAAGCTCTTCTGAAATGAGTTGATCAGTCTTTGAAACAACAAGTGTGTTGGAGGAGACAACTTGATCGAGAAAGATTTCCGGAAACTTGTCTCGAGAGGACTTCCATGCTCCCCCATCAATTATTGTCAGCGGTTCTAAAAGAGAAATATGTTCATAACAGACGAGATTTACATTTTCCACAACGCTTGAGAGTTTAGCCACACCAGTCGGCTCAACCACAAGATAATCAGGGTCAAAAGTGTTTGAAATCGTGAGGACAGAGGAGGCGAAATCCTGCCTACCCGAGCAACAAATGCAGTTTTCGGTGCTTTCCCAAACAGTGAGTTCATCAACTTGAGATAATTCCTTGGCATCGATGTCGGCTTGACCATACTCATTTTCATAAACGACGAAATCACGGCCCGACTTCCGCGCTAGCTCCTTTATAAATGTAGTTTTCCCCGCACCAAGAAAGCCAGACACGATTAAAACTTCCATCGTCACCTCAATTCCTAGATTTCCGCTTTAATAGACAAAATAAGTTAACTGTTGGCGAAGCGCAACGACCTACAAAGCAAATCTAATCTGCTATAAATTAGATGCTCAATCTTTAAACAAACGAGAGAGCTTGCCCGGACAAACTTTTCGCTCAATGACTGCCCGGGCAATTGCTTTTAAATTTGTTAGTCGATGACAACCACAGGTTTAATGAGGTCAGATGGCTTGTCTCTCATGAGGAAAAGTGCTTCCTCGACGTGATCCCAACCATGGAACACATGCGTGACCTCTGGATGGAGGTCCAGTTTTCCGCTCGAAACGAGACGCGCAAGCTTTTCCATGCGCAAGCGCCCACCAGGCATGAGACCGCCACGAACATCTTTGTGGCCCATTCCAACGCCCCACTCAACACGAGGAATTTGGACGAAGTCACCTTTGCCGAGATAATTCACATTGCCAATCTTTCCGCCAGGTTTGAGACACTTAACTGCCTCCGCGAATGTGTCAACATTGCCACCAGCGATGCAAACGCGATCAACACCTTTCCCACCAGTGCGTTCGAGCACCTGCTCGTGAATTGGCCCGTCTTTGTAGGAAATAAACTCAGAGGCACCATAGCCTTTTGCAGCCTCTACGCAAACTGGACGAGTTCCAACAGCAATGATTCTGGAAGCACCGCGAAGTGCAGCACCCGCAACTGCCATCAATCCAACTGGACCAATGCCAATAACAAGCACTTCGTCTCCAAATTGAACGTCAGCAAGCTCAACTGCATGGAAACCGGTTGGCACCATGTCTGACAGAATGCAGGCGTCTGCTGGTTCAATTTCTTCAGGCAGGTGTGCCAAGTTGCCATCGGCGTCGTTTACGTGGAAGAACTCAGAGAACACTCCGTCTTTGAAGTTCGAGAACTTCCAACCTGCAAGCATACCACCAGAATGCATAGAATAGCCTGCCTGAGCTTCGAGAGAATTCCAGTCAGGCGTGATGGCTGGGACCAGAACGCGATCGCCCGGTTTGAAATCCTTGACCAACTCACCTACTTCCACAACTTCAGCAGAACACTCATGTCCAAGAATCATGTTGTGGCGCTCGCCAATTGCACCCTCCCAAAGTGTGTGAATGTCGGACGTGCAAATCGCGACGGCCAACGGTTTGCAGATTGCATCAAGTGGGCCGCACTCTGGTTTTTCTTTCTCAATCCAGCCCGACTCGCCAATCTTTAGCATTGCATAGCCTTTCATGACTAACCCCTCCTTTCTTTTCTAAAATTTAATCAGGGTATGTAAAGTCTACAAATGAAATGCAGGCAAAAAACATGTTTACAATTGCGTTTCGGGAAGCGTGAACTGAAAGAAACAGCTAAAAGCATTTCTTAAATGGCAATAATTGAACAGATGTTCACCCATAAGACCAGCATAAGGACTTGTTTTTGAATGTGTGTTCTGTAATCACAAAACATAAATTCCAAAATGTTACAAATGTTAAATCTGACGAGCGGAAGAGGTAATTTCGTTCTTAAAAGAAAACAGCGAGGACACTGCCTGAGAAACAATTTGAAACAGGGTTGGCACCAATGAGCATGCACGAATGAGCAAACATCGAAACTTTATGGTTGGCACCCATGTGCATTCGACGAAGATTCCTTTATGGTTTCATTGAAATTTGAACAATAGGCTGATTAGGGAATGAGAGTGAAAACAAAACTCCTTTAAATTATTAGTGCGAAAAGCTGTGGCACAGTGCATCTGCATTACTCCATGCAAACTGGGTTGGCACCAATGAGCATGCACGAATGAGCAAAGATCGAAACCTTATGGTTGGCACCACTGAGCATGCATGAATGAGAAACAATCGAAACTTTATAGTTGGCACCCATGAGCATGCACGAATGAGAAACAATCGAATCTTTTACGTTTGCGCCTGGGTAATTAAACAGGGTTGGCACCCCATGTACAACAGTTTCAACTTAACTTTTATGGTTGGCACCTGCACATGCAAACAGGGTTGGCTCCGATGTGCAACAGTTTCAACTTAACTTTTATGGTTGCACCTGTGCATGCAAACAGGGATGGCACCAATGAGCATGCACGAATGAGAAACAATCGAAACTATATGGTTGGCACCCATGTGCATTGGCACCCATGTGCATTCGACGAAGATTCCTTTATGGCTTCATTGAAATTTGAACAATAGGCTGATTAGGGAATGAGAGTGAAAACAAAACTCCTTTAAATTATTAGTGCGAAAAGCTGTGGCACAGTGCATCTGCATTGCTCGAAATTTTGTAGAGCAAAGATGCTATTCAAATCCGATTGCAGCGTTATCAACAATGATAGATGAGGAAACGTAGAAGTGGTGGAGCCGCGGGGAATCGAACCCCGATCCACACCAAACCTCGCATTAGGCTCTACAAGCTTAGTACAATTCGTCAGGCTTTAAAATGCTTCGGTCAATTGCACAAACGTCGCATTCGATTCGAACTTTATCTTTCTTCTAGTCAAGCAGTCGAAAATCTCAATTAGAAGGCACCCCTGAAAATGACACCTTCATCTCGAAGCGGGGATATCGAGAGAGGCGAGGCTGCACTAAATTAAGCAGCCATAGCGACAGGAGCGAATCCTGCGCTAGAAGTTTTAGCTTTGCCAATTAATTTGACTTTACCCATTATTAGCGTGTTTAGGAGAACACGGCCTGCTCCTCATGCGATAACTTGCCATGTCGAAACCATATCGGCCCCATAGGAACGTAGGGAAATTATACACGAACGCCCAGGGTCTTGCACTGTAGACAGAGAAGCATCGCAACGATACATGCACAACAGTGCCAACCATAAGTTAGATATGTTGTGAACACAGGTGCCAGGCATAAATAGACACAACATTAAAAGGTCCCATTTACAAAGGTGTCGCATTTACAAAGGTGCCAGGCATAAATAGACCCAACATTAAAAGGTCCCATTTACAAAGGTGTCGCATTTACAAAGGTGCCAGGCATAAATGTAAACCAAGGAGATGCCGCCTTGTACACTGGTGCCAGACATAAATTAAACTGGTGCCAGGCATAAACTCAAGTCACAAAAATTTGTTCAACACCAGGGAATAAACTATCGACTTAAGTAATTAGGCTTTAACCTTTACGACAATCTTTCGGACCTTCGACGGTGTTTCACCTAAAGAACAGCCCGGCTTATGAGCATCTTCAGGAGCTAACACAGAAAGATCTCCGGAATGCATGGCAACATCTGTAACAGCACCAGACGCTTCATAAAGACCAAAGTCATTTTTTGCATCAAAACTCTGTACCTCGACCGCATTCTCAAGTGGAGCATATTGCATTAGCTCTTCTCCGCAAACTACAAATTGAACATCGTAGTATCTCCGATGAGCTTCAAAGTGCTTTTCAGACGAAGGCACTGTTTCATATTCCTGCACGTTTGCAAAAACTTCGTCTCCATCAATATCAACACGTCCGACCGGCAGAGACAAAAGGTCACCGCGAGAAAGAAAATCATAGGCCTTCCTAAAACGGGAGCTTAAATAGTCATTACCCTCTGCGTGTGAAATGTTAGTTACCAGCAAAACAATTCCTTCCAGTTAAAGTCAAAAAATCAAAGCAACAAACTTCGCTACCACTCGCAAGTATACTGCTCATGTCACAATGGTGCCAGCCATAAATGCAAAAGCATGTGAAAAGAGTGTCTGCCATAAATGAAACTGCACAAACACACAGCAAAACCCCAGAGTGCAAATGATGCCAGCCATAAATGCAAAAGCATGTGAAAAGAGTGCCAGCCATAAATGAAACTATGTCACAATGGTGCCAGCCATAAATGCAAAAGCATGTGAAAAGAGTGCCAGCCTTAAATGAAACTGGAAAGAGTCCCAAAGAGTCCCAACTGGGAAGAGTTCCAAACATTGAAAATCTTGTAAATTACTGGTGCCAGCCTTAAATGCAAAAGCATATGAAAAGAGTGCCAGCCATAAATGAAACTGCACAAACACACAGCAAATCCTCAGAGTGCAAATGGTGCCAGCCATAAACGAAAACCAGCCATAATTGAAAGCCAATTGAAAGCTGAAAGTCAAAAAAGAACGCAGCTACAGAGTAACCGCGTTCTTCCCTTAAAACATATTCTTGAACGAAGTCTTCTTGGAGTCTTGTTACAAACAAAGACTTCTTGCCGATTCAAGTCCTAACACTCAGATGGTTTATTTACTAGCTTTTACATAACAGCTTGCAAAGACGTTATTAATGTCGTCATCTGAAAATCCTGCAAGATTTTCTTCGAGACCTTTATCCTTTGCAGTACCTTTTAGAGAGCATGATGAATAGACTTCAAACTCCTCAATGTCTATTGTTTTAAACCCAATTTCAGAGAGCGTGTTTTCGTAATCATCCTTACGAAGGACTCCAGATGTGGCCCCAAGAACCGCTCCGACTCCAAGTAATTCTGATGAAGTCATGCTCGTATTTTCGATAACAAAATCAGTCGCCACCATCTTGCCACCAGGCTTCAATACGCGAAATGCTTCTCTGATAACTTGAGTCTTGTCAGTGCACAAATTAATTACGCAGTTTGACAGAACATAATCAAAAGTCTCATCTTCAAAAGGAAGTTCCTCCAAAAATCCTTTTACAAATTCGACATTTTCAACCCCAGCTTCTGACTTGCTCTCATTTGCAAGATCAATCATTTCCTGAGTCATGTCAAGGCCATAAACAAAACCAGTTTCTCCAACTTTTTTAGCAGCAATAAAAGCGTCTGTGCCGCCACCAGAACCAAGATCTAGAATCTTCATTCCGGGAGTTAGTTCTGCACGATTGAATGGGTTAGCACAGCCTCGACAACAGCATAATGACTTTTCAGGGACAGCCTCTGTCAGTTCGTCATCATAGATGCAGCGCTCATCGCTTGCTCCTACGTGATTAGTTTCAGCGCAACCTAAAGTCTCTCCGGTCACCACACGCTTGGCGACTTCTGCATACTCTTTTTGCACCTCGTCTCGGCTTGTTCCTGCACAGCAACAAGAAGTCTTTCCCATTACAGCATCCATCCCTTCGAATAACCATCCAAAATCTCATATCCAGCAGCACGAAGAACACGCTGATAGGTGGCAACGCTAACTCCTCGTCCCCCATCTTCTGTCTTTTTTACGGTGTCGCGAGGGTTTGAGCCCATTTCTGCCCAAGCAAGGTTGGCACCAGCAGCCGCGCTCACGGCAGTAGACGCAGCACAATTAAGCATTGGTTTTCTCCCCGCGGCCAAACGATAAATGGCCACATTTTTCGCATTTGCAAAGTCGGAAAGTTCACCTCTGTCAGCGAGCAAAGTGCCAGGCACAGTAATTCTTCTACCGCATCCAGCCGAGTTGTTTGGATAGCTCATGCAGCGAAGCGTAGCCTCCGTCAACTCCTCTGGAGTGTTTTCGGGACCAATAGGCTCAACACAAGTCGATATGCTCATACCCTCGTCGACAAGATTGTGAATCGTCTCCCATCGAGAATCGATGCTCAAATTAGTATCAACCCCCTCACGCATGCGAATCGCATGATAGGCGCCATTTGCCCCAGCTTTGTGAAGCTCACGAACGTTTTCCTTCGTCATGTCATCGAAATTTACGAGAAGCGGCATGTCGTCATCAATCACCTCGCGAACTGCAGCGACCATTTCATATGCCTTCCCCATCGGATAGGTGCCGGTTGCCAACAAAAGCATAAGGTTGGCACCTGCGTCACAGAGGATTTTCGCACTTTCAATCACGTCCTCAACAGGCATTTCATATTTGCCCTTCTCGCGCACTGTGTTGCAAGCCGCAAAGGAACAAAACAAGCAGTTGTGAGGGCACGTTGTTGAATTGAGCCCAATCTGAGCATGAACTTCCGCTTTTCCATTACAGAGCTCCATTTGCAATTGACGGCCTGCCCAGCAAACATAGGCAGCAAGTGGGCTCTCAGGATTAATCTTATACAAATCTAAGATTTCGTCCTCCGCAAGACCTTCGCCAGTTAATCCTTTTTCCACGATTTCAATAACGCGCATTTTTTCCGTATCAGTCGGTTTTATGTACATACTCCCACCATGTTCTCTAATTGATTATTTTGCAGATATTTTTTGCAGATTACAGCATTAAGTGTAATATTGCTAATTATACTTAGTTTCTGCTTACTAAATACTGCACGCTTCAATTCAAAATTCCCAAGAACAGGACACTTTTTATGCAATTTTTAAAAGAGCCAACTGGCAGAATTACAACCTTTAAAGAGTTGTTGCTCATGCTTATGCCAATCTCAGCAATGCTCCTTGCAATGGGCTGTCACATGATTTTGCCAAATGTCTATCCTGAAAACTACGTTCCTCAAACATACTTTGGATTTTTGGTGGGCTGTCTTGCGCTTTATGCAATTCTTGTGGGTGTCGCTTCGTTTGTTCCCTATTTGCGAAAGAAGCTCGTGTATCTTTCGGGAATATTATTTGTCGCATTTCTGGCATTAGAAATTATAGATGTAATGACACTAAAGACAGGAATTTTAGAATTGCCGTTCATACCAAGCCCCGACAAAACACTAAGCTGTTTTACCCTCTACCCCGACAAAGTAATCCCTAGCTTTTTTGCATCGATGAATCTTTTATTGACGGGGTTTGCAATCGGCGCAATCACTGGTTTTATCAGCGGAATCCTAATGGGTTGGTCTCGCATTTGCAACTATTGGATATCTCCAATTCTCAAACTAATTGGGCCAGTTCCTTCGGCGGCATGGTTACCAATCGCTGTTGTTATCATGCCAACAAATCATGCTGCGGGCCTCTTTTTAATTGCTCTTTCGGTTTGGTTTCCTCTCACTTTGATGCTCTCATCGGCAATTCGCTCCACAAACGTAAAACTAGTCGAAGCAGCACGAGTGATGGGCGCAAGCGAGAGATATATTCTTTTTCATGTTGCGCTCCCAAATGCGATGCCGGCCATTTTTGATGGCCTTTTTATGGGTCTTTCCTCGAGTTTTGGCGCCCTGGTCGTAGCAGAAATGCTCGGAGTAAAAGAAGGGCTTGGATGGTATCTAACCTGGTCGAAATCGTGGAGCGACTATGGTCGAGTCTTTTCAACAACTGGCATTTTTATCATTGTTTTCTTTCTGCTCATCCAACTTCTTTTCTGGGTGCGTAAAAAAGCACTCAAATGGCAAACGGGACTTGTTAGGTGGTAGATTATGGCAGTTGATTTGATTGCAAGAAACATCATTCAAATTTTTAAAAATGAGAATCGTGAGGACGTTTGCGCTCTGCGAGATTTTAATTTTGAGACTCACGAACCTGAAATCGTTGGGATTGTTGGTTTCTCAGGGTGCGGAAAATCTACATTTTTAAGGCTTGTCGCAGGGCTTGACAAGCCGACTTCGGGCGAGCTTACCTACAACGGAGAGCCAATAGAAGGGCCAAATTACAATCGCGGTTTTATTTTTCAAAGTGCGACTCTTTTTGATTGGTTAAACATTTATGACAACATCGCTTTTGGACTAAAAGCTCGTGGTGTTTTCAAAGAGAACAAACACAAGGTTCAGGAATACATAGACTTAATGGGCCTAGCTGGATTTGAAAAATCGTACCCACATCAGGTGTCGGGCGGAATGGCTGCTCGCACTTCATTCGCAAGAACTTTCATTCAGGAACCAGAACTAGTTTTGCTTGATGAACCGCTATCTGCACTTGATGCCTTCACCAGAATGACAATACAAAAAGAACTTCTTAATATTCATCACCGAACTAAATCGACTTTAATTCTGGTAACCCACGATTTAGAAGAAGCAGTATTTTTGTGCGATCGTGTTGTCGTAATGACAGAACGTCCCGGCCGAAATGTAGGCGAAGTTCGCATAGATCTCGAGCATCCACGAAATCGCACGAGCGAAGAGTTTATCGAGCACCGAAAGCGCATTTTGAGCCTGTTTCCGAAGGAATTACAACTGTAACAATGGTGCCAGCCATAAATAAAAATGCATGTTCAAAATGGTGCCAGGCATAAAATCGCATTTGTGTAAACAGTGCCAGCCATAAATGAAAACGCGGAAAGCAGTAGCTTAACAGGGCATGAAATCCACAGGGACAATGGTGCCAGCCATAAATAAAAGTGCAGATACAAAACGGTGACAGGCATAAAATCGCGCTTGCGTAAACGGTGCCAGCCATAGATGAAGCTGCAAGTACAAACGGTGCCAGGCATAGATGTAATTGCAGTCACACACTACAAAATCCCGAGTTTAAATGGTGCCAGGCATAAATAAAACTCCGGGCTCGAACGGTGCCGGCCATAAAATCGCACTTGCATATAAGGGGCCAGCCATAGATGAAACTGCAGGTTCAAACGGTGCCAGGAATAGATGTAATTGCAGTTAAACACTACAAAGTCCCGAGTTTAAATGGTGCCAGCCATAAATAAAAGTGCAGATACAAAACGGTGACAGGCATAAAATCGCGTTTGCGTATACGGGGCCAGCCATAGATGAAACTGCAAGTTCAAACGATGCCAAACCTCGCTAAACCTGGCTTAAATCGCGTGGTATGTTAACATAAGCTAACTAAAGTCTTAAGGAGGAAAAATGGAATTATCGAGAAGAGATTTTCTGAAAGTTAGCGGAGCAGCTGGTCTTGCTTTTGCAACAACTGGACTCGTGGGCTGTTCTTCTGGCTCAAATGAAAAGAAGGAAGATGCCAAAGAAACAGCAGGTCTTCTTCCTGCAAAAATTGGCTACTGGGGCGGAACTTGTGAAGCAGAAATAATGATTGCCGAAGCAAACGGTTACTACAAAGAATGCGGCATAGATGCCAACGTTTTCAAAATCACAAGCGGCACAAATGAGCTGATTGCTAACAACGAAATTGACTTCTTTGAGGCTACACCAAATTTCTTACCTGGAATTTATCAAGGGCTCAAAATTAAGCTCATCGACAATGTCCACACAGGATGCATCCAAGGCGTGGCAAGCAAAGAATCTGCCATCAAGAGTTACAAAGATCTCGAGGGCAAAAAAATTGGAATGTTCTCCGAGGGCGACATGGCTCAGCTATTTATCCAGGCTCTAATGAAACAAGACGGCATCGATTATTCAAAAACAGAGTGGACCGCATACAGCGACGGTGGTGCCGCAATGGCATTTAAAGCGCTTCAGAATGGGGAAATTGATGGATTAACCTGGTTCGATCCGTATGGCGAAATTGGAGAGCTGGCAGGTTTTGTAAAATTCTTCAACAACGCAACAGAGCCCGCATACAAAGACTACACTTGCTGCTTCCTCGCGGCAACTCAGCACATCGTGGACGAAAGCCCTGACACCTGCAAAAAAGTTTGCGAGGCAATGCAAAAAGCAGCCGACTTCATCAAAAACAATCCTGCAGAAGCTGCGAAAATCATTCAAGACAGCGGATATGTCGCAGAATCAAGCACTATCCTCGAAGCTTATGGAATCAAGGACACTTCGGAGAACATCCACGAACGCCTGCTCAAGAGTTACACATGGTGCAATGGCGACAAAGAAATGTTTGAAAAAAGCGCAACAAAGAACTGGGATATTCTTTACTATGGTACCGACGTTATGACCGATGCTCCAACAAATGGAACCGATACTCAAGAGTACAAAGATTACGTCGCAAAACTTGTAGAAAAGGGCTATCAATACTTCGGCGCATAATTCTTTTTTTGTAGCTTTGCATGTGGTTTTAGCTAAAAAGAGAAAAGCGTTCCGACTGAGCACATGGCTGGCACCGTTGTCACACTTTCGTTACGTTGCTTGCGAGTGCAGTTTTATTCATGGTTGGCACCATTGCTACGCTTGCGATAAGCATACTTCAAACAAAAAAATTATGGCTGGCACCTTTTGATACCTTTTAAAGAAGCAACTAAAAACACTGTTAGAACACTGTTTCATATATGGTTGGCACCATTGATATGGCTCCTAGAATTGTGGCAGCCACCCAAGATTAAGAAAAAAACTGCGAGATCATTAAGCTTGAGGTGATCGAATTAGAAACAAAACAACCATATCGGTGACGCTCGAAATTATTTAGCGTGCAATAGAAATCCAAAGTTGTATTCAATTAAGAAGTCACTTTTTTACAACTGCATTCAAAAGTAGGCATGGATACATGGTTGGCACCATTGTTATGCTTGCACCATTGCTACACTTGCAGCATGAGGACTTCAAGAACGGATATATTTATGGCTGGCACCTTTTGATACCTTTTAAAGAAGCGCCTTAGAACACTGTTAGAACACTGTGTCAAATATGGTTGGCACCGTTGATATTTTTTCATCGATTGAAAATCACATTGAACAAATTTGCGGAAAGCCACTCTGCACATATAGGGTTGGCACCATTGTTATGCTTGCACCATTGCTACAGTTGCAATATGAGGACTTCAAGCAAAGAAGAATTATGGCAGGCACCTTTTAAACAAGAACGCTGTTTCAAATATGGTTGGCACCACTGCTCAATCGTTATTTATGAAGGTTTGCGATGCAAAAAAGTTTCCTAAAGCTATAATTTGGGAACTGCTCATCTTCTGCAAAATGGTAGAAACATTTAAAAAGGCATCAGCCCTTCTGTTTTATTTCATTTTTAAATCAATAGAGAAAGATTTATTTAATGTTCAGGTTAGTAATACAAAGCGTAAAACAAAGGAAAGTTCAGAGCATCGCTCTTTGCGCCACCATTGCTGTTAGCGTAGCCGCATTCGTAGCACTTTTGCTCCTCGGAGGAGGAGTTTACCAGGGCATTGAACTTAGCGAGGAGCGCTCAGGTGCTCAAATTTTATGCGTCCCCAGCGACGCGGAGGACCAGCTCGAAGACACAGACATCCTTTTCACAGGTGCACCTGTCAGTGCATACATCGACGAGTCGATTGCTGATCAAATTCGCCAAGTTGATGGCGTCGATGCAGTAACAACGCAATTTTATGGACAAACACTCGGGCAAGCATGCTGTTCGCCTGACGAGGCAACAAAAATCATTGGATACGATGCGACAACTGACTGGGTTATTAAGCCTTTTTGCGAAACTCAATTTAGCGGTGACTTAGCCGATGATGAAGTGATAGTTGGAGCAAATGTTTCAGGCTACAAACGCGGAAAGGGCCTCATTCTTGGTCATGATGTGGTAGTAAAGTCTACGCTTGCGCCCACAGGAACCTATCTGGACAGCTCAATTATCATGAACAGAAAAGCTGTTCGTGAAATGTCGAAAGAAACACAGGAATTCAATCATTTGTGGGAAAAATACGGCGATCCTGACACGCTCTGCAGTGCGATTCTTGTGAAAACCGACCCCCAGAAGGCGTCTTCAATTGCAGGCAAAATCAAAAGATATGCGCCTGGCAACTACGTTACATTAGTGCAATCTTCCGTACTTGAAAAGACACAAAAAAGCTTCGATGTAATATTTGCCGTCATGCTTGGTTGTGCGATTGCGCTAATCTTCGCATCTGTGCTTCAGCTCGTAGCAAGATTTTCAACTCTTGTTTGGGACAGAAGAAGTGAGCTGGCTCTGTTCAGAGCGCTCGGTGCAACAAAATCGAACCTTGCATCTCTCATTTGCGGGGAAGCTTTTTTCCTAACTGGTGTTGGAGCAATTATCGGCGGCGCACTTGGGTTTACAATCTATTACGCCATGCTGCAAACCATGCAGAAAAACACTGCTTTCCCATTCTCCCCGCTAGATCCTGCACAAATGACAATTGGGATTCTTGTTATAGTTTTGGTTTTCTTCATTGTGACTTTACTTGCTATAATTCCGCCACTAAGGCAGTCTTCAAACATCGACCCCGCATCAGCAATGAATCAGGTTGACATAGGTTAAAGGCGATGTCTTCACGGAATGCGGGTAATTGGCTTAGCGCCTAATATTATGGTTGGCACCGCGTGACTAATGGTTTTAACGTACAAAAAGCAAGCAAAACCTACAGGACAAATTGAGGAATAAAGAAACAAAAGCTTTAAAGCAGATTGAACATTATGGTTGAACATTATGGTTGGCACCTATGTGTTGGATAGAAAGTAAGAAATTCTGAATAAAGAAAAGGGTTGTCACCTTTTCTAGGAGTTAAAAAAACAAAAACAAGAGTTGGCACTGTAATAAAAAGCAGTCAACCCATGGTTGGCACCATTTCATAATGAGAACAAAGCAGATAGAGCAGAAAGAGTAAAAATGGCTGAACCAGTTCTTAAATTAGAAAACATATCAAAAGAATATTCAGAGCAAATACTTAACGACATTTCATTTGAACTCGAAAAGGGGAAGAGTCTCTGCGTTATGGCCCCGTCGGGGAAAGGTAAGTCGACACTCCTTTCAATAGCAGGGCTCTTGCTCGCTCCCACGGCAGGAAATGTGTATATAAATGGAGTTGAAACAACTGCTCTAAACGACGACCAAAAGAGCAAGTTGCGCAGCGAGACTATAGGCTTCCTTTTTCAACACACACAGCTCTGTGGAACACTTCGTGCAAACGACAACGTTTGCCTACCCGCTTTTTTTAACAAAGCAGAATCAAGACTGAACAAAGAAGAGATCTCAAAACAAGCAGATGCATTGCTTGAAAGATTTGGACTGTATGAGAGAAAATATTACTTTCCAAACCAACTATCAATCGGTCAGAAAAGAAGGATTGCCTGTGCAAGAGCCCTTTTCTTAAACCCAGAACTCATCATTGCAGACGAGCCAACAAACGATCTCGATGAAAAAAATAAGCAGACGGTGATTGAGTCACTTTTTGAGCCAGTTAAGGCTGGCACCGCTGCTCTGCTGTATGCAACACATGATGAATCGGTTGCAAAACTCGCTGACGAGATTATCCACATATAGGCAGTGTGAGCTAATACAGGTGCCAGCCCTTAGAGGACTTTGCGGCTCTAACACACTAACACACTGGTGCCAGCCATAACTTATGCATGCCATAATTTATGCAATGGGGTCAGCACAATGGTGCCAGCCATATTAAAAGAACTGTGAAGTCAAAGCGACTTTTGTATTCAGCGACTGTCTTCTAAACCACAAGTGAGCTAATACAGGTGCCAGCCCTTAGAGGACATTGCGGCTCTCGCTTTTTCGGTTTCTCGAATGATGTGCTCCCTAGAATCAGAATACCCACGCTCTCTAGGGTCTTGTCCAGCATCAACCCAAGCTACGCCTCCGACACAACCAATTGGAACCTTTAAACCGCAAACCAATCGCAAAATTGAAGCTACAAGCTGCACCCTCTCAACCGAAGGAGTTTTACCCTCAAAATTAATGCCATCAACCTCACACAATCCACAAACACCAGTCGCCCAAGGATTATTACTTGCCACCTCAAGGATTCTGTCGGCTATATCCATAGCAAGGGCCTCATCAAAAGGCTCCCACACGGGCTCAACGCCATTCATTAAGTCGAATCTAATCAATTTTACGTTCTTAATAGTTTGGCGCCGTAAATTAGGGTTGGCACCCGTAATCTCTCCCTCACGAATTCGAAGTGAGTGGTATACACAAGTTGCACCAGCTACTTTTAATCTCGAGAGGTCATCAAGGGTCATGTCGCGGTAATTAACAATAACTCCTATTTCAGGATTTAAGATATTTCTTGCAGTCACCACAAAATCAAGAAACTCATTGAAAGGAAGCGCAGCCGTTCCCATGAGACTAACAGCATCAACCTTTGCTTCATTAAATGAATGCAAATGATAGATAAACTCTTCTGACGACAGTTTCGAACACTTGTTATGCTCTGCAATCCTTAACTTTAACCTTTCAGAAAATTCGCCCTGGAGCCTAAAATTATCTAGAGCAAAAGCACAATACTTGCAATTCACAGGACAAACACTATTGTCAACACCAATTTGTCCAAACACATGCATTTTCCCCTTAGCAGCGCAATAGCCAACGTCAAAGGCATATTTATTGATTTTCTCAGCATCACTAGAAAAAGGGTCAACCATAAGCAAAGAAGCTATCTCCCTCTGGGAAACAGCTTCTCCTCTCATTAATCTTGAAATTGTTTCTTGAATAGTCAAGTTTCGATCTAGACCGTTTGCTTTGGGACTTCAAGTTCGTTGAATTTATTTGCCTTAACGAACGAAATTATCGAAACTACAAGCGAAACCCCCATGCAAATTAGAACAGCCAGCCTTGTGTTGTGGCAATGCATCGCGCTAGAGCAAACGCCAATGCCGAACGAGGTCATGAGAACACATATTACGAAAATGGTGACAAACAGGCCCACCATGCAACACATGCGCGCCATGCGCTCATTAATGTATGTTGAGCAAACGACCAAAGTAATGCCAATCAAAGAGACGAGAGTAACCGCGACAAATGTCCAGTGGCATTTCATCGGCGCTGTAGCACCTGATGCGAGCTCGACTTCGCCAGTGCAACCGCCCATACGCAAGGCAAAAAGAAACGCCGCCAAAAAAGCTACGAAATTGATTGCACTCAAAATTCTCCACTTCAAATCATTCATTAAAACTACCTTTCTAGACCTCTAGATATTTTTTAATGTCATCAATTTTTTCTAGTGTTTCGTAGTAACCCAACCAATAAAAGAGCTTTAAACGCTCGGTATCTTTCTCTAAGCGCCCCACAGTTTCATTGGTGCCAGGGCAAAGGAGAAACACCTTGCCATCTTTTGCTGCTTGCTCTCCATCCTTGCTTTCGCGAGAATACTCAAGGTTGTCACGCTCTAACACGCTGGCTAGATTGGGAAATTTTTTGTCATAAAAATGCGCCATGTGATTCAATTTGTCTGGACATCTGAAACCCAATGGACGGTTCCGAATCAACAAAATCTTCTCAAAACCTTCGTTCAAAGCCCACTCCCAAGGGTTACTTCTCGAACATCCTCCGTCGAGATAGGGCTTCCCGTCAATGGTGACAGGCTTAGATATAAATGGCATTGATGCCGACGCACGTACTGCTTGAAAAATGTTTGAGCATCTTCCGCGCTCAAAAACAACAGGCTCACCGGTTTCGCAATCAGTAGCAACGGCCGCAAATCGGCGCTCTGGAGAAAAAAATCGCTCGTAATCAAACGTGTACTCTTTAGGGGTTTCATTCAGAATGAAATCTATGCCAAAAATCCCGGAATCAGTCACCAAAGGGACAAACCCAACATAGCGTGGATCTTTCCGATAATTGAGATTTATACGAATTCCACGCCCGATGTCCCCAGCGACGTAACACATTCCAGCCAAAGCACCAGCAGACACACCAACGACTGTCTGCATATTTATGTCATTTTCCATGAGCGCATCAAGAACACCCTGCGAGTAGACACCTCGCAAAGCGCCCCCTTCAATAACCGCGCAACCAGGAGTAATCGTCCCACTCGCTTTCCCCGAAGGAATTTCTGGAAGTTCGCGATATTTTTTGTGCTGATTCATTCAACATATTGTAGTGCATTTCCATCGACAATTTTCATTAGGGTTGGCACCACAGTGCGGACACCATATTGTAAGTCAATTCGCCACCTTATCATTGCCGCAGAGATCATAGCAACGAGTGCAAACAACAAAACTCACCAAATAAGGGTTGGCACCACAGTGTGGACACCATGGTGTAACTAACTTCGCTACCTGATCAATGCCACAGAGATCATAGCGACGAGTGCAAACAACAAAACCAAAACCAAACAACAAAACTCACCAAACAAGGGTTGGCACCACAGTGTGGACACCATAGTGTAAGTCAATTCGCCACCTTATCAATGCCGCTGAGATTATAGCAACGAGTGTCAAACAACAAAACTAGAATCGCCAAACAAGCGTCAACAAAAACCCAATTTGCACTATGCCGTCTGCATGGGTTGTCACAACTGAAAGGTTGTTCCCTCCGAATGGCTGTCACTTCTGCATGTCTATTTCATCCGAATGGCTGCCCCCATCCATGTGGTGTCTCATCTGCACGGTAATTCCATCTGCATGGCTGTCACCATAGTCTTTGTCGTCACACAATGCGGGAATATCGGGGAATGAACTGGAGGTTAGGAACTCAGAATAACAACGCGCCTCCGATTAATACCCGTAATTCGGGAAATTTGAGTGACATTAGAACCAAGACTGAGAAGTTTTTTCACAAGGGCCCTAAGCAAATTCTCTGGAAGAGAAGGAATCCTCCCAACATTATGCTTTTTTACGAACCTTGTCACAATCTCAATTAAATGAAGCTCAGAAACAGGATCTTTAGGAATAGTCTCGCATTGTTTAAAAATTTCAGGTTCGACATCCATTTTTGCTCGTTCGCAAGTGTATTTTTTAAGAAACTCGACAGACACTACAGAGTCCAAAAAGTTGTAGGCCTCGGGGTTGATCTTTGGATCATCTAGTTCACGAAAACTTGACCAGCGATAATCGCGAGCATCATGCACAACTTTAGCCTTAACTGGATTATTGAAAATCTACGCCGCAGTATCTATCAATTGTTGACGGCAATTTATTGGCTTGGAGCAGAAACGTCCGTTCCAGATGGTGCCCGACCTGCCATATTTGCGATTAAACCAGCGGACAAACGTGGCTCCCACCGACTCAAACACACTTGCACAGTTCCCAATTGGAGCATAAACAAAAGCATGAACATGATTGTTCATCAAAACATAGCCAAGCAGCAAAACATGAAAGCGCGAGCAGCTTTCCTTAAGACATTCAATGAATTTTAGCCGGTCCTCGTCATCGTAAAACACAACCTGGCTGTTATGCCCCTTAAGTCCAATGTTATGAACGAGAATGCTCGATTCAACTCTTGGTTTTCTTCCCATAATTACTTCCTTTCAATTGTTGGGGATTCTCAATTGCTGGGGATTCCCCAAAGGGTTTTTCATTGAATTAAAGGTTAGTTTGAACATTCCAAAAAAATAAGAAAGAAAGCATGCATGAAAACTTAATGAAAACTGAATGAAAACTGAATATAAAATGCCTGATAACTGAATAAAAAATGAACAAAATGATGAAGCAACAGTGAATGATTTTATTCTGCTGATTGGCGCTTTAGCTGTTAATTTTATGGCTGGCACCTTTTAACTAGATAAAAAGAGAAAAGGCGAGCATAACTCGCCTTTTCTTTATGGCTGGCACCAGCAAACACGATGCACAATGGAGGGGTTTCATCTATGGCTGGCACCTATGTTAAGCAACGATACAAACCTCGTCGGCAGTTATGGCTGGCACCGTTGCATGATGACGCTCAAGATAAACCTAGTTCTTGATCTTGACTTCCGAAAGCTCTGTACCCGACTGCTCGCGAGAGAAAATAATCGCAATGAGAGCAAGTACAGCAATTGAGACGAAGTAGAAACCAGGAGCCAATTGATTACCCGTAATGCTTACGAGCCACAAGCAAATGGCTGAGCAAGAGCCACCAAACAGACCATTCGCAAGGTTAAACGTAAACGCAAAACCAGTGAAGCGAACCTCCGTTGGGAACTGCTCTGACAAATAACTCGCCAGTGTACCGTCATTAATGCAGAGCAAAAGAGCCATGAACAACTCAGCTGCAAGAATGACATAGAACTCGAGCGTTGCCAACAGCATGTAGCAAGGAATCGTGCAAACAACAAAGCCTATCGCAGCAATCAACAACATCTTCTTTCTGCCGAAGTGGTCAGACAACCATCCGGAGATGAAAATGAACGCGATGTAGGCAAACAGAACAATCGTTGTAATTGTGCCAGCTGAAGCTGCGTCATACTCGAGAACAGATTCGAGATATGCAGGCATAAACGTAAGCACTGCATAAAAACCAATAGCGTTCAAAATTGCAGATCCAAAGCAGATAATCGTGGTTCTTGGATATTTACGAATAACATCGCGAACTGGAGTCTTAGATCCAACCTCTTTTCCACCAGCTTCGGCTTCTTCCATCATTTGTTCATAAACTGGAGAGTCAGCTAGGTGGGTTCGGATGTAGTTAGTAATCCAACCAAGTGGAAGAGCAATCAAGAATGGGAATCTCCATCCCCACTCAGTAACAAACGGGGCGTCAGCGCCACCGCAAATTGCAAACATGGTGGTTGCAAAAAACGAACCAACAAGAAGGCCAGTTGCGGTTGATGCCGGAACAGCAGAAACATAAAGACCGCGTTTCTTTACAGGTGCATACTCAGCAATAAACGTTGAAGCGCCTGCATATTCACCAGAAGCGGAGAATGACTGAGTCATACGGCACAGAAGCAACAAAAATGGAGCCGCCAAACCAATCATTGCATACCCTGGCAAGCAGCCAATCAAGAACGTTGCCGTGGTCATTACAAGAATCGAAATTGAAAGTGTCCACCGTCGACCCTTTTTATCGCCCATGTTTCCCCAGAACAGACCGCCAATCGGGCGGACCAAATAGGAGAGCGCAAAAACGGCGAAAGCGGACATTGTTGTTACTATCGGATCGCCTTCCGGGAAAAATACAAGTCCGATAGTAACAGCAAAGTAAGAATAGCTCGCGTAGTCAAACCATTCAATGAAGTTACCTAAAAACGAAGAAACAACAACTTTCTTGAGCATCGTCTGTTTTTGTTCTTCGGTAATAACAATGTGCTCGCTCATTATAAAACCTCCCTGGTTAATTTAAGTTGCACACTTTACAAGTGAGCTTAACAAGAATAAAGCTCACGGCTTCAAACTTTATGGTTGGCACCATTTGCAATTCCACAAACAATAATGCCCTTTCAAAGTTCGAAGCTGGCGGGCTCTCATGAGTCAGCGAAAGCCCGCCGTACCAGCCTCGTAAGGCCAGTTTTACCCTACTGAAATCCATGGTTGGCACAACTCCGACAAGCAGTTACAGTCCTTCCGTCGTCCACCAACTGCCTGCAAAAATATCATTATAGAGACATGCCTGTCCCCATATACGAATGCTTTGCAGTCACGAGTACATGGTTGGCACTGCCACACCATTGCACCGTTGACCACCAGCGTCCTATAACAACACGCAACGCTACTCACGACGATGCAGGTTACAACACTATGGCTGTCCCCTTATGCAGGTTACAACGCTATGGCTGTCCCCACGGTTCAAAAGGTGCACACCCCACAAATCAAGCGGGATCTAGTCCCACATCTCAGGTCGAACCAAAGTAGAATCTTTGACTCTGTTAGGGAAGTAATCCTCACAACCACCCTCACGATAAACGTCAGCAGTGCTGCAGTGCAGGCCTCCACCGAATGGATATGCGTCGCGAAGATCGCAAGGAATTACATTCATGCCAAGCTTGTCCATCTGCTCAAGCTGATGCACTTCAGATGCCTCAACAATTACAGTCTTAGGATCAAGAACGAGGCAGTTCATTGACAGCCATACACTCGAGTAGCACAGTGGTGGTGGCTCGGTGTGTGCTGGCTGTGCTGCGTCGACAATTTGCCAGTCGTTGGCCTCAAAGATTGCACGCTGCTCTTCTGGAAGCGGACGCACAGGGTTATTAATAATGAGACCTGGACGAAGTGGAACAAACGTAGCGTCGATGTGAATTGGATATGGGTCTCCAGGGAAGTTAACCGCATGGATGCGGATGTCTGGATAATATCTCTGGAACCAGTCCATAGCAGCGCGATTGGTTGTCAAACCATGCTGAATGAAAAAGTCCTTACCCATTCTCATGACGTCAGCTGCGTCCCACATTGGCTCGATTTCAGTTGTGACAAAGTCCTTTGCAGCCGTTCTTTCAAGACGCTCTTCAAGAGTAATCTTCTCATCATAATAATTGTGCTTATAGGACTTGTCGGTCAAACGAGGGCGAGGTGCTTGAGACCATAGGAACTCTGGGTCCTCATCAAAATACTGCTTCATGAGTGGCCAATAGGCGAGATACTCAAAATAGCGGCATCTAAATGAGTTTGCAGAAGCGATAATCTCGTTGCCAACTGTCAACAAAATGTCACGAGGAGGCATGCAGGTAAACATTGAGTCGTTGCGGAAGTCAGGAGTACCGATTGCCTGGTTCCATTGCAAAGGAGTTGGACGATCAACGATAACGCCGCGATCCTCCAAAATCTTTACCAGGTTCTCGAGGCACTCATTACCTCTTTCTACTGTGTCAAGTGGGCGAAGACCCCACATGCCTCTCATGGCAGAGTCGATTGGCACTTTCTCTGAAGTTGCTGGCTCCTCTGGCGGAATAACAGAGTTGTCACAACGGCCAACAATGACTCGTTTCAGAGGGTCCCAATCGTTCCAGGAATTGACGATTTTTGCCATGTTTCCTCCTTTCAAAAAATTTATAAATTTTGCAAAGTCTATAGATTTCTGCCAGTTCGCGCGCTTAAACTGGCAAAAAAGCTACACCGTAATAACCGTGCCGGTCTCCCCTTTGATTCCGGCCGCAGCGCACTCAAGCGAAGTGATGAGAGCGCGACCACCCTCGAATTTCTCTAGGTAGTCAATACATGCTTCCACTTTTGGCAACATGCTTCCAGGTGCAAAATGCCCCTGCTTTATAAACTCACGAGCTTCAGAAATTGTCATTTCAGAAATTTCTTCTTGCTCCGGTGTTCCAAAATTAATGCAGACCTTCTCAACAGCAGTAAGAATCACCAGCATGTCAGCTTTAAACTCTGCCGCCATGCAAGCACTTGAGCGATCTTTGTCGATAACAGCAGGAACCCCGTGATAACCACCATCCTGTTCAATGACTGGGACACCGCCGCCGCCACCAGCAACAACAATGTAACCATCGTCTACCAGGTCTTTCACTGCATCAAGCTCGACAATCCTAATGGGGACAGGGCTAGCGACAACCTGTCTCCATCCGCGTCCTGCGTCTTCCTTAAAAGTGAGACCAGTCTCTTCCGCTTTCGCTTTTGCGTCTTCTTCTGTCATGAAAGCGCCAACAGGTTTTGTAGGATCGTTGAATGCAGGATCTTCTTTATCAACAAGCGTTTGTGTGACCACACAAGCAGAAGAGCGTTTGATGTCTCTCTCGCGCAATTCATTTAAGATTGCTTGCGACAAGTGATAACCAATGTAGCCCTGGCTCATTGCTCCGCACTCAGGAAAAGGAATCTCAGGAGTTTTGCCATCGTTGGCGCTTGCATAGGCAAATGCGTTGTTGATCATTCCGACTTGTGGGCCATTGCCGTGAGAAACGACGATATCGACATCATCAGCAACCATGTCCACAATGTGCGTCGCTGTGTTTTTCACTAGCTCAAGCTGTTCAGCCGGGGTGTTTCCAAGCGCATTCCCGCCAAGGGCGATTACTACTGTTTTACAGTTTGTTTGCTTTTCGTAAGCCATAACGCAGCTCCCCCTTTAGGCTATTTCAAAGTTGCATACATCACAGCTTTGATGGTGTGCATGCGATTTTCCGCCTCCTCAAACACTTTTGACTGAGGAGATTCGAACACTTCGTCAGTTACTTCCATTTCAGTTACGCCAAATTTCTCAGCAATGTCAGCACCAATTGTTGTGTTTGTGTCGTGGAACGATGGCAAGCAATGCAAGAAAATTGCGTCTTTGTCGGCCATTTCCATAACCTCTTTCGTTACGCGGAAAGGCTCAAGGTCTTTGATGCGGGTCTCCCAAACTTCATCTGGCTCACCCATTGAGACCCAAACGTCGGTGTAAATGCAGTGAGCACCAGTGACAGCCTTCTCTACATCAGAGGTGACAGTGATTGTGCATCCATTTTCCTCAGCAATCGGAGTGCAGGCATCAATCACATCTTGTCCTGGTGCATTTGCCTCTGGGCAACATGCTACAAAATTTAGACCAAGCTTAGAACAAATCACCATCAATGAACGGGCAACGTTATTAGCAGCATCGCCCATGAACACAAGTGTCTTGCCTTTGATGTCATAGTTAAATGCTTCCTGCATAGTCATGATGTCTGCAAGCATTTGTGTTGGGTGCCACTCTGTTGTGAGACCATTCCAAACTGGAACACCTGCATTCTCGGCAAGTTCTTCTACATCGGTTTGAGCAAAACCTCTGAATTCAATGCCGTCATAAAAACGACCAAGAACGCGTGCAGTGTCTTCAATCGATTCCTTTTTACCCATTTGAGATGAACCTGGATCGAGATAGGTCACGCCCATTCCCAAATCCATTGCGCCTACCTCAAATGAGCAACGTGTTCTGGTAGAAGTCTTCTGAAAAAGAAGAACAATATTTTTTCCTTCAAGATAACGATGAGGCGTGCCGGTTAGCTTCAAATTCTTTAGCTCGCGAGATAAATCGAGTAAATAATTGATTTCGTCAGTAGTAAAGTCGAGTAACTTCAAAAAATGACGTCCGCTTAGTGATACTGGCATACATAAATCCTTTCTCTAATATCAACAACTAAAACCATTAAGACCTGCATGCAACTGGCCTGATTTCCAAAATCATGTGGCACTCAAAATGGTGCCAACCATAACGTGTAACAGTTCTTTAGCGGTGCCGTGTAAAAGGTACCAACCATGAGTGGAAAGGTGCCTTCCCCCGCAAGAGCTGCCCACTAACCCATCGCACAAAAGTGCCAACCTTAAATTTCTGACTTTTGTGCAATGGTGCCAACCATAAAATAATGGAGGCTAATCTTCACGCCATGCCGGCATCGACATGCAACGAGGACCTCCTCTGCCACGAGAAAGCTCCGCGGATGGAATCTGCACTACTTCAATTCCCTTTTCCTCCAAAATCGCGTTTGTAACATCGTTTCGTTCGTAAACAACAACTTTTCCAGGGGAAATACAGAGTGTGTTTGAACCGTCGTTCCACTGCTCTCGCTCGGCGACAATTCTGTTGCCACCTCCACACTTGATGAGCTCAACTTTGCAACCAACGTGCTTTTTCAGAATCTTTTTTAGCGACATTGTCTCTTCAGTGACACGAATACCTTTACCCTTCTTAGATAATTCATAAACTGTCAAAGGTGCCAAAATGCCAGGATGAACTACAAATTTGTCATAGTCAATCTGAGTAAAGACAGTGTCGAGATGCATCATCGATCGATTGTTTGGGATTTCAAAAGCAAGAATCGTATCTATTGGCGAATCTGACGCGAAAATATTTTCAGCAAGCAACTGAATTCCGTCAGCCTCGGTCCTCTGTGAAATGCCGACAGCAAGACAGGTTTCACTAATGTTTAAAATGTCGCCGCCCTCGATGCTGAAAGGATATTTCCTGTCGTAGTAACGAGGAACGTCCTTGTAGGTTGGATGATGCGAGAAAATGTAGTCACCATAAATAGTTTCGCGATTGCGGGTGGCTGAATACATGTGATTAATTGAAACGCCATTTCCAATCATCGCAAAATTGTCGCGCGTAAAGTAAAGATTTGGCATCGGTGGAACAATCAACGTCGACTTCTCAATAACGTAAGCTCTCAAAGAATGCGACAAATCGACGTCAAGCTCATCGATATTGACACCTTCCATAGTTTTTAACACAAACTCAAGGGTGTCCTTGAACTCTGAATTCATGTATTCAAAGATTGCATTTTTGTAATAATCGGAATGAACTCCAGCTTCTAAAACCCACGTCTCCAAAAAATTTGAGCGCAAATCCGGATTCTCGTCAAAGACATCTGCTACCAGTTTCTCGAGATAGAGCACCTCGACACCGTTGTCTTCGAGTGCTTTTGCAAACGCATCGTGTTCCTCTTGCGCGACTCGCAAAAAAGGAATGTCGTCAAACAACAATTCTTCTAATGTGTTTGGGGTTAGGTTTAAGAGTTCGTTTCCAGGCCTGTGCAAGATGACCTGCGACAGTGGCCTTACTTCGGATTTTACATTCACTCGAGGCATTGTGACCCTCCGCGTAAAAATGAATATTAAAATCCACCACCTGATAAATATATTACCCTAGAAAGTCTAAATTTTTCCTCGCTATTTAATAAATTTCGATTAGATCTCATCGCATCATTTTCTAAACGCGTATAAATATTGCATATAGTCGTATTACAGAAGAAATAAATTTTTTTCGGTAGTTGTGCTCAATTAAGAAATTGCAACACTCCCGAGCGATTTCATTTGGCAACAACCTAATTCGGAAGCACAAACGAAACTGAATTCTCCTCTATAAAAGCGAAGGCATAATGGCTGGCACCGCATGTCGCTCGTGCAAGTTATGGTTGGCACCCGTCTATAAGTTATGGTTGGCACCCGTCTATGCAGGGTTGGCACCTTTGTTCAATTGAGCTAATTGTTCAGTTGTGCTAGGGGTAATGCTCGTGAACGCTTGCAATCCGCCTATCTGCAACGGTTCTCAATTAAACGGGACGCAAAGTCATTAACTAGCGCTCTGCCTCCAGTTTCTGGGTCTCCTAAATTTGAAATGGATGTCCCAATTCCCTCGTCTGTTAAAAACTCAACAAGCATTACGTGCGGAATCTTCCCATTTAAAACGTGAACTGAATAAACCCCCTTGTCAAGAGCATGAATGCAACTCTGCAACTTTGGAATAGAGCCACCAGTCGTATTGCATTTATCAGCAAGCAAATTAATTGCCTCTTGCTTGTTCATGTTCGCAATGCGACTGTCGGAGTTATCCTTATTCTTGTAAAGACCATCCACATCGGAAATAAACACCAGTTTGTGAGCACCAATTGCCGAGGCAATGTGCCCAGCCGCCAAGCTCGCATTTACATTAAAAACACCATTGTCCTCGCCAATAGCAATCGCTGCAACTACAGGGATGTAGTTATCCTCAACTAAGCCAGAAATGAGACCCTCGTTGATCCGAGTAATTCTCCCAGTTTTTTTAAGGCGCGGGTCGCCAGGCTCAGCCACGATAACACCACCGTCAATTCCGCTAATGCCAACTGCAATGTTTCCGTGTTGATTCATCTCCCAAACGAGTTGCTGATTAATCTCTCCTGTCATCACCTCGCGAACAAAATCAAGGCTCTCCTCATGCGTAACGCGTTGCCCATCAATAAACTCAACAGGAAAATTCCTCTTTCGAAGTTGATCATTCATTGCACTGCCACCACCGTGAACAATCACTGGTTTAACACCAAGCATTTTGAGCATGAGAATGTCGGAAAGAACAGATCTTCTGAGTTCGCTGTCGACAAGGGCAGCACCGCCATATTTTATTACGACAGTTTTTCCTGTGATTTCTTTGATCCAGGGCATCGCCTCACTAAGAACTTCTCCAGTGAGAGCCGATTTGCCTTTCCGTTGAGTTGCGATTGCTAGCTTCATAAACTACCTCCAAAAAGCGAAAGCGGAAAAAGGAACGGATGCGTATATTTATGGCTGGCACCATTGAACATGCATTGATTTTTATGGTTGGCACCACTTATCATGTGTCTGCTGCGGTTGAACATGCGTCGAATTTTATGGATGGCACCATTGAACATGCGTCGAAAATCATGGCTGGCACCATTGAACACGCGACGAACTTTATGGCTGGCACCATTGAACAAAGTCAATACTTTGCCAAAACAAAAATCAAAGAAGGACGAATTGACATAAATGTTGGGGATGATTTCTAAAACTGACAAGGAATGCCAATGTTTAAAAAGAGCACGATAGGATAAGGCGGACATTTTCCCGCAACGAGTCCCACCACCATAGTTAAGGATTCGTCTGCTTGCCATTTGGTTTTCCTTTAAAAATCAAACGCCAACTAAAAGTATATATGTTTTGGTTTAATGTAGAAGCAGACCGAAAGGAGCACCACATGCAGAATTGTGATTTCATCTTCCGATCTAAAAAAGTCTTTACTTCTAAAAAACCATTGAAGCCGCAAGATCTGGCAATTGCCGTTAGGAACGCGCGAATACTAGCCGTCGATAAACCTGAGATTGTTTGCACACAATTCTCATCAAAAAATGGAACAGTTGACTTTGGCGATAGTTTTTTGTGCCCAGGCTTCCACGACGCGCATCTACATTTCTTCCACACAGCAATTGGAAATTCGCCATACATGCTTCGTTGTTTGGGGAAGTCGGAGGCTGACCTTGTAGAAAAAACTAAGGAATTTGCAAAAAATCTTCCACCTGATGCCTGGGTTGTCACTCAAGGGTGGCGTTATTACAGATGGACTCCTGCTAAATACCCATCGAAAGATTCTATTGACAAAGCTTTTCCAGACAGACCTTGCGTAATGTATTCAGGAGACGGACACACATTGTGGCTAAATACGTGCGCCATGAATCAACTAGGCCTCTTGCAAAACGGTGCCAGCCATAAAGAGATAAAGACAATCTCAAGGTCGCATAACGGTGCCAACGATAATTTTTCTCTGTGCAAAACGGTGCCAGCCATAAATGTTCAACCGACTAAAAAAGAGCTCCAAACCGGCATATTCCATGAAAAGAAAGCAATGAAACTCCTTCCATTCTGCCTTGAATGGTTAGGGGAAGAAAGAATCGCTGAGGCCTACGAGAATGAAATGAAAAGGATGTCCTCACTCGGAATCACATCCGTGTGCGACATGTCACTAATGCCGCATGAAGGAAGCGACTTCGTCCGTGACGACATTTTCGAGAGACTAAACAGAGAAGATAAAATGTGCCTTCGCGTTCACATGTTCCCAACGCTGCTCAAGAATAAATCAAGGTTGGCACAATTGCAAAAAAAAATCAAAGAATGCGATTTCTTATATGCGCCTGGATTTAAACAGTTTTTTGATGGGGTGTCTTCAGAACACACTGCATACTTAACTGAGCCCTACACTAACGCACGTTTCAAAGAGGATTGCGGCGAGCTTACTATTCCCCACAAAGAAATGCGCGACCTCGTTCTTTCTGCGGCATCAGACAAACAGGGAGTACGGATTCACACGATTGGAGATTGCGCAATCCACTTTGCTCTTGACATATTCGAAGAAGCAATAGAGAAATATGGTCCGCCAGAAACAGGCAAAAACACACTAGAGCATGTAGAAAACATCCTTGAAGAAGACATTTCTCGTTTGAAGGAATGTGAGGTCGTAGTCTCTTCTCAACCTTGCCACATAACACTAGATCCAGGCGGTCCTGAGAGGGATCTTGGTGAAATGCGGTGCAAACTAATGTGGCCTTTCAAAACTTTTGAAAAAGAGGGCATCACTCAAGCGTTCGGAAGCGATTCCCCGATTACGAAAGTGTCACCAATGGACATTCTCTACACAGCAGTCACAAGGAAGGACCCCTCAACACATCTCCCAGAAAAGGGTTGGCACCCTGAGCAAAACATCTCAATTGCAAAAGCTTTGCAATATTACACATTAGGAAGTGCAATCGCCGCAGCAAATGAAAGAAACCTAGGTAGCCTAGAACCAGGGAAATTTGCGGATTTCGTTGTCCTTCAAAATGATCTTTTAACTATCAAGGCTGAGAAAATTCAATCAAACAAAGTTCTTGCGACATATTTAGGTGGCAAATGTGTATATAGCGCGAAGAGTCTTTAGCAAGAGCCATATCAAAAAAGGAGACTAGAAGGCACAAATTTAACACTTTTAATTTGCTGTTAAATTATGGCTGGCACCATTGAACAGGCGCCGTTTCTCCCAATAATTTATGGCTGGCACCAATGTATGGCTGGCACCAATTACGGCAGGCACTATTTACATCACTTATCACTGAGTCTGCCTTGATTGTTTAATTGCGCAAGAAGAAAAAACAGCTAAATTGAAAGAATTATGGCTGGCACCTATTACGGCAGGCACTATTTAGAGCACTTATCACTGAGTCTTCCTTGATTGTTTAATTGCGCAAGAAGAAAAAGAACAGCTGAATTGAAAGAATTATGGCTGGCACCGTTAAACGAACGCCATTGAACAGATATCTTTGATCCCAATAATTTATGGCTGGCACCATTTGCAAGCATAGTTATCCTTACAATCTCGACAAAAAAGAGCAAAAAAATGCGGATGCGGATTTTCAATCCGCACCCGCGCTACCAAAAAAACGGCAGCCCTTGAGGGGGGTTATTTTGCTGGTGGGATGTACTGCAAAGTCAAATCTTTTTCAGAACACCACTCAGTCCAGGTTTTTCCCTTGAAATTAGTGTCTTTTGCATAGTTGTAGAACTGCTGCAAGAATATGCGACGCTCAGTCGAAGCCTTCATCTTATAGTGGGTTTTGCCAGTTTCGATGATTTCTGTACGAACATCAACAGGGCCGATGAGTCCCTGGCGAGCAGCAATATCATCAAAGCTCGCTACCTTGTAGTTCTTGTAAATGTCAGTCATCACCATGAAGTTAGTCGTGCGGCCTTCACCTGCATAGCAATGCATAAACAGCCACTCGTCATCGGCAACTCCAGCCATGAAATCAACAAACAAGTCAACTTCGTGATCATCAGGGCGGAAATGATTTGTGTCAGCAAAACGAACATATTTCACACCCTTGCTCTCGACAAGCTCCTGCTCTGTCATAATGGTGGGGTTCTCATACTTAAGTTTTGGCAAATCAGTTGCTGCACCCCAATTAACAGTCTGGAAGAATTCAAGAGTTCCCTCTTTCTTCAAACCATCAAGAAGGTCTTCTTCAATCTTTGTCACTTCCTCAGTAGGAGTGCTTTCATTAACGTAATTGTTAGAAATCCAATACATAAACACGTCGCCGTTAATCAAACCATGGCTCTCTCCGCGCAAGTCAAGAACTGTCAATTTATCAGGCGTCACACCCATGCCTTCGACCTGCTCAAGAATCCAATCGAACTGGTTGCTTGTAAAGTCAGCACCACCAATTGTCTGCAGAGTATCCATTCCAGCGCGGCTCACCTCGGTGTTGAGACCAAGCTCCCCAAGTCGTGCGACCTTTTCCTCAGGGAACTCATCTTTAGATGTTCTCCAATTATCATGAACAAAGTCGTCAGTTATTTCTTCATTAACATAATCGACTTTCCAAACAGCCTTTGAATACTCAGCTGGCGGAGTTGGATTAGCAAGTGGTTTTCCTGCCATGCTAGCATTTTCTTCAGAAGTACTCTCTTCAGGCGCAGTCTGCTGACAACCAGACAGAGTAAAGACTACAAGCAAGCATGCAAACGCCGCGAGCAGAAGCGAAAAAACACTTTTTCTTGTGGTGTTGTAACTATTCATCTATCCTCCTTAGTTCACCCTTTCGACATCTCCTTAATACTCAAGGGCTTTTAGGGGGGTTAACCTTTCTGCTAGGGGTCATCACGGGAAGCACTCTTAAGTAAAAAGGTCTATTAATAGGAAAACTTATTTTTTGAACAAATGCAGAAAAATTCAAGCAAAAATTTGATTTAAGTTAAAAACTTTCTATAAACGAAAGATTTTGAATAATCTTTCGACAGAAATTTATGGTTGGCACCATTGCGCTGGCACACTTGCATCATTAACAATCATGGCTGGCACCATTGTCAATCTTTCCGCCAGCTCAATGAAAAGAGCATCAAATTCCAAATATGGCTGGCACTCGTGAACAGACACTCGTGAACAGTTATCGATTATGGTTGACACCAGTGTCTATTGGCTCGGCCGATTAAGTGAAAAAAGCATCATGTTTCAACCAGGGTTGGCACCAATGCTCTACCAACAATCATGGCTGACACCAGCGAACAAACATTAAATAAAAGTATTTTAAAAATGCATGAAAACTCAATAAAAGTGCTTCTAAGCTCTTCTAATTCCAAATATGGCTGGCACTCGTGAACAGACACTCGTGAACAGTTATCGATTATGGTTGACACCAGTGTCAATTGGCTCGCCCGATTAAGTGAAAAAAGCATCCTGTTTCAACCAGGGTTGGCACCAATGCTCTACCAACAATCAAGGCTGACACCAGCGAACAAACATCAAATAAAAGTATTCCAAAAATGCATGAAAACTCAATAAAAGTGCTTCTAAGCTCTTCTGAATGTCTGGGATCTATGAAAACAAAGCGCGTCTCAATCAAAAAATCAAAACTTATGGTTGGCACCGTTGTTCCTGGCATCGTTGTTCCTGCACCATTGTTCCACCGCAAGTCTGGAGTGAAAAAGCAAGCTATTAAAAGGAAGAAGAGAGAACACACCGAACTAACAAGGTATTACTGGGTATTAGCAACCCAAAAAGTGGCCTTGCACACTTTTCGAAAACGTCAAAATGCGCGCACAACACTCATGGGAGTAATTTAAGGACACACTACCACTCGCACAACTGAACAGTTTTACCTTCAACAATCAACGAAAAGCAAACAAAGAGTACAAAAATTATGGAAGTCTTAATTATTAAGCACTTTTTAGCACTTCTAAAAATCTCATTTTTACCATGTGGTAACTAAAAAGTATTCTTTGAACTGGGGAAAGTCTGGAGCCAGCGACAGGAATCGAACCCGCAACCCACTGATTACAAATCAGTTGCTCTACCGTTGAGCCACGCTGGCATCCACCAACCTGCGAAACACACAGGAATTAAAATTTTAGAACATTTCAGTCATTTTTTCGCGTAAATTTTAAAAAAATAAATACTCACAAAAAGTCGACTGATATCTGAGCAGAAATCTCAAAAGAGATGAAGTAAACCGCTAAAACAGCGCTTTAACTGCAATAAGCTCAGACTATCGAAACACATTAAAATAATGGCAGGAACATGATTCACTTCCATAAAAGACTAAACAACTGTCGTCTTTACCACAAGCACTTAATGCTCCTTCTTCTCTCTCCATAATAGTTAATCGCGAAAGTTCAACAAGCAACCTATTTGGCGCCGTATTCTTCTAAATAGGACTGCATGCGTGCAGATGTCGCGTCATCGATTAGGACTTCACCATTAATTTCGCGATTATGCAAATATTGTGCAACCTCATGGATAGTTACAATTGCCGAAGTTTTCATGCTGTATAAAGAAGAAACCTGGGTGAGTGCCGTTTCCGTCGTATCTTTTCCGACCTCACAACGATTGAGCGAAACCTCGAGGCCAATAACGTCAACATCAGCAGCGGCTTTAACGATTGGATATGTCTCCTCGATAGATTTACCGGAAGTTGTGACGTCCTCAACAATGAGAACTCGATCGCCATCTTTCAAATTCGAACCAAGCAAAATGCCTGTGTCACCGTGATCTTTAACCTCTTTTCTATTGGAGCAGTATCTAACCTCTTTGCCATAGAGTTCATGAATTGCAATTGCTGTGACAACCGACAGCGGAATACCTTTATATGCAGGGCCAAAGACAACATCAAAGTCTAGACCGAAAGTGTCATTTATCGCATGAGCATAAAACTCTCCTAGCTGTTTTAGCTGCCTTCCAGTCGTGTATGCACCAGCATTCATAAAATACGGCGATTTACGACCGCTTTTAAGCGTAAACTCACCGAACTTCAGCGCGTTTGAATTGACCATAAATTCTATAAAATCTTTTTTATATTGCTCCATCTCAAACCTCCAATTTGACTTGTTTTAAATGAAGAAAACAACACTAAAACGCAGCTACCGTTATCACTCGGAAGTACTTAAGCCACATTACAAATCAGCCAGTAACAAAAAAGGTTTACTAATTCTCAGATTTAACTTTTTTTGCAATCCTGTCGGTAATAGACATGCTTTCGCGTCTGTCTCTTCCCCAAAAAGCAACTGCAATCATGCCTGGCCCGACGTGCGAGCCAATCACAGGGCCAACATTAGTTTGCACAATAAGCAGGGAATTGTTCTGCTTCAACAACAAATCTCGAAGCTTGTCTGATTCCTTAGGACAATCGGCATCGCCAATCACAACTGCTCCAGCACTAGTTAAATCTGGAATGCGTTTCTCGAAATAATCGGCGAGCTGGCGCACTCCCTTTTTCCGCCCTCGTGCTACTCCAACAAGTTTTAAGCCACCATCTGAATTTATAGTTAGAATTGGCTTGACGTCTAGCTTTGAACCTGCTATTGCAACAGAAGCAGGAATCCTCCCACCACGCTTTAGCGATTCCAAATCGTCTACCATGAACTGGGCATCTATAAAATACTTTGCCTCATTCGCCCATTTAACCATTTCAGTTGCAGTGAGCCCTGCATTCATTTGATTGATTGCTTCAATGACAAAGAGGCCCTCGGCGATTGAAGGCAACTTCGTGTCAACAACATAGAGCTCCACGCCCGGGTTCTGCTCGACAATTTGATCTCGCACCAAACTCGCTGTATTGAAAGTTCCAGAAAGTGCAGAGGTAAATCCCAAATAAACAGTCGGAACGCCAGACTCCACAGCCTTCTTGAATATGTTAATGAACGACTCGAAGGAAACTTGAGAAGTTGTCGGTGTTTTTCCCTTGCGAATTTTTTCGTAAAAGTCATGAGGAGTTTGCTCACAAAACATGTCATCCTCAAAAGATACGCCCTCAATTGCATAAGACAAACGCAAAAGGGTCACGCCATCAGCCTTAATATATTCCTGTGGAAGGTCGCACGCAGTATCAATAATCAAATTGCACTTTCTCATAAATAATCTCCTATCAAACATGACGCATTTAAATTTTCTCACACATTTTCCAGCATAGCTTCTCGCGCCAGCCCTTAAATTTATGGTTGGCACCACTTGAATTTTATGCCTGGCACCATTGCTCACAACCTGTAGCTACCTATGGTTGGCACCAGTTAACAGTCAAAAACTCTCATTTATGGCTGGCACGACTGTATAGAAGGTATAAATATGGCTGACACCATTGTGCTCGACAACATTGCACACGGTCTGAAGCTATTTGCAGTCATTTAAGGTTGGCACCTCTGTGCAGAAGTGTCCTATGGTTGGCACCAATAAATGGTCAAAAACGAACTCTCAGTAATGGTTGGCACAGTTTTATAGGTGGTAAAAACTTATGGCTGGCACCAGTTAAAAATGACACCAGTTAAAAATTTATGGCTGGCACCATTGTGCGCGAAAAATTTCTGATTGGCACCATTATGGCTGGCACCATTGTGTTGATGCGACTTATGCCTGGCACTACTTGATAGAAGGTACTACTTGATAGTAGCTGCTTATAAAAAAATAAAAAAATGCCAAAAAAACAACGGCATCTTATGTCTGATAATTAAGAGGGGTTGCTGTCTTAAACTATTTAAATTGCATAGATAATTTGCGGATTTGGCTTAGTGAAACGACCTGCAATCTCTTCTTCACATTGATAGGCAATTCCAATTGCTGGGCCAGCATGAACCGAAATCACAGGAGACACCGACACCTCTTTAACTTTTATCCCAACCAGCTGATTGACTCGATCTGAAAATGCTTTTAGCTCATCCGTTTTCTTCCCTGCATAATGAATCACAACATGCTTTAATCCATGCTCGCGAACATCTCTAGTAAAGACGTCAAGCATCTTGTCGTCTGCCTTCTGCTTTGTCCTAACTTTAACCAATGCATCGGCGCGACCATCAACTGTTGTTATTATTGGAAAAATTTTAAGCCTTGAAGCAACCTTGGCTGTGACAGCATTAAGCCTTCCTCCCAGAACTAAAAAGCGAAGGTCATCGGGGGTAAACATTATCCTTGAGCGCAACGTTGCACGCTTTGCGGCTTCTGCAATTTCATCAATTGAGCCTCCTTCATTGCGGATCTCAACTGCGTCTAGAATTGCACACATCTGAGGCCCGCAAGCTGCAAAAGAATCGATCAAGCGGCACTCAAAATTGGCGAATCTTTTCTTCACAGAGTTAGCGGCCATGATGGCACCCTCAATGGTTGAAGAAAGAACACTCGACATAAAAATTCCAACAACTAAATCGCCTTTTTTTGCAGCGTCCTCAAAATAATTCTCGAAGCTTGCAATCGAAGGTTGGCTTGAAGTTGGCAAATTTAGAGCTCTCTCAGCTAGATGCTCATTGAAATCGTCAAAGTCCATGTTCACATCAAGGCAATCGACCCCATCATAATGAACCGAAAGAGAGACAATGTCAACTTTTAAATCGTGCAACTCCGAATAATCAGAAGTTGCAACAGAGTCGCACATTATGCGAATCAAAATTCACATCCTTAATCTATTTTGAATAATGCAAAGCTTCGGAAATCATCTTATCGCGAGCACTTGATAAATTCAGCTCAAGACCAACTGGATAAATGTGAGGATAAATGTTTCTCTTCCTCGAATAATCAAGATTATCAAACGATTTTTTGGCGAAATCGCGAGCTTCATGAATCGTCCAAAAATCAACTTGCTCGCCGTTTATCATGATAGGTTTAAGCAACGTCGCACCTTTAAGGCCACAAAGCTTTTTGTTTTTAATTCTATTCAGAGGATCAACTATCGTGCAATCAAGCGATGTTTCATTTTCGTCATAAACCATATCCCCTGCAAGCTGACCGTTATCATCAATAAACCTCTTGATGTTAAGAATCCCAGGAAATGTTGTTTTCTCTGGCGACTCACTGATTTTCATCTTTGGAACCCACTGGCCGTTCTCTTCAAGAGCATTAAGCTTATAGACTCCACCGAGAGTTGGTTGATCATAGCAGCACGCATACTTCGTTCCAACGCCAAAAGCGTTTACGCAAGCGCCCTCATGCAAAATTGACTCAATTTTATATTCATCCAAATCGTTAGAAAGAACAATTCCTACATAATCAAGACCTGCTTCATCAAGCATTTTGCGAACTCGCCGACTTTCCCATGTTAAGTCGCCAGAGTCAATGCGCACAGCAGCCATTTTCTCACCACGAGCTTCCATTTCTTTGGCAACAATAATTGCGTTTTTCGCACCCTCGTCAACAGAATAGGTGTCAATTAGCAAAGTCGAGTTCGTAGGGAATAAACGCGCATACTCTCTAAATGATTCAAGTTCGCTATCAAAAGACATAACCCAAGAATGAGCATGCGTTCCTGAGACAGGAATGTCATATTCTTTCCCTGCCAAAACATTAGACGTTGAAGAAAAACCTCCCACATATGATGCGCGAGCACCCCACATTGAGCCTGTCCCCTGCGCACGTCTCAGTCCGAATTCAGCAACGTCACGACCATCTGCGGCAGCAGTGATTCTAGTGGCTTTTGTCGCAGCCAGTGTTTGAAAATTAATGCAGTTAAGAAGCGCAGTTTCTACAATTTGGCATTGGAGAATTGGACCTTCAACACGCACAATTGGCTCATATGGAAAAACAAGAGAACCCTCTTTTGGTGCATACATATCAAGGCTCATTCTCATATTTTTTAGGTAATCAAGAAATTCTTTACAGAAAAGTTTTCCTCCGCCAGGCGCTTCAATAGACGAGAGATATGAAATTTCATCGTCTTCAAAGGCGAAATTCTTAAACATTTCAATGAGAGTAGCGCTTCCGCAAAATACAGCATATCCACCCTTAAAAGGCAATTTTCTAAAATTCATAGAGAAGCTAGCGCGTTGCTCTGCCTTCCCTGACAAAAAATAGCCTTGAGCCATTGTCAGCTGGTAGAGGTCTGTGTAAAGCGAATAGTTCATTCCAAACTCCAAATTACTTAACAATTATGTTTTGTTCGCCTATTTAGTTTAGCGCGCGTTTAACTAATACTAACTCTAATAAAAAAATTAAAACAACAAGTGTAATCAATCAAAAATCTCTTTCAAAATCTAGCGCATCGCTAGCCTCAAAAGAGCAAAGGATAAAACCTTGATGTTCAAAACTTATCTACAGGGGACTGTCCATTCACATGTGAATCATAAGTTACACAACAATTTGGAAGCCAAGGCATAAATAAATTAGCAAATAGATTATTTAAAAATAATTGAAAACCCGAAGACTCATGCTAATGACGCACAGATTATCAATCTTTATTAGTGTTGATTGTTGTCGTTCTTCTGCGTCGTGGCTTTCGCTCCTCGTGCGGATGTCGCTCTATTTTAATCTTCTCTTTCGGAGCGCTGGCGTGTTTTATACCAGAAGAATTACCTCCGGGTCGCTTTGCTGTAACAATTTGACGTGAATGAGTGTCCTTTGAGCTGATCCTGCGTGAACGACGACGGTGAGGTTTGCTTTCTTTCTTGTTGTTGTCCTGTGTGGCAGGTTTCGATGCAAGTTTTGCCTTGCTTGATGTAACCATGTGGTCATTCCCGGTGAAAAGCGACGTGTCAATCGTGACATTAGCGGCTGAGCCAGTCAAATCGGCTAAAGCTTTACCCGCCTCTTCCCAAACTGACCTTCCAACCTTCCAACCATTTTCCGCCGAGGATCCTTCTTTGAAATCAGCTACTGCAATCTGCCTTGGCTTCTCCTCGTCAATCTTTACACTAACGAGGTCGTGCAACGCATCAACTGCAACAACTTTTCCAATTCCATCAGTAGTTTTGACTTGAGCATTAATTTTTGGTGCACGATCTTTGAAATCTTTATAGAAATCATTTTCAAAACGAAGGCAACACATTAGCCTTCCGCACATGCCAGAAATCTTTGTTGGATTAAGCGACAGATTCTGGTTCTTTGCCATTTTGATAGTCGCATTCTTTTGACAGCAATCATTACCCAAACGACAACAGCAAAGCACCTGACCGCAAGGACCAAGGCCTCCAACCAAGGAAGCTTGTTCACGATCACCAATTTGGCGCATTTCGACAGAAATTCCAAGTCTCGAATTAAGCTGCTTTACAAGCTCGCGAAAATCTACACGGTGATCGCTTTTGAAATAGAAAGTCGCCTTTTTCATATCATAGGCATAACGAACAAAGGAAGGCTCCATGCCCTCATCACACGAAGGCGCAAGCTCCAAAAAAACTCTAAAGGCCTCCGCCTCTTTTTCTTTTAACTCTTCATCTATAGTAAGGTCGGTCTCAAGATTCACTCTTGTGCTCCTTTAAATTCAAACAATGCCAAATCAAGCAAAGACTCGGAACTAACATTATAGGTGTTTGCATTTTTCAAGCTGATAACCTGATCTAGCGCCCGCACCATCTTAATTTGATTAGTTTTATTAGCAAAGCTTTTCAGTTCCTCAAAAAAATCGCTGTTAACAACACGCCTGCTGTCGTTAGTCAAAATCATCATCACGTCATGCATTAAGGAAATAATGCAGTCAAAAATCATGTTAATGAGCTTGCTTTCCTTTCTCTTGACACTTCTCTTGTTGGCTTTTTCAAGTTGTTTTTTTGCCGCATCCGACAAAAAATCATCTGAATCGCACAAACTCTCTTCTAGCCTTTGACGATATTCGTCGGTTGGAGATTTTACAAGCAAAAGCAGATCCTTAACTGCTTTTAAAACGCCCCAATCAGTCGAAACAACAGCACCAAGAACGATTTTTACAATCTGCTCTCTGAGATAAATCAAAGAATTATCACCAGGAGTGAGCATTTTAATAGCTGCTGTAATAGAGTTGCCTGATGCACTCAATGCGATTTTTGCCTTCTGCTCGTCGGCAATTGTGTTTTGCATAATAATTGAAATTGCCTGAGCAGGTGGAATCTGTCTAAAAGGCACAACTAGACAACGCGAGCGAATAGTTGGCAAAACAGAATTAGCGCATCTCCCAAGCAAAATAAAGCAAGTGCCAGATGTAGGCTCTTCTAGCGTTTTTAGAAAGGCATTAGCAGAAAATGCCCCAAGCATATCAACGCGGTCTAGAATATATACTTTTTTATTTCCCCGAACGGGGGCCAACGTGGAATCGTGAATAATCTCGTGAATTTGAGAAACTAAATATCCACTTTCTCCCTCAGGCGAATAAAACTTAACATCAGGGTGTTTGTGAGCCAAAACGCTTTCTCTCAATGAGCATGTCCCAGCACAGTTCTTTGAAGTGCCACACAAAAAAGCGCACGCCAAAGCATAGGCAGCCTGCGTTTTATTAGAACCACTCGGACCAAGAAACAAATAGCTTTGCGCTATGTGCTCCTCAGCAGCGCTTCTTCGCAAAAACTCGCTGACTTTTGGCTGACCAAAGATTTTTGAGAAAACATCTGCCATAAAAATTGTTTCCTCTTAGCTTCTTACTTTTTGACGTGCATCGCGTCAAGAGCTTCAAGCGCTGTTGCAACTTTTTCTGATTCAGGATCAACGCCCAACAAATCAGAAGTCGCCTTAATTACATGTCTCGCCGTTTCGCTGTGAAGTCCATTAGTGCAAACAGCCTCAACACGTTTGGGTTCTTCTTGTGCAATCTCCAGAAAACCGTGAGCAACTCTCAGCGCGAAATCTTTCCCCGCTTCTTCAATTCGATCTTTCGCTTTTCGTCGGTCTAGACGCTTTTTTTGCTCTTCCTCTGGAATGTAAAAAAGAATAGTTTTGTCAGGAACAAGCCCATCGCACACAAATTCATTTGCGTGTTTAATAAAGGCAGCATCTATCCCACGACCATAGCCTTGATAGGCTAAAGTTGAATCACTAAAACGATCGCAAAGGACAACTTTTCCTTCTTCAAGCGCGGGTCTTATCACCTCGTTTATGATTTGAGATCTCGCAGCAAGATAAAGCAGCAGCTCCGATTCACTAGTTAGTTCTTTGTTTTTAACGTCAAGCAACATCTCGCGAATCTCTTCGCCAATTTTGGTGCCACCTGGCTCGCGCAGCAGCAAAACATCAAAACCAAGACTCTCAAGAAGTCCTGCAAAAAAAGCTACTTGGGTTGACTTCCCAACTCCATCAGAACCTTCAAATGTTATAAAAATGCCTTTTTTACTTTCCATATTTTTAGTTTAGGCTATTTCTTCTTTTTTGAAGTGCCTGCTTTCTTTTTAGTTTTCTTCTCTGCTTCTTCAGCTTTGCCAGGACAATCGAAATTTGGACAAAGTTCCCATGGTCCGCGCGACGTTGTCACGCAAACGATTGGCGCACCACACTTTTCACAAACCTTGTCAGTAGCTGATATTTCTCCATTCGGAGGAAGAGGATAGCGAGTTTGACAATTGTCGAAGTTCTCGCATGTGACTGAACGCTTTAACGTTTTTGGATTGCGACGTGCAATGAGGTTTGCTTCAATTCCGGCTTTGGCGCACGTTGGGCATTTTCCAACAAACACTTCTGGCTCTTGATTCGACGAACAGAGTGGGTTTATGCACATCAGGCGGGGTTTAGTTCTAAATTGAGTAACTTTAACCTGCGGCATCCCGCAAACTGGGCACGAATCAGGACACGTTTCAATTTTCCCTGAAGGAAGTGGATATGTAACATCACAATCGGGCCAACCGGCACACCCAATGAACATCGACTTAGTTCTTGCAGAAGCTCGAAGCTGCAAATCTTTCCCGCATTTAGGGCATTTTCCAACATAAGCATCGGCTGAAACAGCATCAGAGAGCGCCTCCCCCACTTCCTCAACATGCGGAAGTAGGTTATTTAATTCACTTGCTAAATGATCACAAGAGCTCTTAACAACTTTTTCGCGGGTGTCTTTGCCCTCGACAATCTCGTCCATGCCATCCTCGAGCTCAGCAGTCATTTCAGGATGTGTGATGTGAGGCGCAAAAGCTCCAAGAGCATCAATTACAGCAATGCCAAGCTGAGTTGGCTCGATTGGGTCGTTTTGAATATATTTGACCTGGTTAAGTCGCTCAATGATTGAATGTCGAGTCGCCTTAGTTCCAAGTCCATTCTTTTCCATTTCCTGGATGAGTCTTCCGCTTGAATATCTTGCAGGAGGCTTTGTTTGATCGGCAGTCACATTTGTCTCGTTGACTGCAATTTTTTGACCCACTTCAAGTTGCGGAAGCTGTTCGTCCTTTTTTAACCCATAGGGATAGATTTCTCTAAAACCAGGAACGACCAGAAAATCACCCTTTTTATTAAAAGCCTCTCCGTTGATGTCAACAGAAATCTTTGTTCCTTCAACAGTAGCAGGCCCTGAAAGCGTGGCTAAAAAGCGGCGGGCAATGAGATTATACAGCTTAAATGAAGAAGCATCCATGTCCTCCGGAACTGCTCCTTTAACAGGATAAATTGGAGGATGGTCGGTCGTTTCTTTTTTACCACGTGTTGCAGTAATTTTCCCTGTCGATAAAAGCTTGTCACAATAGGGTCTGTAGGCGGGATTCACCTTTAGCGCCGACACAATTTCTCCAAGATTTAGAGTTTTTGGATAAACTGTGTTGTCAACACGAGGATATGAAATGAAACCCTTCATGTAAAGACTCTCTGCAAGACGCATGCATCTAGCAGGAGTAATCCCTTCGGCACTTGCTGCTGCCATCAAAGACGTTGTATTAAAAGGAACAGGAGCAGAAACAGTTCGCTTTTTACGTTCGATATTGCTAACTGTTGCTGTCGTTGCGTCCTTTACAGCATTAAACGCTTTATCAGCCTCTTCTTTATCAAAAAAACGTGCTGTAGAGTGTGCGCATTCAAAAACATCAGCGCTGTCTTCAATCGTGTTATCAGTTGGACCAGTTTCCTTCGATTTGTCGACAATCGCCTTTATCACCCAAAAATCTTGCGGAATAAAAGCCTCGCGTTCTCGTTCTTTAGCAACTATCAGCGCGAGCGTTGGCGTTTGAACACGTCCTGATGAGCGCACATTCCCATAGCCTGCAAAACGTGCAAGCGTCAAATAACGAGTGAGGACCGCACCCCAAATGAGATCAATATCTTGTCTTGTAGCGCCAGCACTTGCTAAGCACTCGTCAACATCAACAAGGTTACTAAACGATTCTGTTATTTCTTGCTTTGTAAAAGAAGAATATCTTGCGCGATAAAACTGAGCTTCACTGTTAACTTCCAGGCACTGGTTCATCGCATCTTTTCCGATGAGTTCTCCCTCACGATCGAAGTCGGTAGCAATGATGATGACGTCGCTCTTCTTTGCAAGATTTTTTAAAGAACGAATAATTTCTTTTTCTTTAGGAAGCTTAACTATTGGTGAATAGATGAGATATGGCAGCGCCTCCATCTTCCACCCTTTTAAATCAACACCGTCAACAGCAAAAGGTTTTTTCTTTTTAAAGGGCGGTTTTGGAAGGTTTCGGGGGATGCTTGCTTTTACCTTCCCAACATCATCGCTTTCACCCATCCATCCTCGCGACTTAGTCCAGGTTATCCTGTCCACGAAGTTTGGCTCAAGAATGTGCCCACGAAGACCAATTGTCACACACTCGTCCCCGTTCCATTCAAAACGAAAAACTGGTGTGTTGTATACTTTATCGGCTTTTGCTGTGGTGCTTGCTAGAATGTCAGCAATCTGTTTCGCTGCATCATTTTTCTCGGTAATTATTAAATGCATAAAATCTTTCGCGTCTAATTTTTAGAATTTGTCGTAATCAACTTTTAAGCATTATGCATTATGCAAATTCAATTTGCAAACGACCCTACATTTATATGTATGAAGAAATATCTTGTGTTGTCTGCTTCAACAGCTAAACTAGTCGCGCACAACTTTTGGATATGGGTTATTGCAGCTCATTTTGCCCTCAGTGCATGAACCATGGACGCACGGCGCACCTGCATCCATAAAAATGTATGGAGCCGTTGGTTTTACTAGTTCAAGCATTCTGTGCGCAAGTTCACGAATCTCCCACTGGGCACGATTGCAACAACGAAGTTCAAAGAAATGAAGAAGCTCTCGCACGTTCATAGTGATGACAATTTTTGTTTCTGCTGCGTTAGGCAAAACGAAGCGTGCGTCTTCTTTGGGGATTTCAAGTTCACGAAGTTTTTGATAGGCTCTCTCACAATCAGTCATGCACTTTTGAAAAATCTCATGAGCTTGATCATTTTCGCTGATAGTGCGCGGTTCAACATACTCAAAGCCATTATCAAATTTCACGTAGCGCTGTGATTGTTGATTAAAGCTCGCGATTCTGTGACGTACAAGCTGATGAGTTAGTGCACGAGACACTCCGTCAACTGCAAAGGTATAGGAAGCATGTTCGAGGGTAGAATAATGCCCGCCCTTCATTATTGTTGAAAGCACACTTCTCACTCTTTCATCAGGCATAGTTTCCATGAGTTCACTAGCGCCTATCGGAGCATAGCAAAGCCTAGCAGCAGTCGCAACAGCTCGTTCAACGTCAGGCGTGTGATATAAAAGTTCAACTTGCATATAAATTACTCCCAAATAAAAATCGAATGAAAATGATTATCGACGTTTTAGGCACGCACAAAAATGCGCGTCGGTAACGTTAGTGAGTTTTGCTCGGCGAACTATGTGATCAAGTTCGAAATTCTTGCCTGCACCAGAGCTTAAAAATGAATCAATTACACCCTCATTTTCTTCTCTAGCTACAGAACAAGTAGAATAAAAAATTAGGCCATCGGAATCAAGCGCTTTGGATACATTGTTAAGAATATCAAGCTGCAATTTTGCGCTCTCATAAATGTTCTCGCGCGTTATTCTGCTTTTTATCTCGGGATGCCGACGGAGAGTCCCAAGGCCAGTGCAAGGCGCATCAATGAATATGAAATCATATTTACACCCAAGCAAAATGTTAGTTGCATCTCCACAAATTATGTCTCGAAGCTCAAACCCACAGTTATTCTGTCGTTCTTTCAATTTGTCCAAACGAGCAGATGAATTGTCTAGCACATCGTGAGTTTGAATCTTTGCACCTATGCTTGCCGCAAAAGATTGAATGAGAGCTGTCTTTGTACCGCGTCCAGCTCCCACTTCTAGAAGCGTTTTGTGCCCAAATTGTTTCACAGCCAAAGCGACTTCCTCTGAGATTGCCTGTGCCGATTTATCGGCAATGATAACATTGCCAGCATGAGATGCATCAATTGCACCCTGAATGCCCAACACAGGCGTCTTTGGTGGCTTTAAGAAATTTGAAACGAATTGTAACTTTGGGTTATCGCACGATAGTGCCATGAATAATTCAGCCGAATCTTTTCCCAACAGTTCACTCAGATAGTCACCAAGCCATTCGGGAAAACCATGTCGCAATGCAAAATTGTCAGGCACGCAAACTTTTGAAACCTTATGCAAAATTGCACTTGCCAAACCAGCAGCGTGTGATGCAATCGACTTCACAAGTTCGATGCCCTGGCTAACTGAAGCATAGGCTTCCTTATCTAAAAACAATAATTCATACACAGAAATTCTGAGAGCATCTCGCACGCTTGATGACATCTTTGGCTTTTTATCAAGCGCATTATCAATGACATAATCAAGACACAACTGGTAACTCACAACTCCGCGAACTAGATTCACGCAAAACGCGCGATCAGTTTCATTTAAACCACACCCATCACAAACTTCGTAAACGATTTCAGTTGGATAAACTTGTCTTTCGCGAGCATAGATGAGAGATTTTAAAGCGCACTTTCGCGCATCTGTGAGTTTTGCCATGTTAGCAACCTCTCCAATTCCGTGTCAAATTCCAAGTCAAAAAATGCTATTCTATTCGCATTTTTCCCATTTAGCAATCCCTTCACGGATTGCTTGGCAACCAGCAACAAAACTGCCGGCCGGCATTTCTTTTTTGCCATCTGGTTTTAAAGAAATAACACAAAGATCACCATGACAGCACTCAAGATAGAGCTTCTTGCCCACCCAGCGAACTGAATTTTGATGCGACGCACAATTGTTGCACTGACACGTTGCATCTTCTGCAGTCGAAATTGTCTGTTTTACATCAGCATCTCTAGTCTCACTGTATAAATCGCAATCATCGCTTGTCTCACTGGAATCTATTTCAGCTTTTGCAGACATTATGCGAACTGTTTTTCCGTCGATAGCACACTTTGCAGGGTGAGAGTCGGCAGACGCCAACACTCTTCTCACGTTCATTTCTCCCGAGTAGGAAGGGTCAAGAAACAGTTCTCTTTTCTCAATCTTTTCAGCATAGGTCACTTCATTTTCGTCTTGTTTCTTCCAGGAGACGCTTTTGCCTTTCTCTAGAGAATCAAGACATTCGCACAACGCCACAGCGCCTAACTCTGCTAGTTCAGAAGTGATTTCAACTGCACTTTTCTCAGTTGCAGAAACAGATTTTTGCAAGCAAAAATCGCCAGCGTCTAGGCCTTCTTCCATTTTCATGATGGAAACGCCTTGGTGTTTGTCCCCAGCAAGAATCGCACGTTCGATTGGGGCAGCACCCCGCCATCGCGGAAGAAGCGAGGCGTGAACATTCAGGCATCCAAATTTTGGAATTTCAAGCACCTCTTTTGGCAAAATTTTTCCATATGCAGCAACACAAATCACATCAATGCCCAAATCACGAATTTGGTGCTGCACCTCGCCATCTTTTAGAGTCTTTGGAGTAAAAACCTCAAGGCCCTCCTCAAGGCAAAGCTCTTTCACTTCTGATGGGATGAGTTTGTTTCCTCGCTTGCTAACTGCATCCTGCTTAGTAAAAACAGCACATACTTGATGCTTTTCACTAGAAAGTAGCCCCTTTAGAACAACGCGAGCAAAATAAGGTGTTCCCATAAACAAAATTTTCATGCTTGCACCTGCCTAAATCGAAGTCTCTCCTGGACGAGCCCCAGCCTTCTTAGCAAGTTCAAAATCGGCAATTGCCTTTAGGCGTGCAGTTCCAGAACAAGATTCAAAAAGCGTTTTTCCGTCGAGGTGGTCTATTTCGTGCTGTAAACAACGTCCCAACAGTTCGTCAGCTTCAATCTCCCATTCAGCACCGTCCAAATCGAAATAACGCACCTTTACCCAGGGAGGACGTGAAATTGGAACTGAAATTCCAGGGCAAGAAAGACACCCTTCTTCGCCAATCTCTGCCTGACCTTTTGTCTCAACGATTTTTGGATTTACAAGAATTAGTGGATCACGTGTGTTTTTGTTCTCGATGTCATAGCTACAATCGACAACAATGATTCTTCGATCATCTCCAATTTGTGGAGCGGCAATGCCAACCCCAAAGTTGTTATACATTTGCTTTGCCATCTCTTTTGCAAGCCGCACGAGCGATTTATCGCCCACTTCACAATCTTTGCAAACCTGCAAAAGCCTTTTATCGGGATATATAACAATTTCAGCCATTTACTTTTCCCTCCACTCGTCTATTTCGTAGCCGTAAGCTTCGCTTTCTTCTCTGCTATGTCGGCAATTTTATGTAAAATTTCTGCTCTTTTTACATTATCAAATGCAGTCGCAAGTTCAATGCTCAACGACTCTTGCTGAGCATCAAAGTCATCTAACTTCACATTTGTGAGCACGAGTTTATATTTCTCTTCTGCGTCTTTTTCTGACTCAGCAGAAGCTGAAGTCACAACCGTTTGAGACTTTGGAATTTCTTGTAGGAGACGATTGATAATGACGGTTGATGTCGTCGTCAAATCATCCATTAGATAGGAAAGCATCTTTTCAATGATCATTTTATGAAGCGGTACATGCCAGTCAACGCCAAGCAGGTCATCGGCAAAAGTAATAGCAATAACAGGATATTGCACGCTCAATGAAACGAGTTCGCTCTCATTTAGCCTTCTGTTCTTCTCAGCGACGGTTAACTCAACCTCATCAGTTGTCGCAGCTGCGGCGTACTGTTTTGCCTCACCATGATTTTCAATTGGATTAACAGAATATGAATTGAAATTGATTGCTTTTGGTGGGTTTAATTTCATTAGCTGTGCTAGTGCATCCGACTCACTTGCTCGCGTCAAACTCGCAATCATCGATGCATAATCTTTAGCCAAAATTGAATCCTTAATTGGAGCAAGAATGGAGATAGCATCCATTAGCGCTCGACTGCGGCCTTCGGGGGTTGATAGGTCATATTTTGCAATGCGTCTTCTAATTCCGAAATCAATTAACGGAACAGAGTTTTCAAGAACGTCGTGCATTGCCTCAGCGCCTTTAGCTTCGATGTATTCGGCTGGATCCATAGCGTTTGGAATGGTCGCCGCGTGCAAATCGCACCTAGATTGACCAGCTTCAGGTGTCATTCTGTAGTCAATAAACTGAAGAGCCCGCTCTGCTGCACGCTGACCAGCTTCATCGCCATCAAAAAGATAAACAATTTTTTTTGAAGCATATCTACTCAAAAGTTTGATGTGTTGCAGTGTGAGCGAAGTGCCAAGAGTTGCAACAACATTTTTAATGCCAGCTTCATGACAAGCAATAACGTCGGTGTAGCCTTCAACAACTGCAGCATAGCCAGTGCTAACAATGTAATTTTTCGCTTTATCAAGCCCAAACAACACGTTAGATTTATGAAAAACAATGGTCTCTGAAGAGTTTAGATATTTAGGTTCCCCTTTGCCAATCACCCTTCCGCCAAAAGCAATACAGTCACCACGCGTGTCAAAAATTGGGAACATCACACGGTTAAAAAATCGATCACGCCAAGTCGAGCCGTGTCTCGTTGCAAGATTTGCTTTCTCAATTTCTTCCGGAGAAAAACCAAGACTAGACAAATGTTCAAAAAGAGTTCCATTCCCTGGCGCATAGCCCAAATTCCAACGCTTTGCAACGTCGATTCCAAAATTGCGCGAAGCCAGATAGGCTCGAGCATTGTCACACCTTTGCCCTTTACCACGGAGTAGCTGAGTCTCAAAAAAAACGCACGCTTCCTTGCAACAATTGACAATTGTTTTCTTTTCGCTCTGTGAAACGCCAAAGTTAGAGCTGTCTTCTATTTCAATGTGAGCCCGATCGGCTAGCATGTGAACAGCCTCGCGAAACGAGACACCATTAAGCTTCATTACATAATTAAAAACAGAACCACCCTCACCGCAGCCGAAGCAATGCCATGTGTTGTTAGCAGGATCGATTTTGCACGACGGCGTTTTTTCCTGGTGAAAAGGGCAACAGCACCAATAGTCTCGCCCTTTCTGTTTAACCTGTGTAGTTTCGGAAACAAGCGAGACAAAATCAGTGGCTGAGCTAACCCTGTTTATGTCTTCATCGGATATCAAATATTACCTTTTAGCAGTGTGTTCGTATAAAATCATTCTAAAACAAAAGGAGTTTTATCTAAGCATGACACGACCAAACTCAGAAATTCCATACCTCAAACTCACCAATGAAATTGAAAATGAAATTCTAAACGACAGGAAAAATCATAAACCAAACGAATTTGCTTTCAAAGACGTTGACATCATTAGGCGACATGACGAGCAGCACGACAAAGCCACGCTTTCAAGGCCTGCATTTATGCGTGACGTTGAAAAGATTGTAAATATTCCTCCATATAACCGCTATGCTGGGAAAACGCAAGTTTTCTCTCTGGTCGAAAACGACGATATTTGCAGACGCGGCTTGCATGTGCAATTGGTTAATCGAGTTGCACGAGGAATTGGGTCTCTATTAAATCTCAACCTCGACTTAATTGATGCGATTAGTCTTGGCCATGACCTTGGGCACACTCCATTTGGCCATGCAGGTGAGCGTTTTCTGTCAGAGTGCTATCACGAACGGACTGGTCGCTATTTTCACCACAACGTTCATTCAGTTCGCGTGTTAGATGAGCTCTACCCACGAAACATTTCTCTCCAAACACTTGATGGAATTTTGAAACACAACGGAGAATTTGCTCAAAAGATAATCTATCGCGGTGAAATCGGTTCCTTCGAGGAACTAGACGCGCTAGTAGAAGCATGCAACACAAATGAAAAAGTTATCAAATCGCTTCGGCCCGCGACTCTTGAAGGTTGTGTTGTGCGCGTGTCAGACATGATTGCCTACATCGGAAAAGACCGCGATGACGCAATCGACATGCATGTTCTAGATTCAATAGATGTGTTCGATTCAAATGTGCTTGGCAAAGACAATGCAAAAATCATCAATAACATGACCGTAGACATCGTAAACAATTCCTATGGGAAAAACCAAATTGAGATGAGCGAGGAAATCTATCAAGATTTAAAACTAGCAAAAACACAGAACTACGAGGTCATTTATTCAAAAGAAGGCATCTTAGAGAAATCATTCTCAGAAGTTGAAACAATGTTTCAAGAGCTTTATGAAAAAATCTTAGACGACCTAAACAAAGGTGATGAATCATCTCCAGTCCATCGTCACCATGTCAAGCAGCTGGTTAAAAAATCGCACTACATCAAAGCGGAGGATTATCTAAAGATTGACCCAAACCAGATTGTCTGTGACTACATCGCGTCAATGACCGATAACTATTTCGTGAATCTCTATGAACACACATTCCCAACTTCAGAAAAGAAAATATACACGAAAGACTACATGGGTTAATTCGCTATACTGCTAGATAACAAAAAGAGACAGATCAACCCTTCTGCAATCTCAATACTGCAAATGTCTGCGCATTATTCATTTAACTTAACAGGAGGAAAAACAATGTCTCAAGCATCAGAAATTCTAGCAGCAGAACAAGCAAAATGGGCAAAATTCACCGAACTTTCACCAGATGTTATTGGCGCGTTTGGACAAATGAGACAAGCGTCTTGCAAAGAAGGTGGAGCTCTTGATTTCAAGACGATTGAACTAATTAGCATCGCCGTTGCCGTAGCTCGCAAGTGCGAACCATGCATACTCTCACACATTCAATGTGCCGTAGAAGCAGGAGTCACACGTGAAGAAATAGCAGCCGCCCTAAACGCTACAATTTTGCTGTGCGGAGGGCCTGGCTGGGCCTATTCAGCTAAAGCACTCGATGCTTTTGATCAAATGTCAGCCGACAAAAAATAGACTCAATGCTTCTCTGGAACATGTTAGTTAACTTTTATAAAAAAAATAAAGAACGAGCGAACCAGAGATGCATGTGAAGCTTTAAAAAAACAGCGAAACTCATGCATGAAAAGACTTCAAATCGATAGCTGTCAAATAAATCGGATTAGTCGAGGGACAAGCAATTGTAAAGGTAAAAAACGCTGTTGAGGTCTAAAAAAGAAAAGATGCAGCTTAAAAGCCAATACAGAAAAACGAAAAAGGGAAATGATTAATCTCGCAGTGATTGGCAAATGGTCCGATTGTTTTAAGGGGCATGCAAGTTCTATAAACGAGCGTCATGCCCCTCTTAATTTGATGAAGGCCAACGAATCTTCTTAAACCCAAGTCACATAAGCTAAATGATGCAAAAGAGCGTTTTTTCTATTCGAAGGATAGTTGAGACTGTTTCTCATAACCAGTGTCTTTTAAAAGATTTAGTTTTGAAGCAGCCTTTTTAGCTAACACATCACAACGCTCGTTCATCTCATAGCCTGCATGCCCTTTAATCCAGTTAAGTTTAACTTTGTGGGTTAGACGCAGTTTGTCAACTTTTTTCCATAAATCGACATTTAAAACTGCTTTCTTGTTGGATTTTTTCCATCCATTTTTTTTCCAAGAGTCAATCCAGTGTTTTTCAAAAGCATTCACAACATACTGCGCATCACTTGTGATTGTGACATCACAAGGCTCTTTCAACGCTTCAAGAACAGCAATGACGCCCATGATTTCCATGCGACCATTTGTAGTTCTAGAAAAGCCTTCTGACAGTTCTTTCTCGTGCACTTTTCCAGTTGAGTCGGTGAACCGAAGAATTGCACCATAGCCACCAGGGCCTGGGTTACCAAGAGATGATCCATCTGTAAACGCTTCAACTTTTTTCATAACTTAAATCTTATCAGTTAAGTTTGGCTCTAATCACTAAGCACCATCGTTTGAGCACCCTTTACAATGCGATGTTTTGCCCGGAAATTGATGAGATTAATGATGAAGATCAAAATAAAAAAGGCGCCACAAGGACGCCTTTTTAAGAATCTATTTGATGTCCCTTTATTAGAGCATTGACTGAACAGCAATAAAGAGAGGTGAGAAGGTCAAAGCAACGATGGTCATCAAGTTGATGAGAATGTTCATTGAAGGACCAGAAGTGTCTTTGAATGGGTCGCCAACAGTGTCGCCTACAACAGCAGCTTTGTGAGCATCGGAGCCCTTGCCACCATGAGCGCCGCCTTCGATGTATTTCTTGGAGTTGTCCCAAGCGCCACCAGCATTGCTCATAAAGATTGCGAGCAACATGCCAGTTGCAACAGCGCCAGCAAGGAAGCCACCAAGCATCTCTGGATCAAAGCAACCAATAGCAATCGGAACGATAACTGCAAGAGAGCCAGGAAGAATCATCTCATGAAGAGCAGACGTTGTAGAAATTGCAACGCATTTATCATACTCAGGCTCTGCCTCATATTCCATGATTCCCTTAATCTCGCGGAACTGACGACGAACTTCTTCAACCATTGCATGAGCAGCACGTGATACAGCGCCCATTGTGAGAGCAGCAAACATAAATGGCATCATAGCACCAATGAAGATTCCTGCAACGATTACTGGGTTTGTGAGAGACAAGCTGAAGTCAGGAAGTGCTGAGTGCATTGTCGCCTGGAAAGAAACGAACAAAGAGATAGCAGCCAATCCTGCAGAAGAAATTGCAAAACCTTTTGCAATAGCTGCAGTAGTGTTGCCAACAGCATCGAGAGAGTCGGTGCGGTCACGAATTTCTTCAGGAAGTCCGCTCATTTCTGCGATGCCACCCGCATTGTCAGCAACTGGGCCATAGGCATCAACGCCAACCGTAATAGCTGTATTAGAAAGCATGCCTGTAGCAGCAAGGCCAACACCATAAAGACCAACAGCAATTGCTCCTTCTGCATTAGGGAATGCAAGGTTGCCAAATGTGAAAGCACCAATAATGGCAGCTGCAACAAGAATGATTGGAGCAATCGTTGATTTCATGCCTGTTGAAATGCCTTCAATAATTACAGTGGCTGCACCTGTTTCTGCGCTCTCTGCAATTTTGTGAACAGGCTTGTATGTATCTGAGCAGAAGTACTCAGTGATTTTGCCGATTGCAAGACCAGCAACAAGACCGCAAATAACAGATCCGAAAAGCCAAATAGGTTGAGAATCTTCTGCTTGACCATTCCAAATGAAAAAGAGAACGAAGATGATGCAAATCTCAATTCCGGCAGCAAGATAGGTACCAGCGTTGAGAGCTTTGTGAAGATCAGCGCCTTCCTTAGTGCGAACTGCAAACAGACCAATGACTGATGTCAAAATGCCGAACGCAGCAATGAGCACTGGGCTGACGATTGCCCAAACTAGGTCTCCCCCGATGAAGTAGCCACCGAGTGCACCAAACGTAACCGCCAAAATCGTAGGAGCAAGAATTGATCCAGTGTATGACTCGAAGAGGTCAGCACCCATGCCAGCAACGTCACCTACGTTATCGCCCACATTGTCTGCAATTGTAGCTGGGTTTCTTGGGTCATCCTCTGGAATTCCAGCTTCAACTTTACCAACAAGGTCAGCTCCAACGTCAGCAGCCTTTGTGTAAATACCGCCACCAACACGAGCAAAAAGAGCCACGCCAGAAGCGCCAGTAGCAAAGCCCTCGACCATTCCAATGTGCTCCTTCATGAGAGCCATGTTCACAACATCGATATTAAACACGAGCAAAATGAGCCAGAGTGAAAGACCCATCAATGCAAATGTTGCCACGCAAAGACCCATCGTGAGACCACTTCTAAAGCTCACTGTCAGTGCCTTTGCAACTGAACTCTCAGCAGCATGCGCAGTTCTGGTGTTAGCGCGAGTTGCAACATACATGCCAACATAGCCAGCTGCAGCACTCAAAACACCACCAGTAACAAATGCAATAGCAGTCCAGATGTTAAGAAAAACGCCCATAACAACTGCAACGACAACGACAAAAATGACGAGAAGTTTATATTCGCTCATCAAAAATGCCTGTGCACCCTGCTGAATTTTCACAGAGATGCTGTTCATTTTCTCAGAACCAGGATCTTGTTTAAGAACCCAGTTGCCAAGATAGGCTGCAACAATCATGCCAACAGCGGCACAAACTGGAGCCAGCCAAGCGACTGTCAAACTCACTTTCTTCCTCCTTTTTAGACAGTAGACAACTTACCTATTGTAACACCCAAAAGCTTGTTTGCCTGGGTATTGTTACCTTGTTCGAGCAAGTGACGAATGCGAGTTGCGCTAACGGCCTCCCCATCAACTTGCAGCAATTCGTGAGGGACAATTCTCACTCCCTTACCATTTCCCCACTCTTGCAAAAGACCAACATCGCCTTCAGCATTAGCTCCAAAACGAAAATCTTTACCCACGTGTATTGACTTTGGTGGGAACTTCCTGAAGATGCGCTGCAAAAATTGCATCGGATTCTGCGAGGCAAATTCTTCATCAAACGGAAGAACAGCAACAGAATCGGCTCCAAGAGTTGCTAACTTGTTTAAACGCTGTGCATTAGTTTCAAGTTTGTGAAGACCTTGCTTATTAAATAGTTCATCAGGATCAACTGAAAAAGTGACTATCACACAGCGACTGTCATTTTCTTTCGCATCCTGAATTGCCTGGTCTATCAAATAGCGATGGCCCAAATGAACACCATCAAAAACTCCCATCACACAAACAGCCCCGCCGAAAAGTGCATAATCGAACGGGCAGTGCGCATTAACTATTGAACATGGCAACGTGTAACTCCCACACTAAATATTGTCTCAGCCCTCAACATTTCTAACTTTTCATCGAGAGCATAAACACCTAATACTTTGTCGGGCAGAACTATAAACATAGTTGTGCCTGGTGTCAAATCCCTGTCAACAGTCTTCGGCTCGCCGTTTACATATTCATAAACCAAATTTGGATTAAATTTAATTGGGGCGCCGTTCATGATGGCTGGCGTCATGCTCTCATCTATAAAATAGGAGAGCATTGGCAAAACTTTACAAGGATCCAACATACAGTCTTTTTTGTGCTCCCACAAATCTTCAAGTCGAAAGGAGTCAGATAGACTAATTCCTCCAACAGCCATTCTGCTCAAAGAGTGCAAATGAGCTGGGCATCCTACTCTTCCGCCAATGTCTCTCGCTAGCGACCTAACATATGTTCCAGACCCAACAACGAATCTGACCATCCAAGTCAAAGCAAGGTCGTTAATGTTGTCCTCAATGCTCAAAAGGTCGGCAGAATAAACCACCACGTCTCGTGGCTTTAGTTCAATTTCCTCTCCCTTTCTAGCTTGCGAATAGGCACGAACGCCATCAATTTGCACAGCGCTAAACTGTGGCGGAATTTGTTTTAGGTTACCAACGAAATCTTGCAAAATACTTCGTGCATAACAAGAGTTACGAAGGTTATGGGTTACAGTTCCCGTTTTCAAAACCTGACCCGTTAAATCATCGGTGATTGTTGAAAAGCCAAACTTTATAGCTGCAATATATTCTTTCTTGCAACCATCGAAATATTGGGCAAGGCGAGTTGCGGGGCCAATCATCACAGGCAAAACACCTGTTGCAAAAGGATCAAGTGTTCCGCCGTGACCAACACGTCGTTCGCAGAACACTTTTCGAACAGTATTTACGATGTCATGCGAGGTAAAATTTGGTGGTTTATTAACACCAAGCAAACAAGAAATGCCACTCTGACCACGTTTGATTTTAGTCAACTGCGTCCTCTTCGTTTAAAGCACGTTCAATTTCTTGTTTGACAAGATCAACAACAATTTCGAGAGGTTCTTCAATCACAGCTCCTGCTGCGCCTTTGTGACCGCCCCCACCAAAATGACCTGCAACTTTTCGCATGTCATAGTCACCAAGAGCCCTGAATGACACCTTAACAAATGTCTTTTCTTCTCGGGCCATAGCAACAATTTTGGTTCCATCAAGTGATCGCAAAACATTAATCATGGAGTCATAATCGGCTTTAGTAGCACCAGTCTCCTTGAACTCTTCATGAGTGATAGTCGAAATCGCACCAGCCCCATCTGCAAAAATTTCCATGTTCTGAATAACCTTATTTTGCAAAACATATGAAGCAAGCGATTTTCGCATATAAACATTTTCAGAAACAATGTGAGGGACAGCCCCCAATTGCACCATTTCTGTTGCAGCTTTAAATGCACGGGTGTCAGCGTTTTGATATTGAAAATTGCCAGTGTCGGTTGCAAGTCCTGCATAGCAACAAAATGCAATGTCGGCAGTTTTTTTTGCACCAAGATAGTCAAGCAACTCCCAAACAAGCAACGTTGTGGAAGCTGCTGATGTGTCAGTGTATGTCAACTGAGTCGCGCGTTCTCTTTCTGCGTGATGGTCAAGTGTAAATGTCTTTGGAGTAACATCTTTTTTCTTGCTTGCTGCATAACCCATGCGTTTGTTGTTTGGCGTGTCAATCATCAAAAATCCATCGGCAGTTTGTTTGACATGACCTGCATAAGTCAAATCATCGAAGCCTTTCAAAAAGTCAAAACTCTTTGGAGCTGGTTCCTTTAAAGCAAGCAAAACATCCACTTTTTTACCCAAAGACTCAAGTGCAAGTTTCATTGCAAGCTGAGAGCCAATGCAATCACCATCAGGGCTAGTGTGCCCACAAATCTGAATGTAGTCACACTCGAGAAGAGCGTTGGCAAGTTCTTTTAGCGTAGTGTTTGTTTGGGGAGTTATTCCCATTGATCATCCTCATCGTTTTGAAACTTCCCAAAATGCTCACGTTCTTCCTCAATTTGATTTTCAATGCGCACCGCATTGTCGATCGTTTCATCGAGGTGAAAACGCAACTCAGGGGCCTTTTTCCAGTCTAGTCGTCTTGCCATCATGCTTCTAATGTGCCCTTTAGCTTTAGCTAGTGCTGCTGCCGCAGAATTATAGTTATTCGGGCTCGTAGTGTAGAAAACATCAGCATATGCACGGTCGAAAGAAACTTTGCAACCAGTTATGGTGACAAATTGCAAGCGCGGGTCTGAGGTCTCAAACATTAAAATGTTCGAAATCTCAACCTTTGCCTGTTCATCAACTTTTCGATTCGTCTTTTTCATCGCGACTCTATTCTGTTCTTTCTACCGTTTCAAGGGTGTAGGCCTCAATTGTGTCTCCAATTTTGATGTCTTGGAATCCTGCAACACCAATGCCACATTCAAAGCCACTGCGAATTGACTTTACGTCGTCTTTCAAATGACGAAGGGATCCAATCTCACCTTCAAACACAACTGTGCCGTCTCGAACCACACGCACTTTGTTGTCGCGATTTATTTCGCCTTCCTTAACATAGCAACCAGCAATAGTCCCTGCCTTTGGAACCTTAAATGTCTCTCTGACTTCGGCTATTCCTGTGTCTTTTTCTACAATGTCGGGCGAAAGCATGCCAACGCGAGCAGCATTGATGTCTTCAATTGCCTTGTAGATGACGTTATAAAGGCGAATGTCAACCTTTTCACGCTCTGCATTTTGACGTGATTTGCCCGTTGGACGAACGTTAAATCCGATGATAACTGCATCAGATGCAGCTGCCAAAGTTACATCTGTTTCGGTAATGCCACCGACAGCACTGTGTACAACATTGATGCGAACCTCACTTTGGTCCATCTTTGAGAAGGCGTCAACAAGTGCTTCGATGGAGCCTTGAACGTCAGCTTTGATGATGAGGTTAAGATCAACTGTCTTGCCTTCCTCAATCTTTCCGAAGAGTTCATCAAGTGTCATGTGACCTTTTTGTTGCTCAGCCAAACGCTCACGCAAAGCACGTTCTTCTGCCAAATGGCGAGCATCACGTTCATCAGCAAACACGCGGAACTCATCACCTGCAACAGGAACAGAGCCAAGACCCAAAATCTCAACAGGATCTGCAGGGACAGCCTGCTTTACACTTTCGCCAAGTGGGTTAATGAGCGCACGAACGCGACCATATGAAGAACCTGCTACAACCGTGTCTCCTGGCTGCAATGTTCCACGCTGAACAAGAACAGTCGCAACTGGTCCACGTCCTTTGTCAAGGTTTGACTCAATAACAAATCCAGAAGCTAGTGCATCAGGGTTAGCTTTGAGTTCAAGAACATCTGCTTGCAAAAGAATTGTCTCCAGCAAGTCATCGATGTGTAGTTTTTTCTTAGCTGAAACATCAACGAACATGTTTGAGCCGCCCCATTCTTCGGGGATAACACCATATTCTGTGAGCTCGGTGCGAACGCGCTCTGGATTAGCGCCATCTTTATCGACCTTGTTAACAGCTACGACGATTGGAACATCAGCAGCTTTTGCGTGATTGATAGCTTCAATGGTTTGTGGCATCACTCCATCATCAGCAGCCACAACCAAAACAATCACATCAGTAACTTGAGCACCACGGGCACGCATTGCGGTAAATGCCTCGTGGCCAGGCGTGTCGATAAAAGTAATTTGACGGTCATTGATTTTAACTACAGAAGCACCAATGTGCTGCGTAATTCCGCCAGCCTCTGATGACACAACTCCAGTGTGGCGAATCGCATCAAGCAAAGATGTTTTGCCATGGTCAACGTGACCCATAACTGTGACAACAGGAGGTCTCGGTTTTAAATCTTCCTCGGTGTCTTTGATTACAACTGCATATTCTTCATCAGGAGAAACAATTCTCACTTTTCTGTCTAGGTCAGCAGCAATGAGCTCAATTAAGTCATTGTTCATTGTTTGAGTCAATGTTAAAGGCTGGCCCAGGAGGAACAACCTCTTAACCACATCACCTGAGGCAACTTGAAGAAGTTCAGCAAACTTGCCGACCGAAGCACCCTCTGGAATCTCTACAACCGACTCATCCAAAACGAGTGATGGATCAAGACCCTTTGCTATTGCTTCTGCCTCGGCGCGCTCACGTGCTTCTTCTTCACGCTTCTCTTTTCTCTTTTTGCGGCGCCCTTCTCCTGTCTTAGAAGCTGCTGCCTGAACTGCAGCGCGAGCTTCTGCCAAAACTTTATCGCGCTGGAGCTTTTCAACTTCAACGGCCATTTGTTTATAGCGGTCTTCGCCTGATTCTGCTGTGTTCTCTAGTTCTGGAACAACTTGTTTTGTCTTTTTGCTCTGTGCAGCTGCATTGCTCATGCGCTTCTTTTCAGATTCGACCTGTTCGAGCAGCGATTTGAATTTATCAGAAGTCGCAGGGCGAGAAGAAAGCTTTTTCTTGGGCTTTTTTGGAGCCTGTTCTTCTGCTGTTTTGTGAGCATTTCTGTTGCGAAGATTTTCTTCAATCTTGGCCTTTTTATCAGCCTCTTGCTTGTTCTTTTTAACTTGAGCAAGCAATTTTTTGGCTGCGGCTTCACGCTTTGCACGATCAGTTTCTTCAACTATTTGCTTTTCGAGCTTTGATAGACCTGCATCAGGAGAGGTTGTGGCAATCTTTTTTACAGCCTCTTTGATGTCTTCTGCTGTAACTTTAACTTCTTCCTTATTGTCAGAAGGTTTTGCAGTTGATTTTTTTGACACTCCAGCACGGGTTGTCTTTCGCTTGTGAGCTTCACGCTCTTTAAGCTCAGCTTCACGGGCCTTTCTTCTGGCTTCTACCTCAGCTTTTTCTTTTTCTTTGGTCTTTTTAATTTCAGCCTCAACCTTTTTTTTGGTTGCGGCATCAACCTTACCACCAGCCTCAACGACTTCTTTTGCAAGCTTCTCGCGAGCAAGCTTAACATCGTCTTCTGACATTGGGCTGGCGTGAGTTTTTACAGCAATGCCAACTTCATTGAGCTTTTTAACGAGCTCTTTTGGATCCATATTCAGCTCATTTGCTAACTGTTTAACACGCATCGCACTCATTTGCCACCTCGCTTTCTCTAATCTTTATCTTGCAATCTGTCGCTATTCTTCCTCGAGACGAGCATGAATGCCACAATATTTAGAACCAGGGCGCGCATGATTTCTGCAACGAACTCCATCTTCGCTGACAAATGCACAAGTTTCGTCGACTTCCTCTTCTTCTATGAGAGAAGTATCTTCGATTAGTGGTCCTCCTGTGAAACTCGTTGACTTGATATCGATGTGCCATCCTGTCAAACGTGCAGCCAGACGTGCGTTTTGTCCTTCTTTACCAATAGCAAGAGACAACTGATCATCGCTAACGACCACTGTTGCAAAATGTGTGTCTCTATCAACAGTCACGGAAGTTATCTTTGCAGGCGAAAGTGCATTTGCAATGTAAACTTCAGGACGCTCATCATAGGCAATAATGTCAACGCGCTCGTTTTTGAGTTCCTCAACCACCATGCGAACACGTGAGCCTTTAGGTCCAACGCATGCACCAACAGGATCAAGGTTTGGCTCTTTTGAAGCAACGGCAATTTTGCTTCTGTCTCCAGCCTCACGAGCAATCGACTTGATTTCAACAATTCCATCATAAACCTCAGGAACTTCCATCTCAAACAAACGACGAAGAAGGTCAGGATGTGTTCTTGAGACAACAATAGTTGGACGCGATTGTTCACCTTTGACATGAAGTTCTTCGCCATTAGGGTTGCGAACCTTTAAAATCAAGAGTTTCAAACGCTGGTTGTGATGATAGCGCTCATTATCTGGACGCTCATTTAGCTCATTAGGATAACGTCTGAGGTCAAAATGAGGAAGTTCAGCCTCGACTCCGTCACGGATCTTAATAATTGTAAAGTCTTTAGTCCCTTGAAGAACAGTGCCTGTGATTAGGTCGCCAACCCTTTCGGAAAACTCTTCGTAAATTGCCTGTCTTGTCGCATCACGAACAATCCCTGCGATAACGCCTTTAGCATTTTGAGCAGCAATGCGACTAACATCGTCTGGCGTGATGTCAACTTCCTCGTAGTCATCCCATTCGTCGGTTTCCTCGTTGTAATCGCCAACGGGAACAAGCTCATAAACATAAATGCGCCCCGATTTGCGGTCAATTGTCACACGAGCAGGATTGACAAGACCCAAAATCTTCTCATAGCTTTTCGCAAGTGACTCCTCAAGCTTTTCAATGATGTAAAACTCGTCAATTTTGCGCTCATGTGCGAGAGCCTGCAAGGCATCAATCAAGTTTACGTTATCTGCCATTATCAGTCCTTTCCTATTGATTGCTCAACCTAAAGTTGACCAATTAAATTTGCACGTTTAATGTTTGAAAAGTCAAGGTCGTGTAAACCTTGGTCATCTTCAATAGTCACAGTCGTTTCAGACACAGATGAAATGATGCCGTTAAAGTTTCTTCTTTCTTCGACAGGCATTTGAACACGCACATGTGCTTCGCTTCCGATAAAACGCTCAAAATGTGAGAGCAACACAAGCGGTCTGTCAATGCCAGGTGAAGAAACTTCCAAAGTGTAAGCCGCCTCGAATGGATCAATCTCATCGATAATTGGAGAAATAAACTCCTGCGCCGATGCGAGTTCTTCAAACGAAACTCCACCGTCTGTGTCAATAAACACCTTAAGAATTGGGGCCTTTTTTGAACCGACAACAGAAACGTTAACGATTTCAAAACCGTTCTTTACCGCCTCTGTCTCAAGCTCATCAAAAATCTTTTTTTCAAATGTCGTTAACAAACAAGTCTCCATAAAATAAAAAAAGCGGGCATAGGGTCGCCTGCTCTTCCAAAAACTGCAAAGGTGTCTTTTAATAACAAAATATTTATAACAAAGAAAAATAACTCTGTCAATGTTTGGCAAAACTTGTGATATGCTATTAAGTCGCATGGAGGAGTGGCCGAGCGGTTGAAGGCGGCAGTCTTGAAAACTGTTGTGCGGCAACGTACCGTGGGTTCGAATCCTACCTCCTCCGCCACTATAAAATATGCGCCCGTACCTCAGCTGGATAGAGGGGCTGACTACGAATCAGACCGTCGGGGGTTCGAATCCCTCCGGGCGCACCATCTAAATCCCCAAACAGTTAAACAACTCAAACAAACACAACTAGATGTTTAAATTTCAAAAACCTAGCGTTAACACTGCTATATCTGCTGTCAAAAACAGATTCTCATATCGCCACGACCAAGCAAACTTCACATCTGCACTCTAAATTCTTGAAGCAGTGCACAGCACTTATGCATTTATATCCAAAGATTTCTGATCGTTTAAGGTTAGCTATCAGCCAAGTTATTCGCCCATTAAATCACTGCTTCTTGCGTCGAGTTTTCAAGAAACAGCGCATGTAAATGTGTGCTCATTGGTAATCGCAGGCCTAAAGGTTATCTGTGACCCTTAGCTTACAATACACGCAATAAAAGGGGTGTTAGCCTGGCAGAAACCAGAAGTGAGATCATCAAGCCCGAGGGCAATAAAATGAAAAATTCGCGAATTAAATTGCCAGCTTAAAGCCAATGTTTTAACGTTCGTGTTCAACGCGATAGACTTCGAGTTCCCAAAGACGGCGGTGGCTTCGAGCAACATTGTCAAGAATGAGCCCCACAAACAACGAGACGACCGCACACATAACAATTCCCATCGATAAAAAAGCAGTTGGGAATCGTGGAACCATTCCCGTTTTCAAGAACTCTGCAAAAACAGGGATTCCAAAAATCAATCCGACAACCAGCAAAATTAGTGACAGCCATCCAAAAAATGCCATCGGTTTATTTTCTTTGAACAAAGATGCAATAGCCATTAGAACCTTAGCACCATCTTCAAACGTGTTTAGTTTAGAATCGCTTCCTTCTGGACGATCACGATATTCAATTGGCACGTCTACTACTCTCCATCCTTTGTCTACAGCATGAATCGAGAGTTCTGTTTCGATTTGAAATCCTTTAGACATGACAGGCATTGTTTTTACGAATGTTCTTGTCATTCCACGATAGCCTGTCATAACGTCATCAAAAGCAAAGCCATAAATCACTTTTATGAGCCAACGCACAAGATTGTTCCCAAATCCATGGAAAGCACGATCATTTTCTTCTCCATAGGAGCCGTTTGAAAGACGATCTCCCACCGTCATGTCGGCATATCCTGCAACCATAGGCTCAATCAAATCAGTAGCGAATTCTGCAGGATAGGTGTCATCACCATCAACCATAATGTAATAGTCGGCATCAATGTCACGAAACATTTGGCGAACAACATTGCCCTTGCCTTGACGACATTCATGGCGAACAATTGCACCATGCTCCAAAGCAATCTCTGCTGTCTTGTCGGAAGAATTGTTGTCATAAACATAAATATCAGCCTCAGGCAAAGCTTCTTTAAAATCATCAATAACCTTGCCAACTGTCAAGGCTTCGTTGTAGCAGGGAACCAAAACAGCAACGCCCACACCCCGCCTTGCGACTGCCAATTTTTCCTCAGAAAGAGAATTATTTTTGTTGTCTATAGTTGGATTCATTTATAGCTCGCTTTGTAGAGTAAATACGACGAATAAATTATAAATGGAAAAGCCCGCTTGCAGACCTGCGGTTTAACATGCCCTTGCGATAAAATTTAGTCATGCAGGATAAAAGAAAAATCTATGTATCGCACGCATCAGTCGGCTCAGGTCACAAAACAGCCGCTCATGCAATATCTCTTGCTACAGAAATGCTTCAAAAAGAAGCGGGTGTTGCCGCTGACTATGAGCCCGAGATGATTGACATTCTCGATTATGGAAGAATAAAATTCGATGGTAATAAATATGCAACTACGTTCACAGGTGCAACACGCCCAATTTATGACATAACTTGGCGCTACACTTTCACAGGACGCATTTTGTGGGGCGGCGGAACTTCTTTTGCTCACGTAATGTTTCCGAAATTTACAAAAAAAGTTAGAGAAGAAAAACCTGCAGCAATAATTTGTACACACATTACTGCGGCCAACGCAGCTGTGGGCGCAAAAATAATAACAAAACAGAACTTCCCAATAATTTGCGTCCCAACCGACTATGAAGTTGAGGGTTTATGGCCTCATTCCTACACCGATTTGTTTTGTGTGGCAAATGAAGAAATGGCAGAAACTCTTCGTGCAAGGCACATTCCAGAAGACAAAATAAAAATCACTGGCATGCCAACCAATCCCGAATTCATCCAGGAATATGACAGAGATGAAGTCTGCAAAGAATTTAATCTCCCTGCTAACAAGAAGTTAGTCCTAACGATTGCAGGCGCCTCACTTCTGCAACCATACATCCACATAAAAAAAGTAATTGAAAACCTTGTTCCACACATGCAAGAGTTTAAAAACTTGCACTTCGTGATTGTTGTAGGCAAAGACTCAGAAATGAAACGGGAACTAAAAAGTTTTAAAGAAAAGCATCGCATAGAAAACATAACCGTTTTGGGATATGTCGAGCAAATGGCAATGCTGTTAAACGCGTGCGATCTTGTGGTGTGTAAAGCAGGAGGCATGACAGTAACAGAGTGTTTGTGTGCCGGAACGCCTATGATTCTCACTTGCCGCGCATATGGCCAAGAAAAAGCTAACGTAAAAATGCTGACCGCCGCTGGCGCCGCTGTTCATGTCACGACATCTCGTGAGCTTTGGTCTACGCTCATGCAGACCGACAAAAACCCTCACGCACACGACGGACTGAAATATGCTGCAATGAACATTCGAAAGCCAAATGCTTCAATTGACATTGCAAGAGAAACTCTTCTTAAAATCGATGAAGCAAACCAAACACTGAAGAACGGGAAGCCACGGCGTCATTTCATTAAAATCTACATAGGTAACAAACCAGTCCATCCAAGATAGCGTTCAATCAGTGCAAAACCCAATCACAGAAATTTAAAGCTAGTCGCGTTAGTGACTCAAGCACTCAGGAAAACAAAATCTCATCAAACCAATTGCAATCCTTCAGTTTGATGCGAAGTTAAATGCCAGCAAAAAAATGCGCTAAAGAAAACTCACTCACTATCAACTGTTATTGTTACAGTTGAACCCTTTTCAAGCTTAGTGCCTTCAGACGGACTAACAGATTTAACAATTTTTTGACCCGAAGAAGAAGGGTTCAAGTCATTTACATTCGGTTCAAAGCCAGCATTCTTCAAAGACGCTACGGCCGATTCTTTAGTGTTTCCCTCAAGACCATAAGGAACGGTACCATATTCTACCTTTGGTCCAGAAGAAACAATACAGCCAACGGTTGATCCTTTCTTAACCTTAGTGCCTGCACTTTGAGTTTGAGAAATTACATAGCCAGCATCTTTGTCGCTTGCTTGGGTTCCATTGTTTTGATATTTCAAACCGACGGACTCAAGTGTTTTTTGAGCATTGCTCTCTGACATTCCAACGATGTTTGGCACCTCAACCTCCTCGGCACCTTTTGAAATTACGAGAGTGATGGTCGATCCTTTTTTGACAGATTTTCCAGCTTCTGGCGACTGTTTCATGACCTTGCCTTTATCAACATCATCAGAATTATCCTCTGTTGTTGATCCTAGAGCAAAACCTGCTTTTAATATCTCTTTTTGTGCCTCTTCTAGCGTTTTGTTCTTCAAATCAGGAACTTCAACTTCTTCAGTTCCTTGAGAAACGACTAAGTTAATCTTCGAACCTTTAGCCGCTTTCTCTCCGCCTTTAGGGCTTTGGGAAGATATGTGACCAGCTTCGGTGTTTGTGTCATAGGCAGAATCCATTGATCCAACTTGAAAGCCGGCATCTTCGATAATTTGTTTAGCTTCTTCAGTGGTTTTTCCTGTGACATCGGGAACGTCGATTTTGTCACCACCGCCACCCAAAAGAGCTGCCAAAACGAGTCCAACTACAACTATAGCGCCCACAACCGCCGCAGCAATGCCAACCTTCTTGCCTTTAGACATGCCAGAACTTGTGTTGTTCTTTGAATAATTTCTGGGCGCCTGCTCAGATGTTGATGCCTCTGAATTGTTTATAGCAGGCATGACTTCTGTGTGGTCTCCCACACCACCAACAGGAACGACTCCCATTGCAGGAGGAATGACGCTAGTTCTTGCTTGAGTGAATGAAGGATTCATTCTGCCTGCAAGATAATCGTTTAGGGCAATTTTCATGTCATGAGCAGTTGAATAGCGACCACTTGCGTTCTTAGATATTGCCTTTAAAATAATCGACTCTAAAGCAGGATCAAGATCAGGGTTAATGGCTGATGGCTTCATTGGCTGATCTTGAACTTGCATCAAGGCAACGCTCATTGCGTCGGGTGCATCGAAAGGAAGCTTGCCTGTGGCAGCTTCATACATAACAACGCCGAGTGAATAAATGTCAGTAGCAGCAGTAACATCTTTGCCCTGGGCTTGCTCAGGGGAAATGTAGTGTGCCGTGCCTAAAACATTACCTGTTTTTTCTGATAACGAATTTTTAGCTCTTGCTATGCCAAAATCCATGACCTTAACGTTTCCGTCAGGCTGAATCATTATGTTTTGAGGCTTAATGTCTCTGTGGATGATGTCTTGTGAGTGGGCGACCGTGAGGGCCTGGCAAACCTGTGAGCCAATTTCTGCAACTTTGCGCTGGTTGATTGCTCCGCGTTGCTTAATTGCGCTCTTCAAGTCACTTCCGCGAACATATTCCATAACAATGAAATAGGTGCCAGCATCGTGTCCCCAATCATAAACATTGACGATATATGGCGATTGAAGATTTGCAGCTGCTGCTGCCTCCTGGCGGAAACGACGTGCAAAATCATCATCATTTGCATATTGAGGAAGCATTACCTTGACTGCAACTATGCGCCCCAAAACATTGTCCTGTGCGCTGTAAACCTCGGCCATTCCGCCGACGCCAATGCGCTCGCCAATTTCATATCTTCCGTTTAGGATTTTGCCTGTCATTGATGATGTAGCAGTCATATTACCCCTCACACGTGCTATATTTTTTGCTTGTTTGTGTTTAAAAGTGACGCTTATCTGTGGATAAATTTTATCACAGCCTCCAACACAAACTTTTTCCTAATTGATAACTCCTTGAGCTTTAAGAGCAGCCGTAATCACCTGCTTGACCCGCGAAGTCGCCGCTCCCTCGCCAGCTTGCTCTAACTCCAATGCAACCACAACATTTTTAGCGCCATCGGCATCGGCAATTCCTATGAACCAAGAATCGGCCTCGCGCCCCGCGTTTTCGGCAGTTCCAGTTTTGCCAGCAACAGTAACCCCTGGCACAGAAGCGCCAGTCGCAGTTCCTTCTTTTACAACGCCTTTCATGCACTCGAGGACACGATCAGCAACTTCTTTAGAAACTGCATTTTTGTATGTTTTTGGTTTTGCGGTGTAGGAAATCTCACCGTTAGCGTTGTTGGTGCTTTCGACAAGATAGGGTTTCATGATAGTTCCACCATTAGCAATGCCGCATGCCACGAGTGCCATTTGGAATGTGTTGGTCTGAGGACCAGCTGGACTTGAGTGTTGTCCAACAGGCTCACCCGCTGCCGCCCACGCAGTCTCCCACTCTGTCATTTCACTTGGATCAGGCATCAAACTTGTGAGTACAGGCAGGTCAAAGTCAATTTCATCGTTAAATCCAAAGTTCTCTGCAGTTTTTACAAGCCTCTGAGCGCCAATTTGTGTGCCCAGCTGTCCAAACACTGTGTTCAAGGAATACTCAAAACCACGCTTCAATGTTACATCTCCATAACCAGCGCCTGCATAGTTTGTGACTTTAGCATTGCCGATTTCTATGGATCCAGGAGCAGAAAACACAGTGTCTTCATCTGCCACCCCGTTTTCAAATGCAGAAGAAAGCGTGACCGTTTTAAACGTAGAACCAGGAGACGAAAGCGAGTTTGTTGCTCTGTTCAACAAAGAAGAATCATCGCTGTTTCCCGAACTAGAAAGAACATCTTCTGCTTGAGATGCATCATATGTCGGAGAAGATGCCATTGCCAGCACTTCGCCTGTTGTTGGATCAATCACAACACAAGACCCTTTGTAGCCAGAAAGTGCATTTTGAGCAGCCTGTTGAACAGAAGAGTTTAGTGTCAACTTAACATCGTTACCCGATGTGTGAGTGCCCATCATATATTTAAGCAAATCATCAAACGTCGCCAAATTGCTGTCACCTTTTAGCGCGTCATTCCACGATGCCTCAATTCCGCTCGTTCCATAACGCGAAGAATAATAGCCAACAACATGACTTGCCAAATTGCCTGATGGATAGACTCTCTTGTAGGTCCCGTCATCTTGCTGTTCACTGCGAGCAAGCACAACTCCATCAGATGTTGAAATTGTGCCTCTCTCGGTGGTAGCTTCTTTGGTGATTGAATGGTTATTGCTTGGCATGCTTTTAATGCTGTCGGCGTTTATGACCATTAGATATGTCAAATTCGCAACAAGTGCTGCAAACAAAGCACTGTAAATAATAATTTGAACTGTCAATCGCTTCGACAAGGCATGACGACCAAGAACTCCAGAATCAGAGGCTCGGTGCATAACGCTCGTCTTCATCTCACTGTTGATGCCGGTGCCTTCCTCGCCTGCCTTCAAAAGCAAAGCCACAATAATAAAGCCACAAATCAACGATGTTCCGCCTTGGGAAATGAAAGGCAAAGTGATGCCAGTCATTGGTATGAGGCGAGTTACACCGCCGACGATAATGAAAGCTTGAAGAACGATGATTGCAGTGCAACCAGCAGCCAAAAAACAAGAGACGTCTGATTTGGCACGTGCCGAAATGCACACACCTCGAATTGCAAAACACAAATAAAGAAGAAGAACTCCCGCTCCGCCAAGCAAACCTGTTTCTTCACAAATTGCTGCGAAAATAAAGTCGCTCTCGACATATGGAATGCTAGTGCAAAGTCCCTTGCCGATTCCAACGCCAAAAATTCCGCCGTCAGCAAAAGAATAAATGCTTTGCACAAGTTGATATCCAGTGCCCTGCGCATCATCAAATGGATCTTGCCAGATTTGCACACGCACTTGAACGTGCGAGAAGAAATGATAAAGGAGAACAGCAGCTATGCCTGCCAACAAAACACCGATGATAATGTAGAACTTCTTGCCTGTTGAAATGTATAGAACAACAAGAAACACGAGAAATAAAACTAGCGCCGAACCAAGATCTTTTTCGAGAACGACAACCATAAAAGCAAGTGCCCACATGACAATGAGAGGCAGCAGCGTCGCTAACGATGGGAGGCGAAAGGGTCCAACTCTCCATGAAAAAATAGAGAGCATCTCCCGATGTTGAGCTAAATAGCCCGCCAAAAAAATCACAATGCATATTTTTGCAAGTTCTCCAGGCTGAAAAGAAAAACCACCAATTTCGATCCAGAGTCTAGATCCATTCACTTCTGAGCCAACGACCGGAAGCATTGGTGCTAAAAGAAGCAAAATACCAACAATGATGAATGTATATTTATATTCAGCAAGCTTATCAAGCGACTTAACAAGCCACAAAATTAGAATGAGGATTGCAACACCTGCAAAAAGCCACATGAGCTGGCGACCTGCTGATTCAGGTGCGAGGCGCGTAACAAAAGCGATTCCGATGCCTGATAGCGCAAAAGTGATGGGAAGAATCGCAGGGTCGGCGTTTGGCGCAAGTTTCCGAACAGCAAAATGAGCCGCCAAAAAAGCAGCGAAGATGCCAATTGGAACGCCAAGAGTGTTAAAAGACAACTCCTGCCCGCCAACAAGAACAAGCATTGCGAACAAAACAATCACAATCGGCGCCGCAATACACAAAAGCAGAAGTTCCATGTTTCTGCGCTTCATAAATTACTCGCTTTCTTTGTTTATCTCGGCACTTTGGCCTTGTGCCGTCGCCTCGCTTGCGGCATCTTTTTTCTTTTGTTCGTCTTGCTTTTTTGTATCAATGTTTTGCTTATATGACTTCACAAGTGCTTGAGCCTCTGAATAGTTGTTGTAGCTAATTTCACCACGCCTGATTCTTTCGGCAACACCCGAATCAAGGTCCGAAATGTTAACATCACTGATTTCACCAAGGTTATCGGTTCTGCCACCAACATCCCCCATCACAATGCCATGGTAAATTGCAACTTTCCCGTCGCATTCTGCAAGATAGGCAGCGTTTGAAATCCAGTTATTAAACGCCCAACCAGCAGTTCCCAAAATTGCAAAAAGCAGACAAACAACAATGCCTGCCCCTACTTTAGTTTTGCGAGCTACTTTCTTTTTTTTTATTTCTGTAAAACCTGAAACATCGACAACAATGACTGTGCAATTGTCGTGCCCTCCCCACTCATTAGCCTCACGAACAAGTCGATCTGCTGCATCTTGTGGGTCGGTTTCGGCATTTAAAATGTGCTCAATGTCGTCGTCTGTAATCATTGAATAAAGACCATCGCTACAAAGAAGCAAACGATCTCCCGACGAAACATTTAATTCATATAAATCTGGAACCATGTTTGGATCGGTTCCTAGGGCGCGTGTAATTTTTGAACGATCGGGGTGAACGCGGGCATAATCTTTTGTTATTGCGCCCTGTTCTACAAGATTTGCAACATAGGAATGGTCGCGCGTCAACTGAGAAAGCTCACCATCGTGTAAAAGATAGCAACGTGAGTCACCAACCTGCGCAATGATGAGTGTCTCTCCCATTAACATTGCAGCCGTGCAAGTTGTTCCCATGCCCTTCTTGCCAACACCAGTGGCCGCCGCATGAATAATCTCAAGGTTGGCATCCATCACGGCCTGTCCCAAAGCATTCGCATCAAGCGATTCAGGTGCGCGCTCAAACACAACCTTCGAGGCAATTTCACTCGCAACTTCTCCAGCAGCGTGTCCTCCCATGCCATCAAAGACAGCATAAAGAGGATATTTGACAATCAAAGAATCTTCATTGTGCTCCCTAACACGTCCGATGTCAGTGCGAGATCCAAAGTTTGGTTCTCCCAACTTTGAAACAATGCCGTGCTTTGAATGTTTTCCAATCGCTGTCATTATTTGAAACGCACCCTAATCGAAACGTCACCAACGCTAACAACATCGTTATTTTTGAGCGCGGCTGGCGCAGAAATTCTGTTCCCGTTAACAAATGTTCCGTTCGTGGAACCAAGATCTTCGACGAAAAGATTTTGCCCCATGAGTCTAAACTTAGCATGACGTCCTGAAACATAGCTTGCCGCAATAACAATGTCAGCTCCAGGCGAGCGCCCAACAATAACTGGTCCTGTGACAACAATCTTTACACCACGAAGTTCCTTCGGGCCTGTTTCAACACTCAAATTCCACTTCTTCTCTTTAGAGTTCGTGCCCTTCACCATTCCAATTCCTGTTTTCACAAGCGCAAACAAGAAAAGATAGAGAATGGCAACGAAAAGAAGCCTGCCTATGAGCAAAATTACGTCAATCATTTAAAACCTTATTAAGATAAGGAAATCCATTGCCTACAAAATTTGGAACTCAAGGCGTGTTGTTCCAATTAAAACGATGTCGGCATCGTTTAGCGGGGCCGATTTCACTCTTCTTCCGTTTACATAAAGTCCATTAGTTGAGCCAAGGTCAGAAATTATCCAAGTGCCATTTGGTTCCATGTGAATTTCTGCATGCGTGCGCGATGCGTTTATGTCAGAGATAACAATGTCGTTGCTTGACTCACGACCAATTCTTTCAACACCGCCAGTCAAAGAATAGGCAATGTCATTTTCTTCATCGTAGAAATAAACGTTAGTTTGAACAGGCACTGCCTGAGGTGCAACAGCAACTGTTCTTTCTTGGGAAACATCTTGCTGGGGGTTTGCGGCCATTTGCTGTGAAACTTGTGCAATTTGCGAATTTTGCACAGGCGCGACCTGCTTAGGTTGTGGCTGAACAAAGACATCATCATTCATGACATCCAATCCCGAAAAACGGTCATCAAAAGAAGGCACAGCAGGTTTTAATTGCATGTCTACCGAAGGAATGTCTGGCTGTACATCAGCAATCGGGGCATCGACAGAGGGAATTGCTGGCTGCACATTAGCTTGAACATTGTAGACGGCCGAGGCATTTGGTTGAGCTTTTGCCGACGAAACATCAACCGATGGGATTCTTGATTGCTCTGTCATGGCCTGTGCACGAGCAGCAGGGGACTGTTGTCCAACTTCAGGAAACTTAGGAGTCATAACGTTTGAGGGCACAACTGGCGCAGGCACAACAGATGGAACTGCTGCGACGGCATCAACCTGCTTTTTTGCCGACTGAGCAAGACGAGGATTCTCTCGCTGTTGTGACACTGGTATTTGATGATAATCACCCTGAACAGAGCCAGGTGAGACTGTCCTTTTTGAAGAGGGAGAAACAGTTGCAGGTGTAGCAATTCCATATCTCTCGTTTTCCTGAGCACGAAGTTCTTCAACTGTTTGAGGAGCCACAAGCTCTGCGATCACATCAAACTTCCCCTTTCGAAGTTCAGGGTCTGCAACGAATCTCACTAAAGGTTTGCAGTCTAGGGAAAGCCCGTTGTCATCGGCCTTTGCTGCGAGATATGTTTCAACTTCCCCAGCTAGCGTGGGGTAATAGCCAAAAAGCTTAGCGTCATCTTCAGAAGAAACAAGACAAGTGTAAAGCGTTGGAGCGATTTGCCTGCCTTTGCCAACAACTTTCTCACGCTTCATTTGTTTTTCTGCTTTTTTTGTTATTTGAACAGGAGTGAGCGCCGATTTTTCGAACGCAGAAGCTGCGCCTTCAACGCTGTCTTCAACTTTTCTTTCGAACTTTGAAAAGATCCCCATGATCTTCCTTTCCTGTCATTCTTCCTTAACTGTTCAATTTTCCCACAATTTGCACTACACACCTCTAAAAAGGTGGCCAGACGTCGTGTTCTTTTGTCTGCTCTTAGGTGAATTTTTCAGAGCTTCTTTTACGCGAGAAATCGTTCTAGTCAACTCTTTTTGCGGCATTAAAGTTGCATCAATCATAAAACGGCTAACGCCGACATTCATCAACTCAATCAAATTTGGGGTTAAGTCCAAATCAACCGAATTATAAATTGTGCTTCGCCCAAAACAATCGCTAACTACAGGAAAATCAACTTCTTTTCTGTCGTGAAGGAAGTGCCTTTGCCTGCGTCTCCTGCAACCTGGACAATCTTCATTGCAAGGACCCTCGCTCATCAAAATGCAATGTTCAGTCGTCATGAGACGTTGTGGACCACAAACAAAAACGCCAACCTCACTGTCTATTTTTGAGGCTACATCAGCAATTTGTGCCATGTTTAACTCAGGTGAAATCCACACAACTTCAGGGCACATTTTATTGACTAAATCAACAGTGCAGTCATTAGTGACGGGGAAAAACTGACCAATCTCAAACTGCTGTTCATTAGCTTTCGCCTTTAGAACATGAGCAATGTCGTCGCAATAAACTCTGGTTGCTTTCGCAACAGTTTCGCAAGTGTCAAAACTTAGCTTTCTCTCTCGGGAATCTCCAAAAGAATCACGCGAAACCAAAGGAGCCATGACTGTTACATCATTTGGGTAGGAACTTTGTGTTGGCTCTGCCAAAACAGCACCTTCACGGCTTCCTTGCCCGTGCTTGATATGGAAAGATTGAACATATGGCACAACGCCGGCTCTGCTCACCAGACGAGCATCTTCGGCATTAGCAACAATTGCGCAAACAACAGGTTCAGCGCTTTTCTTGCGACTCTTAATCTTCGAAGAAGAAATCTCTGCACAAACGTTTTCGCGCTCACAAAGAAGCTGCCTCAACTTATCTATCGCAGAAGCACGCAGGCGATGAATCTCGGAAAAACCAATGCCCACGCCATCATCAAGAATTAATTCAAATTCATCAAGATAAAAATCGGTGTTTCCAAGGCGATTAAAATGGACTTCAACGTCCTCTCGTGAAACAACTTTAGTTCTAGCAGGTTCCACAATAGAACCTTCTATATAAACTGACTTTTCTCCACTGATTACAGTGAGACGGGAAGGTTGTCCTATTTCCAACACAAGTGATGCAGAAATTGGAAGTCGAGGTTCTGAAAAGTTCTCATGGAACTCATCTTCTGCAGATCTAACTCTAAACACTCGGTCTTTTTCACGAACATCTTTGCAATTTATGTCAGTTTCAAATTTAAAACGTTTTCCTTTAGTTGAAATGTTATTCGGAATAACAATTGCAGTTGTACCATGCTTTGTCCAAACGGTAATTGTGTCGCCAGCAAAAAGAGAGACGTCAGATTCAATTTCGAGCTGGACGCGTCTCTCACCCAAAATTCTTTTCGATTTTATGCGGCCCACAAACAAGCCGCGATTGTTTGGTCGAGCGTAGCTCATAAAATCATTTCCGCGCTCGCCATGCAAATATCCATCAGTAAAGCCACGAGAAAAAGATGCTTTTAGCTCATTGATCTCAGCAGTGGTGCTGTTTGCTTCGCCACTTTTTTTAATGCGATCCAAAACGGCACGATAGACCTCAACAACTGAAGAAACATATTCAGGAGACTTCATCCTGCCTTCAATCTTGATTGAATCAACTCCGGCATTTGCAATTGAAGTCAAATCGTCAATTAGACACATGTCTTTTGGCGACAGAAGATGCACATCAGTTTCTTTTGAAGAAAGCTTTTTCTCATCTCCACGAAGAAGAGAATAGGGCAAACGACACGCCTGAGCACACATTCCGCGGTTGGCGCTTCTCGCTCCAATGCATGAACTCATTAGACATTGTCCAGAATAGCAAACACAAATCGCACCATGTGCAAAACACTCTATTTCAATGCTTAGATCATGGGCAACTTTCACAATTTCTTCAATCTCGCCAAGGGATAGTTCACGCGCAAGAGTGATTCTTCCAGCACCAAGTGCTTTTGCAGCATAAACTCCGTCGACATTGTGAATGTTCATTTGTGTGGAAACATGAACATAATCAGGCCCGAAATGAGAAGAAATTGCATTGCAAATGCCAGGGTCTTGAACGATAAACGCATCAACGCCGCAGTCAATTGCCCCATTTATCATCGACATTAAAGACGATAGTTCACGTGTGATAACGAGAGTGTTGATTGTCACATAAACCTTAACTCCGCGCAAATGACAATAATCACATGCATCAGACAAAGTCTTTAATGTGAAGTTGTCGGCGCCTCTCCTGGCGTTAAAGTTATCTAATCCTAAATAAACAGCATCGGCACCACTTCTGACCGCAGCATTTAGCGCAGCTAACGAACCAGCTGGAGCAAGTAATTCTGGCACATTCATGTCTATTTGAGCTTTTCAAGCTTAGATTGAATAGCTGCATCTGCATCTTTCAAGGTCTGAACTGCCGACTCATATTTACTTGAAGCATCAGAAATTAAGCTGTCAACATTCTGCCCAGACTTAGAAGTTTTGGAAGCCTCTTCAAGGGAAGAAAGCGCCTCTTTCAAGTCGTTGCAAGCCGATTGATATTTAGTTCCTTCCTCTTTGAGTGCAGGTGGAACTTCCAAATTAGCAGCTTTATCAAGAATGTCTTTTAATTCTTCAATTTTTAATCTCACAGCAACTGTATCGTCTTTTGTGTAGGCTTCAACCAATTCATCATATTTTGAAGACAAATCGGCAGCACAGGAATCTAGACTTGAAACATAGTCGCGAGCTTGTTCAATTGGAGTTTTTTGTTGGTTATCACTCCCAGTACCTGAAATTCCACTACATCCCACAACGCTAAATCCAGCACACAAAATCACAATAGCTAAAGCTAAATTAAATGCTTTATTTTTCATTCAAAGACCTCTCAGAATTAATTTTCACCAAACACATTTAACCACGGAAAACATTAAAAATACTTCAACTATCCAGTTGTTGCACCACCTGAAGTATCTCCACCTCCGGTACCACCGTCGCCACCTCCGGCGTCACCACCACCTCCGGTACCACCGCCACCACCTCCGGCAGCATCACCACCTCCAGTGTCGCCACCAGTTGAGTCACCGGCAGGTGTCCCACCTGAGCTTTGGTCCTGAGATGAAGTGGTTTGCTCATTTCGAGAGTTCTGATTGTTTTCATTACTTGACTTGTCGCTGTTGTCTGACGAAGAACCAATTCCAATGTGGTTAGCTGCGTCTTTAAAATTAGCAATGTAAGGCGGATTTGATGCCTTAGGAAAATCTTTGCTTTGTTGTCCTCTCAGATAGGAATCTATAAACACTTTAAATGCACTTTCAACCGTGGAATATGTCGATCGGGCATCAGTGTAGTTTTCTGTAAAGTCTCCCATCCAAAATGCTGCCGTCACTTGTGGAGTAATTCCAATCCACCAGGAGTCTTTGTGGTCTTCAGATGTTCCTGACTTTCCTGCAGCAACTTGTGTAGATGGGCGAGCAGACACACCAGTTCCGCTTGTAACAACTGTCTTCATTGCCTCAGTAGCAGCATATGCAACTTCGGCTGACATCGCACGCTTTCCAACAGGATTTGAGTTATCAACCAAAACTTTTCCCGTCTGGTCGGTGATTCTTAACACGCATTCTGGTTCATAATAGGTGCCGCCATTTGCAATAGAAGCATATGCTCCCGCCATTTGAAGAGGTGTTATAGAAGCTACACCAAGTGTCAACGTTGGAACATCAGGCAAGTCAGCCGTAATTCCCATTCGCCTTGCAACCTCAATCACTTTTGCAGGTGTTACATAATTACAAAGTCGAATAAAACCTGTGTTTGAAGAAACTGCCAATGCAGACGATATTGATCTCGTTCCATAATTTGCACCACCATAGTTAGTAATCACAGAACCGTTCATTGTAATAGAGGTTCCGCAGTCAACCATCGTGTTAGGATCAATGCCAGCCTCTATAGCTGCAATTAGTGTAAAGACTTTAAACGATGAACCAACCTGACGTCCATTCGTGCCATCACCTGTAACGAGGTTAACTTGCGACTCGTCATAATTTCCCTGACCATGTATTGCCTTAATGTAGCCAGTGTTTGAATCTAGCGCTACACTTGCTACTTGAAATCCTGCCGAATCAGCCTTCTGCTGAGAAGCTTCGTCTAAATCTTTTTGACACTCAAGGTCAAGAGTAGTTACAACTTTTAAACCACTTCCCCACAAATCAGCTGAAGTCAAGCCATATTTTTCAGAATTGTTAGTGAGTTGGTTTCGAACATAGCTTGTGAAATAGGGATATTGATGAATACCATTAGTCGAAGGCTCACTTGGATTCAGCTCGATTTCCTGATTCATAACCTCGTCGGCCTCTTCCTGCGTAATAACGTTGTTTGAAACCATTCGAGTTAAAACAAGGTTGCGCCTTTGTACACACTGCTCCATGTTATCAATTGGGTTGTTGTATGTCGGCGACTGAGGGATGCCAATTAACGTTGCGGCCTCATTTAAAGTGAGCTCGTTTGCATGCTTTGAAAAATAACGCTCCGAAGCCGCTTCTATTCCATATGCACCAGAACCATAGTTAATGGTGTTTAAATACAGTCTCAAAATTTCGTCTTTGTTGTAGAGCTGCTCCATCTTAAGAGCGATGTAAATTTCACGTACTTTACGTTTAATTGAAATGTCTTGCATCTCATCAGAAATGACAGTGTTTCTTGCAAGTTGCATCGTGATTGTCGAGCCGCCTTCAAGGCTCCCACCAAAAATGTTGTTAAACAATGCACGGCCTGTTCCATAGAGGTCAAAGCCGTTGTGGTTGTAGAAACGTTCGTCTTCTGTTGCTACAGTTCCTTTTTTAACGTAGTCACTGACTTCATCAAGAGAAACTGGCGACCTGTTTTCAAGTTGGAATTCTGCCAAAACAGTTTCACCATCACTTGCATAAACAGTCGATGTTTCAGAATTGTTCAGCTGATTTAAATTTGAATAGTCTGGGATGTCTTTAAGCCAAGCATCGCACATGAAATAGATGCCTATTCCTGTCACGACGCAAATGCTACAAAGAACAAGTAAAAAGGTTAAAAAGCCACTTTTAACATCATGCTTACGGACGTTCTTTCTTCCCTTTAAAGCTCGTGAAGCCATATAAAAATAACTCCCCTGTTTTATTTTTTACAATTAAAAAATTATAACAAAAGCGGCATTTCCGCTTAATTTATAATGAACTGCAGGTTAGCATGTGACCACTTTCGAGACTGGAGGAAGCATGCATAATTACGAAAACCATGTAGAGAGCATGGTAAATTTTTATAAGAGCGGCATTAAAAGCAACTCCCAAAAACTCGGTGTCGAGCTTGAGTACACGCTTGTTTATGACGACAATTCCCAGGTTAAATACTTCGATGAATTCGGTCAAAAATGGCTGATGGAAAACATGCTAGAGTTCTATCCAGAAAAAATCCTAGATGAACAAAAAAATCTTATCGGCATAAAAAACGAACGCGATTCAATCACTCTTGAACCTGCTGGCCAGTTCGAGCTTTCCGCTGGTCCGTTTGAAAAGCTAGAAGAAGTTTTTGAAGCATTTGAAACCTTCCAAAAACGAGTAAATGCACTTGCAGAGCCTCATGGCATCAAAATGCTCGCAATTGGCTATCACCCAAAATGTAAAGCAGAAGAACTCGTCATCATTCCAAAAGTTAGATATGAGTTAATGACTAAATATTTCTTGAAAAACTCGCCAAAAGGCATTCGCATGATGAGAGGAACTGGATCGACCCAAGTATCAATTGATTATTCAAGCGAAGCCGATTGCATTCGCAAACTGCGTCTTGCATATGTTTTAACACCACTTTTTGCAATTTTGTGTGACAACACTCCAATGTTTGAAGGAGAGAAGCGAACGCACCACATCATGCGCACCCAGGTATGGGAAGATTGCGATCCAAGACGATGCGGCGCCATGCCAGGCATTTTTGAAGATTCTTTTAACTTCGAAAAATGTGCAGAACTCGTCCTTAACACTCAGGCGATGTTTGAGATGGATGGAGATGATGGCCATCTAACAAACAAAACCACGAGCGAAGTCTATGGCGACAAAGAAATGAGTAACGACGATTGTGCAGCAGCATGCTCACATTTGTTCAATGATGTGAGGCTAAAAAACTTCATCGAAATCCGCCCAGCCGATGCTCTTCCAACCAACATGGAAGTCGCATATGTGGCTTTAATCAAAGGCATTTTCTATTCAGAAGAAGCACTTTCAAGCATAGAAGATTATTTTGGCCCTCAATCAGAAACATCTTTTGAAGAAGCAAAGCGCAATCTCGAAGAAAAAGGCCTTTCAGGGGAAGTGTATGGAATGCCAGCAACTACGGCTTGCAAGAAACTTCTTGATGTCGCTAGTTTGGGACTAGATAAAGACGAGAAGAAATATCTAGAACCACTATTCGACGTTGTTTCTAACAAAAAAACTCTAGCCGACGAACTTATCCAACTTTAGCTTGCGCTTCTCCAAGTTGGCCTGTCGGTGGAACGAACGTTGATATAGACCACCTTGTCATTTTGTTCCATTATTTCTTTTGCAATGCGCTCTTTATCGCGGATGTTTTCTGAAGTGCCAAATGCAATTTCTACATTATTTTTTAGGCGAAGTGTTGTTGCATTAAGATTTTGCACAGAAATTGACTTCACTTGATCTTTTAAATCTGTCGAAAAGCCATTTAGGATGTTTAGTGCATTAACAACAGAATCATCAGTTGTTTTGCCACCGATTTCAGGCGCTATCCCATTTGGGCAATCTTTAATGTGAACCGCATTTTCGGAGTCTTCATAAATCTTTTGCGAAATCATCTGACCAGTCTCAGAATCCTTGTCAGGAATTGCCATAATCCAAGTGCCATCAAGAGTAATAACCCAGCTCTGTGGGGTTTGATTTGCACCTGAATTAAAGTCAACAATTGCGCCAATTTTTCTTTCCTTAATGACAATGCTTAATTTATGTGGCCATTCACGCTTAAATTCGACACCATCGACCCATGCGTCGCGCAGAAAACCATTCTCAATTTTGTTACTGTCGAAAGTCAAAAGATTTTGCCCCACAGGACTTGGCGCTAGCGCCTCACATTCAGCCTGCGTGAGATGGTCGGCTCCAACATATTCAACTTCTGTAATCTCAAGCACATCAGAGTTTGCTAAGTAAACAAAAGCACCAGCCGATGCAACCAGTGCAAGTAAAAACAAACCTATTAAAAACTTCTTTAAATTAAATGGCTTGTTTTTGTGTTCCCTCTTTTCAGAAGCTTTTCTCTCTTTTTTTGCTCTTTTTTCTTCACGAACCGCAGTTCTTTTAGATTCTTTTTCTTGACGGTTTGCTTCTTTCTTGATTTCAGAAACGCTTGACTGACTAAACCCTTCCAGAGCTACAGGTTTTTCGTTTTTTTTAGCCCTAGGATTCCCCGACCTTGCCAAGCCATCTGATTTAATAGCGCGTGAACGAGCAACAGAAGAGGAGACCTTCGTCTGCGAAGAGTTTGCACGCGGGTTATTTGCGCGAGGGTTGCCTTTATGTGTGTTATTCTCCAAAAAACTCCAGTGCTAAAAACCCAAAAATTGGACTTCTGGCTCGAGCAAGACTCCAAACTTTTCTTTCACTTCAGTTTGCGCCAACCTAATTAAATCCATAATGTCTTGCGATTTTGCATTATCAACATTTGGGAAAAAATTTGCGTGTAACTCAGAAATTTCAGCTCCACCGATGCGTGTGCCTTTGAGTCCAGCTTGCTCGATTAATCTGCCTGCGCTGTCTCCTTCTGGATTTTTAAAAACGCTTCCGCAATTGTGACCACCAGGTTGAGTTTTGTTTCGTTTCTTAAGCTTTTCTTCCATGTGAACTTTTAAATCCCAAGTTTTGCATTTCTTGAGCTCAATTTCACATTCAACTGCAATTCCCATTTTCTGAATTTCTGAATAGTGATATCCAAAATTAAAATCGTCTTTACAAATTTTTTTTAGACGATAGTCATTATTAATATCAAGAATAGAGACTGAAGAAATAACATCGCACAAGCCAACACCGCCTGTGCCTGCATTCATCCCAAGTGCGCCACCAACAGTCCCAGGAATTCCAACAGCAAATTCCAAGCCAGAGAGCATGTTATTAAAAGCCAACTGTGACACTTTTGCAAACGAAACCCCAGCCCCTGCTGTAATCAAGCATTTTTCCTCATCGATGTTTACTTTTCTGAAATCTCGACCCAAAGAGCACGCAACGCCATCAAAGCCTTCGTCAGAAACAAGCAAATTTGACCCTTTCCCGATCATGAAAAAAGGCATGTTTGTTGAATCGCAAGCGCGCAATAATTTTTGCAGAGATTCGATAGTGTTTACTGTGCAAAAAAATTTAAAGGGACCACCACAATGATATGTAGTGTGCCTTGAAGCTGGTTCATTAAACAAAACCTCGCAATCAAAGCTATCGTCCAAAAACAGCGCGCTCAAAGCATTTGCGTGTTTTGGTGCCTGGCTGTGTGACATTTTATCTAGTCTAGTTTCCTTTTTTAATTTCGTCTAATATCATTGGGCCAATCTCGGTGATATCTCCAGCTCCCATCGTAATCACAAGATCTCCTGTTTTAGCTTTCTTGGCAATGTGTGGCGCCACATCAGCAAGACGGGGAACATATTCAGCATCTGGATGTCCTGTGTGTTCCAAAACTGTGTTAAGGAAAGTTTCTCCAGAGATTCCTGGAATAGGTGTCTCTCCTGCAGCATAAACGTTAGTGAAAATGATTGAATCTGCATCATCAAACGCTTCTGAAAACTCTTTCGCAAGAACATCGCAGAATAGTTTTGCGCGAGTGTAGCGATGCGGTTGAAAAATCACGTGTACTTTGTTGAAATCAAGCTCTTTAGCAGCCTTGATGGTGGCTTTAATCTCAGTAGGATGATGCGCATAGTCGTCAATAACTGTCACACCGTTCGCGCTTCCAACAAGTTCAAAACGGCGATGTACGCCGCTAAAATTTCTGAGTTTTTTTGCAGCCATCTCAACATCGAGACCAAGTGACTCTATTAAAGCAAGCACGGCTGTTGCGTTAAGTTCGTTGTGAGTGCCTGGATTTTTCATAATTGCACTGTCAACAACCTCGCCGTTTTTGAGCTGGACCTTAAAAACAGAGCCAACACCAGCGCGTTCGCTTTCAATTATGCGAACGTCTGCATCTTCTGAGAAACCATAGGTAATGACGTTTTTCGTGCTAGCTTTTGCCAATTTAACCAATCGATCATCATCAGCGCAAACTATTGCTGGATTTCCTTCAGGAACACTTGCAATAAATTGACCAAATTTCTCATATATTTCATCAAGTGATTTGTAATGATCTAGATGGTCACTCTCAATGCTTGTAACCACTACTGCATAGGGGCTCAAACAAGTCAAAGATTTGTCTGACTCATCTGCTTCAACAACATAAAACTCACCAGAGCCTGGTCGAGCGTTGGTGTTGTAGGCCAAAACCATTCCACCAATAACAAAAGTTGGATCAAGCCCCATGTCATCAAGAACGCAAGCAAGCATAGAACTTGTTGTAGTCTTTCCATGAGTGCCGGCAACAGCAAGAGTTTTTAAGTTGCGTCCAAGATATTCCAAGAGCTGAGCCCTGTGAATTATTTTTAAGCCACGTCGTTTTGCTTCAACAAGTTCAGGATTGTCATCCATGATTGCCGTGGAGACAACAACAGCGACATCATCGCCTTCAGGCACATTTTTTGCATCCTGCCCAATAGACACAGGAATCCAACTTTTCTCAAGCTGGTCGGTAAAACGTGATGCTTTCATGTCTGACCCGCTGACGCGTATCCCCTGAGAAGAGGCAATGCGAGCAAGTCCACTCATTCCAACACCACCGATTCCAATAAAGTGAAGTTTGTTATGTGTTTGATTTGTGTCAGTCATGTTCATCTCCAAAATCGACTCACTCTATTTTATCAATTGAATTACAGTGTCAGCGAGCCTTGCGGTTGCGTCCACGGTGCCAAAACTCTCGGCAGCTATTTTCATTTTCTCGCGAGTTTCCTTGTTTTTAATGATGTCAAAAAGAAGTTGAAGAAAAGAAACACTTCCAACTTCGTCGTCTTTGCACCAATAGGCGGCACCAGCGTCCACATACGCTTCAGCATTTTTTGTTTGATGGTCGGCCGTTGCATGCGGGAAAGGCACAAGAAGCGCTGGTATTTTTCTTGCAGAAATTTCAGCTAAAGAAGTGGCTCCTGCCCTCGACAGAATCACATCGGCGCAAGCGAGTGCTTTTGGCATTTCATAACAATAATCGAGCAAGTGATAGCGTTTCTTCTCGTCCTCATTGAGTTTTAAACACTCACAAACCCAATCATAATCACGCTTTCCAGCAACATGAATAATTTCAAGTCCATCGACACTAAGTAGTTGATCTTTTAATTTAACGATAGTCTCATTAATTGTTTTTGCGCCAAGGCTACCTCCAAAAACTAGAAAGACTTCTGAGGTTTCTGACAAACCGAACTCATAAATTCCCTCTTCGCGCGTTGCACTCAAAACTTCCTTTCTGACAGGATTTCCAGTAACAACCACCTTTGATTTGTCTTTTACTTTATTAGCTGTGTTTTCATAGGTCAAACACACTGCATCGGCATGTTTGCTCAATTCTTCATTAGCAAGTCCCATAACTGAATTTTGTTCGTGAATTGCAGTTTTTATCCTCAGCTTTTGAGCAGCATGCACAACTGGAACAGAAACATAGCCTCCAAATCCAACAACGAGATTAGCGTCAATTTCTTTTAACCACGAAGTCGCTCTGACCTTAGATTTATTTGCCTTTCTCAAGGCAGTCAAAGCCGTCCAAGGTCTTGAGCGATCAAAACCAGAAACATCAAATGCCACATATTCATAACCCGCCGCCGGGACCAAGCGTGATTCAGCGCCTGCAGGGGTTCCTGCATAATAAACCTTTGCCCCACGAGCAGTTAGTTCATCGGCAAGTGCTAAAGCAGGGTAAATGTGTCCTGCAGTGCCACCTCCAGTGATTACAACATTCATAGAAACACCTCTTTATCGTTTTTTATCCAAAAAACTTGGCTGTTTTATTTCTTTAGAATAGTCCTTATTTTTAGTTGTCGATCGTCTCTCACTTGAACGTGAAAGAGAATCGGTCCATTCAATAGAAGAATGTCTGTTGCGTGAAGAACCAAGCGACCCACCCCGCAAGTCAGCTCGTCTCTGTGCGCCAGAATGCCCAGAATCGATGCGAGCGTAATCGTTTCTTTTGTCTCCCAAGTCGTTCGCTCTCCCTTTCGGATGGCTGCGTGAGCCTGCATTCACACTAGAATCTGTGAGCGCAGAACAAAATTGCTTCTTTTGTTTGGAGGTTGCGTGGTCACTTGTTCTTGTGTAAATTTGAATGTCACCACGGCGTCTGTCATGTTCTGTTTCAATTTCTGCATTTTTAGCGAAAGAAAGAATAAATCCAAGCAGAATAAACGAAGCTATAACTGAACTTCCACCCGCCGAAACAAAAGGCAGTGGTTTACCAGTCGTAGGAAAACAACCAACTGCACTAGCTATGTTAATTAGCGATTGTGAGACGATAAGGAAAGCTGCACCATAAACTAAAAGTTTAGATTCAACTCCGTTTTGCATGCTAGCCAATTTGCATGAACACACAAAAATAGCAACAATGCATAAAAGAACTACAAGTGCACCAAGAAGACCCAGTTCCTCACAAATGATTGAGAACACGAAGTCGTTGTCGGAGCCGAAAAGATAATCATATTTTTCATGAGATGCACCAATTCCGCGTCCAAAAAAACCACCCGACGCAATTGCATAATAGGACCTGATTAGTTGATAACCATCACCCATGCCATTCTGCCCATCATCCCAAGGATTGAGAAAAACAAAACGTGCAGACCTAAAAGAGTCTCCAAAAAACGAGGTTGCTAAAATAGCAGTAGCAACTATACCGAGAAGAACTATTATTAACGTTCCGCTAAAACCTGCCAGGTAATAAACAAACAGTACACAGAACAGGCAAATCATAGAGCTGCCCATGTCATTGCAAAAGAAAAGAAGAACAGCAATTGGCAAAACAACAAACACTGCAGATTCAGCAAACAACTTGAGATAACCAATGGAGCCACGGTTAAAACGCGAGGCAATATAGGTAGCAGCAAGAAGAATCGCTGGCTTCAAGAATTCCGCAGGTTGAATTGTGATTGGCCCAATTGGAATCCAACGCGTCGCACCATGAGCGCTAACACCAAAAACTCCACAATATATGAGAGCCATAACAACAATCCCTAAAAAAACCATCCAGGAACGATAGGTGAACTGCACAAGGCTATGAAATTTATAAAAGAGATAACAAACCAGAGCCCCAAAAAAAACATATGCAGCCTGTGACCTGAAGCCAGTAATTGGGGAAGCATCTTCAGCAATGTAGCCATAGCTCGTAACTGAATAAAGAATCACCAGGCTAATTGTGCAGAGCAAAACCACACAACAAATGATTATGCCGATATAAACTTCTCTAGAGTATGTTTTGGAGAGAAAATCTCTAAGCATTTAGCTGCTCCACCAGCTGTTTAAAGCGCCTTCCTCTTTCCTCAAAACCACTAAACTCATCAAATGACGCACACGCTGGCGACAAAAGAACACTGTCTCCATCACTTGCTTTCTTAACAGCTAGGGCAAAAGCATCTGATAATTTGTTCGCTTCCAAAACAGGAATCCCTTCGTCTTCTAGCTGTTTGAAACTTTTTAAAAAACGCGCTTTTGAGTCGCCATAGCAAATAACGGTTGAAACAACAGATCCGCAACCCGCTGGTCTTTTGCACTCGTTCACGAGAGGCGTCAAATCAGAGCCTTTATCGGTTCCACCAAGAAGAAGAATCACACGTCCTTGCGGGAAAGCGGAAAGCGCTTTAATTGTTGAATCTACATTTGTGGCCTTCGAATCGTTATAAAAAGCAACTCCATCCATGTCCCCACAAGGCTCAATCCTGTGCTCAAGCGGGCTAAATGACAACAGCGCCTCTTTAATCGTTGAATCACTAACACCCATAAAAGAAGTGAGAGCTGCGGCGCAAACTGCATTTTGAATGTTGTGCTCGCCTTTAATCTTCATGCCTTCTGCCAGAGAAGCGACCATCCCTACTTTGTCTGAATTTTTGTCGGTCACAACCTTGCATGCGAAAGAATCGATGCCAGGGATCTGTGACTTAAGATGGTGTTCTAAAAACACTAAAGCATCAGCGTTGTCCCTTAAGTTTGCAAAAATCTTGAACTTTGCATCTCTATAGTTTTCAAGACCCTCATGCCATTTAATGTGGTCAGGTGTTATGTTTAGAATCGCACATGCGTCAGGGTCAAATTTTGAGGTTGAAGCAAGCTGATATGATGAGCATTCAGCAACATAGACTTTTGTTTGCCCGTCAACTTGAGAAATGCAAGTTTGTCCAATGTTGCCAACGGCAACTGCATTGATGCCGGCCACTGTCAAAATGTGCTCTGTCAGCGAGGTCGTCGTTGTTTTTCCATTCGTGCCTGTGATGGCAATCCATTTTGAATCAATTTCCGATTCACGATAGGCAAATTCAACTTCACTGATTACCTCGCGAGAAACCATTTTTGCTTTTACATAAAAATCAGAAAATTCGCTTATGCCAGGACTTGCAATGCACAAATCATATGATTTTGTTGAATTAGCAAGTTCTTCTTCAGTCACGACATCGACTGTCAATGCACGATTGGGCTGTTTTGCTAAATAGTCTTCAACGGCTTTTCCTGTGACTCCTTCCCCAAGAATTAGCACGTTGCCCAAATTGTCTGGTGAGCATTTATGTTTCATTTTCATTTTTGACCTTCGATTTAATCACTAAAGTATTGTCATTGCAAAGAAAAGAGCGAATCCAACTGAAGCAAGAAGTCCAGTAATCATCCAGAATCTCACAACCACTTTGTTTTCTCCCCAGCCCTTTTTTTCAAAATGATGGTGTAGAGGAGCCATTAGGAACACTCTTTTGCCTGTTTTTCTGAACCAGAAAACCTGGATTAAAACCGAGACTGCTTCTGCAACAAAAATTCCGCCAATCAGGATTGAGAGTACTTCTGTTTTTGTTAAAATTGCCAGCGCACCGACAGTCATTCCCAACGAAAGGGAGCCTGTGTCGCCCATAAAAATCGAAGCAGGGTTGGAGTTGAACCACAAAAAAGCACAACAAGCACCACCTACAGCGGCAGCAAAGATTGCTGGCTCTAGTAAATTCAAGCGATAGGCAATAACTGCAAAGAAAATCATTACCACCATCACACAACCGCTTGCAAGGCCATCAAGTCCGTCAGTCAAATTGACAGCATTGCACATTCCAACGAGCAAAATCAGGCAAAAAATTAAATAGAGCCAAGGGATTGTTATTGTTGTGGCTCCAACAGTAAATGTTGTGCTTAAAACCCCTAGGTCAAGAACACCAATTAGAGGGAACACAAGCGTTGGAGCAATGTCAAGTTGATTTACTGCAACCAGAATAAAGAGACCCGCTACAAGAAATTGTAAAATAAGCTTTCCCTTAGGTGACATGCCTTCCGTGTTTTTGTAATGCACTTTTTTGTAGTCATCGACTACCCCGATGAGTGCACCTGCAAGCGCAACTGTAACAAGAGAAGCAATTTTTAAATCGAAATAACCAACACAGATGGTAGCTAGAACGACTGCACCAATCATCACCACTCCACCCATTGTTGGAGTGCCTTGTTTTTTATAGTGAGTCTCTAGACCCTCTTCACGAACTTGCTGGCCAACGTCTTCTCGCTTCAAAAAACGAATGAAACCAGGCATAAAACAAACGGTGAAAGCGACCGACAAAACAAGGGCCGAAAACACTAGAAAACTTGGATAACTTCCGACAAAACTATACAAATTAGTCTCCTTCGCACTATCCGATGCTTGCTATGCCATATCTCTCAATGGCCGATTTCATTATATCGTGGAACACTTCTGTTGTTGTAACCGTGGCTTCAGAACGGGTGATTCCAACATAACAAGTGAGCGGTAATGAAGAATTGTTCAAAAAGCCGCAGAAACCAACGTTGTATGAATCTTCTTTATATTTGCCATCCTCAGCATATTCAGCGGTGGAAGTTTTACCACAAACATCATAGCCATCAATCGCAGCTTTAGTTGATGTGCCGTTTGCCACGACATTGTGCAACATCGATTTAATGCCACTGAGCGCTGTTTCGCTGTAGCCAAGATTAGTGGTGGCCCAATTTGGACGCTCTCCATTTTGAGTTTTAACCATTAGAAAGTGAGGCGTGACAGCTGTGCCGTTGTTGCAAATTGCGGCATAAAAGCGAGTCATGGCAATTGGAGTTGTCGTCACACCTTGACCGAAAGTAATGTTATATCTCGCAATATTTGACCAATTGTCAGGTGATGTCACATAACCTTGCGCTTCTCCAGGAAAATCAATTCCTGTTAAGTCAAGCACTTTTGACTTTTGCAGATTCTCAAAAATACCTTGCGCTCCAATTTTGTCTGAAGCGAGAGAAATTCCAACATTTGAAGACTCTGTGAGAATTGTGTCGAGGCTCATTGTTGTGTCGCCTCGATCGTGTGCATCTTTTATGTAATATTCATCAGCCGCGAGCAATGCAGGACAATACAGTTCATCTTCAGGCTTCATTTTCCCAGATTGCAATACACCAAGAGCTGTCACAGTTTTCATCATTGAACCTGGCTCTAGGGCCTGCGTTATTGGCAAAACTAAATCAGAGCCACTTTCCGATTCACTAGGGTCAGCAGAATTAAAATATGGCGTTGAACACATCGCATAAATCTCTCCTGTAAACGAGTCCATAAGCACTGCTTCGGCTCGATCTCCCTGCACTGCTGCCTTTTCTGCAACAATGTTTTCGACTTCAGTCTGCATGGAAATGTCAATCGAAACCATTATGTCTTGGCCATCTTTGGCTTCTTTGTCAACTTTTACAGATCCTGGAATTGCATAGGTGCCTGACACGTTTCGCTCAACAACATATTTTCCATCTTCCCCGCTCAAAATTTCGTCATATTCAAGCTCAAGTCCACAGATTGCTTCGCCATCATTGTTAACACGCCCAATAATTTGCCCACCAATTGAACCGTTAGGATATTCGCGTCTTGCTTCATTGGTGCAATAAAGGCCATCATATTTGTCGGGGTCTTCCTCTATCAACTTTTCGAGTTCTTCCCCTTTATCAACATCGCCCATTCGAAAAACATAATTAAAGGTGGCATTCGAAAGTGTGAGCTTCTCGAGGTATTCTTTTTCTTCGCCGCCATAAATGTTGGCAATTGTTTTTGCAATGTCGCTTGCATTTTTAATTTTGGAAGGATTGCAGCTAACAGTAATCGAATCGACACTAGCCGCAAGAACGACTCCATTGCGATCATAAATTGTTCCACGCTTAGCAGCAATTGGAATTGTGTTCGTTCTCGTTTCTTCAGCCTGTGCAGAATAAGACGGGCCCGCAATTACAACGAGAAACAAAAGCCTGCCCAAAATGAGAATTAAGAGCAGCCCTAAAACTGCGATAAACCAGCGTGGAGAATTTATTCCATTTGATTTTTGCATGCCAACCTCGCTATTGGTTGGCGACTGCCTTTAGAGATGAAGCAAGAGCAATTGAGCCATCGCTGTTAAGAACACAATTGTCCTCAGTGATATTGAGTTGAATTACTTCAGTTGGCGTGGCCATTCCAAGCTTTGTAGCCTTGTCTTTTAGGGTTGTCGGATTGTTGAGAGTTCCATATTCAACTTCCAACGACTTTCCCTGCTCGCGTGCTTCAGTGATTTGCGAACTCAACTTTTCCGCCTCTTGCGTTGACACAATTGCAGCAGAAGAAAGTGTTACATTTACAACTCCAATAAACGCAAACAAGAATGTGCAGCATGCAAAAACTTTAAATGCAAAAGGCATCGTCTTTGGACGAGCAAGCACTTGCGGCTTTCTTGCACCTCCGCTGAAAATTTGAAATACACTGCGGTTTTTCTGTTGAGTTTCTCGGTTACGAGAAGGACTTTCTTTTAAAGCTGGTTCTGCCACCGCAAAACTCGCATTTGCTCTGCGGGAATATCTGTCATTTGAGCGTTTGTCTTCTTTTAAAGAAGGAGCAGCAGAGCCAAAAACATAAGACGAGTTTCTGGGGTTTCCCCAGCTAGACCTCGCCGACGCAACGCTTGAACGCTGAGATTTGTAGCTTCTGTTTGTCTGTTGAAAGTTTCTGCTCAATTTAAACGCTTTACTTTTAGTTATTTAATTTGTGCGCGCAACGCAACTTCGCGCTTCTTGCACGTGGATTTCTGTCAATTTCAGCCTGAGATGGCAAGATTGTCCCACGAGGTTTGCTTTTTAAAATCGGCTTTTTTCCGCAAACGCAAACTGGAACTTCCGGACCACATGTGCATCTGTCCTCATATTCGCGAAAGGCGTTTTTAACTCTTTTGTCTTCAAGCGAGTGATAGCTGATAACACAAATTCTTCCGCCAGGGTTTAACCAACGAATTGCGCAGTCAAGAGCAGTTTCCAAACACTTTAGTTCATCGTTTACTGCGATGCGCAACGCCTGAAAGGTTCTTTTAGCAGGATGACCGCCACTCCTTCGTTTGGCTGCAGGAATCGATTCTTTGATAATTTCAACAAGCTCGTCACTTGTTGTTATCTTTGATACTTCGCGACTCTTGCAAATGTTTCTAGCAATTTGATGAGAAAACCTCTCCTCGCCATAGACTCTAAAAATTCGCTCTAGAGACTTCTCGTCCCATGTGTTCACAATGTCTTCAGCCTTAATTCCTGCGTCTTCTGTGTTCATCCTCATGTCGAGAGGAGCACCTTCGTGATAGGAAAAGCCGCGTTCAAGTACATCTAACTGCACGCTTGAAACACCGAGGTCAAACAAAATGCAATCAATTCCAGGGACAGGAATGCTTGTGAGCACAGCGTCCAGTTCAGAAAAATTCGCTGGCATCACAAAAATCTTTGGCCTCGTTTCCTCATCTAGCGACATCAAGCGACTTGTGGCATATTCTCGCGCTACACAATCTTGATCAATTCCAATTAAGGTTCCTGAGCGCCCGAGTCGTTTAGCAATCTCGACACTGTGGCCAGCCCCACCTAAAGTGCAGTCGACAAAAATCTCGCCTTCTTTTGGAGAAAGCGATGCGAGCACTTCATTGAGCAGCACCGGAATATGTTCAAAAGATTCAGTCATCTAGCTATCATAAAAGCCGATATTAAATTTTCATGGTTCTGTCTTTTAGCAACATTAATTCATGAAATCAGCAAGACTCTCAGAAAAAGCACCATCGATGTCGAGGTTTTCACTCTGCTCGAGCCTCTCTTCTGCCCAAATTTCAAAATAATTATCGTTGCCAATGACCACGACATTTTTTTCGATTCCTGCAGCTTTGCGCATGTTTGCCTTGAGTGTAATGCGTCCTGCAGAATCGACTTCAACATCATCTGCTCTGCTCATGATGCGCCTGCGAAGATCAAGCTGCTTTTTATTGTTCGTCATGAATTCGCCAGTGGCGTCTTCGACAAACTTTTTAGCCCACTCACTGAAGCCAGCGGGGGTAAAAGCCATCAGATATTCGTTCAGGGGATCAAGAGTGACTACCAAGTCAGGCGGCAAAACCTTGCGAAACTTTGCAGGGAGAGTGAGACGACCTTTTGAGTCGACTTTAAACTCGTGAGTTCCATGAAGCTCGATCTGGGCTGTCGACTTCGGTGACTCAACTATGTCTTTCTCGTTGGCCATTTGCACTTCCCAAGGTATGTTTTGTGGAGTGTTTATTGCTGTGTTTATGCTGCGTTTAAGCTGCGTTAATTCAGTTTTGTTTTAGTGTTCGTTGTTTGAGAAGCAATATTCCACAAGGCTTTAAACCGTGAATAGAATACTAACACAAAATGTGGGTTTTCAACACTATTTTTCCCATTTTGCTACAATTTCTCCCACTTTCTCCCACAACTGCGCTTTTATTTTCGATAAAAAAGTCGTCCTACCTTGAAAAAGCAGGACGACTGTCATTGACTAGTAGTGTTTGATTTATCGATTACGCCAAAAGAACAGAGAGTTCGTCAAAATTGTGGCAAATGTAGTCAGCATGTTCACCAACAAGAATGTCTTCGCTAAAGAATCCCCAGGTAACTCCAATAGCAGTTACGCCAGCATCCTTTGCCGCCTGCATGTCAAAAGGAGCATCGCCAACATAGGCGCACTCACTAACATCAAAGCCAAGCTTGTTTGCAGTAAAAACAATAGGGTCCCCGTGAGGCTTGTGACGTTCGGTGTCTTCCGCGCCAACAACAGTTGTCATGAGCTCATCAATTCCCAAAATCTTTAACCCACGAGAACAAAGGGTTCTCAGCTTAGATGTCGCAACCGCAAGGGTTACCCCCGCATCTGCAATAGATTTGAGCGCGTCATAACAACCATCGAACTTGCGAATTAGAGAATCGTGATGTTCTTCGTTGTAGGCGCGATAAACCTGCATCATCTCTTTTTGCAAATCGGGATCGTCGGTATATTTAACAACCTGATCAACTAGCGGAATTCCAACCTGAGATGCATAAACCTCATCTGGGTAAACTTTACCTAAAACAGTTTGAGTTGTGTGCCTCATCGAAGGCAGAATTAGCGCACGGGTGTCGGCAATTGTGCCGTCGTTATCAAAGATAGCGCATTTAATATTTTTGAGCATAATAACTAAAGCCCCCACTAAACTAAAAATCTTGCTTTTGCAATGTTAACGCAGAATCGAATCGAATTTAAGAGCCGAAACGATTGTTAACATTAGGTAACCCAAGAAGTCGCATTGAGTCACTGATTCACATTTTTATAAACTTTAAAAAGTTGTTTACATCAGTTGCTGTGCTCGTCACCAAATTCAATTAAATAAAATAGCTTCACAGTCTAGAAGTCCTCAAAGGTGCATCGAAAAAGCCATTGCGAAAAAAACGCCAATACAAGCAGCACTTTAACTAATGAGGCCTAAGAATTCTTGCACGATGATGACAAAGTAGCCGACTTCTTGGGATATTTGTCACTTGAATTTAAACACGAAATCACAACTGCAAACAGGATGCATGCAGCCCCTAAATATCCCTTTATGCCAACCATTTCCCCAAAGAACAAAAAACCTAGAATTGCTGATGAAATTGGTTCAAGACAAAACATTAGGCTTGCGTGTTCTGGTGTTGTGTATTTTTGCGCAACCGTTTGCATAACGAAACAAAAAGAAGTGCAAATCAAGGCCATGACCATCAAATTCGCGAAACACAAACCAGAGGAAGGCATGTTAAAAGGTTCAAAAATGATTGCAACCACCAATACATACAAAAATGTAAAAAACAATTGCCAAATACCAACAAGCAAACTGTCGACTTTCTTTGAGTAATGATTAGTGGACAGCACAAGCGCTGCATATGAAAATGCACACGCCAAACACCACATGTCATCAACTGAAAGAGTGAAAGAGTCTTTGATTGACATCAGTCCTATTCCAACAATCGCAATCAGGCAACAAACAATCACCCTTCTTTCAGGCATTTTTCGCGAAAGAATAGCATGGAGAATGGGTACGATAACTACCGAGGTAGAGCACAAAAAACCTGCATTTGTTGCAGTTGTGTTTTTCAAGCCTTGAAGCAAGGTGAAAAAGATGCTCGCATCAAAAAAGCCGATGACCATTGCGCCTTTAATGATGTCAATGTCTGTGTCTTTTAGGCGCTTAACAAAAATTAATGCAACACAAAGAAAAGCAATAAGGAAACGAAACGACGCCATCCAGAAAGGCGTCATTTCGTTTAAGACAACTTTCATAGTAATATACGAAAGCCCCCAGCTTGCACCAATAATTGCAAGCATAATGTCAGCTCGTCTTTGTGTCCAAAATGAACTTTGCACTAAAATAAATCCCTCAGTCTCGTCTCCTAATAAAATTCTAGACGATTACTAATTTTGTTCAAAAAATCAATAGGGATACTTCCACTCCCCTTTGTCTTTGTTTTTAATTCGTTTAATGACTATTATGCCAACTAGCAGGACAATAAACGCAACTACGGCACCCAAAACAAGAGACGCAATAATATCTCCTGTGTCAGGCATGGTTTTGTCTGTTTGTTTTAGGGGTATTTCGTCTGTGGGAATTAACTTATCTACAACTACCCCTAAATCTAAAACAAGCTCGTTATTTAGCTGTTCGCCACTGTCTTCTTCATCGATCAATGGATTAAATCCACATAAACCCAACCCGTTATTTACCTTCGCGTCACTTTCTGTTCCTTCGGTCAATGGATTAAGCCCATCTAGCCGCATTAAGTGTTCTTTAAAAGCTGTTGATGTACTCACGTCCTTGAGTGGAACAAAATTTAGCGAACCAACTTTAGCATCTAAAAGAATCTCTGGCTTTAAATCACAAGCCTGCGCACTCAATCGAGAGCTAGAAAACCCACCAGTTGTTGTTTCTATCCCATCAGCTGGTCTAAAACTATCTTCAGAAATTTTAATGTCATCAATTGTGACAAGCTCCAGCCCTTCATTTGCAGCACACGCGATTTCTTCAAGTCGGTAAGAACCATAGGGTAAAGCTCCCTTGGCATCATTCACACCTCCTCCATCTCCGAGAAAAAACCAAACTCCAGAATTCGTTAAATTGTCAAAAGTTTTCGCACCATCATTTTCGTTAGTGTTCTCAGAATGAAGAACTTTTGTTGAAGAAGTGTCAATTTCCCCATTTTCATCGGTAACTAAAACGTGATACTCGCCAGTTTCGATTAACACCAGACGAAAAGGGATTCCAGCAAGAGGAGCGCCATCGACATCACGGATTTTCTTTAATTTCAAATCTCCTCTAAGCACATCTTCACTAACTACAGAATCTCCCTCTGGGGTCTCAGAATCGGCAACAATCGATGTTTTGCCGCCACCAACACTCACTCTCATGTTGTTGGGGCTAAGCGTTAATCCAGCTGGTGCGCTCGTTTCCTGCACCCAATAAGTTCCAGACGGCAATTCTTCAGAAGTAGCCACGCCTTCTGCATCAGTCGTTAAGGTTGCAACAAAATTCTCGTGCGCCTCGTCACGCCACACGCCATATTCAGCATTGGCAACTGAAAAAAGCTCGTTTGCTTTGTCTCCTTCATCGGCAGAGATTGACTTCTTCAAAGAAATCTTCCCAAATGAATCAACTTTAAATTTCAATACGAAACAACAGTTTTGCGGATTACCAGGCTTTTTCGATGACACAAAGCCAAGAGTGATGCTCTGCTCTTCTTCGTCTACTCCAAGCACCTTGGTTACAGTTCGCATCACCTCACTCCCGCGATCATCAAAAGGTGTGCTAATTTTGCAACAAACGGCTGGGTAAAATCGCACCTTAAAAGGATCTTGAAAATGCCAATTGAAGTTTTGAAGTTGCTCATTTGGACTACCAAAGCCATCGGCTGTTCCAAGTCGGTTAATGGCGTAATCGGGATTGTCTATTAAATAATGTCGCCACGACTCACCTCCGTTCCAGTCAACTGGTCGCGGCAGGTCATCATCATTGTAAAGCGATATAGAATAGTCATATGAAGCACTAACACGCTCCACGTCTGTTGATGAGTTCAGGTCAGAAACATGCTGAGTTGATGGACCCCAAGCAACGTAATCACGAGAAATAATGTAGTCTCCCGAAGTGTCCTGACATGTCCAAGTTACAAACCATTCATCGATCAAGTTTTTACAGTCAGCAAGATTCAGTTTGTCAAAAACAGCTCCACAATAATCAACATCTGAGATTCCGATGCGAACATTAGCCTCCTGAGCGACAGCTACATCTGTTTCGCTAGCATACTCGACGGTAGCATTCATTATGCTCATTGGCGGAACATTAAGCGTTAAAACTCCTGTTAAATTGTCATATGATGCAGCATTTAATGCAGCGAGATTTGTGCCAGAATCGATGTCTTGCCCTCTTTTAGCAAGAGAAGAGTTAGAGCCCACCGCACGCACATTCATCGCTCCATTGTTTAAGGATGCAACGATCGAATTTGCATCCAAGCTATCAGCCCTGCCTTCCTCTACTAATTGTATGTGCGTGACGCCAGAAATCAACGAGCCAACTGCTCTTGTTTCAAGCTTTGAACACTTGGTCGTGTTTACAACACTCAAAGGAAATGACACTTCTTTACTAGCAATAGATTTGTCAGCAAGAGATAGCAATTGGGCTTGCAAACAATAAAGTTCACCATCTCTTTTTTGCCATGAGTCAACATAGGCACGTGGAACAAGTGCAACGCCTCTTTCGCGCAACCACTTCACTCCTTCAACCGACTCTCCAAAGAAATTGTCTCTTGCAAATAAGACATCTACAGCCCATTCATCGACAATTGAATTGATTTTTGGAACATCTATGAACGAACAATAATAAGAAGCATCTCCAAAGTCATACAAAGTAGAAAGAAACTCTTGCTGAAATAAGAAACAATCACCGATTAGACTTTCGTCTTCCATGAGGGATTTGACCCCAGTACCTTCAGGCAGTCTCGAGCAGTCAGCAAAACTAACCTTAACTCGCATCCTCTTCCCTGTGTCGACCAGACCAACGTCAATATACCTTGCTTTTTCACTAATTCCAGCGCCAAAACATTCGTCATCAGCACTTGTGAAGCCAACCATTTCGTCATCAGAATTTCTGTCGTCGACACGCGCGCTGTCAACTTTTCGCTTGCACTTTGATTCGTGTTGTTCAAAACCCTCATTATCACTAGCAGACACCTCAAAACTATCAAGATAAATAGTTCTCTCATCATCAGACGAAGCAACAAAACCTCGCTCTTTAGAAGCATCTTCATGAAGGCCTTCGTCGTCAAGGCTTTCTTCTTCAGGATGAGTGATTCCAATCGAAGACTCGCTCAACTCAGAAAGGCCGCTAAGCAACGATGTGGTGTCAATCTTATCAAGCACAAGCAAATCGTTGGGACTGACCTCTTTGTGTGTTATCAACTCCTCTTCCACTTCCACAGAAACATTCTCACCTCCTCCAAAAGCAAGCAGGGGGACGGCGGTTAAGCAGAGTAACGAAGACAGAAACACCGCAAGCGCTCTTGAACTTTTGAGCCTAAAATATCCTTTCTTCATGTCATCTCCTTCTCATCTAATCCGCCTACGAAACACTTTAGTGTGAACATTCCAAAAAAATAAGAAAGAACTACCCATCAAAAGTGAATAAAACAATGTTGAATACGTGCAGATAAATGCGAAGCGATTGTCATTGAATAAGTGATTAAACTGATGAATGCGAAATGAAGTTTTAGTGATAGAACAGATGAAGATTATTTGTTAAAACAAATGAAGAAAAACAGATTTATATCACGCTAAAGTTTAATCAGTCAAACATGAGGTCAAGGTAAAACAAATAATTTGAAAAATGAAATGCTTTTAGCAGCGAGATAACAAACTAAAGAAAGGGCAACACTTTTATTCAGCATTTTTAGATAAATGCCTGCCAAAGGCATGAAAAGTGTTTAAGAATAGTCGTGCTCAGAGAGCCATTCTTCCATTGCAACTGTTAGGTCATGACCATATGCATCAGCTATTGCGTGTGCTTGCTCACGCCTTAGATTCGCTGTTTCTGCGTCTCCACTCTTCTCGCGATATTCAGCCGCTTGCATCAAGCTTCGCGACATGAATTCAGTCACCTCGGGGTCGGTTCCAGTTGATTGCAAAATGGTTGCGATTGACTCAGGTGCTAGACGCAAGAACATGTCTGCACCAAGGCCAGAGGATTCCCCAATAACATCTTCGAGCATCTCAGCCGCACCAACAAGGTCTTTCTCATTTAGCGCACGTGCACGGGCATCAACAAGCGCTTTGAAAAAAGCAAGTAGCATTCTCATTAAGTAATCTTCCGTAATCATTTCATCACCATGCAAATTTAATGAAGCGAAGTTGTCGCACAACAGGAAATTTTTATCACTAAAAGTTTATCAACAATTAAAACCTAGTCACGACTCATTTATCCCACAGTAAATTCATTAAACGAACATCAACTAAAAAAATTAGTAAGAAGTAAACGATGCATTTTACCGCGACCTTAGAATTCACAGCTTTTATGAACAACCTGCTGTCTTCGCCGCTCAAAGCATAAACCTTGCAAGCAACAACACTCCCAAACCGGGATAGCTTTTTATCTCCAACTTATACTGTGTCTTAAATTTCATTAGAGCCGTTTTTAGCTGAGTGGAAGGATAGCCGTCAAAAGAGTTCCACCGCCAGGTGCGTTTTCAATGTTGAACTCTCCGCCTAACGCAACAGTTCTTTCTCGCATTCCCTCTACGCCGTGGCCACTAGTTTTGCTAAGATTCTCTCCTAGACCAACACCGTTATCGCGAACAGACAACAACACATAACACTTGCAAGAAGACCCACGAATAATCCTGGGAAAGTCAGGCGTGACAATCTCAATGTCGATTTGCACAAAATCTGCCTGAGCATGTTTAACAATGTTAGTTGCCGCTTCGCGACAAATTCCAAAAATTGTAATGTCAACAAAGCTTGGAGTCTTTTGCTTGTCGTAGTTGTGCATGTTGATTTGACAATGAATTTGAGCATTACTGAGGTAATCACTAATGTCGCCGAGATTATCTGTCCCAAGTGCGGGGACAAGATCGGGGCCGTTTTCTGCGTCACCAGGCTCGCGCAAAACACCAATCATTTGCCTGATTTCTGCAAGTGAACCTTTCGCAATGTTTCTAATTCCAGCTATTGTTTCCTTGGCGTCACTTGGAGAATTGTCTATCTGGGCCTCTGCTGCAGCTGCCTGAATTGAAATCGCAGAAAGGGAGTGAGCAGTAATGTCGTGAAGTTCACGAGCAATCGCCACGCGCTCCTCCTCCAGACGCTTAGCAGTGTTAGCTTTAGCCGCTTCTTCAGTCTGTCGCACTCTCAATTCAGCTGAATCCACAAGATCACGCGTTGTTTTAAAAGCAATACCGACGCCAGCTCCTGCAAAAACTAGAGAGAGGTTTTGAATCATAGTCAGATTTGACAACACAGAATGCGGTGTTAACGACGGAACAAAACCAACAACCAAAAATGCAAGCAAGGCGGCAACAAAAGAATCCTCAAGGGGCCTCATTGCGCAAAGAGAAACAAGCGAAACAAGCAAAGGAAGCATAGAAACTGCAATATCATCTCCCTTAAAACTCAAAAACGCCCAGGAAATCAGGCAAAATATAAAACAGGCCCAAGAAAATTTGCGTCTAAAAATGAGAGGCAGAGATGTTGCTCCAATTGCAAGAAGTCCAAACATACTTGGAGTAGCAACGCTAATTCCCAGCATTTTTCTTGTGAAAGCGTCGGGAATAATCAACCCAGCAGTCAACGACAGCTGAGCAAGAGCAATCCCAAAAACACCAAGGGCGATGATTATGTCAACAAGCCAATCGCCCGCCTCCATATCAACGTCCTCATTGATAAATGTTCTCTTTAGGAAGTCAAGCATGTCAATGAATCCAAATCATTTCTTTTAAAGCTAAAGCTAGTTGAGTTCTTTGTGAATAACAGGGTGAGGTGCATAAAACTTTGCTTTAAAAGCATTTCTAGAAACCCTCGCCAAAATAGACATAACAACTTCCCCATCAAAACCAAATGCGACGAACTCGTCAACTGTCATATCCTGAGCAAATCGCCCCCACAAAATTCTGTCTATTGTCGCGTAACTCGCACCAATTTCTTTCTCGTCAGTTTGACCATCCACAAGCTCAGCCGTTGCAGGACGAGAAATAATTTCATGAGGAATAACTTCAAACCCGTCTCTGCTTTTTGATATCAGATTAATCATTTCGGCTAGCTGATAAATCTCAGTTTTCAGAACATCACCGATTGGCGCATATTCACCAACAGTGTCTCCAAACAGGGTGCAATATCCAAGCATCGCCTCTGTTCTGTTCCCGGTGTTTAGAATCTTCCATCCAAACTCATTCGACGCAGTCATCAAAGAAATCATGCGAAGGCGCGCAGCAATGTTTCCTCTCGCGAGTCCACCCAACTCACAATCATAGTTTTTTTCAAAATTAGCAACAAAATCGTCATTAATCTTGCCAATAGGCAAGCCATGGGCATCGATTCCAAGATTATTTGACAACTTCATTGCAAGATCAATTGATTTTTCTGAAGTTGTGTTTGAAGGTAGAATCATCCCATGAACACGCTTTTTGCCAAAAGCTTCCACAGCAAAATAGGCAACAAGAGCTGAATCAATTCCTCCAGAAAGACCGATTACAAAATCTCCTTCATACCCAGCGTCTCCAAAATAGCGTCTTAGCCCTTCAATAATGGCATCGTGTGAATGCTCTCTGTTGAAGTTGTAGTTTGAACGCTTCATTTATCATCGCCTCCGAACTAAAAATAGGTTAAACCCAATCTATGGCTTCAGTTGGGCAGTTTTCCAATGCGTTATTAGCTTCGTCAAATTCATCTTCTGAAGGTTGTATCTCGACATATGCAAGACCGTCTTCCATAGCAAAAATCATCGGGGCAAAGTCAACACATCTGCAGCAACCAATGCACAATTCTCTGTCTACTTGTAATTCTTTCATATAAACTCCTGCAAACATTCATTCAACTCAAATGTTACCAGCTTTTGACAATAGCCCATAACCAAGGAACCTTCAATAGAATGCTGCCAATATACTCTGCTTAACATAAAAAATGACCCCGCGCAATTAAACCGGGGTCATAATGATTCTTCATTTATTGCTCTTCTGAACGCAATATTAGGTTCTTCAATCCTTAAATATTAGAGAAAAGTTTCTGAACTACTCAGCGTAGTTGCGTTGTACAGACTCATCAACTGCAATGCCAGGAGACATTGTGCTTGAAAGAGCAATGCTTTTCACATATTTACCTTTTGCTGCAGCTGGCTTTGCACGAAGAATAGCGTCATAAACAGCGCCATAGTTTTCAGCAAGTTTTTCTGCGTCAAAGCTAACTTTGCCAATGATTACATGGCAAATGCCTGCTTTGTCAGCACGATATTCAACTTTGCCACCTTTGAGTTCTGCGATTGCCTTAGCAACATCATTTGTAACTGTTCCAAGCTTAGGGTTAGGCATGAGATTGCGAGGACCAAGGATTTTGCCCAAGCGTCCAACTTTGCCCATTTGATCAGGAGTTGCAACAGTTGCGTCGAAGTTGAAAACACCTTTGTTGATTTGTTCGGTGAGTTCATCAGTTCCCACAATGTCTGCACCAGCCTCTTCTGCCTTTTTTGCAGCATCTCCCTCAGCAAAAACAGCAACGCGAACAGTTTTGCCAGATCCATTTGGCAGTCCAACAGTTCCGCGAACCTGCTGGTCAGCTTGACGAGTGTCAATTCCAAGGCGGAAGTCAACTGTAACAGTTTCGTCAAATTTTACGTGATCGATTTCTTTTAGAAGCTTGCAAGCCTCAAGAGGAGCATAGGACTTGTCCTCAATTTTCTGAGCAGCTCTATTGTAGAGCTTAGATTTCTTAGCCATTATTTTTCCTTTCGTGGGTCATTCGGGGGCTTAAGTTCCCTACCACTGTTTAAAAATATGAAAAACCGCGCCACGGAACTGGCTCGTGACGCGATAATTCCAAAATTTATGCTTCGCTTACAGTCTCTCCCTTAAGCATAGCAGCAAGTTTGCGAGTTACCTCATATTTTTTCTTCATTTCTCTGCCTTCGATGCGAACACCCATGCTTCTTGCAGTTCCTGCAACAATTTCTTTAGCAGCTTCGATGTCATTAGCATTGAGGTCTGGAAGCTTAATCTCTGCAATCTCTGTGAGTTGCTGATCGGTTAGAGTTCCAACTGTTTGCAACTGAGGGATTCCAGCACCGCTCTTGATGCCGAGCTTTTCTTTAATGAGAACAGCAGCAGGTGGTGTCTTTAAAACAAAATCGAAAGTTGAATCAGCATAAATTGTGATTTCAACAGGAATAATCGTACCCTTTTGTGCATCGGTTGCAGCGTTGAAAGCCTGGCAGAACTGCATGAGGTTAACGCCATGAGCACCGAGCGAAGTGCCAACTGGAGGAGCAGGAGTTGCGCCACCAGCAGGAAGCTGAAGCTTTACAAATCCTTTTACTTCTTTAGCAGCCATTGTTTATTTCTCCTTTAAAAGTTATCTCTATCAAAACAATTGCTTTGTGAGAAGCCCCTGTCCACGAGGGCACAAAGTCAACAGTTAAAAACTAAATTTCTGATACCTGATCAAATGTTAATTCTACAGGCGTTTCACGTCCGAAAATTGAAACTGACACTTTCACTTTTCCAGCATCAGGCATGACTTCTGTTACAGTGCCATCGAAGTCCTTGAGAGGACCAGAAATAACATGCACGCTTTGTCCGACTTTAAGAGCAGAAGTCGTCTCTTTTGGAGTTTCAGCCGAGGCACGTTTCATAATCTTGTTGTATTCCTCACGAGTTAGAGGCGCTGGCTTGCCTTGGCAACCTACAAACCCTGTAACACCCTGAGTGTTTCGGACAATCGACCACGTGCGGTCGTTCATCTCCATTCTCACAAGAACATACCCAGGAAAAACCTTTTTTTCACCTTCAACGCGTTTGCCGTCTTCTTTAATTTCGGCAACAACTTCTGTTGGGATTTCGATTTTTGAAATTACATCTTCAAGACCTGAAGACTCAATTCTATTCTCGAGGTTTGTCTTGACTTTGTTCTCGTAACCAGAATATGTGTGTAATACATACCAGCGCTTGGCCATTACTGTTGACCTCCTTGGGCACTGTTTGTTGATCCATCTGAAGTTTGTACAGTTGCTGTAGCTTGAGCTGCTCGAATTTCAGATTCGCTCTGAGGTGTAACTCCCTCAATCTCGATTGAAGAAACTCCAATGAGTGAAGGTGTTACAACAAAGTTATCAAGAAGATAAACGAAAATTCCGAAAAACAAAAGTGCAGCCACTACCACACCGCTCCATCGGAAAACGTCTTTCTTAGTTGGCCAAGTAACGCGCTTTAATTCAGCACGCACATCTTTAAGGAACTGAAAATGTTGCTTTTTAGGAGCCTCTTTTTTCTTAGCCTCCTTAGCAGAATCTTTTTTAGCTTTAGTGTCTTGAGCTTTTGCAGCCTTGACCTCTTCAGAAGATTCTTTCTCTCCTGCAGTCTCAACAGGCTGGTTCTGCGCTGCCTCTTTTTTAGCAGCTCTTTTTGCAGAAGCCTTAGCTCTTTGAGTTTTTGACATCTTGGCCATAAATTATCAATTCCTTGTTATCTAAATCTCATCTGCCTAAAATGGCACGCCAGGAAGGACTCGAACCCTCAACTTTCGGTTTTGGAGACCGACGCTCTACCATTGAACTACTGGCGTATTAGTCTCTTTGCTCACTTCAGGCATGAATCTACAAAAAACACCTGACTTTATCGAGTTTCACGATGCAGTGTGTGATGTCCACACCACTTGCAATATTTCTTTAGCTCAACGCGGTCTGGGTTGTTCTGCTTATTTTTCTTAGTCGTGTAGTTGCGTCTTTTGCACTCAGTACACGCTAATGTAATCATTGTTCGCATGAACACTCCTCTTTTAATTCAATTCAGAAGATCGCTTAAATTAAAACTTCACAAATTTTACCTTTATAGAAACATAAGGGCAGAAACTAGTCTGCCCTCACGCTTCTAATTATTTCACAATTTATTTAATGATCTTGGTTACTTTGCCAGAACCAACAGTGCGGCCACCTTCGCGGATAGCAAACTTGAGTCCCTCTTCCATAGCTACTGGGTGAATGAGTTCGCCTGTGATTGTGACGTTGTCGCCAGGCATAACCATCTCTGTTCCCTCAGGGAGATGAGCAACACCAGTAATGTCAGTTGTGCGGAAGTAGAATTGAGGCCGATATCCATCGAAGAATGGAGTATGACGTCCGCCTTCGTCCTTTGTAAGGATGTAAACCTGACCTTCGAACTCTGTGTGAGGAGTTACGCTGCCTGGTTTGCAGATGACTTGTCCACGCTCAATGTCCTCGCGCTTTACACCACGAAGAAGAACACCAACGTTGTCTCCAGCCTCAGCCTCGTCAAGAAGCTTTCTAAACATCTCGATGCCAGTTACAACTGTGTTTTGAGTCTCTTTGATGCCAACAATCTCGACTGGGTCGTTCATGTGAAGAACACCACGCTCAACACGACCAGTAGCAACTGTGCCACGGCCAGAAATTGTCATAACGTCTTCGATAGCCATCAAGAATGGTTTGTCAACGTCGCGCTCTGGAGTTGGGATGTACTCGTCAATAGTGTCCATGAGCTCCCAAATCTTTTCTTGCCATTCTTTGTCACCCTCAAGAGCCTTCAAAGCAGAACCCTTGATGATTGGGCAGTCATCGAATCCATATGAAGAAAGAAGTTCAGTTACTTCCATCTCGACGAGTTCGATGAGTTCCTCGTCGTCAACCATGTCGCATTTGTTAAGGAATACAACGATGTATGGAACGCCTACCTGACGAGCAAGAAGGATGTGCTCACGAGTTTGAGCCATTGGGCCGTCTGTAGCGGCAATTACAAGAATTGCTCCGTCCATCTGAGCAGCACCAGTAATCATGTTCTTTACATAGTCAGCATGTCCTGGGCAGTCAACATGAGCATAGTGACGTTTGTCTGTCTCATATTCAATGTGTGCAATAGAAATCGTGATACCACGCTCACGCTCTTCAGGTGCCTTGTCGATCATATCGAAAGCAGTGAAGTCAGCGTGTGCTGTGCCATGGCTGCCGTCATTCTCTGACAAAGTCTTTGAAATAGCAGCTGTAAGAGTTGTCTTACCATGGTCAACGTGACCAATGGTGCCAATATTTACATGTGGCTTTGACCTTTCGAACTTCTCTTTTGACATAATGTCCTCCTGTAATTTTTTTATTTAGCGTCCCTAATAAAAGTAGTAAACGCTCATTTCTAAAATGGTAGCGGCGACTGGATTTGAACCAGTGACGCCACGGGTATGAACCGTGTGCTCTGACCAACTGAGCTACGCCGCCAAAATAACTTCGCAATATGCATTAATTACTGCGTCAGTTCTGTCGTCGATTTTTCGGTTACGTAACAAAGTACGCTCCCTCAAAATCGCTCCGAACTTCCTTGTACTGAACGCATCTTGCTCGTTCTTTACAACAAGAAAATTATCATTCTTGTCGTTATATAAATGGCTTTGCGGTGCTCATGCACCATTCCTTCCATTTATCTGTAGTTTGCTCTAACTCTCTAAAGCTAGAAACCTTTGCAGATGGTTGCACTAACATCTGCACATTCGCATGCCATTTCTGTTTAGTTTGGCAAATCAGTGGAGCCTGCAACCGGACTTGAACCGGTGACCTCTTCGTTACCAACGAAGTGCTCTACCGACTGAGCTATACAGGCGCATAACCTGCGAAGATGGTGGGCGAGCTAGGATTCGAACCTAGGTAGGCATAGCCAACGGGTTTACAGCCCGTCCCCTTTAACCACTCGGTGCACTCGCCCTCATAAAAGGCCCAAAAATATGTGAAATTTTCAAGCTGCCGCTAGCTCCCAAATGAGCAAGCTGTCTTATTTTATTAAGAAAAATACATTTCGACAACATAATCAACGCGACCGGGCGTGTCACTATTCTAACACAGGCACTAATAACCGTCGGCAAATACACTATCTGGTGCAGATTAGCCGAATAACTGTCACCTTTAAGCCCAAAGATGGGCTCGTGCTATAATTTAGCGAACTGTTGGAAATTCACTAAAGAATTGACACGGAGGTTAAAACTTGAAGTCACAAACAAGCGAGACAAATATATTTAAGAAAGTAGGCGCTGTTAGCGCAAGTTTTCTACTAGCAGCAGGTCTCTCTGTTCCAGTTTCAATTTCAACATCACTTTTCGGCAACGAAACAGTCGCATATGCAGAGCCAAGCGCACAAGAGCAAGCGCAAGAAGCACTCACGAAGCTCAACACACTTGAAGCGCAAATGGGTGAAGCAGAAAATGTCTACAACCAGGCGGTAATCGACAAACAAAATGCACAGCAAAAAGTTGACGAAGCTCAAGGAAGAATTGACGAATGCAATCAAAAAATGAAAGAGGTGCAAGAAAAGCTCGCTCCTCGTGTTAAAAGCATGTATCGATCGGGTTCGTCTTCAATGCTTGATTTAATTTTGGGTTCAACCACTTTTACTGAATTTGCGACAAATTGGGGATTGCTCGAAAGCCTAAACCAAAAAGACGCTGAGCTAATTTCTGAAAGCAAGGCATTGCGCCAAGAGATTGGCGAACAGAAAGCAACACTAGAAGAACAGAAAAAAGTTGCAGAAGACAAAGAGGCCGAAGCCGCTGAAACATATCAAAAAGCACAGGAGCTTGTCACTTCTCAACAGTCCATTTATGACGGCTTGAGCGCAGATGCACAAGAAGAATTGAACGCTGCTCGCGATGCACAAAACTTCACTGAAGCACAAACACCTGCGAACGCTGGAGGAAACACCAACAATAACGGTGGAGGAAACACCAACAATAACGGTGGTGGAACAAGCTATGAGCCATCGAACAACGTCGACCCGGGTTCCGTTCTCGGAAGAGCATATTCGCAACTTGGCAAACCATATGTCTGGGGCGCATATGGGCCTGATGCATTTGACTGCTCTGGCTTTGTTGGATATTGTCTGACAGGTTCCTATTCACGCTGGGCAACAACATACACATTCATGGGATATCCTCAAGTGTCAAACCCACAAGCAGGTGACCTCTGCGTGAATGGTGGACATGTAGCAATCTATTTGGGTGGCGGACAAATTATTCATGCAGCCAATCCACAAGCAGGCGTAGTTATAACATCAACATCGTGGATGGGTGGTGACTTCATCTACGTCCGACCATAATTTTTAAATCACAATAAGAGGAACAATGTACAATTCAACACGTTGTGAAACAATAACGGCCACCGCAAAACACGCAATCCTAAAAGGTCTCGCAGATGACGGTGGTCTTTTTGTTATGCCTAATTTGGAAGAAATCAAGATTAATGTAGAGGACTTTGTTAATCTTGACTACAACGAAATTGCAAAGCTGATTTTTAGCAAGTTGCTTGATGATTTCTCAGCAGAAGAAATTGACGAGTGCATAAAGGGTGCCTACACAAACACATTTGACAACAGCGAGCTTGCCCCAGTTAAAAAAGTTGGCAACATATTTGTCCTTGAACTTTATCATGGCCCAACAAGTGCGTTTAAAGACGTGGCACTAACGATGCTTCCGCAACTCATGAGCAAATCGCTTGCCAATGCGGGGAAAAAAGCTCTCATTTTAACTGCGACATCAGGTGACACGGGGAAAGCCGCAATGAATGGCTTTGCTGACGTTGATAGCACAGGCATTTGCGTCTACTATCCACATAATGGCGTTTCTGCCGTTCAACACATGCAAATGGCGACTCAAAAGGGCAATAACGTTGACGTGTTTGCTGTTAAAGGAAATTTTGACGATGCACAGCGCGGAGTTAAACAGCTATTCGTAGATGAAGAGCTAAACGATTATGCAAAATCAAAGGGCGTCGAGCTATCAAGCGCAAACTCAATTAACATCGGTCGTTTAATGCCACAAATCATCTATTACTTCAGTTCATATGCAACACTTGTTAAAAATGGCGACATAAAAGCTGGAGACAAAGTGATTTACAGCGTGCCAACAGGAAACTTTGGCGACGTTTTAGCAGGATACTATGCACATCTCATGGGATTGCCTGTAGACAAATTCATTGTGGCAAGCAACAAAAACGATGTTCTCGATGAATTTATTAAAACTGGAACATATGATGCTAATCGTGAGTTCTACAAAACGATTTCACCGTCGATGGATATTCTTGTTTCTTCAAACCTTGAGCGTTTGCTCTATTATGCAACCGATAGAAACACTGAAAAAGTGGCAGGATGGATGCAAGAGCTAAAAGAGAATGGAGAATATACAATCGACGGCGTAACTAAAGAAGCAATCACAAACCTTTTCTTAAGCGGATCAACCAACGAAGAAGCAACAAAACAAACGATAGCCAATGTTTACAAAGAGACTGGCTATGTGTTAGACACACACAGTGCCGTGTCATATGCAGTCGCAAAAGAATATGCCGATGCAGGAAAAACTGTGATTACGCTATCAACTGCTTCACCCTACAAATTCCCACAAGCTGTAATGAGCGCACTCGGGGAAGACATCGATGATGAATGGGAGGCGCTGAGCAGACTGCAATCGATTAACAAAGATGCATGCCCTGCAGCCCTTGCATGCCTTAAAGACGCGGAAATCCTGCATAACAAAGTAATAGCGAAAGAAGAAATGCGCGATACTGTGAGAGCAGCAATAGACAAACTAGCAAACCTCTAAAGGGATCAAAAAAAGCAAAGAACTGATTTTCATTAAGCTTTAAAAAAACCAAGTGAGTTTGTTTAATGGACTGAAGCAGTTCCACATTTTAAAAAATAAATTAGAGCCGCAGATTTTTACTGCGGCTCTTTTTTTGCATCACTACGTCTTAGCTAATCAACTCAACGTCTTGCAAAAGCCATTCTTCGAGCTTGCTTTTGAAGTTTAATGGCGCCTTTTAGAAAGTCTATCATTCGCCTTGTGTTTCCTGTAGCCGAATAAACTAAAGGCACCAGCAGTGATAGCTATTATTACTATCGCAATTACCAATGCTCCTAACTGATCACCAGTTTTAGCAATCACACTCGGAGCTAACGGCGGAGCTGGCGTAAAGACGTTTTTGAACACTGGAGCCGTGCTTCCATCGTATGCCACATCAGCCAGCAGGTGTCCTTTTAAATCATCTGTGACCGTAACGGTTACTGAGTAGGCGTGTTCATCATAGGTATATCCTGCTCTGCCGTCGTTTAACTCAGTAATTGTGAAGTTGTAAACTCCTTTGTTGGCAAATTCTATTTCAGGGAAAACAACTTGACCAGATGCAATGTTGTGGGTTCGTGCAACCTCTTTGCCTTCAGAATCACTAACAATAAACGTGAAGTCGCCGTCCTTTAATTCTGCGCCTTTAAGCTCTTTTGCTGCAGAAAACTTAACGCCCACAGGTTTTGCTTCATATTTATTAGCGAAAGAGACGGCCGGTGCATCACTGCCGACAAAAGAGTGTTCTGCGCTGAGTGTTCCATCTCCATTATCTGTAATGACCGTCTTTACTTGATATATGGTGTTGTCGAATTGGACGCCATCATGAGAAGTGCCTCCGTCTTGCTCAAGCAGATAATAGGTGTGCACACCAGGCTTGTCATAGGTAATCGAGCTGAATGTAACATTTCCATTGGCGTCGTTTATGCCTGTTGCAACAACATTGTCATTTTCAAGTAGTAAGAACGTGAACTCATTTGCAATTAAACCGCGTCCTGTGAGCACTTTGGAAATTGAGAGTTGGTCAGTCACGCTAGTTGAGAGAGGATCTACGCTATATTTGTTAACAAAATTAAACGCAAAGTCTGTTAGAGGTTCACGCTCTACAGTAAAGTGACCCTGCCCATCATCGGTGAGTTTAAACTTAACAATCTTTGGATTATCAGCATCATTTGTTATGCCAGCTATGTCACCATATTCAGTGATTTTGTATACAAATGTGTGAGTGCGGACAACTCCTTTTTGGATCTGGGAGTTCTCATCGGCGTTTGCAGCAAGCACCCCTTCGTTAGCGTCACTAACTTTCGCCGAAACCGATTTTCCATCTACAGCAAGTTGCTCACCATCCAAGCCTTCTCGCGCATCATTGTTTAGAGTTGAACCGAGTTTATCAGTTAGCTTAGTTGTTTCCGCATTGTCATCACGTTCCCCGGAGGCAAAAGCAGTTGAGACCAGCTGACTAGTCGCGCCATCTTCTTCAAGAGACTGTGTTTGAACTGCTGCCTTGTCATCAGAGTTTTGAATCGAAGTTATGTCTGCTTGTTGCAATCCAAGTGCTCTGTTCAAATCATCAAGAGAAAATGTTATCGTTCCAAAATCCACATTGCCGTTTGCATCATTTATTGTTGAAAGCAGCGGATTTCCTTGCAAATCTTTTGGCATTGGCGCATTTTTATCATCAGAAGTGATGGTAAACGTGAATTTGCCTTCAATGCATGGTGGCTTCAAACCCTCATCAAATTCAAGCACCTTCTTGCCCACCAAATCAACTGAAACAGGCTCTCCTGTGCTATAGACATTTTTAAACACGAAACCATCATTTCCAACTCGAGCTGTCGCTTCAAGTTTTCCATTGCCTTGATCTGCAACAACGACAGTGAATGGTATGTTGTCTTTAACAGCACTCACCCCACCAGGAAGATCGGTTGTCGTCTCTTTTGCAACATAGTCAATGTAGAAAGTTTTGTTCCCATCATCTCCAACGAGGACAGTCGCCCTGCCAGCATCAACAAGGTCTTTTAACATTGCAACGCTGTAGTTAATCTGCCCAAAGTCGATGTTTCCTTGCGCATCATTTTTAACGATTTGCCCTGACACGGGAGTTTCGTCTTTATAATGAAGCGCAAACTCAAATTCATTTTCCACAAGTGGGCGGCCTGTGAGTTCTTTCATGGCTGTTATTGCAAGTGAGCCGTTAGCATCATAGTTATTTTCAAAAGTAACAGTTGCTTTGTTTTGTGTTTCCTCACCCGCTGTATAGACAAATGTCTGAGCATCCCCTTTACCAGTTATTGTTGTCGTAGCCACAACCTTGGCATTTTCAACAGATATTGAAATGCTCACATCCCACTTTGTCTCATCACATTTATATCCAGGAAGGCTGGTTGGATTTTCAACGATCCTGAATTTAAACGTCTTGCCTTCGTCATGACGTGTGAAGACGAGGTTATCACCGCCACGAAGTGCCTTTAGAACTGATGCCATGGTAACTATCTGACCATCATCAGCAGCAGGCACAGACACACTATTAGATGTCAATGCAAGTTTTTCAGCAGAGTCAGCATCAGGCGTCACAACAAATTCAAACTGATTAGCCAACATGTTGTGGCCATTCAGCACTTTCGTAATGTTCATGTCGCCGGCAGCTGAATAATCAAGGTCTGCAGTGAAGTGATTAGTGAAAGTGGTTCCTGTCACAACTGCTGTGGCAATTAGCTTGCCTTTTCCGTTGTCAACCACATCGACAACAATTGTTGCCTCATGGGAGTCATATCCAAAACCCGTTCCTGCAGTGTCAGGACGCTCCGTGACTTTGTAGACATAAGTTCCTTTTTCAGTAAACGTAAACTTACCGAAGTTAAAGCCAACAGATTCATTTTCTTTTGCGGTCGAACTTGCAACAGAAACAGGATTGTCTCCATCGGGATCAGGTATCTTTGCAAGTGCAGCATCGTCGGTGTCTCCATTAAATGACACTTTTTCCAAATCGAAAGTGAAACTATCGGCGTCTATCCAATCACGTCCAGTAATAACTTTGTTAAGGCCTGCCTGTGCTGTGTCATATTCTCCTGGGTCAGATGCATAGGAGTTAAAGAATGAGAACTGCGTTGCCCCTACAACAACTTGACCATCTTTGGAATAGCTGGTATTAAGAGAAATCACCTCGCCATCAAGCGTTACCTCAACGCTAACAATCCATTCGCTAGCATCATATGTAATTCCGTCTTTTACAAATGTTGAAGCGCCGCCAGACAACTCACTCACATTTTTCCAAGTGCCATCAACATTTATAACTTCATTTACTGAATAGGTGTAGGTGTGAGAAATGTCATCATGTGTAAATTCAACTTCATCGAATGTGATTGGCAACACACCATCGGTCGTTTTTACACTTTCCTGACCTGGTGCACCATCAAGTGGAACTAGCCTAAAGTTGAACATGCCTTCAACGAGCGGCAAGCTTTGTGTTTTGTCTTCATAATTCTTAATTCCAACAGGCGACCACTTTTGCGCGTCGGCCCTAAACACGTTCACAAAACTTGCCACGTCTTGAGCCTGTGCACCGTCTACATTGTTGCCTGAATCATCTGTGCGATGGACTATTGCACAAGATGTTGTGAGGGTACCAGCGCCTGCATCGGTTACAGTCACTGTGGCCTTGTATTCTGCCTTTGATGCAGAGACACCTTTATTGATGGTTGAAGCGTCTTCGTCCTCCCAAATGTCATAAACATATGTTCCAGGCTTTGTGTAGGTGATATCGCCGAAATTAAACGGGACACTCCATCCTGCTTTCGTTCCAGTCAAATTGCTGAGCGCAACTTCAGTCGCATCTGGCAAAGGAGCATCCTGTGGGCTTGATGCTGCAATCTTGAACACAAAAGCATCGGTGTCATTCCAGTCTCTGCCAGTTAAGACTTTATCACCTTTCAGCGAAGCTGCACCATCAAGCTTTCCTGTTGCAGAATAGGTGTTTGTAAATGTTGCAACTGAAGTTTTGGCAGCTTCAATTGTTCCAGTGTCACCAGCAGCAACAGTCGTGAAGCCTGGCACTTCCTTTTCAGTCACCGTGTAGGCAGAGCCTGCAGATATCCCATAAATAAACAGTGTTTCTCCATGTTGTATAGTGTGGGTCGCTTTACCACTGGTGTCAAATTGCAATAAAAACTCATCACCAACAGGCTCGCCATTTGCATCCTTAACTTGCGCTTTTAACTTAGCACCGTCAGCAGCTGCCAAACTTGGAATTGAAATCTCAAATGTAAAGTCTTTAGAAATATATTGTTCAAGGTTATAACCATCTGCCACTTCAACAGTCTTTGAAATCGAAAGCGCGCCAGGATTCTCAACTGTCACTTTGCCGTTGTTCCCCAAATAGCCAACGATTGTAGAAGCAGCAGCATAGGATGACTCCACCCATTTTGGATTTAAGACATCTGTCGCAGTCTTCGTTACATTTTCAGTCTTAGTAGAATGAAGCTCGTTTATATAGACGTGTCGGGAAGTGCCTTTTACTAAATAAAGATTGCCTTGGGAGTCACTTGCTACAGACCCTGTTAACTGAGCGGCTAGATCACCAGGGAATGAAAAGACCTGCACCATGTCGACTTTTTTGCCATCAACCATAACGCAATAGCTGTGCCGGTAATAATAGGATTTTCCTTCCTCAAGTTGTGTTGCTGGAATCGCGCACACCTCATCAGAATAAATGGGGGTATCTTCCGTGAAGTAATAGTAAGAATTGGATTTTGCAGGATTAAAAGTGGACGATGCGTCGCCTAGGGCTGGGTCCCCGCTCCATTTGTTTGCAAAGAATTCTACATTTCCAGCATCGTCTGAATGGCCGGCAATATAAGTAGCAAGCTTCTCATCGGGTTTGGCGAGGCTATCAATTGCCTCAGCTTTCACACTAGACCCAAAGATCATGCGAATAGGATGGGTTTCATTAAACGACTGTCGCCTGTGGTGTTTATTGATGTTGAAATAACGAACAGGGATGAGCGCCGCAGGAACTTTAACTTGAACTTTGTCTCCAACATTAGCTTCTTCAGAACGCGTCACAGTGATACGGATGTTTTTTATGTCGCCTTTCGGATAAATTGGAGTATCCACACTCCCAGAGAATGTGTAGGTGTCGATGTTTCCACTAGTTGTTTTTGTTGGATTTTCAAATACTCTATCCCCAAAAATAACTGTTTTAAAACCATCAACCTTTAAATAATCACCAAGTTGATCTTCAAATGTAATATAGCCAGAAGTTTGTTCATAACCATCCGTGGTTTCTGTTGGAAAACCAGAGCCTTGGCTGATGGTTGAGGCTATGTCTTCAAAAATTTTCTTTAAACCTTGCGCGTCGTCAGCCGCCAGATAAAAGTTTGAATCAGCCGCACGAGGTCCAAAATCCCATGTCCAGCCGTACCATTGGCTAGTGTATGATGCGTTTGGATAATTGCTTGAAACAGCATGCATGAATTTGTTGCTCCTAGAAGTTGATGCGTAAGTTGGATCAGCCTCAGGGCTAGCGCCGTTAAAAATTCCAATAGAAAAAACCTGAGTATCGGCATCTTTTAAACTCTTAGCTTCTTTGATAGAATCGCTAGCGACAGTGTTATCAAAACCATTGTTGTGATTTGGATCACCGTCTGTAAAAAAACCGCAACTTTTTTAGCATTCTCACGCGCCGACGAAGAGTCTGTCAATGCTCGTGAAGCATGTTTTAGACCATAATCTGCAGAAGTCGCTCCTGCTGCATGAAGACCATTGATACTATTCGTCAGCATCTCCTTGTCGGAGCCTTCACACAAAGTCAAATTCTTTACTATTTGTGAATAATTGTACCAATATGCACCGTCTTTGTAGGAGTCATCTCCAACATTGTCGCTAGATTTTCCTGCAAATTTCACAATTGACACTTTGTGCTTCATGCTCGCATCGGCGATGTTAGCATTTTCTGCTTCAATAGAGTCTAAAAATGAATTCACAGCTGTCTTTAAGGCCTGCAATTTCGTCTGACCACCAAATGAATCGTCCATAGATCCAGAAACGTCAAGAACCAGAACAATATCAAGAGGTTTGGTTATCGTTGTTTTAGTGTTAGACGCCGAAGAAATGGCAGATAAAACGGTTAGAAAATCGGAATCGCCTTTTGGCACGGTAAAGGAAGCGTCACCTGAGTCAATGGAAAAAGTAATATCTTCAGAGGAAACTGTTTTGTCGGTCCATATTCGACCCAAATTCAAGGTGCTGCTGAACCCTGCTTCGGCCTGCCAGTTTCTTGTTGTGTCGGGGTCAGAAACTATTGTTTTCTCGCCAGTAGCTCTGGCTACAAACCCTTCCACGTCAGCAAAGGCAAACGATGGAACAAGCAACAGCGTGAACAAAACAGAAATAACTAGTGCGAATTTACTTCTCATAGTCAATCCCTCCTTGATGTTCACAAGAGGACGGAAAAAACTCTATCCCAAAAGTGAACGATATTAAATTATTGGCCTGTAATTACCTCAATCTGTTCCACCAATAAACGCACACATTAATTCGCTGCAGACAATAATCTGCGACTTATATGTAGCGTATTTACCACCTTTAACATTAAACCAACTTTATTTTATCATCTGGAGAATGTAATAAAGACAACAACCTCTAGTATTAGTGCAAGCGGTAATCCACAAAATATAAAAAATTTATTTAATCGTACACACAAATAAACTGAGGATGGCCATAGAAAAAATATTATCGAATTGAGATATATATAGCACCAAAAGTGCCCCTTTAAAATCTAAGACATGTGCTAGGGCACTAGGATTAAAACCGAGCTTTGAACAAAAACGTCAAGAAATGCTATTTGATCATTTCAAGGAGAACAGATGATGTGTAGTCGATTGCCTCTTCCTTCATTTCTTCAAAAGAATCTGCAGCATCTTCATCTGCGAGATCACTAATCGAGCGCATGATCAGAAACGGGACATTATTTAAAGTGCAAGTGTGCGCAATAGCGGCCCCTTCCATTTCTGCGCAAAGTGCACCGAAAGTAGATTCAAGCCACTTCTTTTTCTCGCTAGAATTGATAAATTGATCGCCCGAAACAATCTTTCCCAAATGAAAGCACCCTGGGGCGACAACTTTTTCGCAAGCTGCCCTAGCCTCTTCCAACAAACAATCGTCGGAGACAAAAACAGAAGAATCCATTCTTGGAATAATGCCAGCACCCTCAAGGGCGTCCATGTCATGTTCAAGCAATTCAGTAGAAAGAACAACATGGTTTTTTCTAACAGTGTTATTGATTGAGCCTGCTACTCCAATGTTTATGATTGCATCGCAGCCACAAACATCAATCAAGCGCTGTGCTGCGATTGCAGAGTTAACTTTTCCCACTCCACATCGCACAACAACAACGTTTGCGTCTCCCAAACTTCCTTCATAAAAGCAAGTTCCCAAAGCATTTTCAGTGCATTTAATGTTGCAAGAATTAATGACTGTCTGAACCTCTTCGTCGAGGGCTCCAATAATTCCAAGCTTTTTGCAGTCAATCATTTAAATGCCAATCTCTAATTTAAAAAGCAAAATTATTAAGCAACGTCATAAATCGTTTCTTGCTTTAGCTTAGGTTCCTCGTCCATGTAGTGATCAAACTCATAGCAGATTGTTTCATCGGGTTCAGGGGTCAACAACGAAACAATAATAATCGCTGCAAGTGCAATCAAGAAGCAAGGTAACAGTTCATAGATTCCAAAAACTCCCCCCAAAGGAGACAGGAGATATTTCCAAACGATAACTGAAATTCCTCCCGCAAGCATACCTGCTATCGCACCTTGTTTATTTAATCGCTTCCAATAAAGACTACAAAGGGTGAGAGGACCAAAAGATGCGCCGAGTCCAGCCCATGCAAACGAAACTACCTTAAAAATGACAGAGTTTTCGTCAGATGCGATTAATATTCCAAGCAAGAACACACAAATCAATACGATGCGAGAGACGACCATGACTTGATTGTCAGTTGCGTCTTTTTTGAACACACCGCGAAAAATGTCTTCTGCAACCGATGAACCAGAAATCAAAAGATAGCTTGAAGCTGACGACATTGAAGCCGCCAAAATGCCCGAAACTACAACGCCACACATAAAGCCAGGCAAGAGCATTTTTGCTAAAACAATAAACACATTTTCAGCTACGGAATTAGTTAAGAACTCAGTAGGAATCACAGCCCTGCCAATTAGACCAATAGAAATTGCGCAAATCATGCTTACGACCACCCAAACAACTGCGATGTATTTGCTTTTGCGAACTTCTTCCGCATCACGAATTCCCATGAAGCGAACGAGGACATGAGGCATTCCAAAATATCCAAGGCCCCAAGCAAGATAGGAAACTATGGTGAGCACCGACATTTCTGTAGGAACACCAAACACGGGGCTCCCATTTTCGATGAGCTGGTTGCCGTCTGCGCCAAGGGTTGGAACGGCGCTAGCTGCAAGTGTTAAATAACCAGGAATGTCAGAGAGGAAAGTCGCAACATGATCAACTCCAGCTCCAAGTGTAATAGAACCCACAACAACGACAGCAAGAGCAAAAAACATGAGACATCCTTGGACAAAGTCGGTCGCAACAACACTCAAATAGCCACCAACCAAAGTGTAGAGGAAAACGATGATTGCGCCGAGGGCCATCATGGTCATATAGTCGAGACCAAAAAGTGTGTGAAAGAGCTTTCCACACGTGACAAAACAGCTTCCAACATACACACAAAAGAACAACAAAATAATTAAGGCAGCTATAGTTGAAACAACGTTTTTATCATCATGAACGCGACGTGCATAAAAATCAGGCAATGTGATTGCGTCACTCGCCTTCACAGAATATTTGCGCAATCTTTTTGCAACAAAATGCCAGTTTGCCCAAGTTCCAACGGCCAAACCAATGATTGTCCAGCCAGCATCGGCCAGACCCGTGAAATAGGCAAGACCAGGAATTCCCATGAGCAAATAACCTGACATGTCAGATGCTTCTGCCGAAAGGGCTGTGAGCCACGGACCAACTTTTCTGCCACCCAAAAAGTATTCATCGGTCGATGAATTTGCGCGTTTAGCGTAAACAAAACCAATAGTTAAAACGACAATAAAATAGGCAAGGATGGCAAAAAGCATCCAAAAGTCAGATGTGAACATTTCTCTCCCGATGACCGCAATTTAGGCGGTATATAATAAGTTAGTTATAAAGTTTTAGTAACGCACAAACGTTTATTTTAGCAGTTAAAACAGAGATATTAGGGCAACTGCTTCGCACATAAAAAAGGATTGAGGTAAGTATGGATGAGCTTCAAAAAGAGTACGACGAATTAAAAGCACTAAATTTAAACATTGACATGACACGTGGCAGACCAAGCGCAAGACAGCTTGCTTTGTCAGAGCGCTTGCTCAACATCGATTTTTCATACACTGGAATCGATGGCGTAGATGTTAGAAATTATGGCTTGATTCCAGGCATTACAGAAGCTCGACAACTCATGGGCGAGATTCTCGAAGAAGACGCTCAAAACACACTTGTAGTTGGCAGTTCAAGTTTGCAATTAATGTACGAGAGCGTACAAAGAGCAATTCAATATGGTGTTCGCGGAAATGTCCCATGGCAAAAACTAAACCATGTGAAGTTTTTATGTCCATCCCCTGGCTATGATCGTCATTTCACAATTTGTGAGGCCTTTAACATCGACATGATTACTGTCAAGTTGCTCGAAACAGGACCTGACATGGACACAGTTGAAAAACTTGTGGCTGAAGACCCAAGCATCAAGGGCATTTGGGTAGTTCCACAATATCAAAACCCAACGGGAATTACTTTTTCTGATGAGACTGTTCGCCGTTTAGCAAACATGAAAGTTGCTGCGCCTGATTTTACTATCTTTTGGGATAACGCATATGCTGTTCATCATCTATATGACGAAACAGAAAACCAAGACCACGTGTTAGACATTGGGAAATGTTGTCGCGAGGCAGGAAACCCCGACAGATATTTTAAATTTGCTTCGCTGTCAAAGGTCACATTCCCTGGTTCGGCAATTGCAGCTTTCGCATCAAGTGAACAAAACATTCGCGAAGCAAAAGAACACTTGTTCGCACAGATGATTGGAAGCGACAAAATTAACCAAATGAGACACGCCACTTTTTTGAAAAACAAAAAAGGTGTGCTTGAACACATGCAGAAGCATGCCGTGGAATTAAGACCGAAGTTCGAAACAGTTCAAGAAGTTCTCCAGGAAGGTCTAGGCGATGTTGATTATGCAAGCTGGACTAACCCTAAAGGTGGCTACTTCGTGAGTTTCAATTGCAAACCAGGCACAGCAAAACGTGTTGTAGAAATTGCCGAAGAGCTTGGCGTTAAGTTCACAGAAGCAGGATCAACATATCCGTTCTGCAACGACCCCTATGACCAAAACATTAGAATTGCGCCTTCAATGCCAATAGTCGAAGAGTTGCGCCAAGCTATGCGTGTGCTTGTCGTGGCAACAAAAATGGCGGCAGAAGAAAGTGAAAATGCCGCATAGGTTTTAAGCCTACTCTAGCTGCAAAAGCGAACAATTAGCTAACGAAAAAAGCCCCTCATCGAGGGGCTTTTAGTTTCTAGATTATAAATAATCAGCGCTATGGGCTAGTCTTCGTCGAGCTGTTCTGCAATCTCGTCGGTGATGCTTGCTGTGTGATAGACGTTTTGCAAGTCTTCGAGTTCCTCAAGCTTATCTATCAATCGCATGACCTTTTTAGCATCAGACAGAGTTACCTCTGTTGGGTTAGTTGGAATCATTGTGAGCTCAGCACCTTTTAGCTCAATGCCCTGCTCGATGAGGCTTTTCTTCACTGTGTTTAAATCGGTTGCAGGAGTGTATACAATCCACTCTTCGTCAGCATCCTCATAATCGTCGCCGCCTGCATCTGCAACAGCAAGCATGAACTCATCTTCATCTCCAGCAGCGCCATTTGAAATCATGCCCTCTTTTTTGCCGCCTTCAATTTGCTTTGGAACAAGAATTTGACCTTTGCTCTCAAATTGAAACGCAACGCTTCCGCTTGTGCCAAGGTTGCCACCAGCATGTGAGAAGGTGCTGCGAACGTCAGCCGCAGTTCTGTTTACGTTATCGGTCAAAGCCTCACAATAGACAGCAACTCCTGCTGGCCCATATCCCTCATAAACTACAGTTTTGTAGTTTGCAGCATCTTTCCCAGAACCAAAAGCTTTATCAATTGCAGTTTTAATTTTGTCCTTAGGAAGTGAATATCCTTTAGCTTTATCAATAGCAGCGGCCAAAGATGCATTGTTCTCGGGATTTGGATCGCCGCCTTCTTTTGCTGCCACAGTAATGTTTCTGCAAAGTTTAGAGAAAAGAGCTGAGCGCTTTGAGTCTTGAGCTGCTTTTCTGTGTTTCGTGGTCGCCCACTTTGAATGTCCTGACATGTTAGCCCTCTCGTTATTTGAATTACCTTGATTTTTGCTTTTAACTGCTAAATTGTATCACACGCTCAAAATGCGAAGAAACTCCTAAACGTTGAATTTAAACGTTATGATGTCTCCATCTTGCACAATGTAGTCCTTGCCTTCTTGACGAAGCTTTCCAGCTGCACGGCAACCAGCTTCGCCATTCAAGGCAACATAATCATCATATGATGCAGTTTCAGCCTTAATAAAACCGCGTTCAAAATCGGAATGAATAACGCCCGCTGCCTTGGGAGCCGTGTCACCAATGTGGATGGTCCAGGCGCGCGTTTCCTTCTCTCCACTCGTGAAATAGGACTGAAGACCAAGAAGATGATAGGTCTCTCGTACCAAACGCTCAAGCCCGCTTTCCTCAATGCCAAGCTCTTCTAGATATTCTTCTCGCTCATCTTCTTCTAAATCAATGAGTTCGCTTTCAACTTTTGCTGAAATCTTTACAGGAATTAAACCATCAATTGTTCCAAGGTCGGAATTAAGTTGATCTTCGTCAACGTTTGCGACATACAAAAAAGGTTTCATGGTTAGCAAATGTAAATCATAAAGTTCGGCAACCTCTTCGTCTGTGAGCCCAATTGTTCTCACTCGATGCCCATCGTTTAGTGCGTCAAAGGCACGCTTCATAACATCGAGCTTTTTCGCCTTTTCTTTATCACGCTTTGCTTCCTTCTCAATTCGCGGCATTGCTTTTTCAATAGTTGCAATGTCAGCAAAAATTAGCTCAGTCTTAATTGTTTCAACATCGCTTTCAGCGTCAACTTTGCCCGAAACATGAATAACATCAGGGTCACTAAAGTAGCGTACAATCTCACAAATCGCATCGCATTCACGAATGTTTGCCAAAAACTGGTTACCAAGTCCCTCGCCTTGAGAAGCACCAGCAACAAGACCTGCGATGTCTACAAACTCAACCATAGCTGGCACGATTTGGGCCGGATGATCAATCTCAGCAAGCCTGGCTAGACGCTTGTCGGGGACAGGCACCATGCCAACGTTTGGTTCAATAGTTGCAAAAGGATAGTTTGCAGCCAGACCACCTTTGTTAGTTAAGGCAGTGAAAAGCGTTGACTTACCCACATTTGGAAGACCAACAATTCCGATTGATAATGACATAAAACTCCCTAGATTCAAATATTTTTTTATTCAATTTTAGAACAAATAAAAAGAGCCATAAATAAAAGGCGCCGAGCTCGAACGACGCCTTTTGTTAAACAATCCAAGTTTTTGATTGACTCAACTCAACACGAGAAAAAGTTATAGAAAACTAAATCGTAATCACACCGAACTGAGCAGCTGTGTAGGAAATGAGAATAACAGCAATGAGAATTGGGCAAACATATTTAATCATTACTGACCATGCACCAGCTAAACGGAACTTAGAAGAAATGCGAACTTCATCTATGATTTCCTTAGGCTTGATTACCCAACCAACAAACACACATGTGAGAATCGCAACGATTGGCATCATCACAGTGTTGCTCAAGAAATCAAAGAAATCGAGAAGCGAGGTTCCTTCGCCAAGCGGCTGAATGAAGCCAAGTTTGTTGTATCCAAGGTTTACAAGAGTGACAGTAATTGCAAAGTAAATAATGACAGAGATAATTGCTTTTTTTCTCTTGCAACCTGTAGCGTCACAAATGATTGAAACAAGTGTTTCGGTCAAAGAAATGGCACTGGTGAGAGCGGCAAAGAATACAAGCACAAAGAATAATGCTCCAATGATGCCGCCAAATGAACCCATCTTGTCAAAAACCTCTGGCAAAGTGATAAACATCAATGACGGACCTGCTTTTGCTGCAATTGCATCGCCTCCGCCCAAACCAGCGAACGCTGCAGGGATAATCATTAGGCCCGCAAAGAAAGAAATTCCAAAGTCGAAGCCTGCAATTTGAACAGTTGAGCTTGTCAAAGAAGAGTTCTTTTTTGCATATGAACCATAGGTAATCATGATGCCCATTGCAAGGCTCATCGAATAGAACAGCTGCCCCAGAGCTGCAATCAATAATTCTGGTGAAATTTTTGAAAGATCAGGCACGAGGTAGTAGAGAGCGCCTTCATTAGCACCAGGTTGCATTATTGAAAAGATAGCAATGCCAATAGCAATAACAACGAGCAGAGGCATCATAACAAGATTTGACTTCTCAATTCCCTTTTCAACTCCAAGCGCCACAATCAACACAACGCAGCCGACAAACAAAAACGCCCATGCAAATGATTCAACTGGCGAAGTGATGAAGCTGATGAATGCTCCGGCAGCATCTGCCGCCAAAATGTGTCCTCCGCCCGAAAGATAGGTGGCAGCATATTTTGTAACCCAACCACCAATAACGCAGTAATAACATGTGATGATGAAAGGAACCGCCGAAGCTAGCACTCCAATAAAGGCATATTTCTTACCATAGGCCTTAAATGCAGCAATTGCCGACTTCCCAGTTTTTCTGCCCAAAGCTGTCTCAAGCAAAAGAAGCGAGACGCCAAAAGTAAAGAGCAAGAGGACATAAACAAGCAAAAATGTTCCACCGCCATATTTAGCAGCTAAATATGGGAATCTCCAAATGTTACCCAAACCGACCGCACTTGCAGCCGCAGCAAGAACAAAAGCAGCCTTGCCTGTCCAACTTGACCTAGCTGTCAAATCTTCCCCTCTGTCTACCGTCATATTAATCTCCCTCATAAAAATACACGCGAAACGCTAATTATAGCGACTTCATCACCATTTAACATACTTTTAAAGATTTTCGGTAAAGCCAAATTCCCGTGTCCAAATAATAAAACATCCACTTTCGCAAAATTTCTCAAATTATAGAAATTATGATTGGGCCGAGAAAAAGCTTTTTTTATGAATCGGAATTAAATGAATTGAACTTAAAGACGATTAAAAATTGAATCAAGCAAAACAAAATGTTTGAAAGAATCTAAAAGCCCTAATTGCTCTATTGCTAGCGCGCCTAATAATTAACATTCCAAAAAACTAGGCCTTTAGCTGGTGCATTTTCTCCTGCTGCTTGACGATCACAGGCTGTCAAAACATCAGCAACCCACAGGGGGTTTCTTTTTCCCTTTCCAACATTAGCAAGAGTTCCAACGATTGTGCGCACCATCGAGTGCAAAAATGCATTGCCAACAACTTTTATGCAAAGCAATTTTTCTCCAAAAACTTTTTCTTCAGAAAACGAAATTTCATTCACGCAACGCATAGTTGTTTTGTCAACAGCGCTCACTGCCATGCAGAAACTCTTGAAATCGTGCTCACCAATTAAATGACGACTTGCTTCAAACATAGCGTCAATGTTCAACGGCTTTGCAATGTGCCATGAAAAATCTTTTACAAAAATTGGTGATGTTTCAGAGTTGCAAATGTAATAGTGATATTCACGCGAAACAGCGCTAAAACGCGAAGAAAAATCAGCATCAACTTCCACAACTTCTGAAATTGAAATTTGCTCATGAGTCAATGCGTTTAGCGAACGAAGAAACGATCTGTTGGCAAGGCCCTCGTCTTCACAAAGGAAATTTACAACCTGACCCAAAGCATGCACACCTGCATCAGTTCGTCCCGCGCACACTGTTTCCACATCGCAGCGAAGCGCGATTTTTAGCGCGCGCTCAAGATCTCCCTGAACAGTCAACTGCCCAGGTTGTCTCGCGAACCCACAAAAAGGCGCTCCATTGTAGGCAACTTTTAATTTGTAGTTATGCAACTTGTCTTCCAAAAAGATCGTTTAACTTTGATTTCAATCCCGCATCGGCAGCGTTAATTAACACTGGAAGATACGTCTCTAGCTTCTTTCCAGAATTTGTGTTTAGTATTATTTTGAACCTGTCAACACCTGGGTAGTCTTTAATTATCCTAATTAAAGAATCACAAGCTGTCCTTGAAAACTCGTTCTCATTCAAATGCACTTCAATAATCGGTGGCTTCTCTTTTCCGACCACAGGATCTGCGTCATTTTTAAAAATAAGAGAAGCGACCTCGTTTACGAGGATTTGATCCCCTCTTTCGCTTTTATCAAAACGTCCCTTTAATTGAACAATTGCGTCATCATGCAAAACATCAAAGAACTGATCAACATTGAAGCAAACGCAAGCAACGCTACCTGTTGTGTCTTCGAGCTCGAAATTGCACATTCGGGCTTCTTTGTTAGTTTTTTTACTTCTGTAGGTCCTAATGTTTAACTCAGATATCATTCCAACAAAAGTTCCCTGTTTAATGCCTTTTTCGCGTTCTTTTAAACCAGTCATTGTGTAAGGTGTAATCTTAGAAATCTCATCTTCATGATTAGCTAGTGGATGATCAGAGACATACATCCCCATCACTTCTTTTTCAAAGTTGTTTTTAACATTTCGATCCCACTCTATTCCATCAGGATCGGGGACAGAAATTGTTGTGTCTTCTTCTAAAACTTCTGTTTCAAAAATAGAAGTTTGACCTGAAGCCTTGTCTCGCTGGGCTCTTGTTTCGTCTTCAAGCAGAGAAGTGTTGTAAATCAAGTCGTTTAGTTGTTTGCGCGTGTATCCAGTAGAGTCAAATGCTCCGCCTTTAATTAGAGCTTCTATTGACTTTTTATTCCAAAGCGATGCATCAACACGACGAAGAAGATCATGGAGCGAAGAATATGGACCATTTTCTTCACGCTCAGCAATAATTCCAAGCGCAACTGCTTTGCCAACACCACGAACTCCCATGAGACCAAATCGCACACCGCCTTCAACTGGTGTGAATTCAACATTAGAAGAATTAATGTCTGGAGGCAAAACAGGGATGTAGTTGTGATTGCACGATGATATGTATTTAATCAACTTGTCGGTGTTACCCATGTAGGACGAAAGAACAGCAGCCATGTAGTCATAGGGGTAATGCGCCTTTAAATAGGCGGTTCTCATGACAAGCATCGCATAGCATGCACTGTGTGATTTGTTAAACGCATATTTAGCGAACTTCTCAGCGTCGTTCCAAATTTGCTTTGCAATCTCTAGAGAGAAGCCGTTTGCAACAGCACCTTCATTCCAGTCATTCTGGAGCTCTTTCATAACGTCAAGTTTTTTCTTACCCATTGCTTTACGCAACTTATCAGCCTTGCCAGCAGAAAAGCCGCTCATAGCCATGGATATCTGCATGATTTGCTCTTGATAGACAATCGTGCCATATGTCTCTTCCAAAATTGGACGCAAACGATCGTCATAATAATGAACAGGCACTTTTCCATTTGCTACGTTGACATAGTCATCAACCATGCCTGATTCCAAAGGGCCCGGGCGGTTTAGCGCAATTGAAGCAACGATGTCAGAGAAACGACGAGGTGGCAAGCGATGAAACAGCTGAACATAAAGAGCACTTTCAACCTGAAAAAGACCATCCATGTTTCCGTTTCTTAAAAACTCAAAAGCTCCCTCATCATCAATTGGAATTTCTTCCGGAATGATTTGAATTCCTGTTCGTTTGTAAATGTTTTTGCAGGCTCTCGACAAAACACCAAGCGTGCGAAGGCCCAAAAAGTCCATCTTCAAAAGGCCAAGTTCAGGCGTGTAGTGTCCGTCATATTGAGTGATGATTGCGCCACCCTTAGTGTCACGCTTCATTGGGACATGGTCGCTCATTGGGTCGCGACATATGATCGTCGCGCACGCATGAACCCCTTCGTTTCGAATAATTCCTTCAATTGAGCGGGCGGCATCGATCGTCTCCTTTGCAGCAGGATCAGATTCATATAAAGCAGCCAGGTCGCTGTTTGATTCAAGAGCCTTGTCGATTGTTATGCCAATTTCAGTGCCAATGAGTTTTGCAATTTGATCACCTGTAGAATAGGGATATCCCAAAACTCTGGCAGCATCACGCACCGCATTTTTTGCAGCAATTCGGCCATAGGTAATAACGCCTGAAACACGCTCTTCTCCATAGAACTCACGAATGTGCTGTCGAACCTCTTCACGACGCTCGTCATCGAAGTCAACATCGATATCAGGCATCTCAACTCGCTCTGGACTCAAAAAACGTTCAAAGAGCAAACCGTTTTGCAAAGGATCAAGGTCTGTAATACCCATAGCATATGCAACCAAAGAACCTGCCGCGCTGCCACGACCAGGCCCAACGCCAATCCCATGGTCGCGCGCCCATTGAATGTATTCTTGAACAATTAAGAAATAGGCAGGAAATCCCTGCTGAATGATGACACTAGCCTCATATTCATAACGATCTTGAACTTCTTTTGGAATGTTTTCGCCATAGCGACGAACAAGTCCAACCTCGATTTGATGACGGAAATAGGACTCAGTCGTGTAGCCCTCAGGCACAGGAAACACTGGCAAAATGCTCTCGCGCTCAATTTCAACGTTGCATTTTTCTGCGACTTCAATAGTGTTGTCACACGCCTCTTCAAAGCCAGCAAGAGCCTCGCGCATTTCTTCTTCAGTTTTCATGTAGGATTCATGCGAATAAATCATGCGGTTTGTGTCGGAAACAAGCTTATTTTGCCCAATGCACCTGATTATGTCTTGAGCTCGCGCATCTTCACGCAAAAGAAAGTGAAAATCGTTAGTGGCTATTGTTTTGAACCCACATGCATTTGCAACTTTAACAAGCTGTTCGTTTAACCAGCGCTGTGAATGTCCTCGATTAGTTGTGTAGCCCGCATCTTGCAGCTCTATGTAAAAATCGCCAGGCTCAAAATAGCTAGCAAGCTTTTTTGCCCACTCACAAGCACCTTCAAAGTCGCCTTCATCCAAACATTTTGGGATAATTCCTGCCATGCAAGCTGAGGAGCAAATGAGGCCTTCGGCATATTTTTCAAGCATAGCCTGAGTGCAAAGAGGCTTTGCATAGAAATTCTCCACGTGGGATTCGCTAACAAGTTTTAGCAAGTTGTGATAGCCTTGCGTGGTCTTTGCAAGAAGAATCAAATGATAACGTTTTTGAGAGCGAGAGCGCTTCACCTCATCTTCGGCAACCATGTAAATCTCGCAACCATAGATTGGTTTTACTTTTTTACCAGTCTTTTTCTCGATTGCCGCGCACTCATCGCAAAGCTCGACGCAACCTCCCATTACTCCATGGTCAGTCAAAGCAATTGCTGGCATTCCAAGCTCTGCAGCACGGGCAACCATGTCTTTCACATGTGTAATGCCATCAAGCGATGAATATTCGCTGTGATTGTGTAAATGCACAAAAGCCACATGGACTCCCTTCTATAGATAAATCGCGCTCAAGCTAGCAAAAGAGTAACGCTCAGAAGCTTTTGCTCGGTCCCCATAAAATCACTGAGAGACAAGTTAGTCATCCTTAAAAAGTGTTGTTAAAAACCTAAAACCCTAAAACATCTAGAATCTAGTTCATTAAGAAAGCAAGTGTTAAAGAATGATTCTAATTATCCACTCTAAAACAATGAGGCCGAGAACTGCCACCATTGGGGAAAAGTCAACTGGCCCTGCGGCCGGAATGACTTTTTTAAAGAGATTTAGATAAGGGTCACAAATTTTTCCAAGCACAGAATAGAGTTCATAAATCCATCCTGTCATTTGAGGAATCCAGCTCATTAAAACATAGATAAAAATGACAAGAATATAGAGCTCAATGAGTCTCGTTAATATAAGTGTGATCATTTTCTAAATTAAACCGTCCCTTTTTATTCGTTCAATTTCACTTTGCGTAATTGGCTCTCCAACAGAAATTGTGTAAACCCTGTTTTCAAGCATGTCAACTTTGCCATTCAGCGCAGAAGTCGCACCAAATGAAAAATCTAAAAAACGGCGCGAAAGCCCTTGATCAACTCCGCGAAGGTCAATAACAACAACGTCTTTATCTCTCAGAGCTTTAGTTACAAACTCAGCTTCTTCATAGGTGTCAGGGTTAATAACGGCAACTTGCCGAGACCTCGACGCAACTGGAGATGCTCCAACATAAGAGCGTTCACGGCTAGGCATCATGTCGGCATCTGCTAACTCAATTGGAGAAATAGGTGCAGTTTCTGAAGCACTTGTAACCGCAGGTTTTTCAGCAGTAGAAATAAAAAGTGAATCTAGGCCGCTGGACCTGTGAGCACTTGCATGTGCAGGGCGAGATACATCTCTTTCATATTGAGAAACCGTTCGCTCAATTGGTGCTACAGCTTCGTTTTGTGCTTCGTAATATGTGTCTCTATCTTCTTCATAGACTTCTTCTTCGGACTCATCCTCAACTTCAGGAGCAGGAGTGCCAGCTAATTTTGATTTCGCATTTGCGCAAAATTCCTTAAAACTTGCCATGAATTTGCCTCGCTTAAAAATGTTAGAGAAGTTAGATAGATTCTAGCATTAACCCCGATTTCTAGAACATATCTGGGTCAAAAATAGCCCTTCCTACTCTAATGAATGTAGACCCGCATTTAACAGCATCCGGCCAGTCGTTTGTCATCCCAGCAGAAAACTCGCAAAATTGACTGCCCGCCTGATCTCGATTGGCTTCAAGCAAATCATGTGCCGACCTAAACACTTCAAGCGCAGAAGGCAGGTTGGCATGGGCAGCATCTTCAATTGGAGCCATCGTCATAAGTCCGCAAATTGAAATGTTCTCTAAGTCTTTGCAAGCTTTTAGAAATTCTGGCAAATCGCCAGAATGTACACCCGATTTAGATGCTTCTCCCGAAACGTTAACTTCAATTAAAACCTTTTGGATTTTCCCGATTTCTTTAGCAACGCGATCGATTTTTTCGGCATGTTCAAATTTGAAAAGAGAATGAATCATGCAAGCGTGAGGCACAATGTTTTTGATTTGACGAGATTGAATGTTGCCAATAAAATGCCAGTTTTCATTTGGGAATGCTTGCGATTTGCGGACAAGTTCTTCAGGTCTGTTTTCACCAAAATCATGAGCACCCTCATCGATGGCCGATTCAACCTCTTGGAGTCCAACTGTTTTAGAAACTGCAATCAATGTAACTTCGTTTGGATTTCTTCCGCACGATTTCGCCTGTTCTGCGAGCTGTTTATTGATTGATGCATAGTTGGTCAGCATAAGAACTCCTATCTAAAAGCTATTGCACCGTGCCTTCCACATTTACCATCAGTTGCACGATATGAATAGAATAGGTCTTCATTGCATTTTGTGCAAAGCCCCAAGTCGCAAAAGCGTTCTTCTTTTAAACCAACCGCCATAAGCTGCATTTTCAAAGCAGTCGACATCGAAACATTAAACTTGTCGCAATTTGTACAGAGCACATTTTCACCAAAGGTTTTGCGGAAAATTGCAGCAACTTCATCGCCAACTTCAAAACAGCATTGGCGAATGTGCGCTCCTACATAGGCATTTATTTCACCCGGTTCAGATCCGCATTTGTCAACCAACATTGAAAAAGCTTTGGCAGAAATTTTATTTACAACACCGCGCCAGCCAGCATGAACGACTGCAAAGGTGCCATCATTTGCAGCTAAAATGACAGGCGCGCAATCAGCAAAGCAGAGCAGTGGAGCTATTTCTTTACAGTTGCACACTACCCCGTCACCTTCTTCCCCATCAAAAATTTGGCTAGCTGAATTCACGCAGAAAACTGTGTCGCCATGCACCTGACGTGGATTCGTGATGACAGGATGATAGTTAGGAGTGTCAGTTTCATCAGAACCTGACGACAAGCCAGTCTTGGAATTAAAGGAACAGAGAGCCTTTAGCAAAAGCTCCCTGTTCTCCATCACATCACTAATGTTGTCTTCCACATGGCTGCCAAGATTTAGAGACCCCCACTGACCTTCGCTAGCACCACCAACGCGAGTTGAAAATGCAATGCGAATGCCAGTGTCACTATATAGGGCATTGTCAGTAAAAAACTCTATGCCGCACGAATTAAACTTTTCTAACTTAGGTAAAGCTAACACAACCATTCCTCCGAAAGCTATGCCTTAACTGAACCCTTCTTCTTGAGAGTGGCTATACCTTGGACTTTGTTGAGAACCGTTGCACCAATGACAATTAAAACAACGCCAACTGCGAGTGAAATCCAAGGATTAGCGGTAAATCCTGCAATTGCATAGCAAACAGCACAAACAATCATGACAAGTGATGCATATGGAATTTGCGTAGCGACATGCCGCAGGTGATTACACAGCGCACCCGTCGACGAAAGAATTGTCGTATCTGAAATTGGTGATATGTGGTCTCCATAAACTGCACCAGCAAGTGTTGAGCCAACGCCAACGAGGAAGAGAGGGTCTTCTGGAGCATAAACACCAACAACGATTGGAATAATGAGAGCAATTGTTCCCCAGCTTGTTCCCATTGCAAAGCCAATAGCTGCGCTCACAAGGAACAAGAGTAGTGGCAGAATTTGCAAGCTTTGCCCAAAACCATTGAGGCATTCAGCAACAAATTCACCAGTGCCCAAAAGATAACGGCAGCATCCACCGAGGCTCCAAGCAAGAACGAGAATCATGATTGCTCCAACCATCGAACGAACACCTTCACAAATTCCCTGAACAAAAATGTCGAGATTCATCAGTTTTCTCGGTAAGAACATTGCAGCCGCTACAGCAATGGCAACAAACGCACCAATGCAAAGACCAGTCGTTGGGCTTTCACCCAGAGCAGTTGCAAAATCGACTCCCTCGAAGAATCCTCCTACATAAATCATTCCCAGAATTGAGAAAACAACAAGAACAAGAATTGGAATTACAAGATCGAACACTCTGCCTTTTTCCGAAATTTTAATTCCTTTGTATTCCATTAGTTCAGATTGTGCCGTTGCCTCAACTTCATCAAGCTCAGCAACAAAAGTTGGCAAGTCGGGGTTTTCTTTATCGAGATCTTCAGGGTCTATTCCAACTGCCTTAGAAGATGAAGCTTCCAAAACTGTGCCTTTGCCAGGAATTTGCACCTTATTTAACACGCCTTGAGAAAGCGCCTCGGCCTTTGCCATTGGACCATAGTCAAACTTCGAAATGCACATGAACAGCACGAAGAAAATCGTGAGCAACGCATAGAAGTTATATGGAATGGAAGCGACAAACGAATTGAATCCACCTTCTCCAAGATAGCCTGCAACAGCCACGGCCCATGATGAAACAGGAGCAATGATGCAAACTGGAGCAGCCATTGAGTCAATAATCCACGAGAGCTTTTCGCGAGAGATGTTGAACTTGTCGGTAACAGGACGCATGACAGCACCAACAGTCAAGCAGTTAAAGTAGTCGTCAACGAAGATGAAAATGCCAAGTAGTGTCGTTAAAACAAGCGCCATTCGAGGACTTTTAACATGTTTTGTGACCCATTCTGCATAGGCACGAGAACCGCCTGCAATCGCTATTACGACGGTGAGCGCGCCAAGTAAGGCCATGAATAATATGAGGCCTCCATTTCCTCCTATTTGTTCGGCCATCATTTGAGGGACCATCACAACCGAATCGATAACCTGTTTGACGCCGAATCCGTTGAGAGTGAATTGATAAATGAGCATTCCTGAAAGAACGCCAACAGTCAAAGAAGAATAAACTTCTTTTGTAATGAGAGCGAGACCAAGCGCCAAAATTGGCGGGATGAGCGACCAAGCCCCCGTGGAAATCAAATCAAAACCTTCCATTGTTTCCTTCTCCTTAATTTATAAACCGCGCATATCATATCAAACAGCCATTGCACGGGCTAAGATGCGACGACAAACGGCCCACGACACTGGCGTTTTAATCAACAGTTAACAATCATGCAAGGTATAATGACTAACGAATTCATGAGGGGGTAAATAAAGGAGCCAAGGTGCGAACATTAATCGCAATTAGCAATTCAAAACCAGGGGCAATTGATAAATGCGCGATGCTTGTTGCCTATCTTCAGGCTCAAGGAGTCCAAACCGAAACTGTTAATGTTGACAGACTAGTTTGGGATGACCCAATCACATATGAAACAGTTCCTGAGTGCGTCGAAAATGATGAAGTTGATCTTGTAATCACGCTTGGAGGCGATGGAACAATTTTGCGCACAGCAAGAATTTTGACAGGCAAAGATGTTCCGATCCTTGGCATCAACTTGGGAAACCTTGGATTTTTGGCAAACGATGTTAACGACAACCTCATTGAGCTCACGTCAATGGCTTTAGCAGGTGAGCTAGTGGAAGAGAGACGCACGAATCTTCAATGCGACATCATCTGCGAAAACGAAACCGACTGGGTAGCAGAAGGCACACAAAAAACACGTCCTTCCTTTTTTGCACTAAACGAAGTTGCAATCACTCGTGGCGGCTCAGGGATTATGCTCGACATGATGCTCGACATTTCGGGAGCTGCTGTCGGTCGCTTTAAAGGTGACGGAATGATTATTGCAACCGCCACAGGTTCCACTGCCTACAGCCTTGCAGCAGGTGGGCCAATTGTTGCACCTTCTTTTCGAGGACTAATCGTACAACCACTCGCAAGTCACACAATTTCGGCTCGCACAATCCTCACAAACGAGAATGACATCGTCCAGCTAAAGCTAGTGCTTGACAAAAACAATCAGGTAAAAAGAATCCCTGCCGTTTATGTTGATGGCATGGAGGCTGGTCTAGATGGCGAAATTACAACTGTTTATGTTCGACGCGGCAAAGTTCCAACAACCCTTTTATACAAAGAAGCCAACACTACAATCCGGAAAGCGACTGCCACTTTTTTCCGTGGACTATAGAAGAGAACAAGGATCCGCTGTCTACACATCCACATTTCCACTACTGTCCTTAGTCTTTATCAACAGGAGTGAAAACAATCAAATTTAATTCTAAAATTACCGCAATTAGTTTTTCTAACATCCTCAATTTCAACTTGCAGTAACGAATAATGAGTGTGCATCTCCCACATCTACACGCAGTTAAAGTCAATATTTATATCAGGAAGTGGAACAGGTAGCATAATTCGGACGCCTGCTCAAGCGGGACTATAGTTACAATAAATAAGCCCCGAGAGAAACGCATCAATCGGGGCTTGCGGCATTTAGTTCATCAATCGTTTAGCGTTGTTTAAATCAAATTGCAGGCGCGTTTCAATTCATCGGCTCTATCGCATTTTTCCCATGTGAATTCTGGCAGCTCACGGCCAAAGTGACCATAGTTGCTAGTCAAACGATAAATCGGGCGACGCAAATCAAGCGATTCAATAATTGCAGCTGGTCGCAAATCAAACACCTCATTAACAGCCTGCTCAATGTCTGCGACAGGAACATGATTCGTGCCAAAAGTCTCAACCATAATGCTCATCGGGTGAGCCATTCCAATTGCATACGCAATTTGAACTTCGCATCTGTCGGCAAGGCCTGCTGCAACGACATTTTTAGCAACCCAACGAGCTGCATATGCAGCGGAGCGATCGACCTTTGTGCAGTCTTTCCCAGAAAAAGCACCACCCCCGTGACGACCCATGCCGCCATAGGTGTCAACGATGAGCTTTCGACCAGTCAGTCCTGTGTCGCCCATTGGTCCACCAATCACAAAACGTCCAGTTGGATTTACGAAAATCTCCAAATTATCGGCAACCTTTACGCCTTCATCATCAAATACTGGATTTATAACGTTCTCAATGAGACTCTTCGTGAGTTCGTCATGGCTAACTGATTCATCATGCTGAGTTGAAATAAGCACCTTTTCAACTTGAGAAGGTTTGCCATCAACATAACGAACAGAAACTTGAGTTTTACCATCTGGACGAAGGAACGAGCATGTTCCATCTTTGCGAACTTTAGTCAGTCTTTCTGAAAGTCGATGAGCCAAAAAAATTGGCATTGGCATGAGAGTGCTTGTTTCATTGCAAGCATAGCCAAAAACCATTCCCTGATCGCCCGCGCCAATCTCGTCTTTAATGTCGGCGGCTTCTCCATGTTGAGCTTCCCAACTTTCATCAACACCTTGGGCAATGTCGGGACTTTGATTGTGGATGGCGTTGATGACGCCGCATGTGTCGCAGTCAAAACCATATTTTGCACGATCATAACCAATAGAGCGGACAACGTCACGAACGATTGCGTCAACATCGACATAGGCCTGGGTGCGAATTTCTCCTGTAACAAAAACAGTGCCAGTGGTTGCAAGCGTTTCGCAAGCACAGCGCACCTTAGTTACATCTGCTGGGTGGCCGTTTGGTGCTATGTAACCCGATTTTTCAAGTTCAATTTCTTTCTGTAAAATCGCGTCAAGAACGGCGTCTGAGACCTGATCGCACAATTTGTCAGGATGACCTTCTGTGACTGATTCTGAGGTAAATAAATAATCTGTCATTTTCAAATTCCTAATTCAATAAAGCACAGCCAGAAATCTAAAGATCTCTTACAAACTATAAATTAAATAGCATTTATTGAAAACTCGCTAATAAATATAAATCCTAAAAAGAAATCATTGAAACCATTTAATAGCTCATTTCTTTGCGCAAAAATCCCAACGTACAATGTCTAAATGCATAACAAAAGAGTTTTTGTAACTCATTTATGTCTGACAACATTTTAAAGGGACAACACAAATTATCAAAAGCTACTTTAAGCCTCCACAATAATGAATCTCTCGTCCTTCCTTTTCTAGGCGCTCAAACTTGTGCAAGTCGGTGTCAGCCATGCCTTGTCTCTTGTCGTGCCTCTTTTCGAACAAAGGATCTTGAGGATTCTCCCAAAGTTCTTTTGCAACTGGAGCCCACTCCTCACTAAACGCCTTAGTTTTAGCGCAAAGGTGTTCAGCTGATTCCTCGTGCTGAAGATCCGTAGATTTTGCACCGGCGCGTTTAACCATCTCCGCAAGAGCACCTGAGTTTTCAAGAATTGGGCAAGGACGCAGGTAATTTCCATCAAATGGCTGCTCGTAATAATACTCCATAAAAATTGGAGACTGAAGCGCCTCTAGAAGGCTAACATCATGAATGTTGCAATTTGAATAATGAGCAAAAACGCAAGGCTCAACGTCGCCAGCAGCGTTAATGTGCAAATAACGACGACCACCAGCAATGCATCCGCCAACGAATTCACCATCATCCTGGAAATCAAGCGTAAATAATGGTTTTGATTCGCGCATTTTACGCACGAAAGTGTATAGGTCCTTGCGCTGCTGTGCTGTTGGAATTAAATCAGCTGTTGTGTCATATCCGACAGGCATAAACGAGAAAATCCAAGCAAACAATGCACCTTGATCAATCAGATAGTCAAAATATTCTTCACTTGCAATTGAACTTGCGTTTTGAGAAGTGTAGCAGCAAGAAACGCCAAATGGGAGTTTATGCTTGCGAAGAAGCTCCATTGCATCTTGAACTTTCTTAAATACGCCCTTTCCACGTCGTGCATCAGTTGCTTCTTCGAAACCTTCCGCAGAAATTGCAGGGACAAAGTTGGCGACTCGAATAATGTCTTGGCAGAACTCCTCATCAATGAGTGTTCCATTAGTAAAACAAAGGAATACGCAATCGGGGTGAGCTTCACAAATTTTAATCAAATCGTGCTTTCTCACAAGTGGCTCACCACCAGTGTAGATAAACACGTGAGTGCCGAGCGCCTTAGCCTGCTCGATGATTGAATTAATGTCATCATAAGACAAGTTGAGCTTGTGACCATATTCTGCTGCCCAACAACCTGTGCAATGAAGATTACAAGCGCTCGTTGGGTCTAGCAAAACAGTCCACGGAATGTTGCATTTATATTTATCACGATTTTTTTCCTGTTCGCCCCACACCATGAGATTCGAATCAACAATGAAGGTCTTAATTATGCGATTGCTCATCTCAGGGTTCAAATCGGCAAGTTTTAAAAGAAGTTGATACCAGTTATTGTGCTGAGCGATAGCATTCTTGAATGCAAGACGCTGTGATGCGAAGAGAGCTTCAGGTGCAATTTTATCAACCATCTCCATAGCTTTAGGAAAGCGCTCCTCAGGGTCCTCAAACAAATAATCAACCATTTTGTTAAGCCCTGCACGCTTAACCGAATCCAATGCTGCCATCGCATTGCCTCCTTTCAACTGCAAATTTAGCAGTCGTAAAAACTAATACACAACTGTGGTTTTTCCACCACATGAGTAATAATATTGAAGATACGAGCTTTGACAATAGGCAGTTATCACACAGTTGAGGAATAATCACCATCAATGACTAATGTGTTGATTATTTCTTAATTTATTCGGTGAGAGGGTTCCAAGAAAACAATGTGACAAATTGTCATGAAGCAAAAACCTATGTGAGCAGGGAGCAATATGCGAGTTAGAAGAACTAAAGTCCAAGAAAGGTAATGATAAGAACAAATGTGATTGAGCAGTTCGTCGTTTAGGTTGAGCTGATGCTACTCACCTAGGCATTAAGTCTTTAAAAAACAAAAGGATTAAAGGAAAGATGACAGAAGAAGCCAAAAAAAGAAAGCCAGAAAAGAACGTTGACAGACGCGTAATAAAAACACGCAAAGCGATAGAAGATGCGCTCTCTCGCCTTCTGCTGAACACAGAATATTCAAAAATCACAGTGAGTGCAATTGCACGAGAGGCAAACATCAATCGTAAGACTTTTTATTTGCACTTTAGTTCCGTAGATGACATTTTCGACACCATGACACTTGATCATGCAGAAAAGACCAGAGAGAGAATTGAGAAAATCGGATTGTTCGAAAAACTCCCGCTAGATGTTGACGCGATAGCAAAAGAACTCGGTGACATGTATCGGCGGGCTCGCCTTTTTAACCCAGTTTTTGTCAGCAAATATCCAGTCGCGAGAGTCACAGCAATTTTTCAGCCCATGTGGGAAGATATCATCAACAAAGAGCGGAAGCTTCATGGATTAAAACCTTTGAAAAATGCAAATTACTATGCACACTACATCCTGAGCGGAGTGTTCCACACATATGAGTATTGGTACAATTCAGGCGACGACACACCATTCGATGAAATTGCTCAAGTTGTAGCAAAAGCGATGGCTCAAGGTCTTAACGGTGCTCTTGAAGAATAGGTGAAAACTACGTGTTCAAAACGCCAATGAAACAAGACCAATAGAGGCAAGCTTTGAATGTAGGGAATATAGGGAGAGAGAAATAACTAAAACGGTGGGATAGCTCAAAATCTAGAATAAAGCACAGACAAAACAACCAAACGCGAGATATTAACGCTGAAATAACTTAAAGAAGAGTAAATTAATTAGAGAGTAAAGATAAAAACATAGTCTTATGCAGGAAGAACCGTGCTGTTTCTTTTAACGGGCGACATACAATGTGGTAAAACGCGATGGCTTGAAAATCTGTGTTGCGAAGCGGAATCACGAGGCACTAGTGTTGCTGGAGTTCTTGCCCCAGGCGTTTGGGAAGAGCTCAAAGACGCGCCTGAGAAATTTTACAAGCTAGGGATAAACAACGTTCTCCTTCCATCAAAGGCAAGAGTAAGATTTGCGAATCGACCAAATCAAGGGTTGATGAAAAAAGGCCATGCTAAAGCACCAGCGATAAACGAAGCATCAATGACCTTAATTCCTGCATCATCAAGCATCTGCGCAAAGATGCCGCGGCCAGGAATCAATGTGTCAGTAAATGTTCCGTCATAAACTTCATTGACGCCACAACTGGGGCTGCGAGATTGAAGGATCGCCATGTCAACCTCGTTTTCAAGAGCGATAGTCAGTGCTTCTTTTGCCCCGGTGCGAAATTGCTCGTCAACGCTAATGCCATCCTTGCTTATGACCCTGTTGCCGATTAATTCCGATGGTTCACGAGGAGTGGGTAAACCTCCCCGGACTTCAGGGCAAACTGGGACCACTTTATGGCCAGCGACAAACTTTATTACTGACTCGTTTCGATTATTGCCTCCATCATATTTACAATTATCTCCGAGTAAACATGCGCTAACTAAAACCTTCATGACAACAATTCCTCTCATTAGCTAAAAACTGTCGCATTCGCATCTCAAGTTAAAATCATAAGGAAAGCACAGCTATTTACACAATTTATGAAAATTATTATCCTAATCTCACAGTCAAATTCACGATTGAATAATTTAGAGCACAGTGAGGTCTATCATGGTTCGAATTTCAAACGAGCGTCTCGATCATCTGATAGCTGAAGACATCCCCTACATTGACCTAACATGCGAAATCTTGGGCATCGGAAACGAACCAGGAGAAATGGAATATTTCACACGTGAGGATTGCATTCTTGCAGGCACTGAGTTCGCGTCACGCATTGCAACTGAACTAGGATGCGAAGTCTTGAGCGCGACAAGCAGCGGAACAGAGCTGCATGCTGGCAGCACGTTCATGAGACTCGCTGGGAAATCAGCCGACCTGCACGCAACTTGGAAAGTTTGTTTGAATTTGTTTGACCACCTCTCGGCTGTCGCCACCAAAACAAAACAAATGGTCAACGCTGCTCACAGCGTCAACAGCTGTTGCGAAATTCTAACAACTCGAAAATCGATGCCAGGATGCAAAGACCTGCTGACAAGTGCCGTAATGGCAGGCGGTGGATTTCCTCATCGTCTTGGATTGTCAGAAACGGTGCTAGTGTTTAACCAACACATCACGTTCATGGGAGGCTTTGATGCATTCCTGGAAAAACTCCCAGAAATCAAATCTCACTGCATTGAAAAGAAACTGTTTGTCGAAGCCAATGAGGAACAAGCTGTGCAACTTGCCAGAGCTGGAGTTGACGGCATTCAGGTCGACAAAATGAAACCGCAGGAGCTAATCAAATTAGTAAAAGAATTAAAGGAAATTGACCCCCGCATCACACTCATAGCAGCGGGAGGCATTAACCCACAAAACACGCGCGAATATGCAGCAACAGGCGTTGATGGCCTTGCAACTACAGCACCTTTCTCTGCAAAGCCCCTCGACATGAGCGCCAGGATGACCATAGCTTAAAAACTATCAGCAATCAGTGCAAATCTGTTTAATCCAGGCTGACTTTCTCTCCTTAATAGGATGTGTAAATCCTTGAATTTTTTCACAAACGCGAAAGACAATGCCCAACTTAACCCTTCTCAAACCAAGCCAAGTTCATCGAATCGAAAATTGGCGACAACAAAAGTTTCAGAAAAAAACTCAAGCAAAACACAATTAGAGCAACACTAATTTCGATTCGAAGATTGCGCTATTTGAATACCTTGCTAAATTGCAAGCGGTTTGGTAAAAAAAGAGATTCAATCCTTAAAGTCCCGCGCGAGGGTGAGATGCCATGTATTCTTCGCGAATGTGCGAAAGATCGACATGGGTGTAGATTTGCGTTGTTGAAATTGAAGAGTGTCCTAAAGCTTCTTGAATAAGTCGAAGGCTAGCACCTCCCGCAAGCATGTGCGTGGCATAGGAATGGCGAAGCTCATGCGGATGCAGCTTCTCAATTCCAATTGTTTCACCAGCTGTCTGCACGACCATAAAAACCCGTTGTCGCGTCATGCGAGCGCCTCTCGCATTCAAAAAAACGGCACGTGAAGCATCTTGCGAAATTGATTTTGCTTTGCGAGCCAAAGTTGGACGTGCCTCTTCAACATATTTCTTTAAAGCCTGAAGACCGCTTCCCCCAATTGGCGAAAACCGTTCCTTATTGCCCTTGCCCATAACTCTCACAAATCCATCAGTCGCATCTTTTTCAACCTGAACGTCTTCAGTGTTCATGTTGATTAGCTCCGAAACACGCAATCCACAGCCATAAAGAACTTCAAGAATTGCTACGTCGCGAACAATCAGTTCGCTAGACCAAACCTTATGCGCATCGTCATAAACGTCGTTTTTGTAGCGTTTAATCGCCGCATATTTGTCAATCAAGTCTCCCACCTGCTCAACAGTTAGGGTCTGTGGCAAATTGGATGGAACTTTTGGCAATGGAATGCGTGAGGCAGGATTAACCTCGAGAAATCCTTCACATTGTAGGAATTTATGAAAAGATCTAACGCCAGCCATGCGCCGCTTGACAGTTGACCTCGCAAGTTTTTGAAGGATTAAATGCTGTTGAAATCTAACTGCAACATCGGTCGTTATCTGTTCGGCGTCATCAACTCCAACAGAATCAAGCCAGTCGCAATAAACACCCAAATCACGTGCATAGCTCTCAATAGTAGAAGAAGAAGCACCTCGCTCCCAGCGAAGTGCTTCCAGAAATTGCTCTGTTAGTAACCTAACGTCCAATGATGTCTAACCTGCTTGAACTCAAAAATTCCGCAAGCTCTATAAAGGCGAAAAACTACTTAAATTTGCGCTCTATTGCTGCCCCAACGAAAGAGCGGAACAAAGGATGTGTTTTCCATGGGCGGCTCTTGAACTCAGGATGCCCCTGACTAGCGACAAACCATGGATGGTTAGGAATCTCAACCATTTCCACAAGACGAGCGTCGGGTGACAAACCGCTGATAACAAGTCCTGCCTCTGTCAGTGCATCACGATAGGCGTTGTTAACTTCATAACGATGACGATGCCTCTCATAAATGAGTTCTTCGCCATAGGCCTCAAATGCCTTTGTGTCAGGCGCTACCTTGCATGGATAGGCACCAAGGCGCATCGTACCGCCTTTGTCCTCGACATCTTCCTGCTCAGGCATGAGATCAATAACAGGATATTGCGCATCTTCATCAAATTCAGTTGAAGTTGCACCTTCAAGACCTGCAACATTTCTTGCAAATTCAACGACAGCAGCTTGAAGGCCAAGACAAATCCCGAGGAATGGAACTTCATGCTCGCGAGCATATTTCGCTGCCAAAATCTTTCCTTCAAATGCACGAACACCAAAGCCACCAGGAACAAGAATCCCGTCAAACTTGCTCAAAATTTCATCAACGTTGCTCTCGTTTAACTCTTCTCCGTTTATGAGGTGCGAGTGAACGGTTTTTCCATGAAACACGCCAGAGTGTGTGAGGGCTTCAATGACTGAGAGATAGGCATCATGAAGGTCGGTGTATTTTCCAACAATTGCAATGTCAACGTCGCCTTCGCAGTTTTTCGTGTCTGCCAAAAATTTATTTAAATTAGAGAGATCAGCCTCACGTCGATCAAGACCAAGTTTGTCAAGAACGGCACAATCAAAGCCCTGCTCATACAAGGCAATTGGAACATCATAAATAGAAGGCGCGTCAATGCAATTCACCACATGATCAACTGGAACGTCGCAAAAAAGAGCAATCTTTTCACGGAGTTGCTCGTTTACGTCGTGGTCGCTTCTGCAAACGATGAAGTCAGGCTGAACACCAAGGCTGCGAAGCTCTTTGACCGAATGCTGGCAAGGCTTCGTTTTTACCTCGTGCGCAGCTGCAATGTAGGGAACAAGTGCCACGTGGATAAAAATGACATCCTGAGGATTGTGCTGCTTTTTGAATTGACGAACTGCCTCAATAAAAGGAGTTGATTCAATGTCACCAACTGTGCCACCAATTTCTGAAATAACGATGTCGGCATTTGATTGCTCGGCAATGCGCGTGAGTCGCTCTTTAATGGCTTCGGTAACATGCGGAATAACTTGCACAGTTCCGCCAAGAAAATCGCCGCGACGCTCGCGAGAAATGAGAGTTTGATAGATTGAGCCCTGCGTAAAGTTCGACTCACGAGTCAAGTTCTCATCGATGAATCGCTCATAATGACCCAAGTCTAGGTCACCCTCGTGCCCATCTTCCGTCACAAAAACTTCACCGTGCTGAAAAGGACTCATTGTGCCCGGATCCACGTTTAAATAGGGATCCATCTTCTGCATGGTCACCTTGTAACCGCGAGACTTTAGCAGATGACCAAGGGAAGCCGCCGTGATTCCCTTACCGAGGCTTGACACAACACCGCCCGTAACAAAAATGTGTTTCGTCATTGAATTTTCCTTAAATTAGTTTGAGACCTTAGATAAATTTATTGTAGCAAACGACGGTTGTATAATCATTATTCAAGGGAGGGAAAATGAACGGAGACCTAATCAGATTTTCAGTTGCAATGCCCCAGGAACTTTGTCTTAAACTTGACAAACTGGTTGCACGCAGAGGAGATGGAACAAACCGCTCGGAAGTGATTCGCGACCTCGTTCGCGATGCAATTCAGGAACAAGAAATTTCAGTGCCCGACACACAAGTGATTGGCACACTAACAATTGCATACAATCATCACTCAAATGACCTGAGCGATCGCTTGCACGAAATCCAGCATCAATTTTGCCCAAACATCATCTCGACAACCCATGTGCATGTTGACCCACATTCTTGCCTTGAGGTCATCATTTTGCGCGGCGAAAACGAAGTTGTTCGCCTGATTGCCGACAAAATTATGGGAACAAAAGGCGTCGACACTGGAAAACTCGTTCTCACCGCAATTCATGAAGACAAAGGTCACCATCATGGTTAATGAAACAATAATGATGGGGCACGGCAGCGGTGGTTCGATGATGGAGCACCTGATAGATGAGGTGTTTAAGGCAGAATACGCGAAAGATGAGCTAAAGACAAGCGACGATGCGGCTGCATTAGACCTTGTATCAATCGCAAAGACCCGTGGAATTAGTGGAAACTTTAAGGTCTCCTATTCAACCGATTCTTTTGTAGTAACTCCTCAATTTTTTCCAGGCGGCGACATTGGGCGCTTAGCGGTGTGCGGAACAGTAAACGATGTCTCAACGGCGGGTGCAATTCCAGTCGCAATTTCTGTAGCCTTTATTTTGGAGGAAGGCTTCCCAATTGATGACTTGAAGAAAATTTGCCATTCCATTAAAGACGCAGCTGACGAAGCATGTGTGGAAGTCGTCACAGGTGACACTAAAGTTGTGAACAAAGGAAAGTGCGACGGAATTTACATCAACACATCGGGGATTGGAATCATTCCTGAAGGTGTTGAATTAACTGCGCGCAACATCGAACCAAACATGAGTGTGATTGTCTCGGGTTCTCTTGGAGACCACGGAATCACCATAATGTCGCAGCGTGAAAACTTAAATTTCACAAATAACCTCAAAACTGATGCGGCACCACTAAATCATCTCGTTGCTGACGTTTTGAAAGCAGCTCCTCACACGGTTTGCTTCCGAGATCCAACTCGAGGAGGCCTCGCTTCAACTCTAAATGAATTTGCTCAAATGAGTGGCGTTTCAATCGAGATAGACGAAACGAAAGTGCCTGTCAAACCGGAAGTGGCAGGCGCATGCGAAATGCTTGGCTTTGATGTTTATCAAGTTGCAAACGAAGGCAAATTCGTTATTGTTGTTCCAGAGAGTGAAGCAGAGGCTGCTCTTGCAGCATGCAAGTTGAATGAATATGGGCGCGACGCTGCCATTATTGGCAAAACATTTGAGGCAACTAACAGTGAAGCAGGTGCACGAGTTTTGGTCAAAACCGCTCTCGGCTCAAAACGAATACTCGACATGTTAGTTGGCGATTTGCTGCCTCGCATTTGCTAAAATTAACTCAGCACTTGTTTTGAGGGTTCATTTTTGCGATGGACCAACGACTACGCCTAAGGAGTCTTAGATTATTTGTGGATTAGGAATTCGTCACTGATTTGGCAACTTGTTTGCCACTTCACTGCTCGAAAAGCTGTGAAACAAATTGCGGACACCATCTTTTTTATAAAGATGTGTTCATCCTTACCTCAAGGCGAGTGCTGCTAAAGCGTGCGAGTACTTCGCACGCTTCTTTTTTATCAGACTAAAACAGTGAAGTTGCATGATGAGTGAGCTAGACTAGTCTGCATCTTGCTAACATGTCACTTTTGCAATCAACCTTCAAAAATCAATAACTCAAAAGAAAATAGCGACTCAACTGTCAAAAACTGACTCTCATCGTTTTTGATGCATAAAAATGGCTCCGGCAACTAGCCGGATCCATTCCTTTTAGCTGAAGTCGCCTACAACCAACAAGCAAGCGACTTATAGAAAACCTAAATCATCTATTTAGTCAATTCTTTCGCTAATAGTTTCCAAAATTGCCCTATTCGAGGTTTTCCATCAATCTTGCCAACTGTTTCATCAGTGATAACAGCTTGTCCACCGAAGACACGTGCTTTATAGAGCGGTACCCGGGAGTTTTTCAGCATGTCATATGCCTTCTGGTTCAACGATTCGTCCTTTGAAACAAGGAACATAACACTGTTTGACTTGCCCAAGATGTGCGACGAACCAAGAGCGTCATAATATCCAAGCCCAGAGCTAACTCCTACATTATCAAGAGTTAGTCCAACTTTTAGAGCATTTCCTACGAACTTAAAATTCGTCTCGTATGCATCATCACCTGCGATGCGGGTTGCTTTGACACCAGCGTTATTAAGGCAAGCCTCAACTTGAGCAGGCACAGCGAACTTTCCCCTGAGAATTGTTGCCGACTCATGTGCTTTTGCCTTTTCGACCATTTTAAGAATTGTCGCCATCGTGGTTCACAAGAAGAATAAATTCTTTCTTTGCGGCTGCATAGCTGCCAGCGCCAAGAGCATCGTGATAGCCTGCACCTGGGGCAACAACATAAGGCATCTCAACGGAGTTTTTTTGCTCATCCACAGTCTGTGAATTCTGAGCTTGATCTTGGGGAGCAGTTTTTTCCTCCTGTTGAACAGCTGTATCAGTTGTGACTGTGGTTTGTTATTCAGCATATGCGACCTTGCTCAAGCTCGGGCACAGGCCCAAATCAAGCGCAATTCTTAAGAAGAGAGCAAGAACTTAAAAGCGCAATTTTGGCAGGCATTTGGAAAAGTACAAAAAAAGAGGCTCATACGAGCCTCTTTGAAAAGTTGGTGTTAGAAGAAAGCAGGAACTAGTCTTCCTGAATCTCTGTGATGCACCCCATTGGGCACTCCTCCATGCAGTCGCCGCAGCCGATGCAGCTCTCTTCGTCTACCACTTCTACGACGTCGCTTTTCACAGCAAGAACACCTTGTGGGCAAGCTTCAACACAAACTTCGCAAGCGATGCATTCTGTAGTGTCAAGAATTGGACGTGGCATATATATACTCCTTTACTTATTTTTAATGTCTAAAGTAACTAAAAGAACTATACACAAAAAATGCCGAACTTCACTAAAAAATTGATGATTGGTTTACTCATATCATCAGTATGCAACCGCTAACCATTATAAAAAACAACTATGGGCGAATAACGCTGTCTGCTTCAGTGCAAATCTCAACGATTTCATACATGTTGGTGATTGATCCTACTGCAACAGTTTCTGAAATCTCAAAGAACTCTGTGCATGTGCCGCATGTGAGAATCTCAACACCCTTTTCTTCGAGCTTTTTAAGGTCCTCAACAGTTTCTGCACCTTCTTGTGAAAGAAATGCACCACCGTTATAAAGAAGAACGTGTGATGGGAGTTCCTCAGCCTCACTCAATGCATATGTAAATGCTTTCATGAGTTTTTTTCCAAGCACATCGTCGCCATGACCCATTTTGTCTGTTGCAATCAAAACTACTTTTCCACTCATTGTTTCTTCCTTTCGTTAGAGAGTGTTTTTATTTATTCTCAAATTTAATGAGAGAATAACCTTTATTTAACGCTCAATGCTGCACCAATAGCGCCTGCATATCGAGCATTCGGGCAAGTTAAAACAGGCCCACCAAGTGCTTTTGACAAAGCCTCAACGATATAACTCTCATCACAAAGCCCACCAGTTAGCGCAAAGTTTGTTCCGCCTACGCGATTAACAAGAGAGCAGACTTTTGTGACAACGGAATCGATTACACCGCGAGCAATGTTTTCACGAGGAGTTCCTTTTCCAATGAGAGATATTACTTCACTTTCCGCGAACACAGTACACATCGAAGAAATTGGTGTTTCTTCGCCATTTCTCGCAAGTTCACAAAGCTCTGTCAATGTGAGCCCAAGTCGGTTAGCCATTACTTCCAAAAATTTTCCTGTGCCAGCACTGCATTTGTCATTCATCAGGAATTTATCAACATGACCATTGCGAAGCTGCACTGCTTTTGTGTCCTGTCCACCAATGTCAATTACTGTCATGTCGCCCTCAAACAAAAAGGCGGCACCCTTTCCATGACAAGTGATTTCTGTTATTGTTCTGTCGGCAAATGGAACTGAAATTCGACCATAGCCAGTGGCAACAATTCCGTCGGCATCTTCTATTGGATAACCTGCATTTGAAAGGTCTTCTTTTAATCTATCAGCAGCATCTACACTGTTGTAACCTGTTGGAACAACTTTTGTAAAAACAAGGTCGCCATCTTTAACAGCAGCAGTTTTTGCAGAAGTTGAGCCAATATCAATACCTATTGCCAACATTTAAACTCTTTTGCCTTCCACACTAATAAATAAGCCTTTTAAAACGCTAACAGGATAGTTGAGCCACTTCAAACATTGTAAAAAAACACCAACTCATTCTGCAAAGAATCCTTTAACAGAATTTGTTCCTGTGAATGTCGAAAGTTTGCTCGACCTCCATCTTTTTGTCAAACTTTAAACCATGTTTTTGCGCTAATGCCATTGCAGAATCAATTTGCTCGCAACTGCAAAGTAAACTCATTCCGCACTCGCTTCTCGCTTCACGAGGTGACGGCGCCACCCGAGCTTCAAAGTCTTGAGACCTCAAAAACTCAAATAGCGCCATCCCTTCAGTGTGACTTTTAACTAAAATGTAGCACTTAGTGCTCAATTCGTCCTTCGACTCCAGTTCTAGTCGAGCATCTCAATGAACGCTTGAATTCTAGTTCGTAATTGCTCTGCATCGTTGTCGGTGTAGTCAGTCTCAAGAGTCAGGCATGGAATTCCAGCCTCATCAAGAGCTTGCGAAACACCACGTCCTGCCGTGTCATAAAGATTGCAGAACATGAGATGAGCATCAATAACACTGTCTACGTTGTATTCTTTAGCAAGTCTCAAAATGTCTTCTTTTCGACCAGGATTTGGCGTAAAGCACTCGCAATTGTTCATCATGTAGCGATTTGAAAGTGCTGTGACCTGCTCATCAATCGTGGATCCACTTTCATCAACCATGTTTTCAAAATAGCGTGTGCCAGTGCAGCACTCCTCACAAACAACGGCGGCACCACTCGTTTCAATTATGTGATGCAATTTCCAATTTGGAATAGCCATTGGAGTGCCTGTAATCATGATGCGCTTCGTCCCCGCTGGGAACACGCTAACACCATCGGCAATTCTCTGCTCACATTCGTCAGCAAGTTTGTTGCACATCTCTGCGCAACGAGCAGGGTCGTCAAAGAATGCAATTTGCGTCATCAACAACACGTCTTTGCCAGAAATTGGAAGTTTCTCAGCCTTACGGCATTCATAAACTCTCTTCATTGCAGCACGCTTCGCGTTAACAACTTTAATCGCATCTGCAAGCTTTTCTGCAGTAATTTCATTGCCTGTAAAGTCTTCAACAACTTTGATGAAACTGCGAATTTCGTCTTCCCACTTTTTGTAGTCGCATTCGCGCTTCATCTGAGGCAAATCCATGATGTGAATTGGCACGTCTTCGGCCAAAATCTCATATGCTTTTTTCTTGCCATCACATGTTGTTTCTCCAACATACATGTCGGCGATGCGGAAGAATGGGCAAGTTCTACCTAAGCGAGCACCAACGCTGGCTTTAATGAGGGGGCAAGTGTTCTTTGGAAGCACTTCTTCACCAGCTGGAACCCAAAATTGAGAACCTCCACAAAGGCCAGTTACAATGCCATTTGCAGCAATAATGACCTCATCTGGAACAAACACGCAAAACGTTCCGAACACTTTTTGTCCATTTTTTTGCGCTTCGATTAATTCTGCTGGACGAATACCATGAATTTCTCCAACAACCATGTCCCAAAAAGCCATTGCCTCTGGTCGATTTTCCTGAGATAAATAAACGTCTCCGAAAGCTTGAGGCAAAACAGCGCAAAGCTGATCGTGCGTCTCAACGTCCATGCCCAAGTCTTCCCACATTGGATGATAATCTGTCATATATACTCCTAAACAAGATGATTACATGGCGCAGGTGGGCGCAGAAAAGTCACATTGCAGAACTGTGACACTATCCATTTATTTTAAACCTCAAAACAAAATGCCCGCCTCGCATTTCTGCAAGGCGAGCAAATTACATCTATCAGTCTATTCTCAAATAATCTACATCGTTTCAATGAATGCCGCGATGCGTGTGTCGATTTGCCCTGCATCGCTTTGAGAATAGTCGGTCTCGAGCTTAAGATATGGAAGACCCGATTGTTCAACAGCCTTTTGCATAAGAGTACTTTCAACATTAAATGTGTGGCAACAGTTGAGAACAAGATCAATAACTCCATCAACGTCATATTTTTTGCACATTTCAATTGTGTTTTCCATGCGTCTGTTGTTTGGCGTCATAATTGAGCAATTAATGTCAATATATTTCTCAGCAAGCGCCTGATAAATGTCTGGAGCATCTGGATCGATTTGCATGCGGTTAGTTCTCTCGCCAGTGCATGAATCACTGCAAACAATAACACCGCCGTTTTCATCTATAGACTTTGCAACTTTATTAATGACTCCATTTGCAGGACAACCTGTCAAAAGGATTCTTTTCTTCTTGTCATTTTCTTCGTTGCACTTCCCCTTGTTCTCTGCAACCATTGACTCTAGAGTCTCACGGAAATTGTTGACGTCAAGATTGAAGCTGCCAGCTGCCATTGCACTGAGCAACTCAACAGAAGTAAATGCAGTTGTGCCTTTTAACTGCAGCTCATAAAGATTACAAATTGCTTGACGAAGCCGATTGCGATTTCTTGTCGCCTCACGAATTTGCTCTTCTGTGATGGCAATATCAAATCGTTTCTCTAGATATTCTTTTAAGCCAATGATTTCTTGCTTCCAAGCATCAAGTGCCCAACTGCGAGACCTATCGTGAGGAAGTCGAAGAACATACATGTCTTTAATGTCTTGCAACAGCTCATACATTTTCTTTTTGCCATCGCAAGTTGTCTCACCAATGATGACGTCTGAAAAATAGGTATATGGGCATTTGTCAGTAAAAGCAAAACCATAGGTAGATTTAATTAGCGGACAAAGGTTTGTTGGCAAAACCTGTTCCGCAGCAGGAATGACTTCATCAGAAGTGCCGCAAAGCCCAACAGCTGATGCTCCTGCCGCATCAACAATCTCAAGGGGAGCATAGGTGCAAAGATAACCCACAAGTTTTCCGCCGTTATCCTTGAAATCTTTGACTTTCATGAACCCGGCTTTTCGAGCTTCTTGATATCCCTCAAATGTGCGAGGAAGTTCTGTTGGTGCTGCTGGCATGATTGCCTCCTTGTAAATATACTCCTAGTGATTTTTCAGCGCAGATGTAAAATGTCGCAGAGAAACTGTGACTGCGATTATATCACTCAGCACTTTTGGGACATTTATCGCATGAGCGACCGAACAGTTTCTTGATGAGTGATGTTGGGAGTTGGCTCAAAATGACAGCAGCGAACATCAGAGTGCATCCGAACAACTCACGCCCTGTCATAAACTGTCCTAAAAGCACAGCTCCGCCAAGAGCAGCAAACACACTTTCGAGGCTCATTAGAAGCGTTACCAACGTTGGATTTGCGCCTTTTTGAGCAACAGCCTCAAGAGAAAAACCAATCGCACCCGACACAACACCGAGATACAAAAGTGCTGGGATGGTCGCCAAAATGTCTTCAACACTTGCTGGACCAGCAAAAACAACAACATCAGCAATAAACATTGGCAAAGAAAAGACGGCCGATGCCACAAGTTGAAAGGTAGCAAGCTGAGTTGTATCGCACTTTTTTGTGTAGTGATCAACTGCCAAGATGTAAATTGCAAACGGTGCCGCACAGCCTAAAATCAACAAATCCTCTGTGGCAGGAACAACAACTCCTGACAAGCTTAAGAAATAAAGCCCACAAACAGCTAGCGCAACCGAAACCCAAATCTTAAAACCAGCTTTTATTCCTAGAGCCATTCCAAACAGCGGAACGAGAACTACATATAAAGACGTGAGGAAGCCGGCCTTCCCCGTGTCAACTCCGCCCGCAATTCCAGCTTGCTGAAACAACATGCCAATATAGAGCCAGAATCCGCAAACCGCAGCACCAACAATCAAGTCTCTCTTGGAGTGATTTACTTGATACTTCGCGGAATCTTTCTCTTCATGGCTAGTGCTAGTCGAGGTGAACCCATGGTTAGCTTCGTTGCTTTCAAACTCAGTTCTTCCACAGGCTCCAAGCACAGGCTGTGTTTTTTCGCTAAGGGACCTATCGCTTCTAACTTTAAAAAGATGAATGATCAGAACAGGAATCATTGCAATCGCGCTAATTACACTTCTTCCAAAAATCGTGAAGTGCACACTGATGTGTTCTGAGCAAACAGCTTGTGCTGAGAAAGCCATGCCCCAAATGAAAGCAACTGTTATTGGCAACACTATTTGTCGAAAATTTATGCTCAAAATTTATGAAACCCTACTATCAAAAAATGCAAGAAATTTTTATTTCACGTCAGACTTTAAAATTTTAAAACGTTAATCAACAAATAAAGAAAAAATCCAGTAAAGGAAATAGAAGTTCATTGCAGAGTTTCCTCTTGGTTTTATCGTAAACCTTAATGATTAAAGAACCACACTAGCAAAAACAGGTTGGAATAGGTCAACTTTTAAGCATCGAAGTCGTTCGTTCTTCCTTGAAGATGCGGACATTACCCTGATTTGTCTGCAAACTAGCTAGATGCGTGCGAATGAGCAGCAGATGCACCTAATTGCTTTAATTTTGAATCGGCGCGACGGATAATCAACGCGCACACTGTCCCAATGAAAGCAACAAATGCCATCACAATCATAACCTCAGGAAGTCCATAATGGTCTCCCACGACACCAAGCAACGGCTCAAAGATTCCGCCAACTGAAACTACAAGACCATAAGAAATCCCAGAAGCGGTCCCGAGATGCCTTGGAACATAGGACATGCCAAGCGCAACTTGACTTGGATAAAAAAGATCAGTTGTGATGCTCAGCAATGCAACAAAAACACATGCTACATAGATGTTTCTGGTGAAAGCAAAAAGAACCAAAAGAATTACAGTTAGCATAAAACAACTTGTAGTGACTTTGTGAACTCCAATCCGCTCAGTAGTTTTGCCACTCATAAAAGTTGCAACGGCTCCTGCAACGCTATAAACACAGAGAGCAAGCGAACCAGTCGATTCTGCCTGACCCAAGACACCAACGAAGAAAAGAGGAATGAACGCAAGCAAGCCATATTGCAAAATTGCGCGACATGCCAGCGCAAGCATGTTTATCCAGAAGTTCTTCCAGTGCTCAGGCTCATGTTTCTTTGCTTCTGTCAAGACATCAGTTGCTTTTCCTAAAGAACGAAAACGTTTGTTAAAAGCAAGAAGTGCCACCGAACAGAGAGTGCAGGGAACAAGAAAAATTAATGTGCCATGCATTCCAAAATTGCTCAAGAAAATTGCAGCTAGAAAAGGTCCAACAAAAAAGCCAATGTTTCCACCAACAGCAAAAATGCTCATGCCGTTGCTTTTGCGATTTCCTGCAGCCAGATTAGAAATTCGACCGCCTTCGGGGTGAAACATCGCATTTCCAGTGCCAGCAATCATTGCGGCTACGCAAACTAGAAAATAATTCGGCGCGAAACCAATCAGACAAATTCCTGCACCTGCAAGGAAAACGCCGAGCGCCATAAACCAAGGGCATGGGTGTTTGTCGCCAATCGCGCCGAAAACAGGCTGAATGACAGCAGAACAAATGTTCGCAAAGAAAATCAAGAATGACACGGCGGTGTAGGAAAAGCCGTTATACATCATCAAAAATGGCAAACAGGATGATAGTGCACCTTGATTGAGATCACAACAAATGTGACCAATGCTCGCCATTACATTTGATAATTTATCGCCCCCGTCGTTTGCCACGGCCATCCTTCCTAAACCTTTTCTTGACGCAAGAATTTTAACCCAATGCCAGTGTTTGAAAAAAAGAATTAACAAGCAAATGGCAGAAAAACAAGCAAAGAATCTCGAGGAAACGCCCGTTAATAATAAAGGGATGTGGGCTGCAACTAAAGACGTGACAGCAAAAAAATGAGGGCGGGATATCACCGCCCTCATTACAGTTGCTTAAAAATATTTTCTTTTAAGAATCAGCCGTAATTTCAAAACTCACAATAGTCAATCATGCAATGAGTTTATTTCTCAAACCCTGAGCATCAATGGCTAAACAAAATAGACAAAAACTCCCAAACAAATGTTGCAATCAGAGCTAATGTTGTGACAAATTCTTAAAGCCTAGATTGTTATTATTCCCATTCCGAGGAGAACAAAAGCTCCTGCTGCAATAATCGCAAATATCACAATCGTTACTATTTCACCACTCGTTAAAGACTTACCTTGCTTTTTTAGCGCCATACTGTAAAGCACAAAACCTGGCAAATAACCGATGCAAGTTAACATCAGCAAATCCCAACCGTTGAGAATTGTTCCTATTACAAAGAAGATGACAGCCACAGCAGCAATTGCGACTTGACCATAGCTTTTCTTGTTTAGCGAATATTTCAGATTGTAGGCCGCAGCAAGAGTCCATGTGAACACAATTGCGACTGTACACATGCTGAAAGCAAAGTTATAGGCGTCCTCCGAAACGATTAACGTGACCATGATGACTTGAGTACAAATGCCAACGATGATCAAACCAATAAATGGTGATTTAAACTTGTTGAGTTTTCCCCAGTATTCTGGCAACAGCTTGTCTTCTGCCATTTCCTGAGCCGTTTCGACTGGAAGAATCGTAAATGACAGCCATGCTCCAATGATTGAGAAAATGATTACGACAGACAAAAAGCCGCCGCCGAAGCCAGGCATAATTTGTTCAAACACATATGTCGCGGCAGGATAACTCAGTGTTGCCACCTCAGTGTAGGGCATAACACCATATGGAATGATTGCCATGCACAAATAGGTAACAAGTAGAATCAAAAGACCAAGAATGGTCGCTTTAGACACATGACGCTTTTCTCTGGCGCGAGATGACAAAACAGTCGCTCCTTCAATGCCAATAAATGCCCACATGATGATCACAAAACAGCCAATGACTTGCTCGGGCAGGCCGCCAAGACCAACAGCATCTTCTCCTGCTTGACCCGATGCAACATAATTGTTGTAAACGTTGCCCCAGAAATCTTCTGTCAAAATGCCAGCATTAAACGACATGGCAGCGAAAAGAATGAACACAACGATACCAAGAATTTTTGCAACCATGACGCACGCATTAACAAATGAAGCGCTTTCAATTCCTCGAATTACAAGGCCTGTGATGCCCCACATGACTACTGAGGCAAAAATCAAACATGGAATTGGTATTCCTCCGTCGAACGACCATGGTGGATAGAAATAACCAATAGTTTGACAAATCAAAGTTGCATAGGCGACATTACCAAGCCAAGCAGAAAGCCAGTAACCCCAACCCGAAATAAATCCAGCAAGAGGACCAAACCCTTCAGACGCATAGGAATAAACACCTGTGAGATCAGCCCTTTTTGTTCCAAGATTTGCAAGTGAAAGAGCAAGGCAGGTAAAGCCAACTCCAACAATTGCAAACGCAATTAAAGCACCGCCAGGCGAAGCTACGCCCGCGATTTGGCCAGTCATAGCGAAAACGCCAGTGCCAATGCACGCGCCAACAACTATACCAATTAGGCCAAATAAACCAACTCCCTTATTCATAATCGATCCTTTCCCTTCTTAGCGTGTTTTCTGGCGGAATTTCTCCCGCCAGACTACACCTTCGAATTCAAAAGCCTGCTCGGCGCCCTATCCGCGCACAAGAGGCATGCTCATGCAACGTGGGCCGCCGCGCCCACGCGAAAGTTCAGCACTTGAAATTTCGAGAACTGTGATTCCGTGGTCTCTTAAGACTTCGTTAGTGACATCGTTTCTGTCATAAACAACAACTGTACCAGGAGCGATGCAAAGGGTGTTAGAGCCATCGTTCCACTGCTCGCGCTCTGCAGCAATTCGGTTGCCTGCGCCACAAGGAATGAGTTTCACTTCACATTCGAGATATTTACCCAAAACATTTTCAAGAGTGTCTTCGATCTTGCTAACTTCGACTACGCCATCGACTTTTTTCAACTCAAACACAGTGAGCGTTCCCATAATTCCTGGGTGAATTGTAAATTTATCGACGTCAATTTGAGTGAAAACAGTGTCGAGGTGCATCATCGCGCGATTGTTTGGAATGTCAAACGCCAAAATCGTGTCGATGGAAGAAGACTCAGCATCAAAAATCTTTTCGGCAATTTTGTCAATTGCAGCAGCCTGGGTGCGCTGCGAAATACCAATCGCAAGGACATGGTCGTTGATGTTTAGGATGTCGCCACCCTCAATGTGAACATCAGCATATCTGTCGTAATACTGCGGAACGTCTTTGTAATCTGGATGATATTTAAAAATATATTCCGCATAAATAGTCTCGCGATTGCGTGTGACTGAATACATGTGATTGATTGAAACGCCATTTCCAATGCTTGCAAACGGATCTCGCGTGAAATATAAATTTGGCATTGGATTGATCACAAGTCGCGATTCTTCCTGTGTGAGCGCCGACAACAAATTCGACTCATCCAAATCTAGCTCATCAACATTGACGCCTTCCATTGTCTTCAAAACGAGTTCTTTTTCGCATTCAATTGCATCAAGAAGTTCATAACATGCTTCAACCAAGCGCTTCTCAGAAACACCCGCTTCAGCAATAAACTGCTCTAAGAATTGCTTCTTTAAATCTGGATTTCCCTTGAGAGTCTCGGCCATGAGGTCTTCCAAATAGACAACTTCCACGCCATTATCTCGCAACACTTGAGCAAATTCGTCATGCTCATCTTGTGCAACTTTCAAAAATGGAATATCGTCGAACAGCAATTCCTCAAGAGTATCAGGCGTGAGGTTGAGAAGTTCTTTGCCAGGACGGTGAAGAAGAACTTTTTTGAGTTGCTGAATTTCACTCTTGACGTTAATACCTGACATTACATCCCCTTTCCATTCAAATAACTGATTTAACAAACGAACATTTGCATCGAAGAAATAAACAGACAAACCTAGAATTAGTGCGCGCAATTGCCTTTGTACGATGCGTTTAATCTTTTATATTTGAGTTTTGGGGGCAATCTTCGGAAGTTTTTGCAGTTGTGGGGTTACTGAAGATGTATTTTGGTATTATTTACATAGGTGGTGGATATAACTCCTAACTAATACCAAAGTGTTATGGAAGGCGTTAAGATGAATCTGCTACTGTTCTACGCGACAATAACTGTGATAATCCTCAGCGTAACCAGCAGTGCAGTGTGTTTTAGCGCTTGGATTGTGTCGCAAAGAAAGACGATGTTGTTTGCGGCGCTGTCTCTCTTCTTTTATTTTCTTGACGTTGTCATCATTTTTCAAGATTCGCTGCTCGTTACAACAGGTTTTAACATAGACAATTCAATCTATCTTCCAATTCGCTCACTCGTGTCAATCTTGACCAGCCTTGGCTACATTGGGTTTCTTTGGCTGCTGATGCACAACATCATCAACCAGAAAGGAAGCTATTTTAAAATCGCACCGCTCTACTTTTTTGTAGCTTTAAGTTTGTTGGTGCTTGCGTTAATCCCTGACTCACCAGAACAACGGTTTGCTTTCTACACAGTTCGAGCGATTTTCATTTACTTCATTCTTCTTTATTCATTCTTTTTGTGGAAAATCAGCAAACAAAAGGAAACTGTGACAAGAATTTATCATTTTAGATATCTGTTTTGGGCAGTGTTGATTTTAAACGCCCTCGTTGTGTTTGAAGATTATCTAACATTTATTGTATTTGCCTACCCCTCCATCGGAAGCGAAGTTCTTGCATTTGGATCGGAACGAAATTATGCAGAAGAGCTGCTAGCTCTTTCATGCGCCACATTCTTTTGCATCGATGCAGTCAGAATTTTGTTGTCTCGCTACAAAAAACCGCCGGTAATAGCATCAAGCGTAATCGCGACAAAAGTGCCAGAAAGCATCACGCAATATTCTCTAAAACACAAACTAAGCGAAAGGGAAGAAGATGTTTTGCGACTCATTCTTGACGGAAAAGACAACAGCAACATAGCCTCTTCTCTTTGTATTTCCTACAACACAGTTAAAGTGCATGTGCGACACATTTTGAAAAAAACAAAATGTTCAAACAGAAAACACCTCATTAGCGACTTTTGGAAAGATGCTTAAGCACTCATTTATTATCAGCAAGCCAACGAGTTGCGCATTCTGCAAGGCAAGCTGAGCCGATTGGACAAACATCTTCATTGAATTGCACTTTAGGATTGTGTGCAGGAAAATCTCCACGCTCATCCATGTAGCCTGCCGATAAATACATAAAAACAGAAGGAACTTTTTCAGCGACAACAGCAAAATCTTCGGAAGCAGAAGCAGAAATCCCAGGATAGGGCTGCATTCCTTCAACGTTCATTTCGCTCATATATTTAACCATCGCTTTTGTTAGCTCTGGATCACAAACGAGTGGGGGCACTTCTGAAAGCATAGTCACCTTTGCAGTTGCACCGAATGCGCAAGCTATTTTCTCGGCAACCTCTTTCATTCTGCGCACGAGAATGTCTCGAGATGAAGCATCGTTTGTGCGAATGGATCCTTCCATGAAGCCCGACTCAGGAATAACATTGTTCGCAAGCCCTGAATGGATTTGCCCAATTGTCATCACGCACGACTTAGATGGATCAACTTCGCGAGAAACAACTGCCTCTAGAGCATTAAAAATGTGAACTAATGCATTTATTGGATCTATAGAATTTTGAGGGTAGGCACCATGCGAGCCCTGGCCAGTGACCTCAATCCTAAAACCATCAACGGAATTCATCATTGTTCCACTGTCGTTATACATATAAATCCCGACTGGCATTTTTCCAGGAGAAACGTGGTAGGCTAGCGCAACATCAACATGAGGGTCCTCCAAAACGCCAGCTTCAATCATGTTTTTTGCACCCTCAAAAGTTTCTTCTGCAGGCTGAAACATAAACTTCACTGTTCCCTGCAGATCATCTTCACTTTCTTTTAACATGCGTGCGGCCGTGATTAGCATTGCTGTGTGGAAATCATGTCCACATGCATGACATTCGGTCCCCGACTTGGATGCAAAAGAAAGCCCACTTTCCTCTCGCATAGGAAGAGCATCCATGTCGGCACGAAGCAAAATACATTTGCCACCCTTGCCTAAAGTGAAAGTTAAACCCTTGCCACATGGCATTGCTTCAATGCCGCACTCCTCGAGTTTTTGCTTAACGAATGAAACAGTTTTTGGAAGATTAAGGCCAGTTTCAGCATTTTCATGAATGCGTCGCCTGTTAGCTATTGTTTCATCTTTTAGCTCAAGCGCTCTAATGTAAAAATCCATAGTCCTTCCCCCTTTTGTAACTACCACCAGAAGTCCTGTTGCGAGCCAATAGTTCACGCAAAAGATAAAATTTTCGCCATCTAAAACCGCCGCAACTAGTACCGAACTGAAGCAACAGCTAAATAATCTTTAAAGCAATTCTTTTCCCGTCATAGTAACAAATGTGTGAACAGTGACCACGATAACTTCAAAACAAACTTTCAATCGTTGCAATAGTGTAAAAAATAAAACGTTACTCAATTAACGTGGTGTGGATTTTCAACAAGGAGATGAGTGGTAAGTAATGCTTTTTACAAAAGATGCAACACTAGAAGACGTTCAGAAAAAGTTTTCTAACGATCATTTTGCTAACGATGTTGTCGGATGTCGATTGACAGAGGTTGGAGTTGGACATTCTGTGTGTGAATTTGATATAGAGGAAAAACACCTGAACGAAAAAGGCAGCGTAATGGGCGGTGCAATTTTTACACTAGCCGATTTTGCGATTGTCACTGCATCAGCAATTGAACAAGATGCAAGCGTTTCCGTGAACATCAACATCGAATATCTCTCTGCCCCAAAAGGTAAAAAACTAATCGCTGAGGCAAATGTTGACAAAGAAGGGCGCAGGCTTGGTTTTTATCGTTGCCTAATCACCGACGACCTAGACAGAAAAATCGCCCGCGTTACAGCAACTATTGCGCATGTTTAGAGAAAAATGGTGCAATAATTAAAACGCTCGCATGAGGTTAGCCAATGCGAACATAAGGAAAGCTAAAGGAAAAACGGAAAGAAGGACAAGGTGTTCTACGACGAAAAAATCGAAACGATGCCACGTGAAGAGCTGCGAAAATTGCAACTCGACAGAATGAAATGGTGTGTTCAATATTCATATGACAACGTGCCATTTTATAAAAAATCGTTTAACGATGCCGGAATTGAACCTGGCGATTTAAAATCACTCGAGGACATCACAAAGTTTCCTTTTGTTTTAAAACAAGACATGCGCGACAACTACCCTGACGGGCTGTTCGCAGTCCCACGCAGCAAAGTTGCTCGCATTCATGCATCTTCTGGTACCACTGGGCAAGCCACAGTTGTTGGGTGCACAGCAAATGACTTAAAACACTGGGGTGAGTGCTTCGCCCGTGGAATCGCAATGGTTGGCGGCGACGAGAACTCAACTATGCAAGTCTCCTATGGCTATGGTTTATTCACTGGCGGCCTTGGCGCACATTATGGTGGAGAAACAGCTGGATGCACAGTCATTCCAACATCATCAGGCAACACGAAGCGCCAAATTCAAATGATGAAAGACATGGGCACAACAATTCTTTGTTGTACTCCTTCATATGCACTCTTAATTGCAGACACTGCAATTGAGATGGGAATTGACCCAAAGAAAGACTTAAAACTCAAAGCAGGCATTTTTGGTGCAGAACCTTGTAGCCAGGGCATGCGCGATGAAATTGCCGAAAAACTTGGCATCCAATATTGCGACATTTATGGACTTTCTGAAGTAATGGGGCCAGGTGTAGCATTTGAATGCAGCGAATTAGGCGGATTGCATTTGGCAGAAGACCACTTCTATGCAGAAATCATTGATCCAGAAACACTGCAGCCTGTGGCCGACGGCGAATATGGTGAACTCGTCTTTACAACCCTAACACGCGAGTGCTGCCCACTTGTTCGCTATCGCACACGAGACATCACACGCATAATCAGCGAGCAATGCGCATGCGGACGCACACACCGCAGAATCGACAAGATTATTGGACGCACCGACGACATGTTGATTATTCGAGGTGTCAACGTGTTCCCATCTCAAATTGAGCAAGTTCTCACGTCATTCCCCGAGATTGCAACTCAATATCAAATCATTCTCACAACCCGCGGCTCACTTGACCATGTTGAATTGCGCGTTGAAACTGTACATGACTTCCCATTCGATGAGATTCGCAAACTTGAAGAACTCAAGCGCCGTTTAGGTTCTGAACTCAAGAGCAACTTGCAAGTGTCGGTTGACATCAAATTGGTAGAACCAAAAACAATTGAACGCAGTGAAGGCAAAGCCAAGCGCATTATTGACTTGAGATAAAGGAGGCATGAAACTAATGATTTCGCAGTTATCAATTTTTCTCGAAAATGAAAGTGGAAGACTTGCAGCAGCAACTCGCGCTGTGAGCAACACAGGTTCAAACATGAGTGCCCTGTTTTTGGCAGACACGCAAGACTTTGGCGTTGTTCGAGTTCTTTGCGACCGCCCAAAAAAGACTGCCGAAGCTTTAAAGGCAGAAGGATGGCGCGCTGCGGTAACCGACGTTTTGGCAGTTAAAGTGCCCGATCATCCAGGCGGGCTTGCCGATTTACTTGAATACCTCGACGAGCACAGCATAAATGTTGAATATGGCTACTGCATCTCAATTAAAGAAGGAACAGCCGTAGACATCCTCAAGGTTTCAGATGCGTCAGTAGAGAAAATGCTAGCCGAAGCAGGGTTTAGTCCAGTTCAAGCAAAAGAAATTTATGAAGTCGATTAACTTTTTGCGGCTACAAAAGTGTCAACGCATTTCCCTGTGAGAGCCAAGAAAAGCTGTCGAGCTTGATTTGTCGTTCAGTCTTTAATTTGCCTGCAACCACACTCGGAAAAAGCAAGCAACAAACAGATTTTTAACAGCGCGATAGCGATAGCGCCAAGCAACCATGCCTGGCGCTATTTTAAATTCAATTATTATCAGTAAACCACTGTCAAAAAACCCAAGCTAAACTCCAAGCCCAAACGATTTAACACCATCACGCATGCGTGCTGGACAACTTGTCACAATTATCAAAGCAAAACTCCACACACAGACTCTAATGTTGCTCACAAAATAGTTGGCAAAATCGTTTATTGCTGTTAGTGGCTTTAACTAAAATAGAGCAAGGCGAAATGACGCTTGAAAAGGAGTATATAAAGGAGAAAGATGGAATTACTTTCAGGAAATGAAGCAATCGCACAAGGCGCATGGGAAGCAGGATGCCGAATTGGTGTTGCCTATCCTGGAACGCCTTCAACTGAAACACTTGAGAACTTTGCAAAAAAAGACGGAGTGTATGCTTAGTGGTGCGTGAACGAAAAAGTCGCCGTCGAAGTTGGACTTGGCGCCTCGGCTGCAGGTGCACGCGTTTTGTCGACAATGAAACACGTTGGCGTGAATGTCGCTGCGGATCCAATTTTCACTGCAGCCTACACAGGTGTTGGCGGCGGGTTCGTAATTCTCGCGGCTGACGACCCTGGAATGTATTCCTCACAAAACGAACAAGACTCCCATTACTATGCACAAGCGGCTCACATTCCTATGCTCGACCCTGCCGACTCAAAAGAGGCTCTCGAATTCACAAAGAAAGCGTTCGACCTTTCCGAAGAATTCGACGTGCCATTCTTCATTCGCTCATCGGTTCGAGTTTCTCACACAAAAACACCTGTCGAAAAAGGCGAGCGTGACGAAATAGAATTAAAGGAATATGAAAGCAACCCACAAAAATGGGTAATGATGCCAGCTTTTGCAAAACCACGCAGAAAAGTTCAGCTGGAAAGAATTGAAAAACTACAGAACTGGGCTGAAACTTGTGAGTTCAACCAAGTCGATTTCAACGACACTGCAATCGGCGTGGTTTGTGCAGGTGCAACATACCAACATGTCATCGAAGCACTTCCAAACGCGTCGGTCTTTAAACTGGGATGCACCTACCCACTGCCTAAAAAAACACTGGAGGACTTCGCATCAAAGGTCGATTGTTTGTATGTGATTGAAGAGTCCTCAACCTATTTAACAGAAGCCGTTCGAGGGCTTGGCATTAAAGTTGCCGAATTCCCAGGCGAGCTTAAAAGGGACGGAGAGCTCAGCCCTCGTCTCATCCGAGATGCATTTTGTTTAGAATCACCAGACTTTCAAGAGACTCCAGGAGATTTGCCAGGTCGTCCCCCTGCATTGTGCGCAGGATGCCCACATCGTCTAGTCTTCAAAGAACTGTCACGCTTGAAAGCAATTGTCACAGGCGACATTGGGTGCTACACACTTGGAGCTCTGCCGCCTCTTGCTGCGATGGACACATGCGTAGACATGGGCGCTTCAGTCTCAATGTCTCACGGCTTTGAGTTGGCGCTAAAAGACACTGAGCATCGCCCTGTCGTCGCAGTAATTGGTGACTCAACATTTGCTCACTCCGGTTTGTCATCTATAATTAGCACCGTTTACAACCAGGGCAAAGGCACAATTTGCGTGCTCGACAATCGCACAACAGCAATGACAGGTCGCCAAGGCAATCCGTTTAATGGAAAAACACTTCAAGAGAGACCAACACGGGAACTCGATTTGGAAGGAATCGTGAAAGCGATTGGTGTAACAGACGTTCGCACCATTAACCCTAACAACATGAAAGACGTGAGAAAAGCGCTCAAGGAAGCAACGAAATCCGATGAACTTTCGGTGTTGATTTTCAAGAGCCCTTGCGTTCTGCTTGAAAGAAAACGCAAACCTGCATATGCAGTAACTAACGATTGCACAGCTTGCGGCGTTTGCACAACCCTTGGTTGCCCCGCCATCGCAAAGAACGAAAGTGATGGTCACGCAATGATTGATGCCCAGCAATGCATCGGCTGCGGGCAATGCGAACAATATTGCGCTTTTAAAGCGATTGTTAGCACAGAAGGGCAAGGTGAATAACATGGCAAACACAACCACTGTTGTTTTATGCGGAGTTGGCGGTCAAGGCACAATTCTTGCAGCTGATCTTTTGGCTCGTTGCGCACTTGCCTCGGGATATGACGTAAAAGTTTCTGAAATTCATGGTATGTCGCAGCGCGGTGGTGCCGTAAACACAGTTGTTCGATTTGGAACAGAGCCTGTAAAATCAATGGTTGCCGACTCGGGATGTGCCGATTGCGTCGTTTCTTTTGAAATGACGGAGGCTCTAAGAAACGTGTCTTTCCTAAAAGAAGGTGGCTACTTGCTCGTGGCAGATGAATCAATCAAACCACTGCCAGTTCTCACTGGAAAAGCATCAATGCCAAAGAATTTGGAACAAAAAATGGATGAAGTAGGAGCAGTTGTCATTCCTGCCGTTTCAATTGCAGAAGAAGTCGCGACTTTTAAATCAGTGAACGTGGTTCTTCTGGGAGCACTTGCAACGCGCCTTAACTTCGACAAAAAAGTTTGGGAAGAAGTGATCTCAAAGCGCGTTCCTCCAAAAACAATCGATGCAAACCTGAGAGCATTTCATGCAGGTTTTAAATTTGCCAAGGAGGCCTAAAGACCATGAGCGTAGAACAAATTAGCGTTTTCGTTGAAAGCAAACCGGGGCATCTTTATCGCGTGCTAGATTCATTCACACAGCACAACGTTAGTGTTCGTGGATATAGCGCATCCGACACTGGCGATTATGGCATCGTGCGTTTTGTGGTTAACGACCCAAAACGCGCCATGCAAGTTTTGTCAGAAATGGGTTTTGCTGCAAAAGAATCTGAAGTCCTGTGCATTAGACTAGTCGACAAGCCAGGCGAATTAGCGCGCGTTGTTAAAGTTCTTTCCGACAGCCACATAAATGTGAATTACAGCTATTCGCTGATCTCAACATACATTTGCATGTCGGTAGATGACGTTCCAGCAGCTGAAAGAGAACTCTCAAGCAAGCCAATCGAACTTTTGACACAAAAAGATTTGGCGTAAAAAAACGCTATAGCGCACACATTGAAACAACACGAGGAATAAAAATCCAATGATAGACATAACAAAAAAAGGCGTGGCTCTAAAATGCGCAGAAGACAAAGAATTTAATTGTCTTCCAATTTTCCAACCAGAAATAGAATGTGCCTCACGCGAACGAATTCGTGCAATACAGCTCGAAAAACTCATTGCACAAGTGGAGTGGACCTACAATCGCGTTGCATGGTATCGCGAAAAAATGGATGCAATGGGCGTGACTCCATCCGACATAAAAACTCTTGACGACGTGAGAAAACTCCCCTTCACCGACAAAAATGCGCTGCGTGAAACATTTCCATATGGAATGTTCGCGGTTCCACTTGAAAATGTGCGAGAACTCCATTCATCATCGGGAACAACTGGCAAGCCAATAGTCGTTGGCTACACTCATCACGACATGCAAGTGTGGGGAGAGTGCATAATGCGCCTTGTGCAAATGGCAGGCGTTGTCCCAACTGATCGAGTTCAAATGGCTTTCGGCTATGGAATGTTCACCGGTGGCTTTGGTCTTCACTATGGACTTCAACGCCTCGGTTGCATGATGATTCCAGCAGGTGCTGGCAACACCGAGCGCCACATCCAAATGGTTGAAGACTATGGGACCACAGTTCTCGTTGCAACTCCATCATATGCAATGCACATTTGTGAAGTCGGCGAAAAAATGGGCTATGATTGGGAAAAATCGACGTTGCGCGTTGGACTTTTCGGAGGCGAGCCATGCCCTCCAGGCTTGAAAGCTGAGATTGAAAAACGCATGCACATCGTTTGCACCGACAACTACGGTTTAACAGAGGTTATGGGGCCAGGCGTTTCAGGTGAGTGCTTGGGCGAGCGAAACATGCAACACATAGCAGAAGACCACTTCCTCTGGGAAGTTGTTGACCCTAAGACTGGCGAGCCAGTGCCAGAAGGACAAATGGGTGAGCTGGTGCTAACTCCGCTAGACAAAGAAGCTATCCCCGTTTTGCGCTACAGGACACATGATCTAACTCGCGTTGTGACAGAGCCATGCTCATGCGGAAGAACGACAGCTCGCATGCAAAAAGTTCGCTCACGTTGCGACGACATGCTGATTATTCGTGGAACAAACGTTTTCCCAAGTCAAATCGAAGATGTTTTGAGCGGAATCGATGGTGTGTCGACCCATTATCGAATCGTAGTCGACAACGAGACTGGGCTCGATCGAATGACAGTTTTCACAGAACTAAAACCAGAAGCATTCAGCGACTCTTTCAAACAAATGGATGCATTCCGCAAGCGCATAGAGAAAGAACTTAAAGGTGTTCTTCTTGTTGGCGCAAATGTAAAACTCGTTGAGCCAGGCGGAATTGAACGCACTGTTGGCAAGGCCCACCACGTCGAAGACCAACGAAAGATGTAATTTCTCTAACACGAAGTTCTAGATTCTTTCAAGAATAACAGCTCGAAACTCTTAGTAAGCAAATTTGTTACCCAAAAGAGGAAAGGGGAATTAAAATGATTCCCCTTTTATTACGGAAAATCAGTCAAAGGCGACGTGTTTTAACTCATCACCCACGATAAGCATGCTAAATGGATCAGGATAATCAAAAGTAAAAAGGTTAAAAGCTATCGAGCCCATTCCTCATAAAAGAAGCCGACCTAAACGATGATTCCGGATGTCGGTTTTACTCCGATTTGCCAACTGTTTCACCGGGGATAAAGATGGTTACATTCTTTCAATAATTTCTAACGCATTTCCTCGATAAAGCCTTTTATCCCGATTTGAAATCTAGGAAAAAAGTATCATTTTAAGCAAGTGGGACAAGAAAAGAGGAACTATGGAACCAATATTGACGGTGCAACAGATGCGAGAGCTGGACGAATTTGTAATTAACCGCGATGATGCTGCCCAAAGTTTAATGAGAAAAGCTGGTGAGGCGCTAGCGGAAGAGCTTTTGCCGTTCAAAAGCATTGCGATTGTGTGCGGAAGCGGCAACAATGGCGGCGATGGATATGCTGCCACATATGCGTTGCAAGAAAAACATCAGCTGGACGGCAAATTCATCACGATTTTCTACACCAAGGAACCTAAGAGCCCTGAATCAATTTTCTTTTTCGAAGGGATAAATTCAGAAGACATAAAATTAGAGCAATTCTCCACTGATGAGGGCGTCAAAAATATACTTGCAGAAAGTGATTGCATAGTCGATTGCCTGCTAGGAACTGGATTTTCAGGAGTTCCTCGCGGAGACATAAAAGATGCTATTGAGATTGTAAATGAGGTCAAGCTGGCGCACCCTGAAATCACGGTACTCAGCATGGACATCAACAGTGGAGTTAATGGCGACACTGGTGAAGGTGTAATTGGAGTTAACAGCGACATCACGTTATCGATTGGCTACAAAAAACGCGGCATGATTACTTCTGAGTTTTCAAAATGGTCAAAAAAAGTTGTCAACAAGAACATAGGATATGAGTTATCAAAAGACAACTTCAAGCCATTTGACTCACCCGATGATATCTTATGGGTTGAGTAGAGAAACACAGAAAGACAATCGTGGAGTGAATTGACATCAGCGAATGTGTTTTTATCAAAATTAGAAGGGATTGATTTCGAATCTAATGAAAGAATGCAAGTGAGTGGCAAATATAGCGACCTTAACATAAAAGCAGTTTTTCTAAAACATCTAGTTTGGAAAAAAAGGTTGTAGCCGTGTCGATGCTTTTAAATAAAGCGGGTGATGCGGATTGCCAGACTTTAGAGGTTCTCCAGAGCAAAGCCAGTTAGCACCAGCTTCATCTCCCGCCGCTACCAGGTCGTTCACGCAATCACGCAAATATCCTCGCTTGGAAACGACATTACCCCATGCACACCAAACATCCTTGCTTGGCGAAAGACTGAGCAGATATTTAAATGCCTCCACGTTTTCTTTCTCAAGAAAAGAGTTTCGATTTTTTTCCATGTCATTTGGGTCAGTCGCTCGTTGAGGATACACATTAAGCATCAAAAAAGAATCGTAGCCATTTGAATGAGCAATGCGCTCAGCAGACTGTAACGTGGGATCAAGAGCATCTGGCGCCGCTGTTGATGGATTAACCCCAACTACAATCAACGGGTTCGCACCACGAGTGCCCAAAACATAGCGATATTCGCAGTAGGTGTTGGGCACATATAGCCATTTTTCTACATCATATTCAACATTCTCAACAAGTGCTTGCGCAAGTGCCTCATCAAACGAGAGGCAATCGCACTCCTTAGTTGTTGATTTTGGAACGTGCCTCAAAATTCACAACTATTTCGGTTGGCCATTGTGGTCAAAAAGAGGGAGTTCGCCGAGCGTGATAACGTCAGCGCGATTCTGAGAATCGCCCTCCTCAAGAATTGCCATCTTTCCAACAATGTTCGCATGAGCGGCATCGGCAAGATTCTCAAGCGCACGAAGTGATTCGCCAGTGCTAACAACGTCATCCACAATCAACACTCGCCTGTTTGCGAGCTTTTTGAAGTCAGATTTTCCAAGATAGAGCTTCTGCTCACCTTTTGTGGTGATAGATTGAAGTTTTGCCTGGACGATGTCTCCCATGTAAACCTTTTGAGACTTGCGAGCGACAACGTAATCGTTCATTCCACTCTCACGCGCCATTTCATATGCAAGAGGAATGCTTTTTGCCTCAGCGGTCAAAATGATGTCAAATTCAGGTGCGCGCTTTAAAAGCTCAGCCGCGCAATATGTCGTCAGCTCAACATCCCCAAACAAAATGAGAGCGCCAATCATCGTATCTTCACTCACAGGAAACAGAGTTAAATCGCGCTTCAGCCCTGCAATGTCAATTGTATATTCCACAAGATCTCCTTCACTCACACAACGTTTTAGTATATCTCTATTAGAGTTTTGGATGAATAGCAGAGCGCAATGCGAAAGTTAATTAGAACCAAAGGGTATCTTTTAGATGGCAGTTAAAACTCTAACCTCTACCGTTATGATATGAAGAAACAAGGAGCATAAAAATGAAAACTATCAACGTTGTTGCGGCAGTAATAGTCAAGAACGGAACAATCCTTGCAACACAAAGAGGCTACGGAGAATTTGAAGGCGGTTGGGAGTTTCCCGGTGGCAAAATTGAATCGGGAGAAAAACCAAAAGACGCCATCATTAGAGAAATCCACGAAGAACTAGGCGCCACAATAGAAGTCGATGAATTCCTTTGCCAGGTTGAATATGACTATCCCACATTTCATTTGAGCATGAAAACATTCCTATGCAAACTTTGTGACCCGCACTTCAAACTTCTTGAACATCACGCAGCCAAATGGCTTACACCAACTCATTTAAATGAAGTTGACTGGCTCCCTGCAGACGTGCAAATCGTGGATTTAATCAGAGAAAAAGGTATTTGTGGTAATTAATCACCAAAGTTACTGAGAAAATAATCATATAGGTCAGCCCGAACTGGATTTTCCAACTCATATTCAATCTCTACGGCATTTGTTTTGTTGTCCGCCATTAGTATTTGTTTAAACACTCCTGTCGGATGTATTTCACCAAGAAAGTAATACTCTTTATTCGCGTCCCTATCCTCTTTATTTTTCCTCAGAAATAAGAAGCAACGCATTCCGTTAGAATAAGCGTCTTTTAACATACAAATTTCAGGTGAGTTTAGATTTCTTTTACTCTTCGAAATAGCAACTATTTTCCTGTCTGAGATAAATCTATCTTCATATTGTGTGGTTACACTAATCGAGGGGTCTTTCTCGTAATTTATAAAAACAGGAAACGTATTTGTTTTCTCGTCGAAGAAATAACCGCCAACGTTTTGATAATTGGGCTCTTTTGCCCACTTGCAAAGATAACAAACTTCTGAACTTGTGTATTTCTCATAAAGAACAAAGTCTGTATCTTTGTATCTTTTAGAATATTGCCTTTTATTCCTTGCTAAACCAAAAGCAATAATGTCTTTCAAATATTGACAGAAGTAGACATCATCAAAAGATTCCCTAAATTCAGCAGAAAGCAATTTATCGTTTCCCATAATTTGAGGAGAATTCCTAAAGTAGTGACCAGATAAAGCGTTTACCGCAGAATCAAGTTCATCTTTTGTTCCCTCAAAACTATTAGAAAAATCGGAAAAAGCGAGATTGCGAATCGCTAAATTGTTGATTATTTTGAGTTCAAGCTCGCGGTTTCCCGGCGCAAATCTCTTCGAAACAAAACGAAGAAAAGAAAGCTGCACCTCATTACATTTGCTCCGACAATCCGCGTCATATCGTTGCAAAAAATCTGTATATGATTTATATTTCGAAATAATTAGAAGTGGATCAATCGCACCCTGCTCATCAAAATCTAGTAAAGTCGGAATTCGTCCGAGCTGACGTTTTAGGTCTTCATATTCTCTTCTAATTAATTGAGCATTTGAAAAAGAACTTACTTCAATTGCTCTAAATATTCGTCTCTCAGCAATCTCATCAAATGTAACGGTCGAACTACCTGGGATGCTACTGCTTCCTTCCTTAACAACTTTACGAAGATTATCTTTGTTGTATGTTCGATCTCCTGACAGGGCAACAGGTATCAAATAATTCTGCTGATAGTTGCCTATAAAATCAAGGACCAGAGTATATTCTTTATCGTCAGCTTTTCTCAATCCCCTACCTAGCTGCTGCACAAAAATAATTGCAGACTCTGTCTTTCGCAGCATAATAATCTGATTAAGAGAGGGAATATCAATGCCCTCATTAAAAATATCAACAGAAAATATATACTGGAGATTTCCTTTTTCAAGGTCCAAAATGGCTTGGTTTCTTTCCGCATTTGAAGTCTCCCCGCTAATAGCGCGAGTTTTGTAACCAAGTTTGTTAAACTCGGCAGATAGTGTCTTCGCCTCGTCATTTCTACTGCAAAAAATTAAACCCTTGCGTGACTCTTTTCTAACAGAGTATTCTTCAATTTTCTCTGTGATGTGACGAACCCTCTCTTTTGAAGTTAATTTTCTAAAGAGTGACACATCCTCGACGTTATTTTCGTCAATTTCAAGATCTGCTATTCCAAAATAGTGAAATGGAGTGAGCATGTCATTGTCAAGGGCATCCTGTAAGGTAATTCGATAAGCTATAACATGATTAAATAGTTGATAAACATCATAACCATCTGTTCTATTTGGCGTTGCTGTCATTCCTAACAGAAATTTAGGCGTAAAGTACTCAATTATCTTCTGATAGCCCGCAGCGCCGACTCTGTGTGCTTCATCAACTATAATGCAATCAAATTCATCAGGCTTAAAATCCATGAGATGGCTTTGCAAAGTGCCCACCATGGCGAACACACAAGATGAACTCTTCTCTTTGTTGGAACCTCCATACATCCCGTATGAATATCTATCTTCCAAAACGTTCTTAAAGCTATTCATGGAATCACGAAGTATCCGTGCTCTGTGTGCGACAAAAAGAACCTTCTTTGGCTTTGTTAAAAACACATCAAGAGCTGATAAATAGGTCTTGCCAGTTCCAGTCGCTGAAATCAAAAGCGCACGCGAAGCGTTTCTAGAATGCAAAACCTCAAGAGCTTCAAGTGCCTGACTCTGCATCTTGTTGGGCTTAATACTGCAGCCAAGGAAAGGATCTGAATCCTTATTTTGCTTCGATATAGCGCGCTTGTTTTCTGAAATGCCTGAAATCTCTTTCTGCGCTTTGCGCTGAGCATCAAGAGATGAACTTCTAAAGGACTTGAGTTCGAGAAAGGCTTCTTCATAAGAATCAATCCACGATGATGTGAGTTTAATCGCCTCTGGACTAGCCCAAAGTTTTTTGAATTCTTTTTTTGATTCCTCTAAAATCTTTCCACCAGGGAAAGATTTAAATAGGACGTTCCATTCCTTATTACATGTGAGCGCTGCCTGAGTTAAATTCGAACTGCCGATGATGATTGTTGAGATTTCACGCCGGTCAAAAAAATAACCTTTTGAATGCAAATCTCCATTGAAAATTCGACTTTCAATGTTTGGGTACTCGAGGAGCTTTCGTAAAGCATCAGGAGTATTAAACATCTGGTATGTAGAAGTCAAAATTCGACCAGGTATCCCCCTTTTCTTTAGTTCAGAAAAAACTTGGGCAAGCACTTGGATGCCGCTGTCAGTGATAAAAGCTACTGAAAAGTCAAAACTCACACAATCGTTAATCTCACGTTTTATTACAGAGAGAACATCATCTTTTTTATCACTGTCATTACTGACTATGTGCGGAGCATAACGTTCATCGGGCTCAAAACAAGAACCAATAAAGCTTGACTCTAAACTTTTAGAGAAATCAATAGCACTGTAAAAATGCTTATCACCATATTGATCAAAATCACTTTTAACTCGTATTTCTTCGATAATTAGTTCGTTCGACACAGTCAACCTTTCGCGGAGTTAAGCATAGTTGTGCATGACGAATGGCCACAACCCACAACATCTACATTTTCGCATGTTACAAGACTCAATCTCAACTGTCTCTGTATTGTCGTTGTTATAATTTAGCAAAAGAGTGTTACTGAAAGGAGTCTTCATGGGCGATGTGAAAATCATAGAACTAAAAGCATCGATTTTTGAGAACAACGACAAACGCGCGCAACTTTTGCGTGAAGAGTTGAAAGGAAAAGGGACATATCTTCTAAACGTTATGTCATCGCCTGGCTCGGGCAAAACGACAACGCTCGTAAACACGATAAATCGCATTAAGGACAAGCTGAAAATTGCCGTTATGCAGGCAGACATTGATTCTGACAAAGACGCACGAACCGTTGCGAGCGAAACTGGTGTGGAGTCGATTCAATTGCACACCGGCGGCATGTGTCACCTCGATGCCGACATGACGCGACAAGGAATCGAGAGTCTCGACGGCGATTTCGACCTAGTGATTCTTGAAAACGTGGGCAATCTGGTTTGCCCAGCTGAATTCGATACAGGTGCCGTGAAATCAATCACGATTCTTTCTGTGCCAGAAGGCGACGACAAACCTCTGAAATATCCTCTCATGTATCAAGTCTCGTCGCTTGCTCTCATCAACAAAATCGACGTTCTGCCCTACTTCGACTTTGACGTGGACAAAGCTAAGGAATACATTGCAAGGCGCAATCCCGATGCGAAAGTTTTACCTGTAAGCGGGCGCACAGGCGAAGGCATCGAGGAATTCGCACAGTGGCTTCTCGACGAAGTCGCTGCGTGGAAAGCGTAAAAACATTTAAACATGTTGCTTCGTTTTGGTTTTTAAAGCCGCGAGAAGAAATTTGAGCTACTCCTGTTCCACACTCCGCTAAGCGAGACAAAGGAAAAAGCATAGAGTGGCGGGGCATTAACTCCGCCACTGTGACACGCTGGAGAATAAATCTTCCTAGAGAGTTCATTGCTCCAGCATTCTTATGTTTTCCGGCATCAACGTTAGATAACCACGATTACTCAAGAATCCACAAAATGTAGCTTTTAGAAGACAGTAATCTACGAAGAGCAGAATTGCTGAACCACTTGATTCGGCGAAATTCAGATTTTTAGATTTGCTCGTTAGGAAATCTTTGAAACGAAGTCGGCAACCAGTTCAGGATTTTTATTTGAACCTTCTGACTTTCGATCAAAAAGGGAAACTTGATGCTCTAAATTTGGGAGAATTTTTGAGAGTTTTTTAATGCAACGCTCATTGCGACCGCTGCCGCTCAGAGTAAACACAGCAGTGATTTTGTCGAGACAATTGCAGTTTTTCAAAAATGTGTTTACAGGAGAGGCGACAACCCCTGCCCAAACCGGCGACCCCAAAATCAGCTCATCATAGGAATCCAAGGCAGGCAAATCTTTAATTGCAGGCTTTGCGCCAGACATCGCTTGAAAGGCGCCCTTCTTTAGCATTACATTTCTGTCTTCAGGCAGCTTCTCAACAGTTTCAATTTGAATCAAGTCTGCACCAGTCTCTTTAGCTATCTTTTCTGCGGCTTCCAACGTGTTGCCTTCATATGAAAAATAAATTACTGCTTTCTTCATGAGTCAATCTCCTAGCTTTTCTCAAGCGCAAACACGTTCAAGAGCGATTGTTCACGAGCTTGTTGTTCCCACATAAACGTTGCCACACTTGCATCGGGCCCCCTTAATTCACATAAATTATGCATCATTGATAGACGAATGTTTGATGATGTGAAAATTGAGAAACCCTTTAAGCACAAATAGACAAACTCATGCAAAAACAGGACTCCACCTTTAATTAGTAATAAACTCGGCAAAACAATGAATGGATTGAACTCAACTGCCAAAGTAGCAACGTTTAAAGACCATCGTTGCAATAAATGCTCTAATTAAAAATGAGCATTCACAACGTTGGATAAATGAGCCTCTCTTGAATGATTTGAATTAGGACTCGATTAGCTTGCCATCCACGGTAACGGTGACCACGTGCCAGGGAATAAATTTACCGCTTCTTTGCAAAGCTTTTTTTGTTGCAATCTCAAGCCCAGCGCAACATGGGACTTCCATGCGAACAATCGTCACGCTTTTGATGTCGTTATTACCGATGATTTCAGTTAGCTTTTCAGAATAGTCAACCGCATCGAGCTTTGGACATCCGACTAGCGTAATGTGACCTTTGATGAAACGCTCGTGGAAAGATGCATGTGCATAGGCTGTACAGTCAGCAGCAATGAGCAACTTTGCATCATCGAAATATGGCGCATTAACTGGCACCAGCTTGATTTGGATTGGCCATTGCGACAGCTGGCTCGCGGCCTCAGCATGACGGGCCGGCTCGGGCACACTAGAAGCGTGCTTAATTTTTCGCGACTGACTCCCCGGACAACCACACGGCAAAGTCATCCCTTCTTTCTGCATTTTTGCCTCCATGTTCGCAATCACGGCTTTTTCGTCATACGGTGCCGCTTCGCGCTCTACAAAAGTGATTGCGCCAGTTGGACACGCAGGCAAACAATCTCCGAGTCCGTCACAATAATCGTCGCGAATCAGCTTCGCTTTCCCGTCAATCATCGCAATTGCACCCTCATGGCAAACCTCCGCACATGCGCCGCAACCGTTGCATTTTTCCTCGTCAATTTCAATAATTCGTCTCTTCATGAAAACACCTCCGAAGTTTTGAACTCATTTTATTGATATAAAATCAACTTGTCGGTTGAATATTCAACAAAGGACCAAGATTTTGAAAAACTATTATGCGGTCATCAAATCGTCTTCCCTCTTTTCAGGAATTTCGGAAAATGAATTGACAGTCGTGCTGCCATGCCTGGGAACAAGCATCAAAAAATATGAAAAAGGAGACTTTATGCTCAGAGCGGGAGACTCCACCGACTCAATTGGTCTTGTGCTAATGGGTTCAACTTTAGTAATCCAGGAAGACATTTGGGGAAACAGAAACATTTTGCACAAGGTAAACCCTGGCCAGACTTTTGCCGCAGCGTTTGCGTGCGCGCCTGGATCGGTGTTAAACGTTAGCGTTATTGCTGAAAATCCAGCAACAGTGATGTTTTTGAGCGTTAAAAAAATTCTAACAACATGCCCTTCAGGTTGCGCACACCACAATCGAATAATCAGGAATCTGCTGGCGGAAATTGCAGAAAAGAGCCTGCAACTAAACGAAAAACTCACGCACATTGGTCAGCGAACAACGCGCGCAAAACTCATGGCCTATCTATCAGACGAAATGAAGCGAAAGAACAAGTGCGAGTTTGACATCCCTTTTTCGCGGCAACAGCTGGCAGACTATCTTGGAGTCGAAAGAAGCGGTCTCTCGCTAGAACTTGGAAAAATGAAGAATGAGGGTATGTTAGATTACCACAAAAACCACTTTAAATTAAAGCCCTGGCAAGAACTAGATTGAAGTGGTTAAAAAGTAAGCCAACAAAGCAGAGCCTATCAATAATTTTTTATGTTCGAATTTCAGAAAACCATGGTGGCGCTAAACAAATACATTTATGCAGCATCAAACAAATCTTTGAACTCACAATCCATTTTGCACAGAAAGAAAATGCCCGTTAGAACCCTCAAATCAAGAGTCACATTGCGCTGAGGAAGGGCAAGGCGTGCTGTTTGTGCCTGTTAAAACCCTCAAATCAAGAGCCACATTGCGACCTGCCAGAAAAAACATCACTTGGGCAGATGACCTCAAGTGCCAAAAGATCTCTTGTCCCTGGCCAAGAATACTTAAGACAAATAAATCTCAGGTTTCAAAATTCCAATGTATGGGAGATTGCGATATTTTTGAGCATAGTCAAGTCCGTAGCCAACAATAAATTCATTTGGACAATGAAAAGCGAGGTAGTCAATATCAAATGGGATTTGGTTTTCGACATCTTTGCGAAGAAGAACAGCAGTTGAAATCGACTTTGGATTCTTGCTTTGCAGGAAATTGGTTAGGAACTGCATTGAATTTCCAGTGTCATAAATGTCTTCGATGACTAGCACATGCTTTCCAGTGATTGAAGACGAAACATCCTTTTTGATTTTCACGGAGCCTGACGATTTATGACCATCACCATAGCTAGAAAGCTGCATGAAGTCGGCTTCCATTGGAAGGTCGATGCAGCGGCAAAGGTCAGTAGAAAAAGTAATCGCACCACGAAGGACAGTGATTGCTACAATGCCGTCTTTGACTTTGTCTTTAAAGTCGTCGGTGATTTGAAAACCGAGCTCTTCGACGCGAGCCGCAATCTTTTTTTCAGTGTAAACAACTTCCGTCAGGTCATCCCTCATGCTGTACATAATCTTCCCTCCATCGCCAATTTCCAAAATCCGCGCAACTCACAAAAACAATACTCAAATTTTATTCCAAAACACAGGGGACAGCCTACCAACCCCTTTTGTGAAAGGAGATATTTTTTTCCTTCAATTGATTTCGCTCGAGCATAGAACAAAGAAATGTTAGTCTTTTCAACGGCGGAAGCAACAACCGATTTAATTAGGCTGCTCCGCAGAGTGAGCGCAGTGGGATGTAAAAAAATACGTGAGGAAAAATTGCGTGAGTTTTGCGCGGCGAAAGCGTTGACGAAAACCTGTAAAACGCGCCTGGGCGTGTTTTATCCGAACGCACGGATTCCGCGAAATGGCATTTCACTGCATTGTTATTACGCGGAATCCTAGAGTGTGTTTTCGGAGTCGATTTCGACGCGCAGCGAACTCTCATTTCAAGGATTCTGGAGCGTCCCTCCTGCGCACACTCTGCGGAGCAATAACAAAAAGGCGAGCATTCCGCCCGCCTTTAAGTAAACAAATTTACACGTTGTAATTAAGCTATGAGCGAAATTATGCGAAGAACAAAAATGATTGATGCCACCCAGAGCACCCAATGCACCTTGTTCGCTTTTCCTTGGAAAATGCGAATAATAACGAATGCGAGCATTCCAAACATAATGCCATTTGCAATTGAGTAGGTGAAAGGCATCATGATGAGAGCGAGATAGCCACCCATGGCTCCAGCGATGTCTTCCGAGAAATCCATGTTTCTGACGTTGCTCACCATGAGAAGACCAACAAAAACTAGAGCAGGAGTCGTTGCAAACGATGGAATTGCCAGGAAAATCGGGCTGAGAACAAGAGCAACGATGAACAAAATTGCGGTTGTGAATGCTGTGAGACCTGTGCGTCCGCCTGCTGCAACGCCTGCAGAAGATTCAACATAGGAAGTAACTGTTGAAGTGCCAAGACATGCACCTGCTACTGTGCCAATAGCATCAGCCATTAAAGCCTGCTTAGCTTTTGGAAGATTGCCGTCTTCGTCAAGAAGGTCTGCCTTGCCAGCGACTGCAATCAGAGTTCCAGCTGTGTCGAACAAGTCAACAAACAAGAATGCAAACACAATGACGATAAATTCAATAATGTGCCCAGCTACATAATCAAAATTAAAAGCACAGAACGCCGGTGCAGCAATAGAGATTCCCTTCGAAAAATCAGGGAATAATGAATAAACGCCAGCCTCTGGATCAACTACATACCAACCAGCAGTTTGAGCGACCATTCCAAGCCCCCAAGTGACAAGGATTGCCCATAGAATATAGCCTGGAACTTTGTAGTGATACATAAGAGCACAAACAATCAAACCGACAAGAGCAAGAACAACCTCAGGCGAAGCGAAGTTGCCAAGCGCAACAATAGTGCTTTCGTCAGGAACAACAATGCCAGCTCCCTTCAAGCCGACAATTGCAATGAACAGACCAATGCCCGCCGAAATGCCATATTTCAGGTTGGCTGGAACGTCGTTAATGAGCGCCTCGCGGAATTTGCACAGCGTGAGCATAATGAAAATGATGCCTTCGCAAAGAACAGCTGTAAGAGCAATTTGCCAAGGATCTTGAATTCCAGCCTGCGCCATCGGAACGCAAACTGAATAAACGAAGTAGGCGTTTAGGCCCATTCCAGATGCTAGAGCAACAGGATAATTGGCATAAAAAGCCATAATTAAAGTTGCAAAAGCAGCCGAAACAGCGGTGGCGGTGAACACGCCTGCGGCATCCATTCCACTGCTACTCAAAATTGATGGGTTGACGGCTAAAATGTAGGCCATCGACAAAAATGTGACACAACCTGCAAGGACTTCTGTCTTTACATTTGTGCCGTGTTTTTGTAGCTCAAAAAACTTTGCTACCCTTTCCACTTCCAAACCCTTTCTAAAGAAATTTATAGGACTTGTTCATTATATGTTTGATGAAATACTTGAATACGAGATTTAATGCAGATGAAAGAAGAATTTTGCCAGCTTGAAACACGCAAGACGCTCAACCAATCAAACTAAAGAAGTTAGAATCCACTAACTCAGTTAGAAGAAAAGCTATCAGACTCAAACCCAAATTAAAAACTTGAGAAAACGATTATTTTTCTGGGATTTGCGTTTTTACAACGTTGTTACCATGCGCTTGGAGCAACTTGACGAGATCTTCAGCTTTCAAGAAAACGGTGGCGGTGTTGTCGTTTGGATGACATCCAATTAGACCTTCATCTGCGAAAAAATCTTCATCAATAAAGAATGTGACGTCTTTATCAACGTTATTCATGATTCCAAAAGGTGACACCGCCCCGGCATAAATGTCGAGTTTGTCTTTTAGTTCTTCTTCCTGACAGAATTTCAGCGGACGTGTCTCGTGAAGCTTGCGGAAAGCCTTGATGTCAAGATGTTTGTTTCCGCGAACAGAGATTAGATAGTAGTTGTTTTTCTTGTCATCGCGAATGAAGAGATTCTTAGCATCTGCTTCTTTGTGCGGAAGTTCGACATCGCATAGCTCGTCCATGGTCCAAACAGCACCATGCTCAATTGCTTCATAATCAACATTATTGTCGTTCAAGAAATCGTAAACATCCTGCTTATGCATAAATTCTGCTCCTTCAAACTGAGAAACCATCAGACAAGAATATTTTAAACAACAAGTTCAACATGCCAACAAAGAACCCTAACGAAGAGAAACTTCACGCAGCTCTAAAACCCATCGCAATGAGACCACGTCCCAACAACTTTTATAGTCCCACAAAGGAGATTCCGTCTGTCTGATATGACTTCTGAATAATGTGACACACAAAAACGATGCTGAAAACTAAAGTGCTTCTTTCATGCCTCTCACATAGTCCCCAATTCTTGCAGGTGCTTCTTTGCCATGTTCGGCAAGAATCTTGATAATTGCCGAACCAACAATTGCCCCATCAGAAATTTTTGCCATGTCATGAGCATGTTGAGGAGTCGAAATTCCAAAACCGATTGCACATGGAATTTGTGAATTCGCACGAACTACCTTAATGATTGATGGCAAATCGGTCTTTATTTCGGAGCGCATTCCAGTGACACCCAAACTTGAAACGACATAGAGAAAACCTTCAGCCTCTTTCGCTATCATTGCGATTCTGTCTTCTGACGTTGGAGCTACCATCGAGATTAATGCGACATCATTGGCTTTGCAAATGCCAGCAAACTCTTCCTTTTCCTCAAAAGGGACATCGGGCAAAATAATGCCATCAACCCCAATCTCTGAACAAGTTGAAATGAATTTTTCAGCTCCATAGGAAAAAACTACGTTTGCATATGTCATAAAAACAAACGGCACAGAAACATCTTTTCGCAAGTCACGAACGAGATCAAAAACTTTGTCAGTAGTGACGCCTCCCCTCAACGCACGAAAGTTGGCGCCTTGGATTACTGGACCTTCTGCAGTTGGGTCAGAAAAAGGAATTCCAAGTTCAATTAAATCGGCACCGTTAGTCGCCATCTCACGAACGGCCGCAGCGGTAGTTTGCAAATCAGGGTCACCGCAAGTAATAAAAGGAATGAAAGCCTTACCGTTCTCGAATGCAGTCTTGATTCTATTCATCGATATCCTCCCCTTTGTAGCGTGCGATAGACGCACAGTCTTTGTCTCCTCGTCCCGAAATTGTAATAACAACAATTTTGTCTTTATCCATGTCAGGAGCAATTTTCATCGCGTGTGCGACAGCATGCGCCGACTCAATCGCTGGAATAATTCCCTCCATTTTTGAGAGATATTCAAATGCATTCACTGCCTCATCATTAGTAACAGCAACATATTGCGCACGTCCGATGTCGTTTAGCCAAGCATGCTCAGGACCAACGCCAGGATAATCAAGTCCAGCAGAAATTGAATAAACAGGAGCAATTTGACCATATTTATCCTGACAGAAATAGGACTTCATGCCATGAAAAATCCCAAGGCTGCCAGTGGAGATCGTAGCTGCAGTCTCAAAAGTGTCAATGCCGCGACCAGCCGCCTCGCAACCAATCAGCGCCACTTCCTCATCTTCAATGAAGTTATAAAAACTGCCAATCGCATTCGAGCCGCCTCCAACACAGGCAATCACTGCATCAGGCAGGCGCCCTTCTTTTTCGAGCATTTGTTCCTTTACTTCTTTTGAGATAACCGCTTGAAAATCGCGAACAATTGTTGGAAAAGGGTGAGGTCCCATGACTGAACCGAGGCAATAATGAGTGTCACTAATTCGGTTTGTCCATTCGCGCATTGCTTCAGACACTGCGTCTTTTAAAGTTGCAGTGCCTGACTTAACTGACACAACGTCGGCCCCAAGCAAGCGCATCTTGTAGACATTCAATTTTTGACGGACGATGTCCTCTTCACCCATAAACACGACGCATTCCATGCCCATTAGGGCAGCAGCAGTTGCAGTAGCAACGCCATGTTGTCCTGCACCGGTCTCGGCAATCAGGCGAGTTTTACCCATTTTTTTCGCTAAAAGTGCCTGCCCCAAAACATTGTTAATCTTGTGTGCACCCGTGTGATTGAGATCCTCTCGCTTCAAATAGATTTTTGCGCCACCCAAGTCCTCAGTCATTTTCTTCGCGTAATAAAGCCTCGATGGACGCCCTCCATATTCCTCCAAAAGCTCCTGAAGCTCTCGATTAAAATCTGGGTCATTCTTGTAGAAGTTGTAGGCTTCCTCAAGTTCAATGACAGCATTCATCAAAGTTTCGGGTATGTATTGTCCGCCATGAATACCAAAACGCCCGTTTTCGTTAGTCATTATTTCTCGTCCTTTCTCACCGCGGCTGCAAAAGCCTTCATTTTTTGAATATCTTTAGTCCCTTCAGTTTCAATGCCTGAGCTCACATCTACCGCATAGGGATGAAGCTCAGAAATTGCCTTCGCAACATTTTGTGCATCAAGCCCGCCTGCAAGGAAATAGGGTCTAAATGGATTCCTAAAGTCACACCCATTATTCGCAAGTTTTTGCAATTTGCATCTAGATGTTTTGCTTTCAAGGGGGTCTTCGAAATTAGAGGGTCGCATAGTTTCTTTTAGACGCACCCAATCAAACTTTTTTCCAGTGCCACCTGGCCCGTTATCAAATAAAAGATAGTCACAAGGAAATTCAATTGTTTCTTTTATATCTTGCGCAGAGTTAGCCCGGCATGCCTTAATTATGGGAACCTGACCTAAATGATTATTCCTGCTTTGATTTAATAGACTGCCCGAGCTCAAACCATCGAGTTCATTTTTTAACTCTTCTACAAAACATTCATTTTCTGAACCATGTAGCTGAATTACATCAATCACGTTATTTCTCACAAGTTGCGCAACATCAGCCACAGGAGCATCAACAAAAACTCCAACCGCCTTAATCGATGGGTTAAGCAAACACTTTAATTTTTCCGCTGAAGACTGGGAAACGCACCGTTTACTCTTTGGCGCAAAAACAAAACCGACAAAGTCTGGTTTGATTTCATTTGCGGCTTTAATGTCTGCTTCACACATCATCCCGCAGAATTTAATCTTCGTCACTAGAACCCCACCTCACTTTCATCCATAGAAGTCAAGTTTTGAGTGGAAGAGTCATCGTAGTAACTTGGAGACACTGCATTCAAATTTGAATTACTAAAACACGGAATTTCTTTTCCACGAAGTTCTAAAAGCTTAGCGGATTTATCCTCGGCAGTCATTAGTGTTTCGCCAACAAGGACTGCATCGGCTCCCACATTTCTCATCGCAGCAACATCTTCTGCGGTTTTTATGCCACTTTCTGCGACAAACAACACATCAGTCGGAACAAGTTCTCGAAGACGCTTGCTGTTCTCTGTGTCAACAGTGAAGTCTTTTAAATTGCGGTTGTTGACCCCAATAATTCTTGCACCCGCTTCCAACGCGACGCGAACTTCTTCGTCGTCATGTGCTTCCACCAAAGCAGACATGCCAAGCGCATCGCACAGTTCAATGTAGTCGGCAATTTGCTGTTTGCTCAAAATTGAACATATCAAAAGAACAGCAGAAGCCCCCAAAAGCTTTGCCTCATAAATCATGTAGTCATCAACTGTGAAGTCTTTACGAAGGCACGGAATGTTCACAGCAGAAGCGACTTCTGCAAGATAATCATCGCTTCCTAAAAACCATTTCGGCTCAGTCAAAACTGAAATTGCGTTAGCGCCAGCTCGCTCATATTCCTTTGCAATTTGCAAATAGGGAAAATCAGATGCAATTAAACCCTTTGAGGGGGACGCCTTTTTGCACTCACAAATAAAAGCAATGTCTCCTGATTTGAGTGCTGTCTCAAAATCAAAATTTCCTCTTGGCAACTCCAACGCTCGCGCCTTGATATCTTCAGCTGAAATTGTCATTTGAGCAAAAGATACACGCTGTTTTGCAAATGTTGCTATTTCATCAAGAATGGTCATCTTTATTACCTAAAATTACCTGTTGCTCACTTGAATTAGCTTGCCTAAAGTCACCGCCGCTTTCCCGCTGTCAATCAAATCGGCAGCAAGAGCAATTCCTTCTTTCATTGAATTGGCTTTGCCTGCAATGTAGAGAGACGCGCCTGCGTTCATCAAAACTGCGTCTCTTTTTGGCCCTTTATCTCCGGCCAAAATCGCCCTTGTAATTGAAGCGTTCTCTTCAGGTTCTCCGCCCACAAGTTCACTTTTTTCACACGTGCTGAAGCCAAACTCCTCTGGCGTGATGGTGTATGACTTAAACCATCCATCTTTAAATTCGCAAATTTTAGTTGGAGAACTAAGCGATATTTCATCAAGCTTGTCTTTTCCAAACACAACCATGCCTCGTTTTACACCAAGGCTAATCAAGACCTGCGCTAGAGGTTCAACAAGATATTCGTCGTAAACACCAAGCAATTGCATCGTTGGGCTGGCAGGGTTCGTGAGTGGCCCCAAAATGTTAAAAACAGTTCTAAACCCCAGTTCTTTGCGAATTGGACCGACATACTTCATCGATGCGTGATATTTTTGAGCAAAAAAGAAACACATGCCAACTTCATTTAAAAGTTCAATGCATTTTTCAGGAGATTGGTCGATGTTAACGCCAAGAGCTTCAAGACAATCAGAAGTTCCGCATTTTGATGATGCTGCGCGATTTCCATGCTTAGCAACTTTCATGCCTCCAGCCGCGCAGACTAACGCCGAAGTAGTTGAAATGTTGAAGCTTTGAGCGTTGTCTCCACCAGTTCCAACAATTTCAAAAATGTCCATGCCAGTGTCAACTTGAGTTGCGTGATCACGCATAGCAGCCGCACAACCTGCAATCTCATCTGTTGTTTCGGCGCGCGCACTTTTTGTGGAAAGGGCTGAAAGAAATGCTGCATTTTGCACCTGGCTCGTGTCGCCACTCATGATTTCATTCATGACCGCATAGGCCTCGTCATAGCTCAAGTCTTTCTTGTTAACTATCTTGATAATTGCTTCTTTTATCATTCCTAAATCTCCCTAATAAAATTCTTTAAAATTTCAAAACCACAAGGTGTGAGAATTGATTCTGGGTGAAACTGGACTCCAAAGATTGGGAATTCTTTGTGTTGCACTGCCATGATTTCTCCATCCTCTGCAAAAGCAACTGGCATTAAATCGCAAGGAAGAGTTTTTGCATCCACAGCAAGGGAGTGATATCTTCCAACTTTTTCTTCATCTGAAATTCCTTTGAACAAAGGGCACGAAAGATCAAATTTAACAGTTGACTGTTTACCATGCATCAACTCTTTTGCGTGGATTACGTTTGCACCATAGGCAGAACAAATTGCTTGATGCCCCAAACATACACCCAAAAGTGGGATTTCCCTGCCAAGGGGAACAACATCAATAGTGATGCCTGCATCTTCAGGACGACCTGGACCAGGCGAAAGTATTATCCGTTTTGGGTTCAATGACTTTATCTCTTCGACGGTCAATTCATCGTTTTTAACAACTCGAATGTCAGGGTCAATCATGCCAACCATCTGATAAAGGTTGTAGGAAAAGCTGTCGTAATTATCGATTAGCAGCGTCATCTAAAGTTCCTCCTCTGCAGCTTTTAAAGCGTTAACTACGGCTTGAGCTTTGTTTATGCATTCCTGATATTCTTTTTCTGGCACTGAATCGGCGACAATGCCTGCGCCACTTCTCACGAAAACCTGCCCATTTTTCTTGTAGGCGATGCGAATCGCTATGCAAGTGTCCATGTTCCCTGTGAAATCGATGTAACCAATCGCGCCCCCGTAAACACCACGCTTGTTGTTCTCGAGCTCGTTGATTAGTTGGCATGCACGAGTTTTTGGGGCGCCCGAAAGTGTTCCAGCTGGTAATACTGCCTCAATTGCATCGAGTGCGTCACAGTCATCGCAAATCTCTCCTCTAACAGTTGAGCCAATGTGCATTACGTGAGAATATTTCTCAACAGTGTGGAAGATTTCAACCTCCACAGTTCCAAACTTGCTCACTTTTCCAAGGTCGTTTCTTCCAAGGTCGACGAGCATGTTGTGTTCAGCAAGTTCTTTTTTATCAAGAAGGAGTTCCATCTCAAGAAGATCGTCTTCAATGCGAGTTTTCCCGCGTGGACGAGTGCCTGCTAATGGGAATGTGTGCAAAACTCCGTCCTCAAGTTTGACTAGTGTTTCAGGGGAGGCACCTGCAATTTCAACATCAGTCCCTGAAAAATAAAACATGTAGGGCGAAGGGTTGATTGTGCGAAGCATGCGATAGGTGCCAAGGAGGCTTCCCTCAAATGGTGCCGACAAACGATTTGACAAGACTATTTGGAAGATGTCACCCTCGAAAATGTGATGGCGCGCCGTTTCAACCATGTCGCAATATTGTTGCTTATTGAAAAGCGGTGTGACATCACCTGTGAGACAACCTGGCACATCATCTGTTTTTTTGCCAGACCTCAACAGATCAGCCATGCGTTTGAGTTCAAGAACCGCTTTGTTATATTCAACTTCGACGTTGTCAAGATGCACGTTTGCAATGAGAATTATTTTTTGACGAACGTTGTCAAAAGCTATAACGCGATCAAAGAGCATTAAATCAACGTCTTTGAAATTCTCGGTGTCATCAGCAGAAGTCTTAGCTTTAGGCTCACTGTAACCCAGATAATCATAGGAAAAATAGCCCACCAATCCGCCGGTAAAAGTGGGTAGCCCTTCAATTTTTGGACTTTTGTAGCGAGAGAGTATCTCGCGAAGTACAGTTGATGGGTTATCTGTTTTAATGCTAATATCACCTGCTCTCATTTCGCCATTAACGCAAGTGATTTCCATCTTAGGGTCAAACCCTAAAAATGTGTAACGACCCCATGTTTCATTTGCAAGAGCCGACTCAAGCATGTAGCAGTGAGTGGAAACTCCTTTTAAAATTTGCATCGCTTCTATTGGCGTGCAAATATCAGACAGAATCTCACAGCTAATGGGAGCAATAGAAAAGTTGTCTGTGTCTGCAATGCTCTTAACTTCAGCAAGTGACGGTGAAAATTTCATCAAAACCTCCCACAAATAAAAAACGCCCTCAACATGGGTCTATATAACCCAAGCCAAGGACGAATAAATTTATCCGCGGTGCCACCTTGCTTTGCAGGAAAATTTAATTCCTGCACACTCACGAGTTGCCATCACAACCCTGACATCTAACGCGTGTCTCACGTCACAGAATACTCTGCGGGGCGCCCCACATTTGACTGTGCCCTCCGTGGTCCATTTGACGAACCGTTTCGCGCCTGATTCTCAGCATCGCAGGCTCTCTGTAGCGTCGTATCTCGCCGTTATCTCCACTTCAACGGTTTCGACTATTGTCGTGCTACTAATAAAACACAACTTCTGTCTTTTTGTCAATACATTTTTAGAATTTAAAGAATTAGAAACATCTCAAGATTAACATAAATGCCAATCCACAATAGAGATGCGAGTGCAAAGTTGGAGGAGCAGATTCTTGCGCAAAGACGAGGTGCTAAATGTTGATAGATTTAAGGGTAATCCTGAGCGAGCAGATTTACGCGAAACACTGAGGAGCCATACTTCGGGCACTTCCCAATGTGTTGCAGCGCAAAGATGCCGCCCAGGATTAGCCGCAGCTTAGGCGAGATTACCGGAAGCTTTAACCTTAACCCGGTTAGTATTCCCTGGATAATATGAAAGCGGCACGTCTTCAACCTCGATAATTTCTACGGTGTCACGCACTGCACCGGCCTCAACGGCGAATTCAATTGCTTCGCTTTTCGCTTTTTCGAGCGACTCTTCGCGCGGCAACTCCTCATAATTCATGAGTTTTTCAAATGTTCCGCTCACCTTAGAAATAGCAGATCCAATGGCGTTAGCGCAACCAAAATGCGCAGGCTTTACAACTTTCGAAGCGCCAGCGATCTTGTCAGGAAGAATAATAGATCCGCCGCCAACAAGAACAAGTTCAACATCGACGTTCGAGACTTTCATAGCATCGACACTATCTTCAATCAGGTTTCTAATCTCAGACATAGCTTTTTTGGCAACTTCAAGAGGAATCGAATTAGCGAGGCTTGCGTCACCAAGTTCTACCATGCCGAGACGAACAGCAACGTCGGTTGCAGTGATCACATCACCACCAAAGACGAGTGCCTTATTTGTGATGTCATATCCAACACTGTCGGGGCCAACTGTCACTTCACCGTCGGGCGTAACTCTCACAATTGAGCCACCGCCTAGGCCAATCGAAATTACGTCAGGCATTCTAAAATTAGTTCGCACACCACCAATTGTTACAGCAACACTTGATTCTCTTGGGAAGCCATTTTGAATAACGCCAAGGTCGGTTGTGGTTCCACCGACATCGACAACAACAGCATCGCTCAAGTTTGAAAGATAGCTTGCACCTCGGATTGAATTTGTTGGCCCGCAAGCAACTGTGAGAATAGGATATTTTCGAGCATGATCCATTGTCATTAGCGTGCCATCGTTTTGGCTTAAATAGACATCTGCATTAACAATGCCTTCATCCTGCAAACTTTTAGCAAAGCCGTCGGTGAAGCGCTCGGCAACCTGCCAAAGAGCAGCGTTTAGAATTGTTGCATTCTCACGCTCAATGAGCCCCATAGAACCAATTTCACTAGAAACAGAAACATGGACATCTTCGCCCATCACCTCTCTGCAAAGTTTTGCGGCTTCAAGTTCATAATCGTTTCTGACTGTCGAAAAAACGCTTGATATCGCTATTGACTTGACTCCTTTGTTCTTCATGTCAATAAAGAATTGTCTTGCTCCTTCTGCATCAAAAGGCGCAAGTTCTTTTCCGTCATATTCAGAACCTCCGCCAATTATTTTGTTGCCAACAGCAATTGACTGGATGTCTTCAGCCCAATCAACCATTGGCCTGATTCCAGTTGTAGCAGGAGCACCGATTCTCAAGATTCCAATTGGCGCTAAATTTTTTCTCTCGACGATTGCATTTGTGCATTGTGTTGTTCCAAGCATTGCTTGTCTGATTTCAGAAGGATTAACTCCAGAAACGCTCAACACCTCACGCATTGCGCCGACGATTCCCTCATAAACATCAGACGAAGTTGGATATTTAATGTCAGACACTACGTTTCTATTTTCGTCTACTAAAACTGCGTCGGTGTTTGTGCCGCCAACATCGATTCCAAGTTTATACATGTCTATTCGCCCCCCTTGCAGCGCTCTTCAATCGGAATGTAGTCGGTGTCAACACCAAAATAGCGAGGACCGACTAGCTCAAGGCCCTCTTTTGTTCGCCAGAGATGGAAGCACTCAAGTCCAACGACCATAACTCGCTTGCCATATTTCAACGCATCGGTTGTGATTGGAATAAAAGTCTCAACGTCAACAAGTGAAATCAAATCTGGCGTTGTAGCAAGAATTTTCCCGTCAGCAGTCGCTGTTAAATTCTCATTTTGGAATTCTACAAATGCCTCATGTCCTTTGAATTCCCCAATGCCTTCAAGAACAACTTTCCCAAAGTTAAATCCAGATCGAGTTTCTCTCAAAACGTCTGCAATTTTTCCTTTAAAAAGCTTGTGTCCTTGCGACAAATCCAGAAAATGTTCCTCAGGTGTTTTGTCTTTGCTATCCTTGATTGTTCGAATCGCACGCCCAAGTTTCTCACTTCGAGTGACAATTCCGCGAACACCAAAGTCCTTCATTTGCTTGCCAGTCATCGGATATAAAGACACTGAAACCGAACCACCACAGCTCATTGTTACAGCACGCGCAAGCTCCTCTGTCCATTTATTAGTGATTGTTTCAAAAATGCAACTGTTGCCTTTTTCGTCAACAAGTGCCATTGGTGTTGCCTTAATTCCGCCAATTGTAAACGTGACCATTTGCAATTCGGGAAAAGCGCGACCCATTCCATCAACGTCAACCATTGGAAGGTTTAGCCTCGCTGAGGCCGCAATCGGAAGCATTGAATTCACTCCACCTGCTTCCATTGGCATGAATGCAAAAATTTCTTCGCCAAAAAATTTCGAAACCATGTCAAAAAGCTTTTTGTATTCGGTTCCGCCAATCGCCTTTTCAGCCAACACGGTTGGTGCACCCATCATTGCAATAGGAATTATCAATGCTTCGTCAGGAACTTCATCTGGGTCAAGCAATGTGACAGGACCCATTTCCTGCACAGCGCCCATCGCAACAAGTTTCCCGACATAGGGGTCACCCCCACCGCCAGCGCCAAGCAGTGCTGCGCCAGTTGCAATGTCTTCAATTTCCGGAATTTCAATCTTCCGCATTGTACTTTTCCTTCTTTCTCTAAACTACCTGATAAATTTAAAACAGACAAAACAGAGTCTGTAATACGACGTTTTAAGCCTCCACATTAACCTTCTTCGCTTTTCTTTCAGGAAGAGCATTTCTAAAAATTGCATATACAGCAAAGGAAACAACGATGCCATTGATTGGCCCAACAAAGAACGGTGTGTTCAAAAAAGGCATCAGTTCAATCAGAGTAGGGAAATTAGCAAAAGTTCCGCCAGTTACACAAGCAATAAAAGCGCCAAACAAATAGGAGAAAACTCCAACAATAGAGAAGCCTTCGCGGAAAGAATAGTTATCAACTCTGCCCTTTCCAATCACCCAATAGGAAGCGATTAGCACACCAGCTAATGGCGGAATTAACGCAGACATCAAAGACAGAAAGCCAGTGAACGCACTAAGCAAACCCAATGCCGCAAGCAACGTTCCCAAAGCACCAGCAACACCGGTGGTGATTTTAAACTTGCTTTCATCAAATCCAAGAAAATTGCTTAGAGCAAGACCACCAGAATAGGCATTAGTAACATTAGTGGTCCATGTAGCCAAAATTAACACTAAAAGACCCGCAAGAGGAACTCCCAAAGAAGTCAATATAATGCTGATGTCATACTCCCCAGTCACAATGCTCATCGAAGATCCAACCAACAACATCAAGAAACCAGCAGGAAGCACACCAACCAGAGAAGACTTTACGACATCAGCTCGGCTTTTTGCAAATCGACAATAATCTGCAGAGATTACTCCGCCCAATGCAAAAGAAGCCACAACCATAGATATTCCAAACACTAAACCTGCAGAAGCTTGAGGTGCATAATCAGCAAGAATAGCCGCGCCATTGTACGTTGAAAATCCAGCATATAGACCCCACAAGCAAACAACAACAAGCAAAGGCACAGCGAGGTAGTTTAGCCACTTGAGACCTTTAAATCCAACACAAGCTGTTAAAAGCATCACGATGCCCCAAAAAATCGAACATCCAGCTATAATCTGAGGAGTTGCCTCAAAACCAATTAATGCCGCTATCATGTTGGCAAAAGCCGCTCCACAAGTTGCTGATTGTATGCCAAACCATCCTATGCAAGCAAATGCAAGAAGAAAACTAATGATGTAGCGGGCACCTTTTTTACCAAGAGAAGCAGAAGCAAGAACAGCAACAGGAAGACCAGTGTCGCAAGCCTGCATTCCGATAAAGATCATGTAGAGACAAATAAAACCATAGCCAATCAAAATAGATAAAGATATTTCTGCTAAACTGAGTCCACTTTGAACAAGAACGCCACCGACCAGAAGACAAGGAACGCAAATCATTCCTCCGGCCCAAACTGCCGCAATAGACAGCCAGCTTTGTCGTTTAGACTCATCAATTGTAAAACCGCTATCAACCTTACTCACAATAGACACCTCCCTTTAAATTCAGCAATTTGAAAAGGCAACTAGCAAAAACCTTTTAGTTTTTTTAAAAGAATCACGAAGAACAAGAGAATTTCTCAATCATTAGCTAGATTAATCGCGAGTATATCATCGAGAAAACAGCTTGAAAATTGTCAAAAGGGCAAAAATAATGAATAATCAATTGTCCAAAAGGACAATCTAGAATTTAGCACCAATCAGAACAACTCCATCCCTCAACGGGGCTAACTGGTGTTTTAGTGTTTCTTGCCGACCAAACTCTGCTGTGATATAGCCAAGAAGGCCCGTTTAAAAATAACTGTTTGTGCACTCAGACAAACCAACATTTAAGCGCAGGAATTCACATTTAACTATTTAGCAACATGATTAATTTTCATTAAAGGAAGAACGTCTATAGCACCAAGCGAAACAAAACGACAGTAATTTACCTTAAAAAAATCAGTCGGCACAAAAGGATAATTCCACCCTTTTGTCATCTATGCCAAAAAAATCTAAAAGGAAATGCTTCTGCCAGCAGCAAGTTTAGCTATTAAGCAGTCTATAAATCGCAGCACTTTTGTAAACATCAATAGTTTCTGGCATTTTTCCCAAACGAAACCCAAGAATTTCACTAATTTTCTGAAGTCGATATTTCACAGTGTTTTTATGGATAAACAGCGTCTCAGCGGTTTTTGTGACACTGTTGTCGCAATCAAGCAAATAGGTGCAAGCTGTGATTATTAAATCTTTATAATCACAATCAAGTTCCAAAATGGTCAAAGGTGTTGTGTTTCTCAAAGCCTGCGCCTCGCCTTTTTCAACTTGCTCTCTGCAAGAGGCTGCAAATTGAATGTCTCCAAGAAGGAATGTCTTCTTAGTTGGGAAAATCAACTTTGCATCCTCCAGATAATCATCCACTAGAAGATATGCATTCCTGCACTCAGTGGTGTTCTCAAGAGACCCACATCGAACTATGACGGCATCTGGTGATTCATCTTGGGCGCACGCAAGCAACCTTTCAAGCACAATTTCTGCATCCTTTAACGAACGCGGTGCGCTGAGACACATGACAGGATGCTGTTCAAAAATTGACCCAATCACAATTTCTGAACACTGTCTTGCAAGCACTACATCGTCATCCATTCTTGCTTCAACAGCTTCGGCGTTGCAACCACAAAGCATCCAAAGTTCACTAATATCAGCTACGCTGACATTGAAAATTTCAGCAAGTCGGCGCATTCGAAGAGGCTCATCTTGCAAAATCGCACGAATCAACTCATGAATTGCAACCGTGCCATGCTGCTTTCCCCAAATGTTCACACAAATTCTCACTGTGTCGCCCGCTTGTTTAATTAGTTCAGAAGAAAGAGGTCGCCCTCTTTTGATTAGAGTGAGCAACAAAGATTCGGATGAATCACAACGAATTGCAACGGGATAAATCGTAGCACCTGGCAAAAGAGTGCTTATCTCCGGCTCTTTACCAAATTCGGAAAGAATTCTTTCAACTTCTTCACGAAGCTCGTCTTGCGTTCCTGTTGGCCATGCAGCCAAATTTAGAATTGTACCAGTGCTCGTGCTCAAAACAATAGAGCAATTCATTTCGGCACACAACATCTGAAGAGCAGTCGCAACCGTTTGATAGTGATGCGGCAACGAAGACATCCTTGCAAGAATGTCAGAGACTAGAGTTACTTTTTCCGCCCTGTCTTTATAGATCATTTCAGAAACTTCCGAAATTAGATCACTATAGCGAAGATTCCTTTGACCCTCCGGCATGCAAATCAGCACGAAATCATGTTCGTTGGCAATGTCTATCAATCGCTTGTCTACCTTTGGAAGATAAAGGCCGACATAATAGAGAACCAGGGCAACTTCGCCGCCCTCAATTAACCGCAACATGTTAGCGCATTGCAAATCAACTTCGTCAAGACAATTAACAAAACCAGTGATTATAATTTCTCCACCAGCATAGGTGTCGCCAGGGAACACTTCCTTAACAAGAATATCTGGATCAGTTGATTCAAGCACCGAAATTGCAGAGACTATGTTTTGTAAACCGCCCTTGCCACCAACAACTTTAGCCCGTCGCAAAGAAGGCAATTTCATTAAGTCGGAAACAGTGACGCTCATGCAAGTCTCACTTTCGCAAAGATCCGCTGTCGCTAAAAAATTTCAAAGTGAATGCTAGTTCAATAGTAATTCACATGCGAGTTAGCAGTTCATGAAAACAAAGGTTAAATTTGCAAGCTGGAAATAAAATCATTGATTGGCCAAAACAAGCCAAATTCTCAAAAACTATTTGCCACCCAGAATTACTAGCAGCTCGTCAACGATTTTGTCAAAATGCTTGCCAGTTTCATCGACTTTAATGTCTGCATATTTTTCATAAAGAGAAGAGCGTTCGTCATAAAGGTCGCGCAAGGTGTAGCCTTCTGGGATAGCTACGCCGCGCGCAACATAATCGCCAACTCGCCTCTCCATTTCATCATAAGAAATATAGAGATAGACAACAGTTGAGATGTCGCTAAGATGCTCCATTGCTTTTTGTTCATGACAAATTGAGCCACCTGGCGCAATGACCGAATTAGAGACATCAAGCTCGCAAGCAGTCTCTTCTTCAATGTCCAAAAAAACCTCTTGCCCAAACTCGTCAATTAAGTCTTTTAATTTTTTCTGAGTGTTTTCCTGAATAACAATGTCAAGATCGACAAAACTCATCCCCAAACGTTTTGCAAGCAAAACACCAATCGTTGATTTGCCCGAAGAAGGCATCCCTATAAACGTTATGTTTCTCAAAGCTTCACCTCAAGTTAATGATTGATTTAGAAGAGTTATTTTACTAGCAAAATATTAATTTCTGCCAAGGTCAAAGGCAAAGCCTAACCTCAAACACAAATTTAAAATAGCAACTAGCATTCATTTAGAAAACATCCTCTATAAACAATGAGGCAGTAAAAACTCTAACTAGTTAGCTTTCCAAAAAACAAAGCTTATTGGAGGAATTCCTATTGTTCAAAAGCGATTAGAATGCAGGCAAGAACAAGTCTCAAAACTAGACCGAAAAGCTCGATGCTCACCTACCCAGTTGTGGAATCGTCAAGCTTGGCAGCAAGTTTTAAAAACTTCTTGTCAGACTGAATGCTCTGCGTCACAAATTTCCCATTAAAGAAAAGGGCATATGTAGTCACCGGAGCAGGAACACTTTGCGCAGATTCTCTGTCGGTAATGTGAACTGCTCTGAATGGAATCCCACGTTCTTTCGCAACTTCTTCAACACGAGGGACCCAATAACAAGTAAAAGGGCATTGATCAGTGTAGAAAAGAACGAATCCTTGCTCATTTACCTTTGGATGTTTTGCACATTCCTTAAACTTTGGCGTTTTTGCCTTTGGGTTAAAAGGTAAATACATTAGATTAATTCCACAATCTGAGACATCTGCAACTTCAAAACCCCAGTGTTTTAGGAACTTTGGATCAGCAAGATATTCACGTTTGCGCCCTTCAGCACAAAGAATGCAAATCCCATGCTTGCGCTCATCTTTGGCGTGCCGGATGCATTCATTCATTAGTTCTCCAGAATAACCATGCCCCTTCATAGAACCAGAAACCCAAAGACAATTGATGTAAAAATAACCGTCGGCGTCGATTGGAATCCATGCACTCTCAGCAGGAATGTATTCAACAAAGCATTTGCCTCTCGCATCGGCTCGATAGAAAACAAGACCCTCTTCGAAGTGTTGTCTAAGCCATTCTTTCTTTGCAAGACTTTGTTTGCCTGACATGGCACAGCAGATGTGTTCCTTGTCGATGTTGTCTTTGGTAACGTGGATGTAGTTCATAATCATGATTCCTTCCATATTGCCGAAGTAACTTTTATGAGGAATTATATCGATTTCACATCTTAACCCAGTTAACTAATTCAACGCGCCATCGAAACAGCCGTCTCGAAGTGGCACGAGAAAAGCACCTGAATGTCTGGATTCCGTACACAATTCCGTCCATTCGCGGGAACTGCTCAAAGCCGAAAAACGGCGCTTTTACATCTGTTCTCCGTTTGCGGAAATATGTCCAAGTGCTATTTCTACCTATAATAATACGGCGGGCTGGAGGGAGGCCATCGTCTTGACGTGTGCCTCGTCATCTCGGAAGCTATTCTCACCCAGAGAATCGGGCATCATCGGCGTATATGCATCGGCTATGCCGGGAATCTCTTCCCAGAAGAAGCGCACGGGGCACTTGAAGGTCAGGTTGGCAACCACACGCTCCTTGCGCGAGTTCTTGTCTGGCAGGATATGCACCTCGCTCACGGCCTCATGGATAAGGTCGAAGCGAGTCTGCTCGTCCGCACCTTCCAGCAGCTCGGGGAGGCGGTCAAGCTCTTCCAGAAGCCTGCGCTCTCCGCCCATGCGCTTCTCGGCAGTGGTCATCTTAGCCTGCGCCTCATCCAACGCGCCCCGCCAAGTCCGGCGTCGCGGCCACACAAGTCGCTCAGACGCCTTTGCAGGTCGTTGAACTTGCACCCGTAGCTCCTATCGGTGGGGTTGAGACGCGGATGTACAGGATGCAGGAGAGTGGATGGGTGGCATCAGATGTCTTGAGATTTTTTCGTGCCATAGGTTCACTCCTCCCGTAATTTCTGCTTATAGGTTTTCACGTAAGTTTCTTCTATATGATGAATTGCGTAAATACGTATTTAATCATAAAGCCCGCTGCCCAAAAGGGCGACGGGCTTTGCATGCTCGCTATCGGTTGCCCTTCGCACGGTTATGCGTCTTGCAGAGCATCTGGCAGTTCGCCTCGTCCGTAGCGCCGTCCTTGCTCCATGCGGTCACATGGTCGGCGTCCATCTCGGACTCCTTGTAGATGCGCTTCGCGTTTGCATCGTGCCCGATGGCACACAGTGGACAGTTCGACACGCCCTGAGCGTCCGCCGCAGCTGTCTGCTTGCGATAGACCGCCTTAATGGTTTTCTTGTCGAACACGCGGACGTTGAGCAGGCGGGAATCCTTCTCGCCGCCCAGCACGTACTCGAAGATGCCCTTTTTATCGCCGACTTGTGAGTCATCGAGCAGGGCATTCACACGTTTGGCTACCGTGTCCTTCGAGTAGGCGTTCTTGTGGTACTCGCGGTACAGCCGACCCCATTCGCGCCCGCAAATCTCGCTTCCCGTGTACTCGAATACGGAATCCACCCAGTCGATGACCGTATCGAAATGGTTCTTCAGCTCGTCAATATCGACGTCGTAGCGGTGCTGCGCCATATAGTCGTCGATATTGCCATCGCTGACCCACTCAAGCGCGGTTTCGAGAATCGCCTGACGCTTCGGGTCTCCCGAAACGTATGTCTGCCAACGGTTCATGTTGGCGTTACCCATGTTGGAGAACACCTCGCGCGCCTTCGTCACGAACGGCCCATGATAGGCTGCGTTGCGCATCTCCTGCTTCACGAGCGGCACTCCGGCGATGTTGATAGTCTCGAACCATGCCTGTATCTCCGACGGTTCGCCCTCGCAAACATAGATGGTCAAAGGCGCGTCAACAATGAGCTTCTGCTGGTTAGCATCCAGACTGTCGAAATAGCGGGGCTTGCCGTCCAGCTCAACGGCGAACGGCCATGACTTGTTCACGTAGCGGGCAAAAGACGTGATGCGCTGCTGTCCGTCCAGAACCTCGTACATCCCGTCAGCATTCTTCACGAAGTAAATCAGGCCGAGCGGATAGCTCTTCAACAAGGACTCGACAACGGCCACGTCGCGCTTGCCGTCGCCATAGATATAGTTGCGCTGATACTCGGGCTGAATGATGAGCTGCCCGTCGAGGCCGAACAGCCCCTTGCCCTCGTTGCGGTCAAACACGAAACCCTTGCAGACGTCACCGACCGTCCAATCCGTGTGCAAAGTTGTCTTCATTAGGCATTACCTCCTTTCTTCGAACGAATGAGAATGCGTGAATACCTTGCTTTTCCATTAAGTACAGCTGTTCCCAATCCGCCTCCATATTTCACGGTGGGGTCAAATTTCAGTTCCTGCAAAATATCGGCCGGTGCATTGGCATAAGCATTACCACTTGCTTGCCAGATAATTTCAAATTGCTCAGGACAATACTTATCCATGAACGTAATCGGAACACCCATCACGCCGTCATAATTCGATGGAATGCATTCAGTAAAAGGAATCTCTATGGCGTCATAATTATCATATTTACGGTATTCAACCGCGCCATATTCCTTTTCAAATTTCTTGCGCAATCGCTTGTTGAATTTCAAATTGTGCTCAATCGTATCGAGCAACAACGGCTGATGACGCTTACCGTGGTCTAAGTTCGTAAACCAGCACGCAGAAGCCAAGCGGCCCATAACCACGCCGTCGATAATCTTGTATGCCGAGCCTTCCTTCTTGTTTTCAAGAAGCCACTGACGGCGCTCTTCGGGCACGTCGAAATACATGTCCTGATTCAGCGACTTGTAACCAAGCCAGATTTCATTGTTTTTCAAATATGGAAAAACCTCTTTATAAGGAATAGCATTCATATTGCCAAGGATTACAAATCGTTTCCCTGCCTCCATAATCCATCCCAAAAACTCGCGGAACAGCGAAAAAGGTGGATTCGTGATGATGATGTCCGCTTCATCACGCAGTGCCTTGACCTCTGCAGAACGGAAATCACCGTCCCCTTCGAGGTATCCCGAAAACTCGATGTCGTCTGTATCCACGCGGCCAGAGCCGTCCTTGTCGCACGTAAGCGTAAAAACCTTTCCGTGGTCGTCATGCTTGTCAGCATCATAAAGCGGAGAATCCATTTCAAACAGTGTCAGCTGCTTATTTCCAGCGCCCTTCGCATAGGACGTGCTAATCAGCTTTTTTAGACCGAATCGTTCAAAATTAGCTGCAAAATACTTCGTGAAGTTCGACCACTCAGGGTCATCGCACGGAAGCAAAATCTTCTTACCGCGAAACACGTCAGGATTGAACTCAACATAAGCATTCATCTCTGCTTCAATATCGCTGTATTGTGTATAGAACTCGTCGTTCTTGGCATCTTTTGCTGCACTAAGGCTTGTGTTTCCAGCCATTTACTCGCTCTCCTCCTCAAGATGCTCCTGCACCCACTCGTGGATGATTGCAGCAATCGTCGTTTCCTTCTCAGCAGCCATCATCTTGAGCGCCTTCTTGTCGCTCGCGGTGAGCGACAGCGAGAGGGTGGTGCGCTTCTCGTCCGCAGTCTCGTCGACGACGATGGCCTTCTCTATCTTCTTCTGCTCGGCCTCGCGGTCGGCAGCATTTTTCTTGAACATGTTCGCCACGGCTAGACCTCCTTTAATCATTTGCACATTTATACATCGTAGATAATCTTTTATCCATACGCAACACGCCTCTGACCTGCGGTTATTCCTTCGGAACACCGCAGCTTCTCCCGCCGCTTCCACCAGAACAAGAGTCGCCTTCGCAGGCTTGTCGCGTCGGTCAAACTCGAGCACGGACTTGCAAGCGGCTCCAGCCAGAACGAACGCCCCAGACTGGGGCAGCATGGCCACCGTCCGGTAGCTCGCCAGACCCTCGAACCACTCCATGAAATCGCAGGCCGCCTTGAAACGATTCCACCCGTTCATCACGTAAACAATACTCACCCGACCGTTCTTGAACACCGTCTTGCTCATGCACATCAGCGGATCGACGTCCCTCGACGTGGTTCCAGTCGGAGTAGCAACCCTCGTCTTCTCCCATGAGTCCGAAATGACGGAACGCATCCAGAATCGCCTCGCGCTTCTCAGGCAGCAATTTCGGTTGCTCCTTTTCGTCTGACCTGTCGGTCTGCGTTTCAAGTCAGCACTCGTCCTTCGTCTGCGCGGCGTACAAGGAGCTGACCTTCAGTACATACGTTTTCTGGACGTAATCGCGGATGTTCTCATACGTCGACTGCGGTTTATGCTTCGGCAGTCCCACGTCCTTCGGGCTGATAAAAACCGGTATTAAAGACTTCGACGCAAATTACCGAGATAGAAGAGCTACCGTCTCCACATGATGTGTTTGCGGAAACATGTCAACAGGCGTTACCTCGTTAACAGAATAGCCAGCTTCACAAAATCGTTTTAGGTCGCGCGCAAGTGTCATTGGGTCGCAGCTCACATATACAATCTTTTTTGGTTCCCTCTTAATCAACATGTTGACGACTTCTTTATCGAGACCGGATTTTGGAGGATCAACGACACATGCATCAAAGTCTGGCATCTTTTTTAAAGCAAACCTAACATCGTCACAAATCACTTTTGCTGACAAACGATTGCTGTCGAGATTTTTCTTTAAATCCCTAGTAGATGATCCAGCTAATTCAACCCCCACAACATCAAATCCAGCTTTTACAAGTGGGAGGGTAAACGTACCACATCCGCAGTAAAAATCGGCAATTCGTCTAATCAAATGAGGTGATTTAGCATCTTTGCCATCATCACAAAAAATGTGGGCTTCTCCAACGCGCGATGCCTTCACTTCGTTGCTCGAACTCTCAAAACAAGAAGTCGAGTGCTCCCCTAAAGAAGATCCTCTTTCAGTGTAAGACGCCTGGGTGCCATTGCTTTTTTTTAAATCAATGTCTTGCTCAATAGCTTTAATCACAAGCCGTTGAAGCACCTCAGCCTGATTAGTGTTGACTTGGAAGAACGAAGGGGCCGAAACTCCATATTTGATAGCAGACAAATTTTCACGCCAAAGAGGATCGCCAGAAAGAACTTCGACTTGCTTAATTCTTCTCGCCTTGCCACCTTCTGCAATAATCCTGACAACTGAAGTTGCACCAACTGCATCCTGAACAACTCTTGAAACTTCGTGGCGCGGAAACCATCCAGGAGTTGTCCAAAGAGCAACCTGAACATCACCTGTTCGCTCACTGTGGCGAATTCCGACTCTAAAAAGCCCACACTCATCGCCATGAAGCGCAAATTTTAAAGAACCTGCAAGTGCTCCTGGCGATTTCTCAATTGCTTTTGAAGCAAGCGGAAATGACTTAACTGTAACGAAATTGTTCGTCCCCTCATCCATCATGCCCAAACGCCCAGAAATCCAGGCAAGTTCAATCTTGTTACGATAGTTCCACTCGTTCTCTGAAGCGACAACATCTTGAAGAACTGAATCAACGAATCCTTCGTCGAATCTTCCATTCCTAACAAGTGCATCTCGCACGACGCTCTTTTTGTAAACTAACTGCAATTTATAGGAGAGGTCTGCCCAGTCAGCACCAGGAATTTCTTCAGCTCGAACTCCCCTACTAACAATTCTTGCAACTGCAAAGCGCTCGTGATCTTCAAGTATTTCAATTTCACACATCTCGCCAGGAATTCCGCCTTTCACAAAGACAGTCTTACCATTGCTTAACTTTGCGACAGCACCCCTACCATAGGCCATTCTTAAAATTTCAACCGTTTCTTTCATAAGAAAATTGTGCCATAACCTGCAACACTTGCCTTCCTACTCACTACTAAGAAAAGAAAAGCACTTAATCTCAATAAGTGTGGTTCATTGAAGCACCAAACAAAACACCTTCCCAACAGCGTGAACGCTCAAAGTGTGCATTAGGGTCAACAAAACTCACGCTGGCGTGTTTAAGTCAAACGCTAGAAACAAAAAAAGGCCCAAGTGAACAGTTATTCTGTAACGCATGCAGCTAAATAGTGTTCTAAAAAATTATTTTAAACGCACAACATTGCTTTCCCCCGTGAATCATGACACAGAAAAACGCTTAACCGTGAATAAAAATCTTGTTGGAAAATCTTGTTGGGTAATCAAAGCTGACACTCCGCTTTGCTGATAAAAAAATGACCCGAGTTGGAACCCGGGTCATGAACTGTTCTGTGAGATATTCTCTGCGAGAAATTAGAATAATTGCAAAATCGTAATTACAGGCCTATTTTTCTTCCATGCCAAAAGAATTGTCTTTTCCAAGAGCAATCTTTCCAACCACACCACCAAGAGCGATGATAGCTGCAACGTTTGGAATAACCATAATCATATTAAACAAGTCGGCGAGCGCCCAAACAAGATCAGACTCTACCATTGAACCAATGAACATGCAGATGCATGCAATGATGCAGAATGGAGCAACTGCCTTCTTGCCAAACAGATATGTAATGTTGATTTTTCCAAAGAGGTTCCAAGCAATGATTGTTGAGAATGCAAAGAAGAACAATGCAATTGCAACAAACCAGTTAGCAGGGCCTGCAGTGAACAAAGTAGCAAATACTTGCTGTGCAAGTGTGTTCTTGCTAAATTGTGCAAGACCGTCAGCACCTTGTGTAGCGATTGCTTGGGCAACAGCACCGTCGCCTGTGAAGAGTGTTGTGACAACAACAAGACCAGTCAAAGTAACTACGAAATAGGTGCAAATAAACACGCCCATCATAGCAACTGTGCCCTGATCATGTGGCTTTTCAACTTCTGCCAACGCATGAGCATGTGGTGTTGAACCCATGCCAGCCTCATTTGCAAAAAGACCACGGTTTGCACCTTTTGAAATTGCAGCAAACACAGCAAAAACAACGCCACCAGCAGCACTCCATGGAGTGAAAGCATATTTGAAAATCAAACCAAATGCCTCAACCAATTGTGGAAGGTGCGTGAGAAGAACAGCAAGTGCACCAACGATGTAACCAATAGCCATCAAAGGAACAATTTTCTCAGTGATGCCAGCGAGACGGTTTGTGCCGCCGAGGAATACCCAGAGGCAAAGAGCTACAACAACTGCACCGACTACCCATGTAGGGATAACCCCACCAGAAGCTGAAGAAATAACTCCAGCCATTGCGTTTGATTGAACCATGCAGCCCATGATGCCAAGAGCAAGAGTGATAGCTACAGCAAAGAATCCAGCCATGAACTTGCCAAAGCCGCCTTTAAATGCTGCCTTGATGTAGTAAACAGGACCACCAATAGTAGCTCCTGTTTCATCTTTGGTCTTTGTCTTCTGAGCAAGAGTTGCTTCAGCGTAGTTTGTTGCCATTCCGAAGAAAGCAATAATCCAAATCCAGAAAATTGAACCAGGACCGCCAACGAGAACAGCGCCGCAAACACCAACGATGTTGCCAGTGCCAACCTGTCCACCAACAGCGGTGCACAATGATTGGAACGAGCTCATCTGACCTTCTTTTTTCTCACCTTTAAGAGAGAAGTTTCCAAAGAGTCTTTTCCATCCTTCACCAAAACAACGCACTTGAACAAACTTTGTTTTGATGGAGATGTAAAGTCCAGTTGCAATCAACAAAACAACCAAAACATAGTCGGTTAGAACTCCATTGATTGTGTTGACCCCATCGAGGACAGGGCCGTTAAGAAATCCGATAAAATCCATTTTCCCCTCCTTTGCAGATACTACCGACAGAACAAAACAGAACATCTATATTATAGTTCTCCTCCAACTTTACATACACCAAATAGTGTACATTTTTAAAAAATAGTTCCCAGTTCAGAGGCTACTTTTTTTCTAAACAGGGTTAAAAAATGAACAAAATTGATTTTTTTGAATAAAAACTGCGATTATCTTTATCGACAAAATTAGTATATTCACCTATTTAGATAAAGAAAAAATGAAGGACAAAAAAGGCGCCTCGAAAACGAGACGCCTTTAGCACATTTGTTAAAAAGCGAGATGCCTAAAGATTATAAAAAGCATCCTGGCCGGCATATTTTGCTTCACAATCAAGCTGCTCTTCGATTCTTAACAATTGATTGTATTTTGCAACACGGTCGCTTCTGCAAGGTGCACCTGTTTTAATTTGACCTGCGTTTACAGCAACTGCCAAATCAGCAAGAGTAGTGTCTTCTGTCTCACCAGAACGATGAGAAATAACGCAAGTGTAGCCATGGGTTTTTGCTAGTTCAATAGTCTCAAGGGTTTCAGTTAAAGTTCCAATTTGGTTTAACTTAATGAGAATCGCGTTCGCACACCCAAGCTCAATTCCTTTTGCAAGACGTTCGGCATTAGTTACAAACAGATCATCACCAACGAGCTGAACTCGATCACCAATGCGCTCGGTGAGTTTTTGCCATCCTTCCCAGTCTTCTTCTGCCATTCCATCTTCAATCGAAATGATTGGGTGTTTGTCAACCAAAGCTTCCCAATAATCCACCATTTCATCACTTGTGAGTTCTCGGCCTTCGCCTGCAAGAACATACTTTTTCTTCTTAGCGTCATAAAACTCGGTCGAAGCAGGATCCATTGCAAACATGATGTCTTTGCCAGGCTTATATCCAGCCTTCTCGCAGCCCTTCTCAATCCATTCAAGCGGCTCTTCGTTCGTCTTGAGATTTGGGGCAAAACCACCTTCATCGCCAACGCCACCGCCAAGGCCTTCTTCATGAAGAACATTTTTGAGCGAGTGATAAATCTCAGAGCACCAGCGGAGAGCCTCTGCGAAAGACTCGGCCCCAACCGGCATAATCATAAACTCCTGGAAGTCAACGTTATTGTCGGCATGAACTCCGCCATTCAAGATGTTCATCATCGGTGTAGGAAGAGTGTGGGCCGCTGCTCCACCAATATATTTATAAAGTGGAAGACCTGCCGATTCCGCAGCCGCTTTTGCAACCGCCAATGATGCTCCAAGCAACGCATTAGCTCCAAGTTTGCCTTTATTGTCGGTCCCGTCAAGGGCAATCATTAGCTCATCGACGTAGCGCTGATCATCTGCCTCGCAGCCAATCAATTCGTCGGCAATTGGTCCGTTTACATTCTCGACTGCCTTTTGTGTGCCCTTGCCAAGATAGCGTTTTTTATCGCCATCACGAAGCTCTACAGCCTCGAATGCACCAGTAGAAGCGCCAGAGGGAACTCCAGCACGACCAGCTGAACCATCGTCAAGCTGAACGTCGACTTCCACCGTCGGATTTCCTCGAGAATCGAGAATCTCACGGGCGAACACATCGGTAATGCAAGCCATTTTTCCTCCTTATTTGATGTAACTTAAAAGTCGTGGCGCGACTTGCTTTTTACGTGAAACAATGCCGGGCATCCAGGTTCCGCCTTTGCCCTTGCACTCAATGTCAAACACTCTGTTCATAGCCTTTCGGTCGCCCTCGCAATAGAATTGAGAACCCTCTTCAATAACATCGGTAACCATAAACAGAACAAACTTATATTTCTTAGTTTTAAGCAATAAATCCATGTATTGACGAATTTCGTCTTCTCTAGCTTTGACAGCATCAAGATTGGTTGTCTCATGCGCACAAACTAATATCACGTCGGTCTCAAGCATAAATTCTTTAGCGTCTGAAGCAACCAGCTTGTCAATCGCCATTTCTTCATCGTTTCCGCGTGTTTCAAACACTTGACGACCAAAGTCGAGAGCATCAACACCAACAATGTCAGCTAGATATTCGGCTTGTTCTTTGTCAGAATGAGTAGTCGTTGGCGATTTCAGAAGCAAAGTGTCAGTCATGATTGCCGACAAAAGCACCTCTGCAATGCGAGGCGGAATTGTTACTCTGTGCTTTTCGAACTCTAGAGAAACAATAGTTGCAGTTGAACCAATTGGAAGGCCCAAGAATTTTATTGGTTCTGTTGTCGTAACATCTGCAATTCGATGATGGTCAACAATTTCCATAATTTGCGCAGTTTCAATGCCAGGAGCTGACTGCAGAGTTTCGTTGTGGTCAACAAGAATAACCTTGCGTCTGCCATATGTTGCAATGTCAGAACGCGTGACAATGCCAACAGCATGTCCCCCTTCATCAAGTGCAACACCTTCACGAAGAGCGCTGGCCATCAATTCTTGGATCGCATCTCTCAAAACGACGTCTTTATCCATTGTATAAACGTCGGTGCTCATTAGCTCTTCAACATACTGACCTAAAGAATCTTCGAGAGACTTTGCAACATCACCTTTGCTGTAGTTCTCATAATCGACAACGTCTGTTGCCTCTACATATCTCTCAGCAATATTCCGTGTAGAAATTAACCCACAGAACTTTCTGTCATCATCCTCAACAACAAGTGAGCGAATGTTGTGTTTGCGAAGAAGACGCCCCGCCTCAAGCATTGTAGTTTTGCGGTGAACAGAAATTGGGTTCTCTGTCATCACATCACAAACTCGAGGATAAACGTGCGTTATCAAAACTGGTGTCTCAAATCCATTCTTTCTTAAAACCCACTCACTTTCAACCGGCATGTCACCAAGCCTGGCTGGAATGTATTCATAACCAGCTTCGTCGAAATGGTAGCGTTCTTTTCTAGCTGAAAGTTTATTTTTAAGGTAGCAGTATGCGACTGCTGAAGAAATAGAATCGTTGTCAGGATTGCGATGTCCGAACACTAAGACTTTCTCAGTCATGTTAGGTCTCCTCAACTAGCATTTTGAAACTATTATACGGGTTTCTCATCTTTTAGACTTTAACGATGGGTGCATAGTCCTTCAAAAGAGTCTTTGTTTCTTTCAGTCGAGAAAATTTAATTGTGATTTTATCGCCATCAACAGACAACACGCACCCTCGTCCAAAAGTTTTATGTTCAACCTGGTCACCTTTTGAAAACAGCTTTGAACCACCAACGTTTCCGAACGAAGAGCTTGTGTTCGGCTGAAAACCAAATTTTATTGGACCATTTTTGCCGCGTGTCTGACTAGAACTTGAAACGTTTGAGACTTTACCGCTGTTGTAGTAGTTAGTTCCACTTCCTGAAATGCCACGCCTAGAACCTCTCTTTTCCCAACCGGATCCCTCAAAACCACTGCTGCCAATGCCAAGATTCTCTCTCAAATCGGCAGGAACATCTTTTAAAAACCTCGAAGCAGGATTTTGGTCACACATGCCAAAAAGACGTCTGGACTGTGAATGTGTGAGCACAAGTTTTTTCCTTGCACGCGTGTATGCTACATATGCAAGCCTTCTCTCCTCTTCCAAGTCTTCTTCAGTTTTGCCCATATTCATGTTGGGGAAAATGCCTTCCTCTAAGCCGACAACATAAACATGAGAAAATTCTAGGCCCTTCGCAGAATGAATCGTCATCATTGTAACCGAGTCGTCTTCACCAGCAACTGCATCAAGGTCGGTTCTCAAGCGCACCCATTCGATGAAATCGGGTAAATTGCACCCAAGCTTTTCAGTAGCAACCTCAGCATCTCCATCGTTTTCTGGGGTTGGAGCTTCAAATTGTTCTTCTTGAGCATCTCGACTTTCAGCAAATTCTTCAACAACAGAAAGCAACTCTTTTATGTTTTCTATTCTGTCGCGAGCTTCGTCGGTCTGCTGAGCCTCAAGTTCTTCAATGAGGCCAGTTTTGGCAATGATGTTTCCAACGACGTTTTTTAGTTCTCCTTCATAGTTCGAAGCTTCGTGAATTAAGTTTAAAAAATTCACAATTGCTTTTGAAACAGCAGGGCGAAGGTTTCCCGACGATGCCAAAGACTCTGCTGCAATGAGCTCAGAGCACCCAAGGCTCAATGCCTCTTGACGAATTTTTTCGATTGTTGATTGCCCAATCCCACGTCGTGGCACATTAACAATGCGCTCAAAAGCCATGTCATCACCGGTGTTTGTAACAAGCGTCAAATAGGCCATCACATCGCGTATTTCTTTGCGCTCAAAAAACTTAGTCCCACCAATAATTCTGTAGGGCACACCGCAACGCAAAAACATGTCTTCCAAAACACGTGATTGGACGTTAGTTCTGTAAAGAATGGCCACATCGTTGTAACTTTTAATTTCCTTTTTACGAAGAGACTTATCAATCTCTCCAGCTACCCAACGACCTTCATCACGTTCATCAGACGCATAATAAACGCCAATCAAATCGCCATCTTCGCCACTTGTAAACAGTCTTTTGTCTTTACGATTTTTATTCTTTGCAATTACTGCATTTGCAGCATTTAAAATGTTTCCAGTTGAACGATAGTTTTCTTCCAGCTTAACAACTTTTGCATTCTTGTAATCGTGCTCGAAATCAAGAATGTTTGAAATGTCAGCTCCGCGCCACGAATAAATTGACTGGTCGTCATCGCCAACAACCATCAAATTCTTGTGCGCATCAGCTAATAATTTGCAGATTTCATATTGCACATGGTTAGTGTCTTGATATTCGTCGACAAGAATGTATTTAAAACGATTTTGGTAGGCTCGGCGAACACTTTCGACGTCTCTCAACAAAACATATGCATAAAGAAGCATGTCATCAAAATCAAGAGCATTCGCAAGCTTTAGGCGCTTTTGATATTCCGCATAAACTTCGGATGCAGTTTTCTCAAGAGGTGTGGATGCATAAACTGAAAACTCTTCAGGAAATTGAAGATTATTTTTAGCAGATGAAATGACCTCAAGAATTGTTTTTGGAGGAAACCTCTTTTCATCAAATTTGTAGTCCTGCATAATCGCCTTAACAAGGCGTTTCTGGTCGTCTGGATCATAAATAGAATAATTCTCAGTGAAACCTATGAGATCGGCATTGGCACGGATAATCCTTCCGCAACCCTTGTGAAAAGTGGAGACCCACATGCCACGCGCGACAGATCCAACTAAATCAATGAGGCGCTCGTGCATTTCCTTGGCAGCTTTATTAGTAAAAGTAATGGCAAGAATTTCCCAAGGAGGAATGTTTAAATCCTCAATCATGTGTGCAATTCTATATGTGAGAACACGCGTTTTTCCGCTTCCTGCACCCGCGAGCACAAGCAAAGGACCATCGATAGTTTCAACCGCCTCACGTTGGGCGGGATTTAAAGTAGACAAATCTAACGACACAATTACTCCGTAAATTAACTAAGAAACATTTTCACGCCAAAATAGGCAATCACAACAAAGCCAACGATTATGCGATAGACGCCAAAAGCGGTGAAATCGTGGCTCTTAATATATTTCAGCAAGAACTTAATTGAGATAATAGAAACAATAAAAGCACTCAAAATCCCGACAATCAAGACGCCAATTTCAGTGGAACTTAAAACTACACCTTTTAAAAACAGTTTTAGGGTCTTTAATGCACCCCAGCCGAACATAACAGGAATTGCCAAAAAAAATGTGAACTCGGTTGCCGCAACGCGAGAACATCCTGTGAGCATGCCGCCAATGATTGTCGAACCACTACGTGATGTTCCTGGAATGATGGCAAGGCACTGAAAGCAGCCAATTTTAAACGCAGTCTTTAAGTCCATTTCGTCGACTGTCTCTACTTTATGCAAGCGAAGTTTAGTTGTACCAGTGTGATGCTTGATAAAGAAACTCTCTTCCTTCTTGTTTTTGCGTTCGATGACAATAAAAATGATGCCATAGATGATCAATGCGAGCGAAACAGTCCACGCATTGTAAAAATAGGTATTAAAAAAGTCGTCGAGGAGAATGCCAATTACAGCGGCTGGAATGCATGAAACAGCGACATGCCCCCAAAGACGCCATGTTGATTTTTTCTCTAGTGGTGTTTTCTTTAAAGAAAACGGATTGAGTTTAGAGAAATAAATTACAATAACCGCCATAATTGCCCCGATTTGGATAACAACCAAAAAAAGCTCGAGAAATTCAGGCGTTACATTCAGCTTCATGAATTCATCAACGAGAATCATGTGCCCTGTGCTAGAGATTGGCAGCCATTCAGTGACGCCCTCAACTATTCCCAGGAACAGAGCCTTAAATAATTCAACTATTTCCATTTTTTCCTGACTTTAATAAACAAAACATGCATTGGTTCAAAACTCAATGTGTCTCGAACAAATCGTAGAGTGTTTAGGCGAAGCTATCGTGGTGAGACAGCTCCCTCGTGGCGAAATCGATGGTTCTAATGCGGATGAAAATTGAGCTTGAAAAATTCTAGTGGCATTCGTGCCATGAATTTTTCAAGACGATAATTTACATTCGCAGTAGCGCCATCCAGTTCGCCACTGGTGCCCCTGATAGGAATCGAACCTACACAAACCCGCTTTAGGAGAGCGGTGCTCTATCCATTGAGCTACAGGGGCGCAAGTGATTATTATAAATGAAGCGCTTCGTGTGTGAGATAATGAGGTCATGGCGGATTTAGATTTTAGACTCAATCGAGATGTACTCACAATTGCAGAAAATGCAAGGTGTGACCTGCTTTCTGCAGGATTAGACCTTGATGCTGACGGTGCGCTGACTCTAAATATTGAGCCAGAAGTAGTACAAGATGCAATTATCGCTGACATAAACACTGGTGCTCAATGCGTAGTTACAAATGTGATTGACTTTTGCCCTAGCGCATTACGAAAAATGAATGCGCTAAAAGAAGCAGAGCATCTCTCAAACATTAGCATTGAAATGACACAGAACATGAGAGTTCAGCACCCACTCGTGCGAGTTTTTCCTAGCAAGTTACCACTGGATCACAACAACAAAAATTCTCTTAATGAGCATTGTGACGAATATAAATTCATTGCTAAACTGTTCGCAGGGAAACCTGTAGATGGATACTTGCTACATGGGTTTACAAACGAAACAGAGCTAAAATGCGCATTGATTGGACTGAGAAAGGTGTCGGCTAAGACTTTGATATTCGATAAGTCGAATTTTGGGGAAAGCGAAATTATTGCTGCCGACTATCAACCCGCTTCAAGCAACATTGCTATATTTGATTATGAAAAAATGGCTCACATTGACGAACTTTTAGACACAGCAATCCAAAAAGCAGAAACGGGTGCGCAATTTCTTCTTGTAAACAACGCCAATCCATCAAAGACTGCTGCAATTTGTGCGCTCACAAAAGGCTGGCCGGTGCAATAATCTCACTGCTTCACGAAAACAAGCTCTGCAAATAGAAATTTTAAAAGGCAGCGCGCTTGCAGGACAAAAAGAAGCTCCAAAAAACCAATTAAACGGCAGAACAAGCTATTGAGAGAAGTTGTTTTTATACCACTCGATAGTTTCTTTTATTCCTTCTTCAAAATTGTCATAAACTGGCTTCCATCCTGTATCATGACGAAGTTTTGAAGAGTCGCTTGCATATCTTCTGTCGTGACCCGGCCTGTCATCAACTCTCTCAAAGAAATCTAATGGGTAACCCATCTGTTGCAGAATAGTTTGAACGACATTCAAGTTCGCTTTTTCACAATTTGAGCTAATCAAATAGGATTCGCCAGGCCTGCCTTTCGTCAAAATTGACCAAACAGCAGAAGAGTGATCATCGGCAAACATCCAATCGCGCACATTCAGTCCATCGCCATAAAGAACCGGCTTTACTCCAGACAGAAGCCGTGTGATTTGCTTTGGTATAAACTTTTCCACATGCTGGCGTGGACCATAGCAATTCGATGAATTTGAAATAGTGACCTTAAGTCCATATGTTCTAATCCAAGCTCGTACAAGCATATCCGACGATGCCTTTGATACAGAATAGGGACTCGAAGGCCGATAGGGCGAAAGTTCTGTGAATTTAAAATTTGAATCACCGTAATCTTTGTCATTCCTGTTTAATGACCTGCAGCCCACCAATCCAGAGGACAAGGTTGACCCTACAAATGCACCTTCATTGTTAGCACTAACTGCAGCATCACATGAAAGACTGTCATCAGCGCTGGAACTTAAGCTAGGGTTCGCGCAAGCCTCATCCTGATGCACGCAATTCCCATCAACTTCTGTGCGCGAACTAATCCCCAAATCACCAAAAACTTCATCAGTAGATATGTGGTGAAGATAAACATCGTGCTTCCGGCAAGCCTCTAGCACACAAAATGTGCCCATAATGTTCGACTGGATAAAAGGAGATGGATTTAAAATCGAATTGTCAATGTGTGTCTCTGCAGCAAAATGCACGACCGCATCTTTGCCTTTGACAACCTCGTCCAAAAGATTAAAATCGCAAACGTTTCCTTGAACAAACTCGATTCCAGTCCTCCCCAGCCCTTTTATGTTTGCTAGATTTCCTGCATAGGTAAGAGAATCTAAAACAGTAACCTCTACATCAGGCTGATTATGCGCTAAATAATTAACAAAATTCGAGCCCAGGAATCCGCAACCACCTGTGACAACAATTTTTCTCAGGGGAAATGGCAATGACGCAACCTTTGATTCAAATGATAATTTTCGTTTATAATAATACCTCGCATTGGGGTGTCGTCTAATGGCAGGACAGCGGTTTCTGGTACCGTATGTGAGGGTTCGACTCCTTCCACCCCAGCCATCTAAGTTGCGTTTTTCTACCGAAAAACACACCACTTGACGCTGCAAGCAAGCCTGAGTGGCATCTTCTTTCTGCAACACCTCGGGCAGTGCGAAGCACAGCTCCTCGGCGTTTCGAAAGAATCTCCTTACTCAGTCATGCTTTCGCTAACGATTGGGAAACCTGCTAGTATTACACAATTTACTTGCAAATCTCCACTCACTCAGTGTCACGTAGCGAAGTACGCTCACCATCGTTCGGTCGATTTTCGCACGAATTGACTCAAAATTAACTCTCCAGAAACGCTGTACATTCCCCTCCTTTGCCCTTAAACTTTTGGGCAGTGCGAAGTACAGCTCCTCGGCGTTTCAAAAGAATCTCCTCACTCAGTCATGCTTTCGCTAACGATTGGGAAGCCTGCTAGTTTTACACAATTTAGTTGCAAGTCTCCACTCACTCAGGGTCACATAGCGAAGTACGCTCACCATCGTTCGCTCGATTTTCGCACGAATTGCACAGTCTAATAACTGCAAGTGAATTATTATCAAAAATAAACTGGCACAGACGCGCAGATTTAGAAAAACTAATCTGTCCTTTAAAAAAAGCAGAACTATAACGTGCTTTCAAAATGCGTTTTCGAAATGTCTTAGAAATTTGAAACGTTCGAGGTGCAACGAATTGCCAGGCAAAGTTAATTTCCTATCGGCTACAGCAATCTCTCGAATGAGCTTTGCGTAAGAGATTAACTGAGATTCTTACTTAAAAGAGCATCAATACGCACTTTAGAGACCCTTAAACACTTTTCCAACTTTTTCACAAATGCACAAATCGGCATTATGGTCGGCTTTTGTTGGGGAAAGGTTAATAATGACGAGATGCTTACCGTGGAAATAGTCAATCATTCCGGCCGCAGGGTAAACTACTAGAGATGTGCCGGCGATCACAAGAAGATCGGCTTTTGAAATAGCATCAATAGCTTGAGTGGTGATGCTCGTATTGAGAGGTTCTTCATAAAGAACAACATCGGGTTTTATGATTCCGCCGCACTTGGGGCAATGAGGAATTCCATCTGGAGAGCAGCCTCTTGCATCAGAAATTTCAGCTAGTGAATAATAGGCATTGCACTGCGTGCAGTAATTATTATGGACAGAACCGTGAAGCTCTAGAACATTTTTCGAACCTGCTGCCTGATGAAGTCCATCTATGTTTTGAGTAACTATTGCTCGTAATTTTCCGTCGCTCTCTAGTTCTGCAAGCTTTTCGTGGGCTGCGTTTGGCTTTGCATCGCCAAAAATCATTTTGTCAAAATAGAAATCGTAAAAGTCCCTCGTGTGATTCCAAAAGAAAGTGTGCGAAACAATTACTTCGGGAGGATAAGGATATTTCTGATTGTAGATGCCATCCTGGCTGCGAAAGTCCGGAATTCCGCTTTCTGTTGATACGCCCGCACCTCCAAAAAAAACCATGCCACCAGGCGTGCAATCTGAAACCCAATCTCTTAAAAGCTGAATCTGTTCTTCTGACTCCATGATCAACTCCTCTTGTCGTCTTTTAATTCCAAGTTTACACCCCAATTACTCAATTCAAGCAAAATCAACGTGTCTATCATGTTTTGGAAATTTAAAAACTGCTTCAGAATTTAAGCGCAACTAAGTTCTAAAGATAAAGAGTTGGCAAAAAATGAAGTCTGACATAGTTTAAAAAAAATGAAATCGCCTGAAAGAAAATGACGTCTGACATGTTTTAAAACAAAAACATCCAATAGATATCAGGCCTTTCAAGAAGAAATTGTATGCATAATAAAAAGGCTGGGACGAATCCCAGCCTTTCATAATCACCAATTTGGTGAACAAAACTACTGAATGTAGCCGCCCTTCTTGAGGATTTCTTTTGCAGCTTCGAGCTTTGCATCGTTGACCTTGATGATAGGACCAGTGCAACCCATGCCAGATTCTGCGTAAATTCCCTCTTTCCAGAGTGAGTGCTGTGCATCTTCCAAGTCCATGACTTCGATGCCAGGGATTTGAGAAGTTGTTGGCTCTGCTGGAGGTGCAGTAACAGCCTCTGCAGAAGCGGCTCCTGCAGCAGCTGCGAGAGACTCTTTGCGCTCGTCGAGGATGCGCTTGAGACCTGCATTGTTAGCTGCTTGGAATTCCTTCTCAGCAACCTTGAAAACTCCTCCGCGCACGAGTTGTGCAGCATATTTGATTGCGTTAGCAATAACTGGAGCGCCAGAAGCACGAGAAACAATCATAATGAGTTTCTTGTAACCCTCGCCAATTCCAGGTCCATAGCCATAGCCCATAGCCTCAAAGCTTCCGCCGGTTGTGTAAGAAGAGAAAATCTTGCACATGAGGTTGCCAGTGAGTGAGTCCATAACCATAACATCAGCAGATGCCTGAAGAAGGTCGTTGCCACGCATTACGCATCCACCGTCAGCACGTGAGCTTTCGGCAAATTTAATGCCATAACCGTTGTCTTGAAGCTCTTTCAAAATCTTCTCAGTTTGACGAGCACCATCAACGTTAGCAATGCCAACTGTTGGATTTTCTACACCGCAAGTCTTTGCAGTGATGATGCCATAAATCGCGTTAAGAACCATTCCCTCAACACGCTCTGTTGAAGACGTTCCTGTTGTTGTAGCAAGGAACATCTCGTGTGCCTTAGCTGGAGTGATTGCACGTCCAACTGTTGAAACACCAATAGGAAAAGGGAAGTGCATGGTAACTGCGCCATCGAGTTCGCCAGCGTCTACCATTTCTTCCATCTTCTTGTGACCCTCTTCGTCGTCAGCAACGTGTACAGTTGTTACCTCAGGATGCTCGAGGCTGCCGATGTAATAAACATCAACACCTGCGCGAGCTGCCTCTACAGCTGCCTTCATAGCATTTTCTTCGCCATGCTCGCTGCCCATGCCTGTGATACCAATTTTTGGCTTGACGCCGATAGAGCCATCCTGCAAACCTTCTGCTACAGCAGTGAAGGTCTTTTTAATCATAGATTCGACTGAATTTGCCATATCGTTTGACTCCTTTATCTTTTCGCTTAACTTATTCTGCTGAAAGTGAGTCTGCAAATTCCTTCATTGCTTTGCCAACAAGAACATTGACTTCTTCTTGTGTGACTGCGCCTGAAGTCTCTTCCTCGCCTGTATTTGGCTCGATCAAGAATGAAACGCCGTCGAAGAGGTTAGTCATACGACCCAAGAACAAAGAGCCTTTGCCGATGATCATAGCGTTCTTAATTTTGCCGCTCATGAGGTCTTCGCGAGCAAATCCGATGTATGGAACACCTGAAGGAATATGTCCTTGAGTTGGTGCCCAACCAGTAAGACCATGCTCAACAATGAAGTTTGGAAGATCTTTTGGTGTCATCTCTCCACCCTTAGCAGCGAGAGCACCAATCATCTTGTAGTTAGCCTCTGGAACGTCACCAGCGCCAGCAGGTTTTGTAATGTCTGGGTTCTGCATTTCTGGAGAATATTTGTCAACATCAGTAATCTTGAGGCCAACCTTCTCAAGAGGAGCCTTAACGAGTGATGTAATAACAGCCTGAGGAGCTGATCCAGTTCCTACTGTGTGACGTCCGCAAACATCAAGGTTGATGATTGGGTTAACGCCGTCATTTTGGGTGAGGACAACAGCGAAGCCACCGAGGCAATCCTCGAGAACTGGCATGCCCTTCTCTACATGGTTTTTGCCGTTCATACCAAGTTTAGCAGTGCATCCACCTGATGTAACAACAACAGTCTTATAGGTGCCAGCAGCAACGAGAGAAGCAGCATTGATGATTGAGTGGCAAGGTGCAGCGCAGAAGCCACGAGTGTCTGAACCAGAAGCGTTTGAAAGGCCAGCAACCTCAGCAGCAGCTTTAGCAAAGTTGCCACCACCACGTTGGTTCATGTCGCCGCAAGCTTCCTCAGCACAGTCGATTACATACTCAACTTCGTCCTTTGAAATGCCAGCATTGCGAACTGCATAAAGAAGAGCAAGAACTGAAGAAGCTTTGCTCATGAGGTTCTCATGCATAACATGGCTTGAAAGGTTTGTGTCAATGTCATGAGCTGGTTTTACGCAACCAACAAGTTTGCCGTCATTGAAAAGAGGCTCTGCATGGTCATTAGCAACGAGATCTTCAATCTCAGAAAGCTCAACGCCATCTTCAACACCATTAACGATTGACTCGTCGATGATTTCGTTGGCAGCAAATTTATCTTTTGTTGCAGCAACAAAACCTTTCTCGAGCTTTACAACCTCAAATTGGTCGCAAACCTGAACGAGAAGAAGGAATTCGTCTTGAGGCATAATCTCGCCATATTTGCCATAGCGCTCAGCACCTTCGAATTTCTTGTCATAGTATGGGAACTCTACGCCACGAAGGTCATCTGGATGAGCGTTTCCAATGTAGACTTGGTTTGGCCAATATGAAACACATTCCTCGTATGAACGAATGTGCTTAGGGCACTCTTTCAGATACTCTGAGTCAGGGTTAACGATTTTCTCAGTAGTCTGTGTTGTACCATTTTGCATGACCATGTCTGGTGTGTGTACCAGCACATAGCCAGCGCCTTTAATTACGGGTTTCATCTATTTAACTCCGTTCTTTAAAAATCTATTCTTACAAATATCTTTTACAACATACAAGCAGCCCAGATTCCGCCGATTTTAGAAAAGCTATTAGTAAAAATAGCTCAGCTGCCTTTTAAATCGCGCTCTCTAATAAAAAAGGCGAGGCAAGATAGAGAGAATCTTTACGCCTCGCCTAAGATTTTTTAAAAGTGCTTTAGAGATATTTGCAGTACTCTTTGCGGATATTCTCCATCTCATTGTGGATGTCGTCCACATCAAGCACCATCTCCATCATGCTAACCTGCTCATCCCAAACATCAGGATCGATTTCAGCTTTAATCTCAGGTTCGCAAATGTGATAAACCGTGAGTCCCAACTGGACTCCAGTCAATGGACCTGCATAAGTAGGGTCACCAGCTGTAACTGTCTCTGCAGCTAAGCCAGAAGCTTCACCTTCTGCTGCGCCAAGAAGAACAAGAATGTTCTCCGCGCCGTTAGCCTCTGTTAACTCGAGTACACGTTTCTGGTTTTCGAGGTCCATTGCACCTGCGCTGGTTCAAACAAAGCACTCCGTAGAGGAGAACAGAATTTCGTCAGCGCCGGCGCTCTTGGCACACTCTTCGATGGCTGGACCAGGGACACCGTCACGGTCGCCAACAATGATAAGCTTTTTGCCTTCAATGATTGCCATGCTGCTCATCTCCTTTCAAATCAAAAATCTATTAAGGTACTATCAACACGGGCGTTTCCCGATGTTGAACAACTTTGAATCAAAAAATGCTAATTAGTAGTATTTCTTGATCATCTCTTCGACGCTCTCTTTTGTAGCGCCTTCTTTCACAACCTCGTCAATCTTCTCGCCATCTTTGTAGATCGCAATAACTGGAAGTCCAAGGATGCCTTGAGCGATTGCAAGACGACGAGCCTTTGTTGTGTTAAGGCTTGTGAACTTGATCTTATCGCCGTAAACATCTGCGAAAGCATGAATGTGAGGCATCAATGCTGCGCAAGGAACGCAACCGTCGCCATAGAAGTCAACGAGCACGTATCCGTCTGCCTTCAACACTTCGTCCTCAAATGTGTTCTTATCTACATCTAACATTATTTCCCTCCTTTCGAAATAATCAAGGTCAGTTTATTTAAGCAATCTCGTTCAGGTATTTCTCTGCCTGAGTTGCTGCAATTGCGCCATCCGAAGCAGCTGTAACTACCTGACGGAGTGGCTTCTTGCGAACGTCACCTGCTGCAAAAACACCAGGAATGTTCGTCTTCATGTTGTCATCGGTGAGGATGTAGCCATTCTCGATGTCGAGAATTCCCTCGAAGAGGTCACTTCTTGGGCAGAAGCCGACAAATCCAAAGAGACCAAACAGGCCGTCTTCTTCGTCCGCTTCAATCTTTCTTTGCTCACCAGTGACTGTATCTTCTACAATCATCCAGTTGAGGAATGGTTCGCCGCCGATTTCCTTGACAACAGTGTTCCACATTATATCAAGTTTTTCATTAGCGAATGCCTTTTCTTGAATAGATTTTGCAGCGCGAAGCTCATCACGACGATGAATCAAATGTACCTTACGAGCAAATTTAGTGAGATACATTGCCTCTTCAACAGCACTGTCTCCACCACCGACAACAAAGACCTCGAAATCTTCGAAGAAGTTTGCGTCGCAAGTTGCGCAATAGGAAACGCCTTTTCCTACATAGTCGCCTTCGCCTTTGCAACCAATTGGTTTAGGGAAAGCACCTGGAGCAACGATTGCTGCTTTTGCCTCATAACAGTCATCACCACAATAGAACTTCTTTGTCTCTCCGCTGAAGTCAACTTTAGTAACGTTTGCAGAAAGTCTTTCGGCTCCAAACTTAGCTACTTGCTCTGTGAAGCGTTTGATAAGGCTTGGACCACTCTCGCCCTCAACCTCTTGGCCAGGGTAGTTCTCAATGTCGTCTGTGATTGCAATTTGGCCACCATCTTGCCCACGCTCAATCAAGAGAGTGTCTAGGCAGCTACGACCGCAATAAAGACCTGCAGCCAGTCCAGCAGGACCACCACCCAAAATGATAACGTCATAAACCTTGCTCAACTTACAACTCCTTTTCACTCATGTAAGAGGCTTTTCCTCTTACTCAAAAATTGTTTGGTCGTCAACCTCGGTTTCAAGAGCTTTGATAGCTTTTTCTACCAGTCCACGACGCAGTGCCTTCTCCTCATCAGGATCGAGTGAAGGATCACCCAATGGATGAGGAATCGCGATTGTAGGCACGATTCTGTTCGCACCAACAGTCATCGAAATTGGGGTAACTGTGCACATGTGAACAACTGGGATTCCAGCACGTTCAATTTCTTTAACCATCGTTGCACCGCAACGAGTGCAAGTACCTCAAGTTGAAGTCATTATAACAGCATCGACACCATCAGCGAGCAGTTTTTTGCTGTATTCTTTGGCAAATGCAGCAGCTGATTTGACAGCGGTTCCGTTGCCAACTGTAGTGTAGAAAAGGTGATGAAGTTCACCAATTTCTCCAGCTTTTTCCATGTCGCGCAAAACGTCAACAGGGAGAACACGATCAGGATCCTCATTTGCATAAACAGGGTCATAGCCACCGTGTGCTGTCTCCCATGCATCAGAAGTGAGATCTTCTACACCAGCGATGTCATACTCACCATAACGAGTAGCATTTGATGCTTCAATGTGATCTGGATTACCTTTTGGTACGATGCCACCTGAAGTGCAGAGAGCAATCTTTGCATGCTTCATATCCTTAACTGCAGGATTTGGCGCAACGCGGTCAAATGTAGGCATTGGATATTCAGTAGTAAATGGCTTGTCAGCAAGTTTTTTCAACAGCATGTCAACTGCACGCTTTGATCCACGCTCTTCCTCGAAGAAGTTTACGCGAATGCCATTTGGCATGTAGTGTTCTTTGCTCGAAACGCCAATTTCCTCTTTGCGAGCAAGTTTGAGAGCAAGAGGTGCCATGTATTTAACAGCATCACGCATGCCAGCAGCACTGTTCTTTGTTGGAACAATGTAGATTTTTGTCTTGAACATATCAGCGCCAGGATTCTCCTCATACATGCCTGAAACGACTGGAATGCCAAGCTCTTGCTTAACAGCATCTGCAATAGTGCCGCAAGCTACGCCATAACGACCTGCGTTAAATGCAGGGCCTGCGATGAATACGTCTGGGTTAAGTTCCTTAACTTTAGCAAGAATCTGCTCTTTTACTGCATCGATGTTCTCAGCGAAGTAGGAGTCGCCACAAACAATTGTTGAAACGATTTCCATGTCGTCGCCAAAAGCTGCCTTGAATGCCATGCCAGGTCCCATAACCTCGCCATCATGGAATTCTACTGGAATATCAGCTTTCTCCTCGCCACCAATGTTAGCGAAGAACTGGTTGATGTAATGTACTGCCTTTAATTCAGCCATCTTTCTTCCCCCTCCTTATCTTGCGCTCAACAGGTTGAAGCCTGTCTCATTGGTTGCGCCTGTAATTGCTTGAATCTCAACTTCCAAAGAACCGTCAGCCTGGACAGTTTGGTCAGAACCACCAGCAATCTTTGTTACATATTCGAGTGTTCCAATAACTTTGTCCATCTTTGGAAGAGTAATGAGCTGATTAGCGTTGCCGCCAGTAACAACAGCGTTTGCCAGAGGGTCAGCGTCAGCAAGAGATTGCGATTTTCCATCACGTCCAGCATATTCGTCAGTGATGATTACTGTCTTTACGCCAACAGTTTCAATCTTCTTTGCGTTCATGATGAGGTCAGTGTCTGGATTGCCGAAGCCTTCCTGTGAAAGAACAATGCCATCAAGATCGAGATAACGGCAAAGTTTAGCTGTCCAGTCGCTAGAACGCATTTTGTCAGCCAAATAAACATTCTCGTTTGTGATGATGTGGCCAACGAAGTTAATTGTTTTGCCATGCTGATCATAGAGGTCATGCACAACTGGGTTGTTCATGTGAACATATGTTGGGTTCTTATCGCAAGCTGACACACAGTTGCCAGATACGATTGCGCCATCCATAATCTCGGTTGGATAGAGGATTGTTGGGACGATTTGCTTTGCGTCTACGCCATAAACATAGGTGTCATGTAGAAGACCCTGTGACTGGAGCATTTGTACATAAGCAACACGTGGAAGATCTGGATACATCTTTGCGCCTTCCATGAGTGTTGGTGTCTCATAAACGCGTGTCTCATCAGGAGTGAGTTCACGTGCAAGTTCACCAATATATGTTGCTGTCTTAAATCCAGCGAAACGCACTGCCTGCTCATATTGATGCTGTTTAATTCCCTCAACTGGCTCAATTACAAGAACAAGATTGATGAGCTTTGAGAAAGGTGTGTAATCTGCACCTGGGCCGCTCATGTCGATGATTCCCTCTTGGAAACCAACAATTTTGCCAGCTGTCATTACGCTCATGCCTTTAAGAGCATATGTTTTTCCACTACCAACTGTATCAACTTTTGAGATAACACCAGGGAAGATTCCGCCTGGTCCATCAACCTTTACGCGAGGCTCAATTACATCCTTAACTGGCGTGATTCTGGTTGACTCTCCAGGATGTGCAACATCAAGGCTGACATCTTTCAGATGCTCATCTTCCAGGATGAGATCTTTGATGGCCTGAACGTCAACTGTGAGAACGCCATTCTCAATTTTTGACTCGTTCCCCAAAACGACGTCATTAATGTGAATGTACCCCATCTCTAACTTCAAGGTTCTACCTCCTCTTACTAAGCAACTGCACTTTCGATGCCGCTGCTAATTAGCGTGTAATCGACGAGTTGAAAATCATCGAGTACACTCGGACTCCACTCTTTGTGCATCTGCGAGAATTTATCACATGCACTCATCGCACTCTCGGCTAGCCTAAATCCGTCAGCGTCAGTCTGGCCTTTTTGCTGTGATATCAACACCGATTTATAAGGTGTCTCACCAGGTTTAACGCTTCCACTTAGAGGATGAGTTAGCAATTGATAACCCTCAGCGCACAAATCGCGCACGGTCTGCATAACTTCTTTAATGGAACAATCAAGAAACATAACTTCAAAATCATCCTGATAATGGTCGCGAACCATCGGATTGTTTGTAACGATTTTGAACTTCATCCTCAAATCCCCTTAGAATTAGCAAACCTTGCAATCTGCAACAGGCCTTTAGGAAATGAGGTCTAAGAAAACAAAAAGACGACCCCAAACGCAAGCCCCTCCGCTTGTCCTAAAGTCGTCTCAGTTGATTCGAGTCCCGAATCTTCAGAGTGTGGCGATTTTCAACATCCTTTTGCCTGAAAGTTTGAGCCTAACGGCCTTGCCTCTTCGGCGGTTCACTGCAGAGTCGAACTCTCTCTGTTGAAGTCTTAACCCACCTGTTATTGCCTGTCTCTTTTATAGCACAAATGGCTCGAAAAATCATTGGAAAATTTAAGAAAAATGGCCTTCTAGCTGGTAATTAAACGCGCTCAAAGAAAAAAGTAACCAGCCACAGCACATGTTATCGCGATAAGAATAGCGCCATAAATATCTCCCATTTTATGTGCTCCCATCGCTATGCGAATTCCCCCCAGAACGAAAGTCAAACCACAGATAATCATTCCTGCCAAAAAATTTACATTTAACCAAGAAAGACCAATCATCATCATCGAAAAAGTGTGTCGGCTTGGAAACGACTCACCAGTTTTTTTGTCATAAATTGCACCCTCGACTTGCGGTCTTTGGACATTCAATATCTTTCGGAAGATTGTCACCGCAACAAAAGAAACTGTGCAGACGACAACTATTTTTACAGCTAGCCAAACATCTGTGACAATGCAATAAAAAACAAGCACCACAAACGCGATAATGCCAACTAAAACCAGTGCATTATTTGCAATCTCGAGTCCAGTTAATTTCTTCTTTGATTGTTTGTTTCTTAATAATTCCATCTTGTGACTTCATTCACAATTTCTAAATGTGACATTCTATTTTGCGTCGTATCTTAAAAAATATCTTTAAGGCAACGAATCTATTTTGCATGCGCGAAAAACGGACGACTTTAAATGCATAAACCTATGCTGAATATCGTGCTCTATTGTTGGGAGTTTCGGCAACTTCAACAAACGAAACACTGAGCCCCTCTTCTTCCAATGCATCAAAAAAGTAGCGAGCAAGGTTTTCTGCGGTGGTGCGAAAGGGCAATATCTTTAAAGAAAAGCCTTCGCTTTCCAAAGCAGAAATAGTTACAGGCTTTAGCGTGCCTTCCTCTATGAGAAATGTGTGATCAAACTGCTCCACGATGCGACGAACAGTTTTTTTAAAAGACCCAAAATCGCAAACCATGTCACGCTCTGTTCCTCTCGTCCCCAAATCACCCAAAATTCCCACTGTCACCTTCCAACGATGACCATGCAGGTTTTCACACTTTCCATGATAATCAGCAAGAAAATGCGCGGAGTCAAAATAGGCATCGGTCGTTAGTTCAAACATGCGCTAGCCTTTCTCTGAAATGTCAAATAGCGATTCAAATTGTGACATTTTCCATCTTCCGAAAAATCAGAAACTAGAGTCACTTTATCTGAAAACTGCTCTGAAAATGACTGAATCTCTTCGTCTGAGAAATTGTGGCAATATCTAAAAACATCGTCTCGATTTTTCCAAGATAGGAAATAATCGTCATGGTCAAGCGAAATTGAGTGCATTTGGGCAACTAGCGGAGTGATGGTTTGTGCCTTATTCGCAATTCTTTGATCTTTCATAAACTGCCAGAAAGAAACAGCGATGTAGCCACCTGGTTTTGTAGCATCTATCAACTTAGACAAAAAGTCTTTTCGTTGTGGATGAGCGGGAATGTGATGAAAAAAACCAAACGAAACCACAAGATCGAAGAATTTTTTGGGTAAAGAATCGAATGCTTCATCACACGACAAGTCTATGTTTAAAAACCTTGTTTTGTTTGGAAGGTCACAAGGCTTCAGGTCAGAACAGTTGTCGAGGCACAAAATCTCCTCAACTGAGATGCCCTCATTGTGCAAGAACTTTTCAAATCTCATGTTTCCACAGGCAACATCTAGCACACGCGTGTGCACGGGGAGCTGAATAGAAGAAAGAACTCTCTGCCAGCCGCACCAAGGATGATCCCTAGTCTCCGAAAATGAGGAAGCAGTTTCAGAATAAAACGATGAGGTTAGTTCTATGCATTTTTTTTGTGATTGTTTATTCATTTACCATTCGTTTAGTTGAGCAACCTAAAAGGCAAACTGCGTGCTTGTTAAAACTTATTTAGGCAAAAGCAAGCCATTCTTTGTTCAGTCATTAAATTTTACTAAAATGTTTATATGGGAAGAATAATTGTAATGATATTCAGGCTCATGCCTCTAGAGATAGCACTAGTGTTGCTCGGCTTTATTGGCTACAAAATGCTTGAAAACAGAAAATCCAACACAATTGCTAAAGAAGTTCTCATTAAATATTTTCTCTTCACAAACGTCGTGGCAGGTGCTTTCCTGTTGTTAATAACTCTTTATGCGGTTGTTGACCACAACATGGCAGTCATAGAACTTGCCGGGTGTATGGCTGCGATTTGTGCGCTGACCGCAGGCATCGCGCAAATTTGTAAAATGAGGTTTTTAAAGAACAGGCCAGGCTACCGCTGGAAACGTGTAGATTTTTCAAACTTATTCGGACACAAAAACTCTTAGCGCATAAAAAGCAAATCATAAGATACAATATATTCCTGTTGTGGAGGAGTGACCGAGAGGCCGAAGGTGCTCGCCTGCTAAGTGAGTATGGGCCACAAGCCCATCTAGGGTTCGAATCCCTACTCCTCCGCCATTTCTAATTCTCTTAAGTCATAAAATTCTGGTTTGTATTCGTTTGACAGGTTCTCTTAAATCTTTCGCACTTTAAAAATTGGCACAATTCGACAACTCGTGCGCGAGCGTTCTCAAAAAGGTTGATTTTTCAGTTGTTCTTTAGAGAGCCTGCAGACATCAAATCTCGTGCACATTCACACTCAAACAATCCTTGACATCCCACTCAGAGTTTTCTGCTCTCAATCCACCCACAACAATTCCAACAAACAACCTCAATTTACGCTTTAACGGAAAGTAAAAATGCGCTCTAAAGCGCCGATTCATTTAAAAAGAGACAGACAAAATTTGATTGACTAATGAAAATCTTAAAAACAAAAACCCTGCGACGATGTTAGTCCAAGGAATTTAAAACTAAACAATTCCAAATGAATTATCTTTTTCTGGCGAGTCAAATCGCAAGATTGCTAAATCCTTAGGTATTTAAATTAGCTTTGACTTTTCAACCAATTCAACGAATTTATCGTTAGCTTTGACGAATGGACGTCGAAAGACAAGCCCGATTAACGCCATTGGCAATAAGAACAAAAGCAACTTGCCAAGATAAATCCAATAATCAAATTGATATAGACCAGTCATCGAGGCGCGCATAGCATTAACGACATATGAAGCTGGCAAGAACGGATTAATGGCAGTTGCATATTCAGGCAACAGCTGTAATGGGAATGACCCGCCCGCTCCTGTGACTTGGAAAATCAACAACAAAACTGCAATTGCTTTGCCAACGTTTCCAAACGTAGCAACGAGCGTGTACATAATGAACTGAAACACTAGCCCCGCGACCCAAAAACACAAGACATAGAGAAATGGATTGGAAACTTGAATGCCAAGAAAAAACAAATTGCCAAGAGAAATCACTGTCGACTGAAGAAGTGCAACCACAGCAAACACTCCAAAGCGTCCAAGGAACATTTCACATAAACGTGGCTTGCACTTGCATGAACTAATCGTTTGTGCAGAAGGATTAACCTTGATTAGCACGACAGAAAGAAGACATCCAACCCAAAGGCCAAGTGTTGCATAAAGTGGAGACATTGCTGCCCCGAAGCTTGAAACTGGGAATTCAGCAACGCGCTCAATCCCAACTGGTGCCGAGATGTTTTCCGCTAAAAGACTTGGATTGTTGCCAATAATCTCTTTTACTTCCTGAATCCCGCCAGATTCCATTGCACTCACTAATTTATCGTGCATTGAAGTCAACTTGTCAGATGCTTCATTTAACCCGCTCGCAGCACTTTCGACTGCTGTTTTAGCACTCACAAGTTTTGAACCAGCATCTGTCATTGAACTCGAAAGCGCATCTTCCATGTTGTTTAACTTCTCATAATTCGTTTGCAACTTTGAAGAAACCGCGGCTACGCTGGAAGTAACCTCTTCTAGTTTTGGCTTGAAGTCTGAGTTATAGGTTGTCTCAACATCCCTTAGTGAAGAAACAGCTGTGTCTACGACCGACTTAATTTCATCATGCTTCGCTTGCACGGCTGAGTTAGAACTTCGAACATCTTCGGCAGAAGATCGCATGGTGTCAGCAGCAGTTCTTTGAAAATCGATGCTACTTTGCAAAACTTGAACAAACTGATCAAAAGCAGGTTGTTGCTCAGCGGGGAGTTTGTCTTTAATAGCTTGGAGTGAATCAATGACTTTCTCATAGGAATCTGCAAGACTATCCATTCTGTCGGCTTTTGATGTCAAGCTTTTTGCAACGTCCTCTGCTGTAGAGTTTCCGCTATCAAAAGCTGAATCGATTGAATCGGCAGTGTTTTGGTAGTTAGAAATGATCGAATTGATTGATTGGGTGAGCGAATCTGTAGTGGTTTCTAAAGCTGAGGCAAGCGTGTAAATTGTTTCATCACTCCCATCAAAATCGGAGTTAAGTTCTTTTACAGAATCTTTAGTTTCGTCTAAAAGCGTTTTAGAACTACGAACTAAATCTTGCGAAGCACTAACCAAATCGATAAAACTTGAAAGTAACGTAGCTTGCTGTTTCATGCTGTCTGACGCGTCAGAAATTCTCGTTAGAAGCTTTGACATATTATCGGCTGTCGTCTCATCATCGGTGAGATCTATCGCAGAGTTGAGAAGATTAATTGTCACTTCACTTAAAGTGCTAGCGAAGACTTTATTTACTTGATATGAAATTTCGTCAGCACCTTGAGAGGTAACTTTGGGTGCTACAGCACTTTTTTTCTCGTTTGAATAGTAAAGAATCGGAGCACGCTCAGCATCGCTTGAGTAAAAAGTTAACATTTCTTGACTAAATGATTTTGGAATAACTAGAGCAGCATAGTAACGTCCACCCGCAGCGCCATCGATTGCATTCTCTTCACTTGTAAAAACCCACTTCATTTGATCGTTTCCGCGCAGAGCATTAACGACTTCATTTCCAACGTTCACTTCAATTGGCAACAAATCACTTTTGTATCCTTCATCGGTGTTCGCAACTGCAACCTTTAGATTACCAGTGTGACCAAAAACATCCCAGCAAGCCAAAACGTTATACCAAACGAACATAGAAGGCATAATCACAAGACCCACAGTCAAAATGACACTGATGACGTTTTGGTTTAACGCCTTTAAATCAGATTTGAATATTTTCCAAATGTTGCGCATTAAAGTCTAGGTTTAGTTTTGATTACTCTTCTTTTCATTGTCATCATTGGGTTTGGATCCAGGAGACCAATGCCTGCCATTTTTTACTGTACTCACATTCCCAATGGTCTTTTGTGCTTCTAAATCTCTCTGATGCTTGTCATTTAAATCTTTAAATAACTTGTGACCCTCGCCAGATTTTTGACCAGAAAAAATTTCGGATGTGGTCTTACCAACCTTATTGCGTTCGCCAATCAAACCACGAAGCTCCTCATCACTCATTCCATCGAGATTCAACTGGCGCTCTATTGAGTCATGAGCATGCTCAACGCCCACTGCAACTATCATTAGCACTACAAGACAAACCAGCCAAATAGTTAAAACTGTTGGCTTCGATTCCATCGGAAGTCTTGAAAAAAGAACAGCAATGGCGATTGAAGCAATAACCCCAATTGCAAGAACATATTTTTTAAACGAAGAATAACGATTCACAAATTTTCTAGCACGGTTCATGAGCCCCGTTCTATATTCTTCTCGATTAGAGAGATAGCCAATTAGCTGCGAAAGCCTGAAACGTTGCGTTGGAATTTCAATTTCTTCACCAACAAAGAGCCCTCCTTCTTGAACTTCCTTGGCGAACAATTTGTTGAAATTCGTTAAATAGGGACGCAAATAAAGACCAATTAAAACACTAATCGCCATAATTGCTAAAAGGACAACAGCACAGATTGCATATGTGTTCCCATAAAGCCCGCAGATTGTCTCTCGCAACCCATTAATTCCATATGTGAATGGGAAGAAAGGATAAATCCCTTGAAAAAAAGGAGTTGTCATTTCTATTGGATAAAGACCCGTTGCTCCTGGAATTTGCAAGAATGCAAGCAAAACGCAAAGCCCTTTGCCAATGTGTTGCAAAGTCGTTGAAAGCATAAACATGAGGCTTAGATAGGCTACTGAAGCAAAACAACCCATGAGATAAAAAAGGAATGCGCTTGTAGTTTGAACTCCCAACAGAAGAACGCCAGAAACGCAAACGACTGCTTGTAAAATCGCAAAGAAGCACAGAAGGAGCCATCTCGAAATATAGCGCTGTTTAATCGTTAAATTTTCAACACCTTCATCGTCAACTTCCTGCCTTAAGATTACTAGGAGCATGAAGCCGCCAATCCAAAATGTCAAATTCATAAACAATGGAGCCATGGCAGACCCATATGCATTCAATTCATAAATGCTTTTCTGTTCAATAACTGTCGGTGAGCTGATAAATTCACCTATCGCAGAACCATCAAGGCCATCAACGCCTGTCAACTTTTTCAACATAGCTCCCATAGAGAACGAACTCACATCAGTTTGTACTGTTGAAAGCTGATTATCAAAAATGTCAAAACTGCTCCTCGTCGCCCCCACTGCCTTCTTGGCCGAATCAAAACTGTTTTTGACTTGATCAAGGACAGCCTCAATCTGAGACACTAGCGAACGCTGATTTCCAACAGAAGAAGACAATTTGCCTGACAATGTCGAGATGTCAGTCAGGGTTTTGGTTAGCGCGGGTAACGTTGTCGTCAACAGAGTCGAATTAAATGAGAGGGTGGATTTAACGGTGTCTTGCGTCATCTGATTTACTTGGATAGAGGCATCGGATATGTTTTTCGCATCTGCTGAAATGTCATCAGACAATTGCGAAAGCTCGTCAACAGTAGCTTGTGAATCATCAGCTTTAGATTTGAGCGCTTCTATGCACGACAAAACAGCATCTTTTTCATCTCCTTCTGGCAAGAGTTTTGCCGTATTTTGCAACTGAGTAATTAGTGTCTGGATTTGAGATATTTGAACTTTTTGTTGCTCTAACGAGGTTTTTACACTCACTTGTGAGCTTTGAATGTCGGAAGAAAGATTAGTGATTGCTTCGTTTGTTTTGCTCGAGGCATTAGACAAATCAGTGAGGCCAGTGTTAATGGCAGGAAACGCTTCTTCTGTGAATGAGTCGAGCGAATCAGAGACATCTTTAGAGCTCTGTTGAACTTTCGAAAGACCCGACTCAACCTCATCAATTCCCCGCTTAACCTCATTCAAATCATTCTTAGTGCTTGATACTTTCATTTGAGCATTGTCAATTGAAGTTTCTAGCTCAACAAGAGAACTCTCTGCATTAGAAACTGCATTTCTTGCAGCCTCTATTTTTTTTACAATTTCAGAATCTTTGTTCTCTAATGCCTCATTAGCATCAGCAAATGCACCATTTAATTTCTCAACAACAGTCTCACTGACTGTCTTCACGAACATCGAATTGATTGTTTCATCAAGCTTTGTAGAACCTGTGTCGGTTACTTTGGGAGAAATTGGTCCCAACTTTTCATTTACATAATACTGAACATTCGGCTTCGTAAAATCAGAAGAGAAGAGCGACAGAAGATTTTTTGTGAAATGATTCGGGACAACAAAAGCGGCATAGGCCTTGCCACTCCTAATTTCTTCCATAGCCTCTTCTCGGCTAACAAAAGCCCATCCCAGCTGATTGTCATCATGGAGAGACTCATCAATCATTTTTCCAACGTTAATCTCTCCAGTGAGATCACTTATGCCACCTTCATCTTCGTTTACAAAACAAACTCGCAAATTTCTGGTGTTGTCATATGGATTCCAAAACCCATAAACATTAACCCAAGTGTAAAGAGAAGGAAGGACTATCAATGCCGCGACCACTACAAGCGCCAGCGGTGCTTTTAATAGACGCATCAAATCTCGCTTGATTATTATGAAAACGTTTTTCATGAACAGAGTAGTATACCCCTAATCATCCATGAATTTTAGATTTTATTTTTCCCAAAGAAGACCGAATGAGTTCTGCCTCAGGTACATGGAAAAGCATAGCAAGGCCATAGGTGGCAACCACCGCAACTAACCCGCCAAACAAAAGGGAAATGAAAGATTGCGCAACGGTGTAGAAAGCAGCATCCCCGAGAAGCATGTTTCCTATTGAATAGGCAATCGTACCCCCAACAAGAGCACCCACACAAGATAACAAAAACATAACAAGCGAATTTCTTAGCATTTGGCCAATGCCAATGTGACCAAGAACTACTCTGATTCGAACAAAAACTGCCACAGTCATCAAAAGATTGAATAGCGTAATTGACAAAACAACACCGACGAGACCCGTCATTTCGCCAACTACTATACAAAAAGCACAAGACACAATCGTAAACACAACATAGCAGTAAGAAAAGAAGCGCAAATTGTGAAGCGCTGCGCAAACATTCTGCAAATAGGAAACAAGAGCATAAAAAGGAAGTGCCGTGGATATAAAAATTAGAGTAACCCAAGACGTGGTGTAGGTCTCAGAAGAAAAGTTCCCTGAAGCAAAAAAGGCCATCAAAAACGGGGCAAACACAATTAAATAAAGACAAAACGGAATCATCATGAATAAAATTTGTCTAGCACCTTTAATGGTTCTTTCTTTGAAAGCATCCATTTTATGCAAACTAAACAAATCGGAAAGCTCAGTGAAAGTGGCTGTCGAAATAGGGACAGCAAATAAAGAAGCGGGCAAAACAAACCAGACTCGAACATAGTAAAGAATAGCCGCGCCAGAATCATTAGAAACAAGCGACCAACTAGATTGCACTGACGCTAAAACAGCAGCACAAATTGTGTTAAGAAAGGAAGGAAGGCCGATCTTTAAGGTTTCCTTCAATTCAGGATCATGCCAGTTAATCTTCAACTTAATCTTTATTCCCGCGCGACGCATCGGCGCAATCTGCAAAATTACCTGGACAAAAACACCAAGAGGATTTCCTATTGCATAAATCAAAAAACCCATGAATTCATTAGTTTGAGCAACTTGAAAGCCAATTAAAAATGATGCAATTACGACTATGTTGTTAAAAATTGGTGATGCCTGACCCCAGAAGTATTTTCGCTCAGCATTAAGCACTGCCCCCAAAAGTGCACTCAATGGATAGAGCAACACTTCAACGCAAAAGAATCTGAAAAAAAGCGTTGCGGTGTCAAACAAAAAAGACTCGTCGGCGCCTGCCGACTGCGTAAAAACAAGAGGTGCAGCAAAGATAAAGGCGACTATTGTCATTATTGTCATGAGAAGTAATATTATGCTGGACATGTTGGAAACATAATCAGAGGCACCCTTTTTCCCTGCTTTATTTTTAACCGTCATGTAAACAGGCAAAAATGCGGTGTAGAGCATTCCGCCAATTGTGATTTCAAAAAGCAAATTTGGAATATTGTTTGCAACAGTGTAACAACTCGCGAGCATTGTTGCACCAAGAGCGAAAGCTTGTGCCCACGTGCGAACAAAGCCCGTTAACCTGGAAATGAAGACAAGACCTGTCATCATTAGAGAGTCACGTGCAATGTTGTTGCTCGTTTTTTCTTCTGTTTCATCCATGGCTACTTCTTTGATGACGTTATCCAATTTTTAAGTTTTTTAACTTCCACATAAACAAGAACGGACGTCACACAAACGCTAATGAAGTCTGACGCAGGCACACTGAATAGAATCATGTTAACTGCATTTGTGTTAAAAAGACCCGCCACTAAAGGAAACACTAGGTAAAATGGCGTTAGCAAAATGACTTGACGTAAAAGTTCGATGATTGCTGCCTTGAGCGGTTGTCCACTTGATTGAAAATAGCTTCCTCCAATGATTTGAAAGCCAACCAATGGGCAAAAAAACATGTTTACAAACAAAGCCCACTTCGAGAATTCTTCAAGTTCTCCTTTAATTCCAAATAAAGAAAGAATTTGATCAGGAAACAAGTGAATTATCGCAAGAGCAATAAAACCAATACAAACGCCTGCAATGCAGCTAACTTTGAGGGTTTTCAACACGCGCGACCATTTTTCAGCGCCAATGTTGTAGCCAATGAGAGGTTGCATTCCCATAGTAACACCAATAAAAATGCTAACTATGATGTAAACCATTCTGTTTGACACGCCAATGCCTGCCAAGCATCCCGAAACCCCAACAGCAGCCGTGCTTCCATAAATAGCAATAACGTGATTGAAAACGACGTTAACGATAGTTGATCCAATTTGCATTGCAAAAGAAGCCAGGCCAAGCTTGAGAATTAAAAGCGAGTCATTTCGATCAAGCTTCATGCATTTCAAGCGCAAATGAAACGCAGCACCTTTCACTTTTGTGAAATATAGAATGACAGGGACTGCCGTTGCTGCTTCCCCGCAAACAGTAGCAAGCGCGCTTCCTGCAACTCCAAAACCCATGACTGGAACAAAGAGTAAGTTAAACAGAACGCACATAACGACACTAAAAGCTGAAGAGGCAAGTGCAAGATTTGGTCTGCCAGCGGTGCGCAAAAAGTTATAAAGACCAAATCCAACTGTGACGAACACATCAAAGATAATGAGAATTAAAACAAACTGTTTTGTTGGCTCCCAAAGTTCGGCAGTCGTGCCAATCATGGTCAAAAGAGGATCAATAAAAATTGTTCCGACAACTGAAATGACAAGAGAAAAAATAATCATTAAGGCCGTAGAATTTCCAAGCGTGAGTTCTACCTTGTCAATTTGCCCTTTTCCGAGCTGTATCGCGGCAAGGGCGTTTCCGCCCATCCCAATGAGAAGACCAAATGCCATTAGAATGTTTTGTACTGGAAGCGCAAGTGTGACAACAGCTAAACCATAGTCGCCAACGAACCAGCCCAATATAGCGGAGTCAATAATTGAATAAAGAGAATAGACAAGTTCTGCAACAATACATGGCATAGCGAACTCAAAAAGCAACCGCCCTATCGGGGCGGTTCCTAATCTATCGGTGCTATTTTTTGCGATTTCCCTCAAAAATCTCCAATAAACATTGCATCTTGAAGCTATTCATTATAGATAACTGCGCGAAATTTTGGCTCTTCTCTCCACTCTGCACAATATCGTGCAACATAGTGACCGGCTGCGCGTGTTTGAACCAAAAGGCAAGTTACAACAAAGATGTTTGCGAAGAATCCACCTATGAGAATCCATGGAATGAGTCCAATAAACCCAGATAAAAGAATCGTTATAAACTGCGATAAAAACTCGGGGTCATTTTCAAGAAGATATGTGAAATATTCATATGATCCTGCTGCCTCTATCATTGGGTAGACAGCCGACCAAACCGCAAGTCCAGTAGTCAGAATACAAAGAATCGTGACAATGAACACAACCGCAGAAACTGTCAAAAAGATAATGAGCGAAGGCATGAATTCAATCATGAAAGCTTTGCCTGGTTCTTTTTTCATGGAATTAAAGGCTTCCTTTATGTTAAAGCCTTCACCAAGTTCATCAAACAAAGACATGCGAACATAGGCAATGTTCATGAACATGTCAACAAAAATTCCAAATGCAATTGCTGCAAGTGCTCCAACAAAAGGGACCAATCCTAAAATTGAAGAAACAATAGAAACAGCAATAGCAGCTACCAATGAAACCAGGAATTTCATGGCGCCATTAACAAAAGCGCGGTCGCAAAAGATTTTCTTAGGCAGACCCTCAACTTGACCTAACGAAAGCTGTCTTGCCCAACGAAGAGCATAGCCGTCAACCACCCAATTTAAGACAGGGACAAAATACATCAAAGCCATGAGACAAACTTTTCCAAACCAGCCTTTTGTCGCCTTAACGTCGTCCCACGCTGCTAAAACGCAACCCTTTTCATAAACGATTTGACCAGTTGATGCTGAAGATGCAGTTGCAGCAACAGGAACAAACGTTGATGTCACTTGCTGTGTAGCTTGTGATTGCAGAGGTTGTTGATCCTCTTGAGGTTGTTCTGCTAGTTGAGGATGCTGTTGTTGCTGAAGGCAATCATCATGTTGGGAAATTTCTGCTTGCTCGGCATGTTCTTCGCCACAGAAGGAGCAAGGCTCTGTTTCTGCCTTCTCATTATTATGGCAACCACAAGAGCAGGCTTCGGCACTGCCGCCTTCCGAATCGTGGCAGCCACAAGAGCATTTTCTCTCGCCATTTCCGTCGCTATCTGAACTGTGACATCCGCAAGAACATGAGTCATCGGGGTTCCCATCATTTTTAGCATCATGGCATCCACAGGAACAAGTTTCTCCACTTCTGGATTCTGTTTCTTCGCTGTGGCATCTACATGAACAGCTCTCACCATTTTCTTCGGCAGGAGACCATCCGCTACTATTGTCGTTTTGATCTTTCATTAAAACAACCTTCCTACTAAAACTACTATGCCTAGATTCTATCAAGAAAACAAGAGTGAATAGTGGGCGTCCAATTCATAAAAATCACGAGTAAGGCGACTAAAACTGCAAAACAAATCGCAACGATTAGTGAGTGAAAAATGACTACTGCGAAAATGCAGGCTATCAAGCAAAAAAGCGATGTTATTATCAAAACTTTCTTAAACTTGATAGCGTGAGCGTCAAAAGTAATTTGCGAATTTAACAGAGCGTGTTCGTCGAAATCTTCAGAATTGCTTAATAGCGCTTTGTATTTCTTGCAAAAAGCATAGTAAACACAAGTTGCGATAACAAGAATGATTGCTGCAACTAGACACCATGCGAAGGTCAAGAGACAATCATTACCTTGAGCAATAGTCGATGAGTCCATCCATTTTGCTTCTTCAGAAAGAGAATTGCCAAGACGCGCACCTCCCACGTTTATGGGTGCTGTCTTGTCTAAGTTTTCAAGCCACGAAGAAGGAAAAATAACATGAGCCTGTGAATCAATGTTGTGCGTGTTTACAGTGCTAGAAAAAAGATAGCCACCAACGGGCAAAAACTCGACAGTCCCTTCATGGCCATGTCCCCACGCCCAAACGTTGTTAAGGTCTTTCGGAGTGTTTTTGTCAGTAACAGGAATTAAAACAGTTGCTGTAACCTGCGCAGAAGAATCTCGAGAAGCGAAACGTTGGACATCAGAAAGCTTCATGTGAGGCAAATAATTCCAATAGAGCTCAGCTACATCATCATAAACATAAAAAGCATTGTCGATTTTATAGCTCACTTCCACTGTCATCTCGCGAGATGAGTTGTTTTTTGGCATAGAAAGATAAAACCAACTTGACTCTTTGTCGTAACACCAAAAATAATCTTCTTCATCTGATGGCGGTTGCCCATCATCAAGACGTTTTTTTACCTCTTCAGAAAAATCGACCTGCGCTGCTTGAAAAACGCTTGTGCCCTCCGCAGCTCCTGCGTAAATTACACGTACACCATCAATTGCGATTTTGGCACGATTGCAAGCCTCAGAAATCTCCCAGTTTAAAGTGCCTGTGTTGGCCGGGGCGTCAATTGTTCTTTGATCGACGACCCTGAGGGTGCCATCGGTTTCAATTTGCCCAACAGTGTTCATGCTAACAAGGTTCCATGAAGGAAGCTCCGAAATTTCATGAAGCAGATAAATCGTAAATCCACAAACTGCCAAAAGAACAGCTGAGATTGCAGCAATAGTTGACTTTTTAAACTGGAATTTCACTGACATAATGTTACCCGAATAACAAGAAGGTTAAACAGGTTAGGCCAGAGCTAGATTAAGATATATTTTCAATCTAGGAATCTATCTTTTAATTAGTTCCGAATAACCAAAATCTTTTTCAAACTATGATTCAATTAAGAAAACAAATTCATCAATGGATGCCAAACTGGTGTTAACTAAAACTAACAAGGAAGTGCCATGGTTCAAAACGGACTAAATAAAATACACATCAAAGACTACGACATCGACTTTATTAAATGGGGGCACGGCAACAAAAACCTCATCATGATTCCTGGCCTTTCATACATCATGATTCCTGCTCAAGTGGAGCGCAGAAAGAAATTTTCTGAAGTTTATGCTGATGAATTCACTTGCTTTTACCCAGAGCGAAAGCCGGACTTACCCTATGGCTACACAACAGAACAAATGGCAGAAGACGTGTTTGATTTCATATGTGCCTTGGGGCTAAAAGAAGTGTTTGTGCAAGGCTTTTCTCAAGGCGGAATGATTGGACAATGGCTAGCCATCAATCACCCAGAAATTGTAAAAGCGCTCGTATTGACTGTCACATTGTCTAAACCTAACGACATGATTAAACAAACGCTTGTGTGGGCTAACGAAATTGAAGAAGGTAAACCTTATGATGCCCTACAGCGCATGCAAAATGACTCCTATTCAAACAAATGGCTTGATATTCACAAAGATGACGAGATAGAGTTGCCGCCACAAAATGCAAGAAGGCCTGCTGACCAATATAAAATCATGGCGAAAGCTTGCACATCTCACAACACATTCAATAGATTAAGTGAAATAAAATGCCCTGTGCTAATAAATGGTGGATGGAATGACAAAGTTGTGTCTGGAGAAGCAAGCATTGAAATGTCGCTAGCTCTGAAATGTGACACTGTAATGTATGAAAAGCTTGGACATGGTCTATATGAGGAAGATTTAAGCTATCACGAACGTGTGTTTAGCTGGCTAAAAACCCACGCAAACTAATGTCCAGAACAAATAAAAACGAGGGCGCAGAACCCTCGCAGAATAAAGCAGATTTTTGCGTTGTTTTATTCAACAACTTTTACATTAACGGCTTGTAGTTTTCCATCGTTGCCGTCTACGATTTCGAATTCTACCAACTGGTCTTCTTTTAGAGTTTTATAGCCATCCATCTGGATTTCAGAATAATGAACAAATAAATCATCGCTATCTTCCATAGAAATGAATCCATAGCCTTTTTCGCCATTAAACCACTTCACTTTGCCTTGAGCCATTGAAGACACCTCCCTTCAAAACACACTCATTGAACCACAACCCCATTAGTTCAAGTTGATACTTTTTCCTTAAGAATGCTTTTGGCATTACAAAAGTGAAAAAAATTATAGAACACAAAGACGTGCGTAACCTGCACTAATACGCTGAAGAGTGTATATTTAGCACTCTCATCTAAAGAGTGCTAAATAAAGATATAATCTTTAACGTTTTATAAGAGAGCCGCATACATTAGTGCGGAGCACAAAAAGGAGATGTTATGAACCTTAAACCACTAGGTGATCGCGTCATCTTAAAACAAGACGAGGCAGAAGAAAAAACAGCCTCTGGCATTTACATTGCCAGCACAAACAAAGAAAAGCCATGCTGCGGAACAATTGTTGCAGTTGGCGAAGGCAAGCGCGACAACAATGGAAACCTCATTCCGATGAATGTTAAAGACGGCGACCGTGTCGTTTATTCAAAATATGCAGGAAATGAAATTCAAGTAGACGGCGAAGATTACGTAATTGTTAAATCTGACGACATTTACGCAGTATATGCATAAAAAGGAGATTGATTTTAATGGCAAAAGCAATTAGATTTGACGCAGACGCAAGAAGTGGCCTTGCACGCGGTGTAACAAAACTCTCAGATGCAGTAAAGGTCACACTTGGACCTAAGGGTCGTTATGTAGCTCTTCAAAAATCATATGGCGCACCAACAATCACAAACGACGGCGTTACGGTTGCTCGTGACATCGAACTCGAGGATCCAATCGAGAACATGGGCGCACAACTCGTAAAAGAGGTTGCAGTTAAAACAAACGATGTTGCAGGTGACGGCACAACAACAGCAACTCTTCTTGCAGATGTAATCGTTGCAGAAGGCATCAAGAACGTTACAGCAGGAAGCGACGCTCTTGCAATTCGTCGTGGCATTGAAAAATCAGTTGACGCTGTGGTAGCTGAAATCAAAAAGAACTCAACACCAGTTTCAACAAAAGAGCAAATCGCTGCTGTTGGCACAATTTCTGCAGGAGATGCCGAGATTGGCGAAAAGATTGCAGAAGCAATGGAGGCAGTTGGAAACGACGGCGCAATTTCTGTAGAAGACAGCCAAACATTCGGCATCGACATGGAAGTTGTTGAAGGCATGCAATATGAGCGTGGCTACATCTCACCATACATGGTCACCGACACAACAAAGATGGAAGCAGTCTTAAAAGACCCATACATCATGTTGACCGACCAAAAAGTATCTAACATCCAAGACATGATTCCTCTACTCGAAGAAGTCATGCGCTCGCAACGTCCTTTGTTCATCGTTGCAGAAGATGTTGATGGCGAAGCACTTTCAACAATGCTTTTGAACAAATTGAGGGGCACCTTGAATGTTGTTGCTTGCAAAGCTCCTGGATTTGGCGATCGTCGCAAGAGAATCCTCGAAGACATCGCTGCTGTAACTGGCGCACAAGTTATCGACAAAGACTTCGGAATGACACTTGCTGATGCAAACATCCAGGCTATGGGCAACGCAAAGACAGTAAAGGTCACAAAAGACAGCTTCCTCATCGTTGATGGCGCTGGTGACAAAGAAAAGATTAAAGAACGCGTTAACCAAATCGACGTTGAGCTTGAAAATTGCGACAGCGATTTCGACCGCGAGAAATTACAAGAAAGAAAAGCAAAACTAGCTGGTGGCGTTGGCGTTTTGAAGGTTGGAGCAGCAACAGAAAGCGAACTTAAAGAAACAAAGAGCCGCATCGAAGACGCTCTGCAATCAACTCGTGCAGCTGTCGAAGAAGGCATTGTTGCTGGTGGCGGCGTAGCACTTGTTAATGCTATTAAAGTTCTTGACGACGTAAACGCAGAAGGCGATGAGAAGATTGGCGTTGACATTATGCGTCACGCAATGGAAGCACCACTTCGTGCAATTGCTACAAATGCTGGCTATGAGGGCAGCGTTGAAGTCGCAGAAGTAAAGAAAGCTGAACCTGGTGTCGGCAGAAACTACAAGAATGATGAATGGGGCAACATGATCAAGATGGGAGTAAACGACCCAGTCAAGGTCACAAGAACTGCTCTTCAAAGCGCAGCTTCTGTTGCATCGTTGATCCTCATTACTGAAGCAACTGTCAACGACATTCCAAAAGATCCTGACCCAGCCGAAGCAGCAGCAGCCGCTGCAGCAGCCGCTCAGGGCGGAATGATGTAGACGAGAGCTCCAAGGGTTAAATTAAACTTGATTTAGACTGATAAAAGTTCTTTGCTTTTAGGAGTTACAAAAAGAGGCGCCAATATTGGCGCCTCTTTTCTAATAATTGAGACAAGCGTATAATCCCACGACACACATATGTCAAATGATGGCGTAAATCGTTAATTGTCTCTTTATTTCATTTGTGTGCAACTAATAGCTAACGATTAAACCGCCGCGTTCTGCATAGTAGCTACAAAGACCTCTTGTGGGAAGAATTTCTATCTGAGCGTCTTTCCATGTTTCTAGAATTTTTTCTTTGAGAGTTTGTGCAAGGGCTAGATTGTCACAATGGCTAATAGCAACTTTTCCGCCTGAAAAACCTCTCTTTTTCATGTCATGGAGAATAACAAGAAGAGCTTTTTTCGCACCTCTTGCCTTTGCCTCAAAGACTATTTTTCCTTCATCACTTCCGATGCCAATGCCCCACATGCCAAGCGCTTTAGCAATGAGACCTGTAACTTTACCCATTCGCCCGTTTTTAATGAGGTTGTCAAAAGAAGAAAGAGCAAAAACAACTTTCTTTTTTTTCAAGAATTCAACAGCGTTAGTGACAATAGCATCAAAATCAAGGCCTTTGCGAATCATATACTCGATTTCTTTAACGCATAAAACCAGTTCAGGACCGGTCGAACAAGAATCCAGAACAGCAATGTTTTTGTTAGGATGCTCCTCTAATGCATGTTTTTTCGCCGCAAGCGCGCTGTTCATGCTTCCAGAAAGTTGCGATGAGATAGTGATGGCAATAGAGTTCTCTGCCTTTTCAAACTGATCAAACCAAGTGCCTGGTGCAGGGCATGAAGTGAAGCTTGCCGTTTCTTCTTTCTCCATCGCATCAAGAAGCTCAGGAATATCTATGCTTTCATCATCGACAAATTCTTTACTTCCAACTGAGATAACAAAAGGAACACTTGTTCTCTCAGCGTCGCATTCGGGGTGGCTTTTAGGGAAAAGATCGCAACTCGAGTCAGTAACAATATTCCACTTCATAATCTCCAAAACCTTTCTCGAACCAAACTAACCAACACTAAAACAACTTTTTCGGTCTGATTAACGACATAATCACGATTATTCGTCGATATTCTCGTTTCTTAACAATAAGTCAGGCCAAATGACTCAAACAAAAGGATTACATTCCTATCAATTATTCCCAGCGTTAGTTTCATCCATTTTATCAAGTCGCACTTGCGCACCTTCAAGCCAGAAAACTGTGTCTCGAACAGTAGATTTTAAATCCCTAGGGGAATATCCCAACTCTTGAGACGCTCGTTCATGAGAAAAATTCCCGTTACTTGAAAGCGTGTACAATGCATATCTTGTGTATAGAGGGCGAGTTTTCCTCACTTTAGCAAAAAACTCAAAGAAAGGGAGCGCAACTTTCGCAAGAAAAATTGGGAAACAAACTATCTTTTTGCCACCAGTCACTCTCCTCGCCATCTCAAGGATTTCTTTTACAGAACAATAGCAGTTAGAAAGTATATAACATCGGCCTGTTTTACCTGCGTCTGCTGCAAGAAGACATCCTTTTGCAACATCGCGAACATCTACAAAATCATAGCCACCAGAAATTCCTGCTAGCAGTTTTCCAGTTATGTACATACTGATGAGCTGAACTAAATGATTGTCGCCGCCATCAAATGGACCAATTATCCCGGAAGGATGAACAATTACAGCATCGAGGCCAGCTTTGACCGCATCCATAACAGCCTGACTCGCCTCTGCCTTGGTTTTAGAATAGGCTCCGTGAACTGCTTCGGCGCTAAAGGAATCTACTTCAGATATGCACGCCCCATCTTCTAGCTCAGGAATTGCATGGACCGAGCTAACATGAACCAAACGCCTAACTCGATGTTTAACGCACATATCGATTATGTTTTTGGTCCCATTAACATTTACATCATAAAGATGAGGTGTAATCTTTTCACCAATGCTAATAATCGCCGCTGTGTGGATTACCGTGACTTCATAAGCCGAAATGTTAGCAAAAAGCGGCTCTAGTGTCTTAAGTTTGGTCACATCCCCCTTGTAGTAGGTAGTCTGATAACTGTTAGTGGCATCATCACAAGGAAAAATCAGCCCCCGAATTTCGCAATCAACATCGCGTAAATAACGAATTATTGTGCTGCCTAAATGGCCCAAAGCACCTGTTACGATATACAATTTCTTCAAAAAAGATCTCCTATCGCTTTAGCCATCACGCTTCGGCTTCTCTATTAGAAAGCGCAAAACTTCAAAATCACAAAGACAGAAAGACTTGTTGTATTTCGCACTTTTGACATGTGTTCAAATGCAATTTAGTGTGCCAAAAGGTCTTTTAAGTTTACGAGGGGATGCTGCTCAGCCCACTCGCTAAAACTAACAAAATCAACTCTCAAGACTTGCAGGAATGACTGCTACAAAGCCCATCCTCGCCTATTTTTCTCCGAAAAAACTTACTATGAAATCTTCACCTTTAAAAAATTGTGAAACCTACATTTTGAAAAGCAAGAAAGGACCTCTCCAAATACAGTCATTCATACAGTTCATACTAGCTTCATTTACATTTCAAGTGTTGTCACCTAATATTTTAAGAAACGTTGATCGCTATTGTAATTGGATTTCCTTGAATGAACTTAAAGACATTAGAACAGAACAATAGCTTTTGCTAAATGATTGCAGTTCTATTTTAAACATGATGCATGGTATTCTTATTCTGTGGTTTTTTGGCAATTTTTACGACTGAAGGGTAGCAAAAATGGAGAACAAAACACATTTCAAGAGAGCATTGACTGCACTGCTTGCCATCGCAATCGCAACTTTGATGACAGCATCGCTAACAGCTTGCGGAGGTAAAGATGACTCAACTGTCATTAAAGAATGCATTTCGCAGGAGCTTGACCAAATTAAAGACAAAAACGGAGACGAGTGGAACGAGCTTGTTGACAGCTTTAATTCTTCAGTTGGCAATGGCCTTGATCAATTGGGCATCGATGGCAACGCCATTATTACAACTTGGCTCTCAGATTTTGATTATTCAATTAAAGACGTCAAGATTGACGGAGACACTGCCGATGCTGAAGTTTCAATCACCAACAAGTCAATCATGGATGCATTAGGAGAATGGCAAAAAGAAACAATCAACGAACTGTCTAGCAAAGCTTCAATTAGCGACGATGACTACAAAGCTGCAGGCCAAAAGCTCATTCAGAAAATTGAAAACTCCGCACCAAAAACTCAAGATGCAACGTTCACATTCACAAAGAGCGGCAACACGTGGACATTAGATGAAGAGAGTGCAACTAACGAGCTCTACAATTGCCTGATGAGCTAGCAAACTAGCTGGAATCTATGGATTTAATACTAGACGTTTTATTCGATGCTCTTAAAGACACAGGTTATCTAATCCCGTTTCTCTACATAACGTATGTGGCAATGGAATGGCTTGAAATTAAAACGAGCGACTCAGCCACAAACAGAGTTATGAATGCGGGAAAACTTGGCCCTGCAATTGGTGCATTTTTAGGATTGTTGCCGCAGTGCGGGTTTTCTGCTGCGGCAGCGACACTTTATGCTGGCAGAGTAATCACAAGAGGGACCCTGATTGCCGTTTTCCTCGCAACTTCCGACGAAATGCTGCCAATTTTCATAGCAAAGGCAGTTCCTGTCGAACAAATTCTGACCTTGCTTGGAACGAAGTTCGCAATCGGAATGGTAGCAGGATTTATTATTGATGCAGTGCTCCACTTTAGACACACAAATTCAACTGCCTTTAAGATTCATGAACTCTGTGAACAGGAAGAATGTAGCTGTGATGAATGCTGTTGCGGGTCCGACACAGGGTTTCGTTCCATTCTCTTTTATGCCCTAATTCACACAATCCAAGTCACGATTTTTGTTTTTATCATTAACTTAATCCTTGGATTCCTAATTCAATTCGCTGGAGAAGACTCGATTGGGAATTTCCTGAAAGCCAATGACTCTTTCTCAATAGTGCTGAGTGCAATTGTTGGGCTCATTCCAAACTGTGCAGCGAGCGTTGCAATTGCCGATCTTTGGACGGAAGGACTGCTTAGCACAGGGGCGATGCTCTCGGGGCTTCTTGTTTCCGCAGGCATCGGCTTGATTGTTTTGTTCCGCACAAATCAAGAACCAAAACGCAACCTTTCAATCGTTGCTACACTTTTAGTCATCGGAATTGCATGCGGCTTTGTAGCCTCACTTCTGTTTCCCTAGAGCTCTCAACCTACAGAAAAATCAACCCAACAATTTAAGTCTGACATAAATTTTTAATTTTAAAATCATGTCAGACTTAATCTTTAAGTTCAATTTAATGTCAGACTTATTGCTCAAACGAAAATTTCTGCATTTCTAATTCATGCCAGACTTCAAAAACAAAAACATTTTTAAAAATGATGTCAGACTTCAGAGAAAACAACTCAAGTCTTGCATGGAAATGAAATTTGCAATTCATGTCAGACTTAAAGATAAACTTGCGAACAAATGAGAAAAGCGACCCCAAAAAGAGGTCGCTTTGTCAACCAGAACAAAATTATGTTTATATATTTAAACTAGTCAGCAGTGTGATATCCAGGAATGCTGTGTTTTACTCGAGCAGCTTCTTCTGCGCGCTTGCCATCGTTAAAGCGATCAAGCGTTCCAACAAGATAGCCTGTGATGCGACGAATTCTTTCAAAATTCTCATTGCCATCGCCCTCGTGACGTCCGCATTTAGGGCAAACATCATTTATGATTCCGTTATATCCACACACAGGGTCTCGGTCGACGGGATGGTTCACAGAACCATAACCAATTCCGCTGTCTTTCATGTGACGGATCACGGCTTCAAAAGCATCTAGATTCTCGGTTGGGTCGCCGTCAAGTTCAATGTATGAAATGTGACCTGCATTGGTGAGAGCGTGATAAGGCGCTTCAATGTCAATCTTTCTAAACGCATTGATGTCATAGTAGACAGGCACATGGAAACTGTTTGTGTAGAAATCACGGTCAGTAATTCCCTCGATGCTACCAAAACGAGCTCGGTCCATTCTCACAAAGCGACCGGAAAGCCCCTCTGCAGGTGTTGCAAGCAGTGTGTAGTTGAGACCTTTCTCCTGCGAAACTTTGTCAACATAGGAGCGCATGTGTCCGACAATTTCAAGTCCGAGCTTTTGGGACTCCTCACTCTCACCATGATGCTTGCCAACAAGCGCCTTCAAGCATTCCGCCAAGCCAATGAAACCAATGCTTAAAGTGCCATGCTTTAACACTTCACGGACTTCGTCTTCAGGTTTCAAATTCTCAGAATCAATCCAGACACCCTGCCCCATTAAGAAAGGCATGTTGTAAACGTGCTTTCTGCATTGGATTTCGAAACGCTCATCAAGCTGACGTCGCACAAGATCAAGCTTTTGATCAAGCAAATCAAAAAACAAATCAATGTCACCCTTTGCTCGAATGCCAAGACGAGGAAGATTGATAGAAGTAAAGCTTAGGTTTCCTCTGCCTGGCGTGATTTCTCGTGACCTGTCAAACACGTTTCCCATTACACGTGTTCTGCAACCCATGTAGGCAATCTCAGTTTCTGGGGTTCCTTTGTAATATTGCAGATTGAAAGGGGCATCCAGGAAGCTAAAGTTAGGGAACAAACGCTTTGCACTGCAACGCATAGCTAGTTTGAACAAATCATAGTTAGGATCACCCTCGTTGTAGTTGACACCTTCTTTTACGCGGAAAATTTGCACAGGGAAGATTGGTGTCTCACCGTGTCCAAGTCCTTCTTCAGTTGCAAGCAGCATGTTTTTAATTACCATGCGTCCCTCAGGGCTTGTATCCATGCCGTAGTTAACAGAAGAAAACGGAGTTTGTGCGCCTGCACGAGAATGCATTGTGTTCAAATTATGCACAAGTGCTTCCATGCCCTGGAACGTCGTGCGATCGGTGTCGCGCGTAGCATTTTTCACAGCATAGGCCATTGCTTTTTGTGAAACATCCTCTGAAACTCCTCCATCAACAAGCCCTTTGTGAACAGCAGAAACAAATTCTTCATCCATTGCAAGGCTTGCAATTTTTCCTGTATCTTCCTCGCATTTGTCAAGCAATGACTGAACAAATCCACGCTCGTCATCCATGTCGGTCAGAAGATCAAGCGCTTCTGCTAAATGCTTTTTATAGAGTCGACGATAGGTCTTTCTCACACCCTCGGCCAGACCATAATCAAAGTCACAAATCGATTGCCCACCATGCTGGTCATTTTGGTTTGATTGGATTGCAATGCAAGCAAGGGCGCAATAGCTCGCAATGTCATTTGGTTCACGAAGAACACCATGCCCTGTGCAAAAACCTCCGCGAAAGAGCTTTCGGAGTTCTATTTGCGCGCAAGTTGTTGTGAGTGTATAAAAATCCATATCGTGGATGTGAATATCTCCCTCACGATGAGCCTTAGCAAATTCAGGATCGATTACACACATCTCATAGAATTGCTTTGACGCTTCTGAACCATATTTCAACATTGTGCCCATTGCAGTGTCTGCATCAATGTTTGCATTTTCGCGCTTCATATCACTGTCAGTAGCCTTGGTGAAAGTGATATCTTTCAAGGTCTGCATGAGACGAGAATTGACATCACGAACGCGACTACGTTGCGCACGATAAAGAATGTAGGCTTTTGCTGTCTGAGAAAAACCGCTCTCAATCAACGCTTCTTCAACAAGGTCCTGTATTCCCTCAACCGTAGGAATGCCCTCAACGGCACCACCGATAATCTTTGCAAGAACTAAATTTGCAACATCGCGAGAAACTTGACGATTTTGCATTGCTCCAGAAGCCAAAAAAGCCTTTTCAACGGCGTCAACGATTTTCTCGAGATCAAAATCCACCACACGGCCATCACGCTTTTTAATTGTTGTTGGGACGTTTAGAGTAGTGTTTTGTACAAGTTTTTCGTACAATTCCGTGTTTTGTGGCGACATTATCCTCTCCTTCTAATTCCACAAGATTCGATTTTGTTCAAATGCCCCCTACTGTGGGGGTTGTTATTTTTTCAACAGTTTTTCAACAGCAGAATTGTTGAAAAATGTCTATATATAGTAGATAGCAGGTTTACTATGCTTTATATATAGTATAACAGCATTCTAAAAATCTACGCGAAAATTTGAAGAAACAATACGAAATTTGAGGAACTTAAAACCTCACCTCAAGCTATCTGAGAACAAAGAAAGTATAATAATTCCTTGGTGGAAACATGACAGTAAATTATTCTGGAAATAAACAGCCTGAAAAAAAGTTAACTCGCGACGAGATTGTTCGTGAATACGAACGCAAGAACACATCGCGCGCGAGAACTGCACGCGCTCGCACAAACGAATCTCTCGCACAATACCGAGAAACGGCAGAACGCGCTAGACAACGGCGCTCGCATTTCGATGAAATTCGCCGTGAGGAAGAAGTAATGAGCGCAAAGCGTCGTGAACAACAGCGAGATCGTGCCGCTTCAGAAGCTCGAATGAACGCTGGAATTAATATGGAAAAGTCTAAGACCGTCACTTCGAAACGCGTGTCAGTTGCTAAACCCCTAACTTCAAAAGAATTTCAGGCAAAAACACGCAGAAGTTGGGAACAATATGAAAAGGAACGTGCTTCACGCGACGCTCTTCAAGGAGAGCGTCCTCGCTCATCGGAAAGAACTTTGATTGATGGCAGAGGAACAATAGACTCCCGCACCTTTAATGAGCAGCAAATAATTTCGAACAAAACAATTAACGATCAGGACAAACATGATCCACTGGTTGTTTCGTCTGATTCAAAAAACCGCTGGAACACAAGAAGTGACAGAGTTCCAACAACTGAACCGAAATTGTATTCTGGTAATCAACAAGGAAGCCCAATGAACAATGGTTTCATTGACGCATTTGAGTCATTACCAACGTTTGTAAAAATCGCAATTCCTGTAATTTTAATTCTTGTAATTATTGTGCTAATTTTGCTTTTCATCTAACAATAATTGAAGTATAATTAGCAATCGCGTTTAGGACGCGTCTTATTTCGTGGGTCGTTAGCTCAGTTGGTAGAGCAGGGGACTTTTAATCCCAAGGTCGCGGGTTCGATTCCCTCACGACCCACCATCTTTGTTGGGGTATCGTCCAACGGCAGGACTCTGGTTTTTGGTACCAGCTATCTAGGTTCGAATCCTGGTACCCCAGCCATATTGAGCGCGCTTCACGCGCCTTCCCAATTCGCTGCAGCCAAGCCTGAACTCCATCTTCGTTCTGCAAACATTCGGGCAGTGCAAAGCACAGCTCCTCAAGTTTTCGAACAAATCTGTTCGCCCAGGCTTGCCTTCGCTTGCGTCTATTCATCATGAAAGTTTGAGAATTGTTTCAAAATCAGATACCACACATGCGATTGATAAAATACGTTCGACTTTCTCTCGCTCTTGAATTCTCAAAAATTCCTCGGAAAATATCTCAGAAATAGTTCTTATAAATACCGAGCAAACAGGTAATGAGTTTCTTTCCAAAATCATTATTCCATCAACTCATTGTTAGCTGCAAACATTCGGGCAGTGCAAAGCACAGCTCCTCAAGTTTTCGAACAAATCTGTTCGCCCAGGCTTGCCTTCTCTTGCGTCTATTCATCATGAAGGTTTGAGAATTGTTTCAAATTCAGATACCACACATGCGATTGATGAAATACGTTCGACTTTCTCTCGCTCTTGAATTCTCAAGTGGAATGATTTAGTAAAGGAAAACAAGAACAAAATAGGGCACTAGGCAGGATTCTCGTGAACAGTAACGAACTTTATCATTGGATATGATTCGAGAACAGAAAGTCTAACCTTTTCTGCAATTGCATGCGCTTCTTCCAAAGTCTGTCTTCCGTCGACACCAATTTCAAGATCGATGCAAATTCTGTTCCCAAATCGACGAGATCGCACCATGTCGACGTCAATAACGCCAGTCTGCTTCAAGACAAACGCACCCAATTCATCCTCAAACTCTTTGCCAACAGATGAATCCAAAAGCTGATTTAAACTATCGCGCAACAGTTTTGCGGCCACGCCGGCTATAAAGAAAGCAATAACAACTGAAGCTGCAGGCTCCAAAACAGGATATCCAAGCATTGCTCCGCCGATGCCCACGAGCGCTGCCACTGAAGAAATTGCGTCCGAGCGATGATGCCATGCGTCGGCCATGAAGGCGCTAGACATCAACACCTTGGCATAATGGCGCGTATACCAAAACATAGCCTCTTTTGAAACAATGGACACAACTGCCGCAATTAGAGCAATGATTTGCGGAGGCTGAAACGAAGAATTGCCTCCCAGAATCTCAGAAGCCTTCTCAACACCGCCGATTCCAATTCCTATGCCAGTTATCAACAAAATGATGCCCAGCAAAAGGGATGCAACTGATTCGAACCGCTCGTGCCCATATGGGTGAGAGTCGTCAGGATTTCTTTTTGAAATTTTCACACCCACAAAAGCAATAGCAGTGGCAAAAACGTCCGACAAAGAGTGAACTGCGTCGGAAATCATCGCGCTTGAGTTTCCGAAAATGCCAGCTATGAGCTTAAAAAGCGACAGCATAACATTGCCAAAAACGCCAACGAAGGTCACTTTTGCGATTATGCGTTGTTCAGATAAAGTACCTGTCATTTAGTCCTTCTTTGCAAACACCCAGAGTTTTGCGAAGACGTAATTTCCGATTGTAACAACAACTTGAACTATCAGTTTGGCAATCTTGTCATTCATGTGGCAAATCGTTACGCTTAAAAACATGATAGCCATGTCCATCAAAAGCGTTGCCACACGCGAGCCCACAAACGAGGTGAATTCTTTAAAAATTTGGTCAGACTTCGACTGAAAAACGAACCGTCTGTTTGTGACATATGCAAAAAGCACCGCGCAAACCCAAGAAATGATATTAGCTATTTGAAGCTGGACGGCGTTATTAGGGTCGAGAAATGTCAGTACGCAAAAATAGTAAACTGCCAAAGACACAATTGTTGTGCAAATTCCAACTACTAAATAGGAAATGATCTCTCTATATTTCGAAAAAAGCTCTTTAAGCATCAGTAAATTCTAGCACGCATAAAGTAAGTCTGGCATGTTTTGCAAATTTTAAAATGATGTCAGACTTGGTACGTTAGTGAGAAGTTTGACATGCCTTGTAAATAAAAAAGCGGATGGTTCGGTCACCAAGGAAGTCTGGCTTAAAACTGAAATATCAAATTAACGTCATGCTTGCCAAAATACTAATCAAAGTGCCTCAATAGTTAATCAGATATCGAAGTCTGACATGTTTTGTAAATTTTAAAATGATGTCAGACTTGGATCGTAAGTAGGAATTCTGACATGTTTTGTAAATAAAAAAGCAGATGGTTAGGTCACAAAGGAAGTCTGGCTTAAAACTGAAATATCAAATTAACGTCATACTTGCCAAAATACTAATCAGAGTGCCTCAATAGTTAATTAGAAATGTAAGTCTGACATGTTTTGTAAATTTTAAAATGATGTCAGACTTGGATCGTAAGTAGGAAGTCTGACATGTTTTGTAAATAAAAAAGCGGCCGGTAACAGCCGCTTTTTAAGTTTTGTGATTTGTCGTTTGAATAAAAGTTACTGCTTCTTTGCTGGTCTTTTTATTTTCTTCTCAGTGCGAGGTTGATTTGCAGCCTTATGCGAACCTTCACCCTTGCTGCCTGTATTTTGATGCGCAGCATTGTTTAGAGAGTCCGAAGTAGCGCTTGTAGCCTGAGCAGACTTCTTAGCGTTAGCCTCGACACGAGCAAGAGGAACTTGCTCAAGACCTCCGCGATAAGACGCATCAAAGTCGAAGCACTTGACTTCCTTGCCATACTTCTTCTGCAACTTTGCAAACTTTGGCTCGCGAGTTTTCCACAAAGTATAAATTGGAACTGCAACCGCAAATGATGAGTATGCACCCGCAATCAAGCCAATTGACATTGCAAATGCAAAGTCTTTCAGCGTTTCTCCTCCGAAGAACAACATGAAGAAGACAGGCACAAATGATGTCACGGTAGTGTTAATTGTTCTAATCAAAACTTGGTTAATTGAGTGATTTGCCATTGTGGCAAATGTACACTTAATGCCCTCGGTAGCCATATTGTCATTAACGCGGTGGAAAGTAACGACTGTGTCATACAAAGAGTAACCAAGAATTGTGAGCAATGCCGCAATCGTGTTTGGATTTACTTCCCTTCCAAACACGGCATAAATGCCCATTACGATAATCAAGTCGTGCAAAAGCGCGATGATTGCAACAACTCCCATCTTCCACTCAAAGCGTATTGCAATGTAAACAATAATTAACAGCATAGAAACTAGAAAAGCAATGAGTGAAGATTGAACGATGCTCTCGCCCCAGTCAGGCCCGATGACGTTTACGCTCGTGTCTTGTGCCTCATAGCCAAATTTATCTTGCACCTGTTTTGCGATGTCGTTGGCTTGATTTGAATCAGTAACAGGAATTCTAACAATGTAGCCTTCCTGACCATCAGTCTGAGCTGTTTGAATTGTCGCATTGTCCTGGCCAACCTCATTAAATGCTTGGCGAAGCTCTTCTGTTGAAACTCCTTTTGCATCCGCATATGTAATCGAAGAACCGCCAACAAACTCAATTCCGAAGTTAAAACCGCGAATGCACATAGCGCCAACAAAAACAACTACGGCCACTGCCGAAATAGTCAAGAAAACTTTAGTCTGACCAACAAAGTTGATGTCCTTCTTAATAAAGCGACCTTTAACCTTCTTAGCAGCTTTGACTACGTGGGATTCAGCCTCTTCCGCAATCTCTTCCTTCTCAATTTCTGCTGCATCAAGGCAGTCTTTAACATTCCAAAACTCAGGATGCTTTTTAATTGTGCGAGGAGCCATCAGGCGAATGAGTGGAGCTTTAAAGAGAAGCATCATTGCAATGTCGCAGAAAATTCCGAGCGCAAGCGTGAGACCGAAACCCTTAACAGTAGCAGATGCGAGGAAGAAAAGGCAGAGCGCAGACACAAGCGAAACAAGGTCTGCGTCGATTGATGTAAGGATTGCATGTTTAACGCCAGAAATTGAAGCCGAGCGAATCGACTTGCCCATTCTGATTTCTTCGCGGAAGCGCTCGACCGTGAGCACCGAAGAGTCAGCAGCCATGCCAATTGTGAGCACGATGCCCGCAAGTCCTGCAAGAGAGAGCGTAAACTGACCAAAGGCAGAAAGAGTCGCCAATATGCCCAGGTAAAGGGCAGCAAACACTAGCATTGCGCCAGCCGTGATTATTCCAAGTCCTTTGTAGAAGAATAGCAGGTAGAGCATAACGAGAGCAAGTCCGATTAGCACAACAATGATAGCTCCATTCAATGCATCTTGGCCAAGAGTTGGTCCAACCACCTGACTTGTAGAATATTCGAAGCTTACTGGCAGAGATCCGCTTTCGAGAACTGTTTGAAGCGCCTTCGCCTCGTTTTGGGAATAATTGCCAGTAATCGATACGCGTCCGTCTGTAATTGCAGCTCGGACAGTAGGTGCACTATTAACTTGATTGTCCAGAATAATTACGATTTTTCCGTTCGTGGACACAAGGTCACTCGAAGCCTCGGCGAACGCTTTTGTCGCAGTTGAGTCAAGCTCGATGTTGACGGCGTAATACTGCGAAGTCTGACTCTCGCGATCGACCGTAACTTTCTTAATGTTTTCTCCTGTAAACAGTGGAGTATATGAGCCCTCGTCGACGGTCACCTTGTTCTGGCTTTCAATCCTAAACGAATTTCCGTAATCGTCAGAAACAGATTGATACCCACCATATTGCCCATTGTCAATTTTAGTTCGCACGTCTTCGTCAGTGAAAGAATCAAGGCGCGCAAAAGAAAGTTGACCAGTTTTGCCAATTGTATTCAAGGCAGTTTGCGTATCCTGCAAACCAGGAATTTGAACGAGAATCTGATCATTTCCCTGCAATTGAACGACTGCCTCATTCGCACCGAGCGCATTAACGCGGCTTTCAATGATTTTTCTGCTCGTCTCCATCTGGTCTTTTGTTGGAGCTGAACCGTCGTTTGTGTGTGAAGTCAAAACAACAGAAAGCCCACCTCGAATGTCAAGGCCTTGATTGATTTTCTCATTTGGGGGCATAAACATAACGACAGAAGCCGCTACAAGGATGGTCGTAATAATCAAGAGCCAAATGTTGCGTCTTGTGGAAGAATGCTTTGTTTTTGTTTTGTTCTTTTGGTTTCTTAGGTCGCCAGTTTTATCGGCGAAACTTTGAGATGTAGTCTTTTTACCGCGAGAAAGCGCCATTAGGTGCTCCTTAATGTTCAATAATGCTGTTAAATCAAAAAAATTCCAGTCAACAATTATTGCACTAGTTCATGAAATTATCAAACTGTATTCCCAGTGTAACGTAGTCTTCTGTGTCTAGTTTTTCGCCGCGTATCAAGGGATCGATTCCGCAAGCTTGAAGCCATTTACAAATCATGTCAGACTTCCCATTTCCAAAGTAGGTCTTCATAGAATTGAGGATTGTTTTTCGCCTGCTCGCGAACGCAGCATCCGCAGCAACGCAGGCATTTTTCAGAATTTTTGCAGAAACCTCACCATCAAGTCTGTCATGTTTTTTAAGCTTTATTACTGCGCTGTCAACACGAGGCGCAGGCAGAAAATTGTTTCGTCCAACAAAAAACCAATCAACTGGTTTTGCAAAGAGTCGAAGCTTAACAGTATATGCACCGTAGTTTTTCGTTCCGACTTTGGCCATCATGCGCTCGGCCACTTCCTTTTGAACCATGACGGTCACTTCATTTAAGTCTGACATGTTTTGTAAATAATGCAAAACGAGTGTTGCCGCAATGCCATAGGGCAAATTAGCAACGAGTTTGTTAGGAAATTGCTTTCTTTTTGCTCCCGTTTCTAACGCAGTCTCTTTATTAACTATTAAGTCTGACATGTTTTTTAAATCGCTATGAAACGATTCTTTTCTCAAGTCTGGCTTCTTTTGCAAAAGCAATCCTGTTTGAGTGTCGTTATTTAAAAATAAGTCTGACATGTTTTTTAAAAGGGATTTATCAAGTGCATCACCCTCAATAAGGGTAAAAGAATCCCCTGAAAAAGCAGTATTTTCTCTCAAAAGACCATAAAGTCTGTCATCTTTTTCAATTGAGACAACCCTTGCACCAGTCTCCAAAAGCGGAACGGTCAAGGCTCCAATCCCAGGACCAACTTCCAAAACGAAATCGTCGCGATTCACTTCCGCGAGAACAATCGTTTTGTCTACTACTGAAGAATTGATTAAGAAATTCTGACCCAGAGAATGGCTCAATTCCACTCCATGGTCCTTAAGCATTCTTGATACGATGCTAGGATTAGTTAATGTGGAGCTTGACATCTTTAACTTCAAACCCAGCGACGTGAAGAGCTGACCTTATTGACGCTTCAGCGCCTTTGCTTCCGTAGGGGTCGTGCCCCTCTCCAAACAAATGGACATGCGCAGGCTTTAGCTCCCCGTGGCGCGCATCCTCCCAATAAAGCGGCTGCAAGCGATCAAGCACAGCTTTAAATTGCGCAGGCACGCCCGCCATATAAATTGGGCATGCAATGAAAATTTCATCCGTGTCGCGAAAATAATCAATTAACTCTTGCATGTCGTCATTGATTACGCACTCGAAAGTCTCTCTGCAGCCTTCACAACCAATGCAGCCGGAAATGTCCATGTCGGCAATAGAAATTAGAGAAACTTCGCATTCAGGGTTCATCGCTATTAGTTCTTCAAAAAGACCTGTAGCAAAACACTGAGAGCGTCCTTCGGAGCGAGGTGACCCACAAAAAATTGAGATTAGAGACATAGCGATTCTTCCTTCGGGTGCTTCAATTGCCAGTTAGTTGCTGGGCGATTGAGAAGTTTGATTGCGTTTTCATAGAGTTGTGTTGCAAACTCTTCAACATCAAGTCTGACATCATTTTGAAGAAGGTCTATCATTCGCGAGAACGTGAAAATAGTGTGACTTGGCCCACATTCTGTGCTTCTAAAAGGCTCTGGAGCCATAAACGGCGAATCTGTTTCAGTTAGAAGTCGGTTAAGCGGAACAAGTTTGCACGCCTCACGAACTTCTTCTTGCTTCTTAAACGTGATTGCTCCGCCAAACGCAATATAGCATCCTTCATCAACCCAGCGTGTTATCTCTTTTGCATCAGAAGTGTAGCAATGAAGAAGAACACCACTCTCGTTGAAGCCAGCATTCCTCATGCAAGAAAAAGCGTCGTCGAATGCTTCGCGAACATGCAGAATAATTGGAAGTCTGGCTTCTTGTGAAATTTCAATTTGCCGCTCGAAAACTTTAATTTGATCTTCCCTTGGCGAAAAATCGTAATGATAATCCAATCCAACTTCCCCCAGTGCACTAGTGCGAGGATCTCTGAGTTTTTGGATTAGCGTAGCCTCTACTTGTTCAGAATAGTTCCGCGAATAATGCGGATGAACTCCACATGCGACACGAACTGTTGGCAAGTCTGACATGTTTTGAAAATCAGTTTCAGCGCCATCAATTTTTAAGTCTGACATGTTTTTAAACGCTGCTTCATGGTCACCAGTCTCAATGCCAAACTCGCCTTTCTGCTTTGAAAATTGAGTTTTTAAATTAAAGTCAGACTTCTTTTGCAAAGATTCTGCGCCATCAATTTTTAAGTCTGACATGTTTTGAAAAAGCTTCAAAATGTTGCCAGACTTCTGCAAAATTTCAGGCAAATCGTCATAAAAACCCACGCCTTCTTCTGAAAGAGGGTCGGTCATCGCTTCGACAAACGAAACATTCCAATATGCAGCTTGCGCTAAAGAAAGCGCTGGATTATCAAGCATGTTTACATGAGCATGCGTGTCTGCAATTCTCACATTAGAAGAAAAACATGGTGGTTCAACAACAGGCCATTCCTTGCCATGCTTTTTTGGTTTTTTACGGAACCATGGATCAATGTCGCCTGTGCATGCGAAGTCTGACATGATTTGAAAATTAATCCTCTACTGCCAGAATTTTGTCTTCATCAAGGCGTGGGAATAAAGCATCACCAATTTCAACCGATGAACCAGCTTTGAGTTGTCCCCAAACTAATGAAGATTTTAAGTCCTCTACTTCAAACGGAGAAGCGGCGCCTATCCGTCTGCTGGCTTCCACAGAAGTTCTTGTGCAAAATGGAGCAAGCATCAAAGCAATCAAACGAATCGCTTCCAAGGTGTTATAAATCACATCAGCCAACTGTTGTGCCTTCGATTCGTCCTTGGCCAAAGTCCATGGTTCTGATTCTTCGATGTAAAGGTTTGCCCTGTGCGCAAGTTCCATTGCAGCTTTCGTGGCTCCGCTGAAGTCGACAGTATCCATGCAATCAATAAAAGTCTGACATGTTTTTGAAGTCATTTCAGCCATAGGATTATTGATGGCGTCGCTCGATGGTTGGGGAACTTTGAAATCAAAATATTTCTTCGTCATGTTCGTTACACGGGAAACCAAATTGCCCCAAGTGTTTGCCAAATCAGCATTGTAGACCTGGCACATTCTCTCAATAGAAATAGATCCATCAGCACCAAACTGGACATCACTCATAAAATAATAGCGATAGGCGTCAACGCCAAAAATGTTCACTAACTCCTTTGGCGACAGCGCATTGCCCTTTGATTTGCTCATCTTCTCGCCTTTAGTGAGAAGAAAACCATGACCGAAAACATGCTCAGGTATAGGGAGACCAGCCGCCATGAGCATTGCAGGCCAAATTACACAATGAAAACGGGTAATGTCCTTGCCAACAAAGTGATAGTTTGCTGGCCAAAAATTATTAAACTCATCAAGTCTGGCTTCATCTGCAAAACCGATTCCCGTGAGATATGCAATCAATGCATCGGCCCAAACATAGGCAACATGCCCTTCGTCAAACGTAAAAGGTACGCCCCAGTCAAAAGTAGAACGCGAGATAGAAAGATCTTTGAGTCCACTTTTTACGAAAGAAACAATCTCATTCTTTCGTGTGACAGGCAGGATAAAGTCTGGGTGAGTTTCGTAATATTCAAGCAGCTTTTCTTGAAAGTCACTCAGCTTAAAGAACCAATTCTCCTCGCCTGATGCTTTCTGAACAGGACGTTTGCACTCAGGGCAGACGAAATTTCCCTCTTCATCTTTTTCTAAGTCGCTCTCGGCATAGTATGTTTCTTCGTGTACACAATACCAACCTTCATAACTGCCTTTGTAAAGGTATCCCCTGTCATACAAATCTTGCCAGAGTTTCTGAACTGACTTTTCTTGCGCTTTTGATGAAGTTCTCACAAACTCCGAATAGGTGATATCAAGCATTTCCCATGCATCTTTGAAAGCCGGAATTTGAGAGTCACACCACTCAATCGGCGTTGTTCCATTTTTTGTCGCCGTGTCAGCAATTTTTTGCCCGTGCTCGTCAGACCCAGTTACGAAACGGACATCTTTTCCGCTCATTCTCTGAAATCGTGCCACACAATCGGCCGCAATTGTAGTGTAGGCGGTCCCCAAATGTGGAGCAGCATTTACATAATAAATGGGCGTAGTTATATAAAAATGTTCTCTTGTCATTTCCTATCTTTTCTACTTTGAAATTGTTACTGTTATCATTCGCACTGTATCGGCGAGATTGTCGGTCGCAAGCGATACCGTGTAATCATACAAGAGTCTAGCGGACCATTTCACGCTTGTACCAGAATAATCTGCGTCGCCTGAAAATTCAAGCTCCTCTTTTGAAATTCGTTTTCCGTCATCTGTGTAGGTAGTGTAGTCCGACTTATCGTCCGGCAGCGAAATATCATCAGAAGAAATCTTTAATCCAGCTTCTGACATTATTTTCTCGATTATCCGCTCATTTGCGACTGCATCTTGAAAACTCATTGTCCCGTAGCCGAGAGCTTTAGTCGATGCTTGATAGGTGATTTGAGTTATTTCATTGTCTTTGTCAGCATAGACAATTACCACTGGATTCCCAGAAGTGGAATCTCCCTGATCGTTAGCTAAAGAATATTTAACCACACGCTTTATCGGGTCGTCCTCGTCATCTTTTTCTGTATCGGAAGTCACTTGCGCGCCATGACCAATCTCAGAAGCGGCATCGTCAACACTCGTGCCAATAATTCCTGCTATTTCAGGAACAGTGGCCGTTTTTTCCGCGCCATTTGATTGAGGATCACTTCCTTGCATTTGCGAAACATCAGTTTGCCCCGCCTGATGCTGCTCCACTGAAACATTTTGGGAGTTAAAAACATACAAACCGAAGGCGACAGCCGCAAGTGCCAAGACAACTACGAGCGCAACGATTGCAATCATTAGCTTCTTCCTCATGTTTTGCGAAGCAATTTCATATTCTGGAAGGTCGGCCGCATGTTTTGCACGCCGAGGTCTGGCTTCTACTTTTAATTTTGTTGCAGTGTCGGATGGTTCACTCCGCACCTCAGAAGCATAGGAATCTTCGACATCTTCAGATTCCTTAATCGTTCCACCGTCGTGGTCAGACTTTTTGACTTCAGAGGAAGAATCACCCGGATTACCCGCGGTTGTTCTTTCTTGTGTGTCTGAAGAAACATCTGCTTGAGAAACGTTTATGTCATCATTTTCATTGTTGATTTCGTCATCAAACATAGTTTTCTCCATTTCTCTCACAGAAATTATAATTCCGTAATTTCGTCAAACTTCTTCGACTTCGATATAGCGTCTTTATTTCCAACGACACAAACGCTTGAATGTTCAAGAATATTCTCAACAGTTGAAGCCAGACTTCTGACATCATCGAGTGTTGTGCGAAGAGCTTCGTCGCGTAATCTTTCACGATCCTCTTCTGTGTCTCCTGAGAAAAATTGGCTTTCAGCTCGCGCAATTAGAGCGCTGGCTTTGCATGGCTTGTCAAAATCAGCAACAGCACTCACAACATAACCATCCATCTCGCGCTCAGAAGCAACAAATTTTTTCAACCAGAAGCCAGACTTTGAAATTGTTTCAAGAGAAGAGGCTACATTTGGATCACGATAGGTGTAAAATCCTGCACTTCCTGTCTTTGAAGCAGAAAAACCACAGCCGTATGCGCCCCCTTGCACACGAATCGAGTTCCACAGATAGTCATAACTCAAAGCCTTCGACGCAATAGCCCAACTACCATTGAAGTCTGACATGTTTTGTAAAAGATTAAAATTGCTGCTTACAGCGCTAAATGTCACGTCACTTTTCACTGCGAAAGCATCTTGTGTGAAAGCAGGCGAAAAATCTGCCGCTTTAACTGGCAACTTTTGCCCATCTTCAAAAGGTTTCTTGTTTTTCAAATTTATGTCAGACTTAAATTTTTGCAAAGAAAAATCTTCGGCAGATGTACTAAGAATCACCTGGCCAGAAGTAATTTTCTTTAAAAGTTGTTGGCATTTTTGCGAAACTTGTGACAAATTATCTTCCAAGTTCTCACATAAGTCGCAAATGAACTGATAATAAGAAATACCAGAAATCTGTTCTATAGCATGATTGCGCCAAGTGAGAGTTGAATCGGCATGCCTTCTTGCGAATTGATGACCAGCGTTAACAATAGACTGCTGAAGTTCAATCTTTAGCGACATTAAAATCTGCAGGAGTTTCTCTTCGTCTTCAAAATTGCTCGAATCTAAAATGCTTCCAATAAGTTCTGCTGCAGCCGAAGTATTTTGCGGCAAACAGGAAACCCCAACTTTAACAAAATTGAAATTAAAAGAATCTTTCCCAACTGGAAAAGAATTTGTAATACTGAATCTTCCAAGCAGCTTTCGCGAGTTCAAAACAATGTCTTCAGCAGAAAAATCGGCGGTGTTGAATTTACCAAGAAGGGTGGTCAGCAACGACAAATAAGGATAGTCCGACTCATCAACAGAAGAGCAATCGAGATAGGCGTTGAAATAATCTACGCCTGTTGTGCGAAGATTTTCATGTCGAATGAGGCTAAAGCCATCTTCGATGCTCGCACAGAACTTATGCTTTTTGATTTTCTCATTTACGTCAGACCTTTGAAGATAGGGCAACTTTGCCACATTTTCAGGCAAGTCTGGCTTGTTTTGTAAATCATGTAGATGCGCAAGCTCACCGTCAATCTTCACCCTTTCATCGGGGGAAACTGGTTTGGCTTGGGAGCTATTTTCGCCATTGGATGGAATTATCCGAGCTCGTGCAACACCGTCGGTTTCGAGAATATATTTCGTGATCAAACTCTCAAAGCCGTCACCTTCAAGCATGGCGCGCAATTGCTTAAAAAATGTCTCAAACTTCAATGCATCAAGAGGTCTGGCATCATCGTAAAGCCATGTCGACAAACAATCCATTGCGTAAATTACCCCATCAGCTGTGCCAAAATTGTGTTCGCGCATCAAAAGTTCAGCATGGTCAATTGACGCCTCTATCAGTGCTTTATCAATGCCGCCGTTTATCCAGTCACGTAAAAATTCAAGAACAGTTTCCTCTAAAACCTGCAGAGCCTCAGGATTTTTGACTCCCTGACAAGCAATCATCAGGCTTGGCGTTTCTATTGGTTCAATTATTGTCGCGTAATAATCTTCTGCAACTCCAGTTGACAGAAGGCGCGCTTTCAAAGGTGACACGTTTGATGCCATCAAGGCGTCCATAAGAATACTAAACGCCTGAACTGTTCCTACATCAGTTGCTTTTGATAGCCTAAATGCAATGGCTTGAGGTGCACAATCAGGCGAAACGTCCATCTCTATTTCTGATATTTGAGTGTTCACAGGAAGTCTGACATCGATTGAAAATGGGTTAGCTTCTTGACGTTTGCCAGAATCAATAGCCGCCTGAACAGGCAAAAGGTAGTCTTCAGAAATGGTTTTTAAGAATTTTTCAATCTCCATGTTTCCGTAAAGCATAATGTAGGAATTCTTTGGAGAATAATGTCTCGCATGAGTTTCCAAAAACTGCTCATAGGTGAGCTCTGGAATATGCTTCGGATCTCCGCCCGACTCAAAAGAGTAGGCCGATGCTGGGTAAAGACGTTCACAAATTGCGTCGAAAAGAACTGAATCTGGATCAGACAAAGCACCCTGCATCTCGTTATACACTACTCCTGAATAACGAAGATTTCCGTTCTCATCTGTTTCCTTGTGCCACCCCTCCTGTTGAAAAATTTCTTCTGCTGAATAAATGCGAGGGTTAAAAACTGCGTCCAGATAGACGTTCATTAAATTCAAGAGATCTTGTTCGTTGGTCGATGCTACAGGATAAACCGTCTTGTCGGGAAAAGTCATCGCATTCAAAAAAGTCTGCATTGAACTTTTTAAAAGATTAACGAAGGGCTCCTTAACTGGATATCTATTTGACCCGCACAAAACAGAGTGCTCCAAAATGTGGAAAACTCCTGTCGAATCTTTTGGAGGGGTTTTGAATGAAATCGAAAACGATTTGTTCTCATCATCATTCTGTAAAAAAAGCAACCGTGCACCGGTCGCAACATGAGAGAAGACCCACGCGGAGCCTTCAATTTCTTCAAGTTCTTCTCTTTGAACTACGTCAAAGCCATATTTTTTGGCAATTCTTTCAATTTCCAACTTTGAAAACACCCAATCTTTCGGTTCTTAAGAACGAATAACGGAATTCGCGTCAGTCGCTACAGCAGCAGAACCAGAAGATTCTGTCGCCGTTGCCGATGAATGACTATCTGCCGAGCTGTTTCCACTGCCAGAATCGGCACTTGAGCTCGATTTCTTCTCAACCTTCTGCACTCCAGACAAATCAAGAAGGCTACCAAGCCACTTCTTCTCTATTGTTGCAATTGTGCCGTTATTAACAAGCTCTGTCATTGCACTTGAGACGGCAGTGTAAAGTGCAGAATTCTTGTCAGAAACAGCAACACAATAACCAGAAGCAGAATCGGTCATAGCAACAATTTCAACATCTAATTCAGCTTTATTTGCTGCATACATTCCAATAACAGCATCAGCCGCAACAAATTCCGCATCCCCTGACTTCATCGACTGGAAAGCGGATGCCAAATCGGAAGTAGAAACAAGGGCATCACTCCCAAAGGTGTTTGTTACACTCCATGCACTCTTTGATGAAGCCTGAGCAGCTATCTTAGGCGTTGAGTTGGAAGACAACTCCTGGGTGTTGGAGCCTTTCAATTTGAAGATCACCACTGTTGTGGGCACATACTCGCTTGTCAGCTTCGCTCCAGATGGGGTGTCGCTTCCGTCGACACCAAAAACAATGTCAACTTCGCCATTCGAAAGCGCCTTAGAAGGGTTCGACCCAGTGTCGACGATTTTGAGCTTCAGCCCGAGAGAATCTGCCAAAGCAGCCGCAGCATCCACGTCAATTCCAATAATTTTCGAATTACCCATGCCTGCCATTGGTGACTGAGAGGTGTTAACCCCGACCTTTAAAACGCCACTTTCTTGAATGGTGGGAGTGTCTAAAGTTGCATTTTTCAATTGGGGAGCAGAACCTTCGTCTGTTGAGCACCCTGTCAATGAAAAGCAAAAGAAAGCGGACAACGCGGCACAAACTAGAACGGTGAAGAACTTCTTACAATAGTTATTCCTAAGCAAAATTGCCTCCATTTTTAAATGTTAAGAGCTTCTTCATTTGACCTAGTCTTTGCCCCCACACTCGCACACTGGGCCATTGCTTGCGCTACCGGCCTCTCGCACGCCAAGCGGGATGCTTGAAGTCAACGTGCGGTGCGACTTATCCCTAGAATACGCCATGCTCATGTTTTGAAACAATTACGTGGGTCCTTTTGACCGCATCTGCCTTGGACTAAAGGAGATAACTCCTCGCAACTACAACATGAAGAAGCTGGCAAATATTATAGCAAACGACCTCATAAACACGAGTGGCCGGAACCTGCGACGCGTGATCCACCAATGAAGTCTGACATGTTTTGCAAGCCTAAATTCAAGTCTGACATGAAATTAAAATCAAAAAGCAAGTCTGACATTAGCTGCGAAAAATGCCATCATCAAAAAGTCTCCAAGAATAATTGAGGAGGAAGTCTGACATGAAATGTAACACTTGCGAAAGAAGTCTGGCATACTTTTAAAAAATCTTTGGCCTCAAGAAAAAGGCCGCAAGAGAAGCTATTCTGAAGAAATGACGTTGTCAAAAAACATTTCAGAAACTGCAAAAGAGTTGCTCTGGCCCACCCGATGCGCACTATGCGACGAGCCAGGTCAAGTTCTTTGCGCCAAATGCAGATCTACGCTGAGGTATGTAGACCTATGCAAATCATGCGAGAGGTGCGGCGCAAGCGGAGGGCGCCTTCAGTGCAGCGAATGCAACTCTGTGATCTTGGATGCTATGGAACTTGAGAAGTACCCATTTGACGAATTCAGAAGTTGCGTAATTCTTAATGAAAATGCACGCAGACTTGTTAGCGTTTATAAAGACGAGTCAGAGGTGAGGCTAGCAAAAGAAATATCGAACATTATGTTTCGTTACTTCGAGCCTGTCTGGATAAAGCAGAATGCCAAAATAGCCTTTATTCCGCCTACACAAGAAGCAATGTTGAAACGCGGATTTAACCACACCAAAATCCTTGCTAACAAGTTAGGAGAACTATCTGGCTGCGAAATAATTAATTGCTTTACGACACCAAAGTCATCTGACCAAAGGAATTTAGGCAAAAAAGAAAGAATATTGAACATGAAAAAGCAACTTCGAGTGTTGCCGAATGCTAATTTTGAGAGGAAAAACCCAATCGTTATTATTGACGATGTGTGCACAACTGGTGCCACCATGCAATGCGCTGCCTCAGCGCTAAAAAAGTCAGGAGTTCAGACGATTTACGGGCTAACTTTTGCGCGCGTAATGAATTAACCTAGGTTTTTAAGCGCGCAATCGCTTCGGTGTAACCGCCTGCCCCATGATTAAGGCACTTTGAGACACGAGCAATCGTTGTGGCTGAAGCGCCAGTGAGCTTCTCAATCTCGTTGTAGGAAAGACCCTTGTCAAGCAAAATGGCAACATTTAATCGAGATGCGATGTCTCTAATTTCTTTATAGGTAAACAGATCCTCTAAAAGGGCACCAATAAAACCCTCATCATCCGCTTTTGCAAGCAGAGAAATGAGGGTTTTTACTTGTTGATCTTCTGTCATACCGCTTTTCAAAAAGATGTCAGACTTCCTTTTAGAGGATTGCTAAATGCGCGTTTAAATGTCAAAATTCCAGTCAGCATGAGCTTTAACGTGACCCCAAAGAATCTCGAAGAACTGTTTCTGCAGCTTTTCTGTAATCTCACCGCGAGCGCCGTTTCCAATCTTGATACCGTCAATCTCTGCAACTGGAGTGAGTTCGGCAGCGCTTCCAGACAAAAATACCTCGTCAGCCGTGTACAAATCACTGCGCACCAAAGAGCAAAACTCAAATGGAACATCAATATCATTAGCAACCTGAATGATGCTATCGCGTGTGATGCCCTCCAGCAATCCATCAGAAATTGGCGGCGTCTTCAGTACTCCATTCTTAACAATAAACAGATTCTCGCCGGTCCCTTCACACACTTTACCAGCCTCGTTCAGCATGACAGCTTCTTCATAGCCATGCTCCTTCGCCTCAAGCTTAGCCAACAAGCTATTAAAGTAGGAAGCTGTTGCCTTAACTGCAGGTGGAATAGCGTTTACCGAGCGCTGGCGCCAAGACGATGTGCCCACCTTGATTCCTTTTGCCAGAGCATCATCACCAAGGTAGGCTTCCCAAGGCCAGGCAGCAATAATAACATCGGTCGGAGAACCAGTTGGGTCAACGCCCATAGTCCCATATCCGCGATAAACGAGAGGACGAATGTATGCGCTTTTCAGCCCATTCTCACGACATGTCAAAAGTGTTGCCTCAACTAGCTCATCAACTGAGTAGTGTAGGTCCATTTTCGCAATTTTTGCACTGTTGTGCAGGCGAACCATGTGATCATAAAGACGAAAAACCATCGAGCGGTCGCTGTCAGGATCTTTGTACATCCTTAATCCCTCAAAAACACCACTTCCATAATGGAGGGAGTGCGACAAAACGTGAGTAGTCGCCTCGGCCCATGGGACCAACACTCCGTTTTTCCAAATAAATTCTTGCTCGGGTACTGATGGCATTTGTCGTCCTTTCTCTATATTGTTATTGCAACAGAAGCTGAAAACCTAATTATCTAAACATCAAACATGCAAGTCTGGCTTAAGTTGCAAATATTCTTCCTTTATTTTCTCACTAATAAAAATGAGCCAACAATGAAGTCTGGCTTGTTTTGCGAGCGTTTAGGCGTAGAACAAAATCTCGTTATACGTTGGGCATGGCCAGTGTTTACGCTCAGTAATAATCTCCATACTGTCCACCCAATGTCTCAATTCCTGCATAATTGGAATGACTTCTTCCGCATACATGTCTGCTTTCTTTTGGCCATCCTCGATATCTCGCGCCTGATGATGCTTTTGATGAAGAAGATCACAGAGCTTATGAATATTTGCTGCCCCTTCGCAGATTTGCTCAAAACGTCTACGCTGACCTTTAGCCTTACCTTCACCCACAACCTTTTCAACAGAACAAATAGTCTCAGCAAGCTCTGCTGCGTAGTTTTCAATCGCTGGTAAATAATCACGTCTTACCATGCGTTTCATCGTTCTGCATTCAATGTTCATGGTCTTGTTATATTTCTCAAGTTTAACGTTGTATCTGCAGTCAACTTCATCCTTATTCAAAACACTAAATTTTGAAAAAAGGGCATAAGACTTTTCTGTAACCAATGCAGGGAGCGCCTTCGCAGTGTCCTTCAAGTTAGAAAGTCCGCGTCGTTTCGCCTCTTCTTCCCATTCCTTCGAATAGCCGTCACCGTTAAATATAATTCTGCAATGTGCCTTTAATGTTTCCCTAATCCACTCTTGACACGCCTTATTGAATTCCTCGCCAGACTTGCCTTCCAAATCATCAGCAAATTTGCATAGAGAATCTGCCATTGCGGTGTTTAGGACCATATTAACATCGCTCAAATTCTGCGCCGACCCAGGCATTCTGAATTCAAACTTGTTTCCCGTAAACGCGAATGGGCTTGTTCTGTTCCTATCGGTGTTGTCTTGATCAAAATTAGGAAGAACATCAACGCCTAGGTCCATCTTTGCGTTTCCATTGCTGTGATAATCTGACCCCTCCATGATAGCTGTAACAACACGGTCAAGCTCATCTCCCAAAAACATCGAAATAATCGAAGGAGGTGCTTCATCTCCACCGAGTCGATGATCATTGCCTGCCGTTGCAGTTGTCATTCTCAACAAATCCTGATACTCATCTACAGCCCGAATAATGCACGTTAGCATTACTATAAAGCGCATGTTCTGGATTGGGTCATCGCCTGGTTCAAGCAGATTTTTCCCATCAACGGAAATCGACCAGTTATTGTGTTTGCCCGAACCGTTGATATGATCAAACGGCTTTTCAGATTCAAGACAGACTAAACCATGATGGCTTGCAATCAAACGCATTTTTTCCATCGTAAGCAAATTCTGGTCAATCGCACGATTTACATTAGTAAACATCGGAGCCAACTCGTGCTGACATGGCGCAACCTCATTATGCTTAGTCATAGCGGGAACACCCAATTTCCACAGCTCATCATCGAGCTCCTTCATGAATTCGTTCACCGTAGGGCGAATTGCTCCAAAATAGTGCTCTTCTAATTCCTGCCCCTTGCATGGTGAGTAGCCAAACAAAGTTCGACCACAAAGAATAAGGTCGAGCCTTTTTTTGTAATCTTCTTCGGATATGAGGAAATACTCTTGTTCAGCACCGAGAGTCGGCACAACATGTCTGGCTTCTTCACCAAAAAGTGCAAGCACTCGTTGTACCTGCTCTTTAATAGCCTTGTTGCTTCTAAGGAGCGGTGTTTTTTTGTCAAGTGCCTCTCCATTATATGAACAGAAAGCTGTCGGGATACAGAGAACTTCATCCTTTATAAAAGCATAGGAAGTCGGGTCCCAAGCTGTGTAACCACGTGCTTCAAAAGTCGCACGTAAACCTCCGCTGGGGAATGAGGAAGCGTCCGGCTCACCCTGTATAAGTGCTTTTCCAGAAAAACGCATAATGACTTGGCTGTCATCTACGGGATCAATAAAGCTATCATGTTTTTCACTGGTTATGCCAGACAAAGGTTGGAACCAATGCGTATAGTGCGTGGCTCCCTTTTCAATCGCCCATTCCTTCATTGAGTGTGCAACAACATTAGCTAGGTTTTCATTAAGTGGCTCGCCATCGTCTATGGTGGTCATCAGCTCTTTGTAAATCGAACGAGGAAGATATTCCTGCATGGTCTTCCTGTTAAAAACCAAGGTTCCATACATTTCTTCAACTCTGCTCATGAATCCTCCTTGCGATAGGCCATTTAGTGGCCAGTTTCGATAAAAGAAATGACGACTTAACGTTCAAGTCTGTCATTAATTTAAACATTTTAGCATTTAGATATTATGAACATGTTAAATCCAGAAGCCATTCAAAAACAAGACTGACATTGTCTTAAAACTGACAAATGTAGGTCAGACCTCTTTTGGAATTTTCAATTTTAAGCCAGACTTCAACGGGGCGGATTCAGTGTCAATGCTTCTTTAACAAAAAAAGAAAAGCCCCGGCGAACCGAGGCTTTGTAATTTGAAAACTTGCTGTCTAACGTTTTGAGAACTGTGGACGCTTGCGAGCTTTCTTCAGACCGTATTTCTTTCTCTCAACCACGCGGGGATCTCTTGTAAGGAATCCTGCTTTCTTAAGATCAGCTCTGTAGTCACCAGCCTCGAGAAGTGCTCTTGCAATTCCGAGTCTTAACGCGCCACTTTGTCCGCTAACTCCGCCACCATTCAATCTGGCAATTACGTCAAAGTGTCCTTCAGTGCCTGTAGTTGCAAAAGGTGCTACAGCAAAATCAAGCAGAGATTGCTCTGCAAAATACTGCGCTCCATCGCGGCCATTGCAAGTTACTTTACCAGTGCCTGGCACCAAAGTAACACGAGCGATAGCGTTTTTTCTTCTGCCTGTGCCGTAGTACTTGGCCTCTGTGATATTCTTTGCCATCTAACTATCCTTCCAGTTCAATCTTAGTTGGATTTTGTGCAGCATGTGGATGCTCAGGGCCAGCATAGACTTTCAGCTTCATACCCTGCTTTCTGCCAAGAGTAGTCTTTGGCATCATACCTTTCACGGCGCTCTCAATTACTCTCTCTGGATGTTTCTCAATAGCGACCTTGAAAGTCTCTTGCTTCAAACCACCAGGATGCCCTGTGTGATGGCCATAAACTTTGTCTTCTGCCTTTTTGCCTGAGACCTGGACCTTCTCAGCATTAACGACAATGACAAAATCGCCTGTGTCAACATGTGGAGTGTATTCTGGCTTGTTTTTGCCTCTGAGAATGTTTGCAACAGTAACCGCAAGACGACCAAGAGTCTGTCCTTCAGCGTCGACCAACACCCACTTACGCTCAACCTCACCAGGCTTTGCACTATAAGTTTTCATTGCTTACCTTTCTTTATGCTTGCTAAAAACAGAATACGGGGCTCTTTTTAGCAGTTTTTTATTTTAGCACTTAAAAGAAACGGCAGGACCAATAATCTTTATCGTAGTCAAGACAAGATTTTCTGTATTCGATAACGGGAGATACCAGTCGCACGCTCCATTTGTGAAAGTGTTGCTCCAAGGTCAAGTAACTTCTCAAAAATCAAACGCAAAAAGTCGTTTCCCTTCGATTTCAAGAAACCCTTTTGATGCTTCCCTACCTCTCTTACAATAAAATCCTTTACCTCAGCGTCCTTGGGCCTTCCTTCGTAGGCTGGATCTGTCCACTCCCAATCACGAGCTGCTTTTTTCCGGGTGAGACGACAAAGAAATTCAAGGTCGCAAACCTCGCTCACAGCATCAACGTCGGTGATCGAGGCTTCATCATTTGCAATAGATCTAAAGCTCGACCACTCGTAATCAGCGGCATCCTTTACTATGTTTGCGGAGACGGGATTGTTGTACACATATGTCAAAGTCTCAATAAACTGCTCTTTACTATTGATCGGAACTGAAGAAACCGCTGGTCATAAACTGCACCTTTTTTACCATATTTCTTGTTGTACCATTTGGCAAAAGACGCGCCCATCGACTGAAAAACTCTGCTCATAAGCTTTAAATTTCCCTGCAATATAAGGTGAATGTGATTCCCCATGAGAACATATGCGACTATCTTCATGTTGTAGGAATTTGCTGCCTTTTGAAGCGAGCGCAGAAACTTATTAAAATCTTCGGTGTCTCGAAATAACATCCCACTTCCATGAACTCGCAAAGTTACATGGTAAGAAAAAAGCGATGAGAGCTCTCTGATTCTGGAATTCACAGTGTCACCTCCAAATTAACTTTTCCTTAACAAAAAGTCTAAATTTAAAAAGTGAATAAAATAGTTATTCAATTGTCCAAAAAAAGGTTAATGAAAAGTGTTGCCCTACTACAAGAACATATGAAAAAGGAGTGACTTTGCCAATGAATGAATAGTGAAGTTTTAGATAAAAATAAGCTCCTGCGAAAAAAAGCAGGAGCCATAAATCCCAAGGTAATTTACATTTCATGTCAGACCTGTTTTGAAAATGTAAACATCAAGAAATTTATATTTCTACAAACATGTCAGAGTTAATTCATAACTAGCAAAATTCACATTTAATCGCTCTAAAAGGATGTCAGACTTTAAATTTAAGTTGAATCCTTAGCAGAATAAATGCAGGAATATTTATATGCTTCTCACAATTTCCATCACTAAATCCGCCGACTGCTGAAGTTGCTCATCTTCCACTGCGTCAGCAGCATCTGCCATTTCCGCTAGATAAGCTGGCTTTCCGTTCAGCGCCCCAGCAACATGAATGCACTTAAAGCTATGTTGAGCAAGAATCGAGGTGGTCGTGTTTGCCCAGTTCATGTTAATAGTTCCGACTGTCTTGCCAATCATTTTTCCGGCATTTCTCGCTTGCCTCTTCATACGAGCTGGAGATTTCTTCGATTTAATTAAACCTTCGGACTCAACCAATGACAAATCTCCGGCGCCCATAGCGTCCAAAGTTACAAAAATTGCTCCCTTTAAATCTTCCTTATGCTCATTCAAAAATGAAGTCAGACCTGAATGGCTGGAGCACTCGGAACCGAGAGCGACGCACCACACCTCCGTAGAAATATCATTGGTCGAGAACTGATAAATAGCATCTCTTTCTTCCGATTCAGAATGAAGTCTGTCATCACCTGAAACGATTACAGCGCCACCATTCCAGTCGTCATCGTCGTTGAAACTTGACCAGTCACCACGATCTTTTCCGACTTTTCTTGCCTCCCATGAGTCATCAACTCCAATAGTCTCAGAGAAGGAACGAACGTCATTGTTTTTCTTCTTGTGAAACAATTTGCCAAAGATTGACTCGGCATGCGTGTCTGGAATATCAACATACCCAGGACCAGCCACCGCGCCCGATTCTGTTACTTCTCCCTGCAAAGATGCATCATCTGCATCATAAATATAGAGGTCATCAGCTGTCTGATTAGCCTGCATCAAATCTTCATCAGTAATTGGGTCAAATGCTCCAGTGGCTTCCCCAACCGCAAAAGCGCCAACATTTGAGACAGTAGAATTGTCGGAAACCGAAACAGGTTCGATGGTTGTGGTCAGCGATGGCAACTCTACTCCCAATCTATTGACCGCCTCTTTCTTGGCTTTTTTTTCTGCCTCTCGCTCAGCCAGCTTTTCGTTTATATCTTTTGATTTCAAAGCACCTGTTAAAGAAGGCAGCTTGATGTCACGTTGTGCTCTTGATTGAGGCTCAGGCAAAGAAGGTTCCACTGTTTCAAGCGGGCGAGTTTGGCCACTTTCCAGGAATTCACTCGGGTCAACTTCAACCCCATACTCCGGTTCTAAAGGTCTCAAAGCAGGAATTTCTCCATAAACATCTCTTTTCTCTACAAAGCCAGACTTGATTAAAGCATCCGATTCATTCTGAGATGTCTCAAAATCAGGCACTGAAGTAGTGGAGGACAAAAATCCCGAGACACCACCTTTTTTCATTTCTTCAACTTTTAAGTCAGACTTAATTTGTAGAGAAGCATCTTTTGTCGAATCTGAATGCTCACTAACCCTACCAGTGTCTTGTCGTGCAATATAAGCATTCCCATTTATGTCAGACTTCACTTCTCGCAATGTAACGGAAGGATCAACCTCTACTGCATTCTCTTTTTTCTGTGAATTTGAAATTTCATTATCAATTACGGAATTCGCAACTCTCACGTCTTTTTCAACCTGCGCCGACGCCGTGGCGCCCGCAGTTTCTATATCACTCTGTATAGACTTAAGTCTGGCTTGTAATTCCAGATTCGCATCAGGAAATCCTTCATCAGCAGTGGCTTCGTTAAGTGCCGCTTCAGCTTTGCCGATGGCATCACCAAATCGCGATTTCTTTACTTTATCAGCATTCAAATTTCCTTTACCTTCAGCTTTCTGAAGGCCTTTTGTGAACCAATCAGGAGTAGAGCTCACAGCAGGTTCTGAATCTAGAGCAGCACATGAAGAATTATCAAAAATAATGTCAGACTTACCTCCAAAAGACTGAATTCCAGCATTTATTTCTGCGTCATCTAATCCGCCATTCGCAGTAATTTGTTGCGTAACATCCTGCGAGAACCCGCGAGAATCCTCCAAATTATCTGATTCATAATTTATGTCAGACTTGCTTTGGTCAACAAAAGAATCTTCATCTGCCGAAGACGAATAGCCTTCTGCACGACTCTTGTCATAGAAAAGACTCGCAACATAAGAGCCAGCAGATGCACTTTGTGCCTCAGACTCCCACTCAACAGAAACATTTGAAGGCATAACGCCAGCGTCTTCAGCCGCTTGTCGTCCACGAATTATAGGAGTGTCACCACCTGGAGCGTAAACTCCAGTGCTAATCCTCTTAGCAACTTCAAGCATCACCGCTACAGACGCTGCATTATTGTTTGCCCCTTCGTTATACTCAGCTGTAGTGTGCACAACAAAAGCGACGACTGGTAGAATTGATCCAACAATCCCGATGCCCAAGCAAATCTTTGCAAACAAAATGTCAGCTGAAAAAAGCGTGATCAAAGAACCAATCAAAAGAAGTGCAACGGCAGCGAGCTCGAAAAAATGAACGTATCGAATGTAATTAATAAGAGACCCAGTCTGCTCTTTTTTGCATTTTTCGGAATCGTAATTTGTCAGCAAAATGATTTTTTTAGACCGCTTAGAAGACTGAATGTTTGAGTCTGGCATCCTTTTTGCAATTACATTTTGGCTCGGCACTTTGCTTAAATAGCGAGAAAGAGAAAAAACATCAAGCTCATTTAAAACAAACAAAACGCCTGCAATCGCTATCAACAAAACCCATATAATCGCAAAAGATGGTAGCGCAAATGCAAAAATGCCAGAAACAAGCATTATTGCAGACAAAGTCATCCTGTAAATCTCGGGGTTAGATACCGCATCGAATTCTTGAAGTTCGACATTAAAGTTCGTTTCACTTTTTAAAGTTTCTTCCAAATATAATGCAGCCTTTTGTTCCTCATCGGTTCCGGCTGGACGAGCACCAATTTCTGATGCCAAAACGTCTACACATTCACGCATTGTAGTCATGATTAACTCTTTCCAAATTGCCTGCGCTAAATGGGTTTATTATACCGCAGGCCATTTTTCACAAACATGTCAGACTTCAAAAACAACTGAGAAGGTTCTTTGAAAGAATGTCAGACTTCCTTTTTGATCCCGAACAAAAATCAGTTACAAAACATGTCAGACTTCTTTTGCAAACAATTAATTTCTAGATTTACAAAACATGTCAGACTTCAAAGTGAACTGCACTTTGGAAAATGATGTCAGACTTCAAAGAGAAATGACTTCAAAGTGAGATGAAGCTTCTAACGAAAATCCAACTATTTAGTTTTCGTAATTGTGACTTGCGTCTTGATCGAGATCGCCAAAACGAGTGAACTCGCCATTGAAAGAAAGCCAAATGTCTTTTTGAGGGCCGTTTCTGTGCTTAGCAACTTGAATGACTGCTTCTCCCATGTCGGGACGCTCTGAGGATTCGGCCTCTTCCTCGTTCATAGAGCGGTCGATAAAAAGCACGATGTCAGCGTCCTGCTCAATAGTGCCAGATTCACGGAGGTCAGAAAGCATTGGACGCTTCGATTTAGTGCCACGAGTCTCCACTGAACGATTTAACTGAGATAGGGCAAGAATTGGAACGCCAAGGTCTTTAGCCAAAACCTTCAACCCTCTCGTAATTTCACCAACTTCTACAGACCTGTTGCCATCACGTCTTGCGACTGGCGGCGTCATTAATTGTAAATAGTCAACAATTACGAGACCCTTTTTATCAGTGCCAATTATGTGTCTAAACTGCCTTCTAACTTTTGCTCGAGCTTCCAGAATTGACAAGCCCGGTGTGTCATCAATAAGCATGTCAAGATGCCCAAGTTCTTGCAAAGTTGGATTAATCTGCGACCAATCGGCAGCGCTCAACATTCCGCTTCTAATTTTTGACAGCTCAACTCCCGCCTCGGAAGAAAGGATTCTCTGAGTGAGCTGCTCTGCTGACATTTCCAAAGAGAAAAAAGCGACAGAAGTGCCCAGCTTTGCCGACTTAACAGCCATGTTAAGAGCAAAAGAAGTTTTTCCAACACCAGGACGCGCCGCAAGAACAATCACGTCCCCTGGCCTAAAACCGCAGAAAAGCTTGTCAATGTCTCGAAAGCCAGAAGGAACACCAAGAATTTCACCCTTGTGCTTCGCCAGCTTTTCAAGATCCTCCTTTGTGCTCACACACAATTCCTCCATACTTCTAAAGGAATTAGAAACACGTTTTTCAGTCACCTTGAATAATGCCGATTCTGCCTGACCAACAACCTCCGAAATTGAATCGGGACCATCGTAGGCAATTGCATTAATTTCAGCAGCAGCGGTAATCAAATCGCGCTGAATTGCCACTCGCTTGACGATCTCTGCATGATGTCGCCAGTTGACAATCGCAAAACTATTTTTAACCAAATCGGCAAGGTAGGTCGCATCTCCTGCCTGGGAAAGTCGTCCCGTAGCTTGGAGTTTGTCAGTTACTGTGATTAAATCTGGTTTCCCGCCATCTTTAACAATTTCAAAAATAGCCTCGAAAATGTTTCTATTGAGAGTATGTTTGAAGTTGCTAGCCTCTAAAATTACACAGACATCATCTGCAATTTCAGGCTTGACAAGACAAGCGGAAAGCACCGATTTTTCCGCTTCAAAATTACTAGGGAGCTCCCTGCTCGGCAAATCCGAGAAGGAAACTCCCAAAGGTGCGCCGTTAACAGCGGAAGGCAAAACTAGCCCTCAACATTTTCTGTGGATTCAACCTCGACAACCACCTCTTCAGCCTCTACAACTTCTGCAGCTGCTTCAGTTTCTGCCTTAGCCTCTTCTACATCATCTCCAACAACAACGGTAACAGTTCCGTTAATTGAACGATAGATATTTACGCCAACCTTGAACTCACCAACGGTCTTAATAGGCTTCTTGAGTTCAATTCTGCGTCTGTCAACTTCAATTTCATACTCATCTTTGATAGCAGAAGCAATCATGGCAGCAGTAACAGAACCAAAAAGAATTCCCTCTTCACCGACCTGAGCCTCAACATGAACTCGCATGTTGTTGAGCTTCTCAGCCAACTCATTGGCCTGAGCTACGCGATCGTTCTCACGCTTTTCAATGTTCGCACGGCGCTGCTCGAGCTGCTTAAGGTTTCCCTTAGTAGCCTTTACAGCAATGCCTTGACGGAGCAGGTAGTTGTTAGCAAAACCACGAGCAACATTAATAACGTCGCCTTCGCCGCCACGACCCTGCAACTCTTTAAGCAAAATAACTTGCATGGTCTCTCCTATCTCTTACGACGACCGCCACGACCAGCAACGGTAACCTCGCTGTATGGCAACAAAGCCATAACGCGAGCACGTTTAATAGCTGCAGCAATCTCTCTCTGATGTTTTGTGCAAGCACCAGTTACACGACGTGGTTTAATTTTGCCGCGCTCTGATGTGTATTTTTTGAGCATGTCTACATTTTTGTAGTCGACATGTTCAATGCCCTCTTTGCAGCATTGGCACTTCTTAGGGCGCACTTGTCTTTTATAATCGGCCATTTTTATCCCTTGTCTCTTTAATAAAACTAAAAAGGAACATCCTCGTCATAAACAGAACTATCTTCATTCACAACTGGTGTGACAGGTGCAGAATATGCGCCTTTGTCTGGAGAACTAGAAGGAGTTACCCCTCCACCTTGGCGAGAACTGAATAGGTCAATTTCATCGACGATAACTTCGATTTTGTTTCTTTTTTGCCCTTCAGTTTCCCACGCGGAATAACGAAGTTTGCCTTCGATTGCAACTTTAGTACCCTTCTTTAAAAATGGGCTTAAGCCTTCTGCTCTTTTGCCAAACAAAACACAATTAATGTAGTTGGCATAATCTTCATACTCACCAGTAGATGCATTCTTAACTCGATCGTTCACAGCAACACCGATAGTCGAAACTGCCGTGCCTCCTGAAGTGTATCTGACCTCAGCGTCTCGAGTTAAATTTCCTGAAATTACAACTTTATTGATGCTCATAAAACCCCCAATCTAAATTATTTAGCTTCAGGGCATGATGTAATCATGTGACGAACAACGTTGTCGCTAATTCTCAACACGCGGTCGAGCTCTGCGATCTGGTCTTCGTTTGCATGAAAGTTAACGAGAGTGTAATCTGCTTCGGTCAACTCACCAATTTCATAGGCCAACTTGCGTTTGCCCCAGTTATCAATGTTGTCAACAGTTCCGTTTTCCTCTTCAATAACTCCTGCGATACGTTTTGAAACTGCTTCGCGAGCTTCCTCTTCGAGTGTAGGAGAAACAAAATACAGCAATTCATATGCCTTCATGAACTCACCTCCTCTGGTCTAACATCGGCCTCGGTTTGGTGTATGTGATTCCGAGGCAGGTTTTTAAGCTCAGTCATTATATCACAGCATAACTTCTGTCAATTTAATATAGGCTCACAAATTGTAGCTAGCCTTCTCTGAACTAAGAGCAAAGACGAGCAATCGACTCAATCAAACATCATGCCAGGTTGATAAATGAATCCTTTCTTCCTCATAGACTAATAAATCAGTGACTAATCGTTGGCCGATTAATTCCGATTAATCAAATTACCTACGAGTTTAGTTTGAACATTCCAATTTTTAAAGAAAGAATTGGCATCAAAAACATGAATGAACAGTGAAGAAAAACTCAGCGAACGGGGCATCTATTCCTTGAAGAAATTTGGTGCCTCTCCCAAAAAAATTAATTCGTTCTCAAAATCGAAAGAAAGTTGTCCGTTTTCGGCATCACCAGTTGTTTTATAGGGAAGCGCAATGGCAAATCCAGTCTTTTCACCTGGCAGCGCACCTTCGCAAATTACCACATCTTTTTCGCCATTGTCGGTTTCAACAAATCCGTCATAACAAAACGCATATGAAATTGCATTCTCTGTAGATCGCACCTTATCGAACGCGCTGTCAAAAGCTTCGTCTGCATTCTCGGCAATGTGAGCTTCCATCAAGACCTCATCGCCTACCACAATCGCGGTAAAAGGGGCAAAACTCTCACCGTGAACTGCTGTTTCTAATATCTTTTTGCCTTCTTCGAGAGCATAAACCAAATTGTTAGTCAGGTTCTCTGGAATGTCTTCATATTCCACATCGCCAAGTTTTATATCTCTGTCTTGCATTGATTTCCTCACAGTAACGGTGACCAACAGAAAAATGGCGGAGGGGCAGGGATTCGAACCCTGGGTACAACAATCAGCTGCACAACGATTTTCGAGACCGCCGCATTCAACCGCTCTGCCACCCCTCCACGTGTGCGTTTTAATAATCTTGCCTGCAAAACCAACTAATTAGCCTTAGAAAGCATTAATTCGATAGTTTCGTGTGCGGGCAAATCTGGCGGAGAGATAGGGATTCGAACCCTAGATACCCTTTTGGGGCATACACGATTTCCAATCGTGCTCCTTCGGCCAGCTCGGACATCTCTCCTCTTTAAAACCGCCTGCTAATTATAGCATTCCTATAATTTACAAAACATGTCAGACTTCTTTCTTAATAATGAAATAAACCAAGATTCTAAGGAGCCCTAAATGAGAAGAAGCAACCGAGAAGTGACTTCAATTGAGGACATCAAAGAAATAATTAACGAGTGTAAGGTGATGCGCCTAGCGGTTCAAGACGCGGAAGGAATTTACATCGTGCCATTGAATTTCGGATATGAGTTTGAAGATGGAGTTTGGACTTTTTATTATCACAGTGCAAACGAAGGGCGAAAAATTGACGCACTCACTAAAAACCCAACAGTTGCGTTTGAGCTTGACTGCGAGGGCGAATTGATGGAATCGGAAAAAGCATGTGCCTATTCATATCGGTTTGCATCTGTGATGGGAAATGGAACAGTTTCGTTTCTTGAAGGAAAAGAAAAGGCTCACGGCCTGGCAATTCTCATGAATCATCAGACGGGAAAGCACTTCCAATTCTCAGAAAACGAAACGCAAAATGTTTCTGTTTTTACTGTCAAATCGACGTCATTAACAGCAAAAGCACATCGCCCCGAGCAATAAAGACCAGCCATCTAACAGTTTAAAATTCATGTCAGACTTCATTGACGAAGCAAACTGTTGCACTTAAATTTCATGTCAGACTTAAATTTTTAAACAATCAACGAAGCAAAAACAGCTCTAATTTGAAGCCAAGCTTCAATAACAAGGCAGCCTGATTCACTTAAATTTCATGTCAGACTTCAAATTTCATCGCAAGTCTGGCATGGCTTGAAAGAATTGTTTCAAACATATGAACACCGATGAAAACTTTAAAAAAGTGCAGGCTAAACTATAATTTTAGAAGTTTTACAGAACATGTCAGACTTCATAGTTAAACGAGAGAATTGCGAAGAATTGACGTGTTTAAAGGTAAATAAAATCAATCGTGCATTTTAATAAGGGGGCAAAAATGACAGAACCAATTTTTCAAGGAGTAGCAACTGCACTCATTACGCCTTTCAAAGACGGGAAAGTCGATTATGATGCATTTGGCAAATTCGTTGACTGGCAAATTGAAAGTGGCGTCGATGCACTAGTAGTGTGCGGAACAACAGGCGAAGGCTCAACGCTCACCGACGAAGAACATCGTGAATGCATTAAATTCGTCGTCGAACACACTGATGGTCGTGTGCCAGTTATAGCGGGCACAGGTTCAAACGACACAGCCTATGCAATCGACCTCTCTAAAGCTGCTTGTGAAATGGGTGCTGACGCTCTCCTCGTTGTAACTCCTTATTACAATAAGGCAACTCAAGCTGGCCTCGTGGAGACTTTCACAAAAATTGCCGAGGTCAGCACGAAACCAATCATCCTCTATAACGTCCCCTCCCGCACAGGAGTTAACATCGCACCTTCAACCTATGAGGCGCTGATGAGCAATGACAAAATAGCAGGCATCAAAGAGGCAAACGGCGATGTTGTGAGCGTTATTGACACGCTTCATCGCATTGGCGACAACATGTCTCTATACAGCGGAAACGACGATCAGATTACTGCAATCATGTCACTTGGAGGCAAGGGCGTTATTTCCGTTCTTTCCAATGTGATTCCAAAAGAAACTTCCGAAATTGCTCATGCCGCGCTCAACGGAGACTTTAAAAAATCAGCTGAACTTCAAATCAAGTATTTTGACCTCATCAAGGCGCTTTTCAGCGAAGTAAATCCAATTCCAGTGAAAGCCGCATGTGCTCATCTGGGTTGGTGCGAGAACTCTTTGAGGCTTCCGCTGACGCCAATGAGCAAAGAAAAAGAAGAAGTGTTGGTGTCGGTCATGAAACAACACGGGGTGATTTAAGTGCGAATTATTCTCACTGGTGCCCTTGGACGCATGGGGCAAAAGGTCATCGAAGCTATTAATCAAAACGATGATTTACAACTTGTCTTGGCAGTGGACATTAACAAGAGTGAAAACACAGAATTCTCACAGTGTCCTCTGGCATCTTCTCTAGAGGATAAGCAGGCTCAAAACATCGAGGCGGACTGCCTGATTGACTTTTCATTCCACACAAGCGCTCCCGAGATAGCACAATTTATTACGAAAACAAAAATTCCTGCGGTCATAGCGACAACGGGGCACACAGAGGAAGAGACAAAAGTTATCGAAGCAGCGGCGCAATTCGCTCCTGTCTTTTTCGCTGGAAACATGAGTGTGGGTGTGGGTCTAACTTCGAAGTTGGCATGCGAGGTCGCCACAATGTTTCCTGACGCCGACTGCGAAATTGTCGAATCTCACCACAACAAAAAAGTGGACTCACCATCTGGCACAGCACTTATGATTGCTCGCGCAATTCAACATGCGCGAGGCGGCGGTGAAATTGTTTGCGGCAGAAGCGGTATGGAGCCAAGAGAGCCTGGACAAATTGGAGTCAGCGCAATGCGACTCGGGAATATTGTCGGCGAACACACAATTATTTTTGATACAGGCACCCAAGCTATCGAAATTAAACACACATCGCATGACCGTGCACTTTTTGCCGACGGAGCAATTGACGCAGCACGCTTTCTCCAGGGAAAAGAAAACAAACTTTGGAAAATGGAGGATTTGCTTTGCAAATAAAATTCACCAAAATGCACGGTTGCGCAAATGACTACATTTATATAAACTGCCTTGAAAAAATGGATTTCGACCCATGCAAGCTAGCAAAGGTTATGTCTCCCCGCCATTTTTCCGTTGGCGCTGACGGGGTTGTTTGCATTTGTCCAAGTTGTGTTGCAGATGCAAAAATGCGCATGTTCAACCTCGATGGCACAGAAGGAAAAATGTGCGGAAATGCAATTCGTTGCGTTGGAAAATACCTATATGACAACGGCATTTGCTCTAAAGACAGAATCACAATTGAAACGTTAAGTGGCCTTAAAACTCTCGCATTAAATGTCGAGAATGGAAGAGTTGTGAGCGTCTCAGTTCAAATGGGCAAGGCTAACTTTGAGCCAAAAGAAATCCCGATCACCAGCGATGAGCCAGTGATTCTCAAAAGCATCGATGTTTCTGGCAAAGCATGGAAAATAACGGCTGTAAGCATGGGGAATCCACATTCCGTAATTGTAACTAAAAACATAGGTAACCCTGCAGCTGAGGACATTGATATCGACACTCTAGATTTGGAAAAAATCGGACCTGAGTTTGAAAACTATTCACTTTTCCCAGAAAGAGTAAATACAGAGTTTATTGAAATTATCGACCGCAGACACATAAAAATGCGAGTTTGGGAACGCGGAAGCGGAGAGACCTATGCCTGCGGAACTGGAGCTTGCGCTTCCGTCGCTGCTTGCGTTAAAAATGGATTTCTTGATGCAAATGAGCCAGTTGCTGTCGATTTAATCGGGGGCACTTTGTATATTAAGTGTGACGATAATTATGAAATTGAAATGACGGGGCCTGCAACGAAGGTCTACGAAGGGGTTTTTGAATATGAAAATTAACGTAAACGAGAATTTCAAAACGTTCAAAGATAACTATTTATTTGTGGAATGTGCGAACAAAATTGCCGCATACCAAAAAGATAACCCTAAGGCAAAAATAATCAAGCTTAGCATTGGAGATGTGACGCGCCCTCTGCCTAGCGTTGTCATCGATGCGTTAAAAAAAGCTGTTGAAGAACAAGCTCAAGCCGAGACTTTCCGCGGATATGCTCCTGAAAGCGGTTATGATTTCACGCGCGTTGCGGTCGCAAATTATTATGCGCGCAGAGGAACAAACGTCGACTCCAGCGAAGTGTTTATTTCTGATGGCGCAAAATCGGACTGTGGAAACGTGCTCGATCTTTTGGGTCACAACCAAATATATGTGCCTGACCCAGTTTATCCTGCCTATGTTGATGCAAACATTATGCAAGGAAATCACGTTTTCTACATCCCAGGAACTCTAGAAAATGAATTTGCCCCAATGCCAACTTCCGACATCGAATGCGGAAGCGTAATCTACATTTGCTCGCCAAACAATCCAACGGGCAGCGTTTACAATCGAGAGCAGCTAACAGAATGGGTGAATTTCGCAAACGAGCACGGTTGTTTAATTATTTTCGACTCTGCATATGAAGCTTTCGTAACAGGTGAGAACCCCAGGAGCATTTATGAAATCGAAGGTGCAAGAACTTGTGCGTTAGAAATCTGTTCCTTGTCAAAAACGGCAGGCTTTACAGGCACAAGATGTGGATGGATGATTGTTCCGAAAGAGCTCGAGGCTAACGGTCTTAACTTCAACAAAGCGTGGTCGCGCCGCCAAGCAACAAGATTTAATGGTGTTCCATACATCATTCAACGCGCCGCGCAAGCCGCACTTTCAGAAGAAGGAATGAAAGTTTGCATGGAAAACATCGAATATTACAAGGCAAACGCTGCAAAAATGAGTGAATTCTTGACAAGAAAAGGAATCAAGTTTACTGGCGGAATCAATTCACCATACATTTGGATGCAAACAAAAGATAATACGCCAAGTTGGGATTTCTTCGATTATCTGCTCAATGAAGCCCAAATCGCAGGAACGCCTGGCGTGGGCTTTGGCGCACAAGGCGAAGGCTTTTTCCGCATCACATCGTTTGGAAAAGCGGAAGATTATGACGAAGCGATTGCTCGACTCGAAAGGATTCTGTAAACATGCTTCACAAGAACTTAAGCATAAACGAAAAGGGACATCTCGAGTTCGCTGGCGTAGACACAACTGTTGTTGCAAAGGAATATGGCACACCCGCATACCTCATTGATGAGAATATGGTTTTGGAGAACTTCAAGACCTACCAAAATGCAATGAAAACTCACATGGGTGAAGGGTCAAAGCCTCTATTCGCTAGCAAAGCACTCTCTTACACTGGCATTTATCGACTGATTAGTGAGGTTGGTGGGTGCATCGACATTGTCTCACCTGGCGAGCTATACACTGCAGTAAACGCAGGGTTCGACATGAGCAATGCGTTTTTTCACGGCTCAAACAAAACGAATGCTGACATCGCATATGGGCTAAAAGAGGGAGTGGGATATTTCATCGTTGACAACGTTTTTGAGCTAGAGGAAATATCCAAGCAAGCAAAGGACCTTGGGATTACGCAGAAAATTCTGCTTCGGGTAACGCCCGGGATTGATCCTCACACGCATGCAAAAATCAACACTGGCAAGGTTGATTCGAAGTTTGGCGCGCCCATCGAAACTGGCATGGCAGAAAAGCTATTTTGCAAAGTAATGGAAACACCAAACGTCTCTCTGGAGGGTTTCCACAGCCACATTGGGTCGCAAATCTTTGAGATAGAACCGTTTAGCGATGCAGCGAGAATTATGCTCGAATTCGTCGCGATGCTACATGATAAATATGGCTTTGACACGAACTATTTAAACCTTGGTGGCGGCTTTGGCGTTCAGTACACAAAAGATGATCCGCAAATCGATTATGCAGAGAGAATTGAGAAACTGAGCGCAGAAATCAAAGAGCACTGCAGAGACTTTGGAATCAAACAACCAAACATATTGATGGAGCCTGGCCGCTCTATTGTTGCCGCCGCAGGTCTTACAATCTATGAAATTGGAGCAACTAAAGAAATCGAAGGATTCAAAAACTATGCAAGCGTAGATGGCGGAATGACAGATAACCCCAGATATGCTCTTTATCAATCGCCCTACACTTGCGTTCTTGCAAACAAAATGAACGAAAAATGCGATTTTGTGTGCACAATCGCAGGCAGATGCTGCGAAAGTGGTGATTTGATTCAAGAAAACGTCGCAATTCCAGAACCCTCTCGTGGAGACATCCTTGCGGTGCTTTGCACAGGCGCATATAACTACTCAATGGCATCGAACTATAATCGCATACCTCGCCCTCCAATCATCGCTATTCGCGACGGTAAAGCGAGAATTGCAGTCAGACGCGAAACATATGCCGACTTGTGTTCACTCGACGAATAAGCGAAACGTAATCAAATACAAAAAATCTTAAACATTTCATGCCAGACTCAAATTGCCAAAAATGAAGTCTGGCATGATTTTTTAATCACTATTACTTCATAAGGGCGCTCGTCGCAGCATCTAAGTAATTTACAAAACATGTCAAACTTAAGAAGCGACTCATTTACAAATAAAGTCTGACATCATTTGTAAATTTAAATTCATGTCAGACTTCCGCTTGAACATTGTTTTAAATTCATGTCAGACTTCCGCTTGAACAGTTTTAAATTCATGTCAGACTTCAAATTGAGCGGGAGGAATTTAAGCGTTTTGGGGAGAATTAAAAAATATTTAGTTGTCGATTACGACGTCGCTCAGCTCGGTGTTAGAGTGTTCGCGTGAGCAAATGATTGCAATGAGAGCAATTACAGCAACGCCGATAAAATAAAATGCAGGTGCAAGTTCGTTTCCCGTGAAGTTCACCAGCCAAAGAGAGATTGCTGAACAGCTTCCGCCGAACAATGCGTTTGCAAGGTTAAACGTGAAAGCAAATCCAGTAAATCGCACTTCCGTCGGGAATTGTTCAGAAAGATAGCTTGCTAGCGTTCCGTCGTTTATACACAAAAGCAAAGCCATAAAAAGTTCTGAGAGCAAAATCAAAATAAAAATCTGACTGTTCAAAATCATGTAACAGGGCACCGTAAACAAAATGAAGCCGACAGCCGCTAGAATCAACATTTTCTTTCTTCCAAAGTGATCAGAAATCCAACCAGAAAGGAAGATCAAAGCAATGTAGGCAAGCAAAACAATATTAGTGATTAACGTTGCAGAAACAGAATCATATTCAACGACTGTTTCAAGATAGCTAGGCATAAAGGTGAGAACTGCATAAAATCCAATAGCATTTAGCATTGCTGAGCCAAAACAAATGAGCGTAGTTTTGGGGTATTTAAAAAGAACATCACGAACAGGCGTTTTTGCTTTTGTGCCATCGCCACCACGCTCAGCATCATGCGCCATTTTTTCATAAACAGGAGAATCCTGAAGATGAACGCGAATGTAGTTAGTTATCCAGCCAAGTGGAAGAGCCAAAAGAAATGGAATTCGCCATCCCCATGAAGTGACAAATTCAGAATTAGAGCCACCACAAACTGCAAACATCGCCATAGCAAAAAGTGAGCCAACGAACAATCCTGTTGCAGTCGAAGCTGGAACGGCTGAAACATAAAGCCCACGCTTATTAACAGGTGCATATTCGGCAATAAAAGTTGATGCACCAGCATACTCTCCAGAAGCAGAAAAACTCTGCACGCATCTGCAAAGAAGCAACAGTAACGGAGCAGCTAACCCAATTGAATGATAGCCTGGCAAGCAACCCATACAAAACGTTGCAGTCGTCATGACAAGAATAGAGATGGAAAGCGTCCACTTGCGGCCTTTTTTATCACCCATGTTTCCCCAGAACAAAGCACCAATAGGGCGAACTAAGAAAGACAAGGCAAAAAGAGCAAAAGCCATCATAGTATTAACAATGGGGTCGCCTTCAGGAAAGAAAACAATCCCGATTGTGACAGCGAAATAAGAATAACTCGCATAATCAAACCACTCAATAAAATTTCCAAGAAAAGACGAAAACACGACTTTCTTGAGCATCGCGTGCTTTTCGTGATCTGATATGTTTTGAATATCCGCCATAAAAGAAAAAGGGTTCCTCAAAAGGAACCCTTTGCATTATAACAGGTTATTCGCCTAATCCAAAGCTCAGGCAGTACACAAGGTTAAATCACCTATTTTCATATAAGGTTTAACCACGATGAAACAGCCATAACTCTTAGTCGAATTTAATCCCACATCTCAGGACGAACAAGCGTAGTGTCCTTGACACGATTTGGGAAGTAATCCTCGCATCCACCTTCACGATATACGTCAGCAGTGCAGCAATGCAAACCTCCACCAAATGGATATGCATCACGCAAATCGCAAGGAATAACATTCATGCCGAGTTTGTCCATTTGCTCCATCTGATATTTCTCAGAAGCCTCGACAACGACTGTCTTTGGATCAAGGACGAGGCAGTTCATTGACAGCCAAACGCTTGAATAGCATAGCTCTGGTGGCTCACTGTGGGCAGGTTGCGCAGCTTCAACAATTTGCCAATCGTTTGCCTCGAAGATTGCGCGTTGCTCTTCAGGCAATGGACGAACTGGATTGTTGATAATCAGACCTGGACGCAGAGGTACAAAAGTAGCATCGATGTGAATTGGGTAAGGATCGCCAGGGAAGTTGACGGCATGAATACGAAGATCAGGATAGTATCTTTGCATCCAATCCATAGCAGCGCGGTTTGTCGTCAAACCATGCTGAACAAAGATGTCTTTGCCCATGCGCATCCAGTCAGCTGCATCCCACATTGGCTCAACTTCAGTCGTAACAAAGTCTTTTGCAGCGGTGCGCTTGAGTCTTTCCTCGAGAGAAATTGACTCGTCGTAATAATTGTGCTTGTATGATTTGTCGGTCAAGCGAGGTCTAGGAGCCTGAGTCCACTTGAACTCTGGGTCTTCCTCGAAGTACTGTTCCATCAAAGGCCAATATGCTAGATATTCAAAATAACGGCATCTGAAAGAGTTGGCAGAAGCCATGATTTCATTGCCAACCGTCAAAAGAATGTCACGAGGAGGCATGCATCCCATCATTGAGTCGTTGGTGAAGTCTGGTGTGCCAATCTTTTGATTCCATTGAAGAGGAGTTGGGCGGTCAACCTTAATTCCGCGATCCTCCAAAATCTTTACAAGGCGATCGAGTGCTGCGTTACCAGCCTCAACTGTGCGAAGTGGGCGAAGTCCCCACATTCCACGCATGTCAGAATCGACAGGAACCTTTTCAGAAGTTGCAGGCTCCTCAGGTGGGATCATTCCGTTGTCACAGCGTCCAACGATGACATGCTTCAGCGGGTCCCAGTCATTCCAAGAATTAACAATTTTGGTCATTATGCCCCCTTAAAAAACTCAACGACGCACATAAAATATGCGCTTTTAATAGCGAATATAAGATAGCACAACTAAGTGTCGTACATCGCACATGCGTTTTACAAACCATGTCAGACTTAAATTTGAAACAAATAGTAGTTTTTAAAATTTATGTCAGACTTAAAACTAGAAAGCACAATTTCCCCTCAAAATAAAAGTCAGACCTGCCTGGAACAGGCAATTCCGAAATTTACAAACGATGTCAGACTTAAATTTGAAACTGCAATTTTGATAAAATTAAAAGATGCAGAGTTAAAGAAAGAGGAAGCATGGACACAGAAAACAACAACAGTGTTTCACAAGAAACTTCCAATCAAAGCGCATGTCAACAGCATCAAGAACCATCAAGCGAGAATCAGAATTATCAACCACGCAACAATAATGCGCAGCCTCAGGGAGCAAGCTGGATGCCTGCACAACCTGGAAGAATTGTAGTGGACCCAAGCCTAATTCCAGAAAAAAAGACCGTTGGTCTTGCTGTCGCCGCACTTGTGCTGGGAATTGTTTCGCTTGTTTTTTCGGGAGTCCCTCTTCTAAATTTCATGATGATAGTTGTGGCAATTCTGGCAATAGTATTCGGAATTATCTCTCTCGTAAAAATTAGCAGAGATAAACTGCGCTTAAAAGGAAAAGGTTTGGCTATTACGGGTATAGTGACAGGAAGCCTTGCCCTAATTGTTTCAATCATAATGTGCATTCAATTGGTGCTGCTGGGCATAAGCTATTACCAGTTTAAAGATGCCTATGACTATGATCTAGATGACCTTTTTGAAGACGGTTCCTACCTCAACGATTCCCACTCAGATTACAATTCGCTCGATGACTTAGACGACTGGAAAGATGACTGCGAAATAACTTTAGGAGATTTTGTGGTTTCAAACATTGATGAGTTAAGCGTGTCGTCAACGTCTATGCCGGTGACAATTAAAAACAACAGTAAAACTACAAAATCATTCTTTGTAACGATTGAGGCAGTGGATGAAAACGGCGACAGGATTGCAGAAGACTACGCCTCTGCTTTAAAGCTCGCCCCTGAGCAATCAACAACTGTTTCAGCATTTACATATGTTGACGAAGACAAGCTTTCACAACTTAAAACTGCGACATTTAAAGTATTAGAAGCAGAAGATTACTAGACGATTAACGATATTTACCAAGCAGACTCTTTACTTTCTATAAAGCCTTCCTTGAAACACCAAAAGAATGATTTATCAAGAGAGGATGCCGAGTCAGCATAGCATATGATGTTTTGTCCATGGCCGTTAGATGACAAGATCGACAACTAGCAGTGCTCTACTATCATTGTGAATTAAAACGGCGACAATTTAGAAAAGAAAATGGCTTAATGAGCACATGCTTTTTAATCTTATTCCCGGACGCCAAGACACTGTCTATAAAAAATGCAGATAACTAAAAAATCAAACAGAGAAGAATTAAAGAAGTATACCGGACGCTTAGCACCTTCACCTTCTGGAAGAATGCATCTCGGCAACGTATTCTCATTCCTTATTGCATGGGCCGATGCACGCAAAAACAGCGGAGAATTGATTTTAAGAATCGACGACCTCGACGACCGTTGCAAAAATGCGAGCTTTCAGGAAACGCTAATCGATGACCTGAAATGGCTAGGGCTCGATTGGGACAATGGTCCAATTTATCAATCCTCAAGAATCGATGTTTATGAGGAAGTCTGGCATGCTTTTCAAAAGCATCAGCACATCTACCCTTGCTTTTGTTCACGTGCAGACTTGCACGCAGCCAGCGCACCACATGCCAGTGACGGTACGCCAATCTACTCGGGCAAATGTAGAAGTCTGACATCTTATGAAATCAATGAATTAGCATCGAAGAAGAAACCTGCCTATCGCGTTGAAGTACCAAACGAACGAGTTGGAATTCATGATAGGCTCCAGGGATTTTTTGCCCAAAACCTTGCGAAAGAATGTGGAGATATGATTCTTCGCAGGTCAGATGGGGTCTTTTCTTATCAATTCACAAACGCAATAGACGATGCTCTTCTCGGGGTCAACACAATCATTCGCGGAAACGACTTGTTAACTTCTGCGCCACGCGAAGTCTGGCTTATTTCTAAACTATTGAAAAGCATGCCAGACTTAAATAAAAGCAGTCAACTTTTTGACTTACAAAACATGTCAGACTTTCAAATTGAGATCAAAATTAACAATTTAAATTGCAAGCCAAACTTTAACGATAAACTCACAGAAACACATTCGCAATACAAGTCAGACTTGAAATCTAAGGTTAGTCTGAGCAGCGAGATTGATTTTGTACACGTACCAATGCTCGTAAACGAATCTGGCCAAAGACTGGCTAAACGTGACAAATCTCTAAATCTTGGCGAAATAAAGAACACAGGAGCAAAACCCGAAGACGTAGTTGGAACAATTGCGCAACTTTTAGGTCTGACATTAAATGAAAAAATGACAGCACAGGAATTCAAAGACGAATTCCGAATCGATTTACTTTTGAATAAATCACAAATTACAGTCCCCTCAAACACCTTCTTCGTCTAAATACAATTTGAATTTAAGTCAGACTTAAATTTTTAGGCATCAATAGAAAGTCTGACGTCATTTTAAAATTTGACTTTTATGTCAGACTTGAATTTAAAAACACATTCAGAACATGCCTACAAATATAAAAAGTCACTCAATAGCAGGTAATTCTGATCTGTCAGATAAATTAACAGAACATGCCAGACTTGCATCACAAGTGCTTTCAAATCATGCCAGACTTCATTTGCAAATTTAAATTTCATGTCAGACTTAAATTTTTAGGCATCAATAGAAAGTCAGACTTCATTTGTAAATTTAAAATTAATGTCAGACTTGAATTTAAAAACACATTCATAACATGCCTACAAATATAAAAAGTCATTCAGTAGCAGGCAATTCTGATTTGTCAGATAAATTAACAGAACATGCCAGACTCGCATCGCAAGTGCTTTCAAATCATGTCAGACTTCATTCGTAAATTTAAATTTCATGTCAGACTTGAAATTAAAAATTCAATAGCATTCTCACTTGATTAAAGGCATGACTTATTACGCGAATGAATTCTTCCTTTAAAATTCTAAATTGTGAATCGCCAATAAACACAAAAAGCCCGGAACTACCCGAGCTTTCGTCTATGCCTCACGACCTTGTTCGAGGCAGGAGATGTGGCAGTCATAGCGGCTGCCACATTCATCTAATTTATCCCTGGCTGTTTGAACCCGAGCTTTGCGAATTGGAGTCGCTCGATTGCCCGGAAGAATTGTCAGAAGAAGTGTCGCCTGACTGATCGCTCGAACTGTCTGCAGATGAATCACTGTTCGAAGAACTTGAGTTGCTAGATGATTCATATTTACTCATATCAACGTTATATGAAGCATTGCTTGGCATTTCTTTTCGCTCTATGGTAGCGCTATCCTTCTTTTGTTGTACCCAGTCGTTATAGGCTGTTGTCGCTTTTGACTCTTGGTCAGACTTGCGAACCTCTTCCACTAAATCGCTTGGGAAATTGTCTAGAGAACTTGTGTCAGAAGGCATGTTAAACACTTCTGTGCATTTAATAATGTGAATTCCATAGTCGCTTTTAACAAGACCACTCACTTCACCTTCTGAAAGACCGTCGAGTGCAGTTTGATATGCATCAACAAATTTTGACTCTTTGTCCCAGCCAACATTTCCACCGTCGGAGGCTGATCCAGAGTCCGTCGAATATTCCTTAGCTGCCTCAGCAAAATCAAGCTCTCCGGAATTAATCTTATCTAAGACTTCTTGTGCCTTCTGCTCGTCATCTACAGAAAAGAGAATGTGAGAGGACTTTTTTCCGCCATCAATCTTATCGGCTTTTGTTTGAACATCTTTTAGCAGCGTTTCATCATCAATGGTCTGCTCGTTTGAAAGTTTCTCTGTCAACTTTTTTTTCTGAATAGCGAGTTTCAACTGTTCACGATAATCGTTTTCGCTTTCAAATCCAGCAGTAGTCAGAGCCTCTTTCCAGGCGTTATCATCTTTATAGTTTGCTTTGATTTTATTCACCTGGTCGTTTATCTCGTCGTCCGTTGCACCACAACCCTCATCGCCAGCATATTGCCTTACAATTTCTTGCTCAATCAAGTTGTCAAGAATTTTGTCGCGATAGCTACTGGGTGTCAGACTCAACTGTGCGAGCCATTTTCCCCATTTGTCGTCGTCAGTCATGCCATAGTTATTTCGCACATTTTCAATAGTCTTAGTAATTTTTGACTCTTTAATTTCTGTGCCATTCACCTTAGCTGCATAAGGGTCGCTTGAACAACCGGTCAAAAAAATGGTTGACATCAAAAAAGCAGTGACAACAAAAACTATGCCGCACTTCTTCACAATCTTTAAAGTCATAAAAATCTTCCTACTCTCTGCTAACAAAAAATGTTTTGTTCTAACAAAACACTTTTTACTAATGGTCCAGCAAAAAATTATAACAACGAAAATCGCCCTCCTTGAAACAGAGGGCGAGAGTCATACATTTGAATTATTTCTTTGCAGCTTTCTTCCTGTCAGTTGCCGACAAAAGACGTTTACGCAGGCGAATCGATTTCGGTGTCACCTCAACGAGTTCGTCATCTTCGATGTATTCGAGCGCTTCCTCTAAAGTAAAAGTCACTTTTGGAGTGAGCGAGATTGCCTTGTCAGCACCACTTGAACGCTGATTGCCGAGCTGCTTTGCCTTAGCAACGTTAACGACCATGTCGCTTTCTTTTGCACTCTCCCCAACAATCATGCCTTCATAGCAATCTTCGCCGGGCCCCACAAATAGGCGTCCGCGCTCTTGCAATGTGTCAAGAGCATAGGCAACGCTTTTTTCAGTTGCCATGGCAATCATTGAACCGCGTGCACGTCCACCAAGGTCACCGCGCCAAGCTCCATAGTCATAAAAATGATGGAACATCACGGCCTCTCCACGAGTAGCATTCAAAACTTTCGTTCTCAAGCCCATGGTTCCGCGAGAAGGAATGTGAAAAACGATGTGGGTTTGCTCACCGCGAGATACCATATCAGTCATCTCACCGCCAGCAGTTCCAAACACCTCAATTACTTTCCCAGCATAATCGCTTGGAACATCAACTGTTGCTTCTTCGATAGGCTCAAGTTTATTGCCGTTTTCATCTTCTTTCAAAATTACGCGAGGACGTCCGACTTGAAATTCAAACCCTTCACGACGCATTGTCTCCATCAAAACGGAAAGATGCAAAACTCCACGGCCTGCAACTTCCATGCCGCTTTTGTCAGGAAGCTCTGTGATTTGCATAGAAATGTTTGATTCTGCTTCTTTTAGGAGACGTTCTTTAAGCTGGCGAGCACCAACAATGTCGCCTTCGCGTCCAACAAGAGGACTTGTCGAAGCTTCGAAAACAATCGCCATAGTAGGTTGCTCAACCTTGATCGGGTCAAATGTACGAGGAGTTTCACGACTTGTAACAACATCACCAATGTCAGCATCGTCAACACCCACAACTGCAATGATGTCACCTGCTCCAGCCTCTTTTTGCTCTTTTTTACCAAGCTGTTCAAAAGTAAAGAGCTGCTTGATGATCGTGTTATAGCGCGCTCCGTCGTTTTTGATAACGAGAACATTTTCATTCTTGTGAAGCGTGCCAGAAGAAAGTCTTCCGACGCCAATTCTGCCAACAAAACTTGAGTGGTCAACTGTGCAAATTTGCATTGCAACAGGGCCATCGGTGTCAACATCAGGTGCAGGAATCTCTTCCAAAATTTTGTCGAGCAGCGGAAGCATGTTTCTGCTTTCGTCACTCATGTCAAGTTTTGCAATTCCTTGCATGGCGCTTGTATAAACTACTGGAAAATCAAGTTGCTCGTCGCTTGCGTTGAGCTCACACATGAGATCGAACACCTCATCAACAACTTCTTCCGGACGAGAACCAGGTCTGTCAATTTTGTTTACAACAAGCATAATCCGCAGACCCATTTCAAGGGCGTGCTGCAAAACGAAGCGTGTTTGAGGCATTGGTCCCTCGAAAGCATCGACAATCAAAAGAGCACCGTCTGCCATATTCAAAACGCGCTCGACCTCACCGCCAAAATCGGCATGTCCTGGCGTGTCAATGATGTTAATTTTCACGCCTTTGTGAGTAATCGAAACATTTTTAGAAAGAATGGTGATGCCACGCTCGCGCTCTTGATCGTTTGAGTCGAGAACTCTGTCTTCAACTTCCTGATTCTCTCTAAAAACGCCGCTTGCTTGCAAAAGACAATCAACAAGCGTAGTTTTACCATGGTCAACGTGCGCAATAATTGCGACGTTTCTAATTTTCTCTTGTAGCATTATTTTCCTAACTTAATTTATTCGCAATTGCATTTGCCCAGCGTTCAGCAACTACTTGGTCGTTAGCCTCGACCATAACGCGAACGACTGGTTCAGTTCCAGACGGACGAAGAAGAACTCTGCCGTTGTCTCCCATGTCCTCTTCAGCTTCACGAACAAGCGCCAATGCCTGTTCGCTAGACATTGCTGCTTCTTTATCATCAACATGAACATTGATGAGAACTTGTGGGAAACGATTGAAATGAGCAATTGCTTCAGATGGAGTTTTTCCCGAACGTTTTACAGCGCACAAAAACTGAACAGCGGTCATGAGGCCGTCCCCTGTGGTGTTGTGATCAATCAGAATAACATGGCCCGATTGCTCGCCACCAATGGCATAGTCTTTATCAAGCATTTCCTCTAAAACATAGCGATCGCCAACTTTGGTTTGAACCAATGAAATTCCGTCTTCGGCCAACGCCTGTTTTAGACCAAGATTCGACATTACAGTGCCAACGACAACATCGCCGCGAAGCAAGTTTCTTGCTTTTAGGTCTTTGGCAATAACGGAAAGCATCACATCGCCATCGATTTCATGTCCGTCAGCAGACACCATCATGACACGATCGGCGTCACCATCATGTGCAATTCCAATGTCGGCGCCTGTTTCTTTTACAAGATTGAACAGAGGCTCAAGATGTGTCGAACCGCATTTTACGTTTATGTCTTTGCCACTATAGTCGGTGTTGATTGCAACAACATCAGCACCTAGCTCGCGAAGAGTTTCAGGAGTTGTTCTAAAGCTTGCACCGTGTCCAGAATCTACTGCAATCTTCATTCCAGAAAAATCAACTTTCTGTGATTTAACTGAATCAGTCACAAAATCAATGTAATCAGAAACAGCTGTGTCAAGGCTTGAAACAATTCCTGTTTCGTCACCCTCAGTCAACTCTTTAGTTGTCTCTAGTCCACCAGCCTTAATAAAAGCATCGATTTCATCTTCAACAGCATCAGGCAACTTATAGCCCTTGCCATCAAACATCTTTAGACCGTTGTACTCTGGAGGATTGTGTGAAGCAGAAATCATAACTCCTGCATCCATGTTGTGCTTTCTCACCAGCATCGCAACAGCTGGAGTTGGAATTACACCACATAAAAAAGCATGACCGCCGGCGCTCATTACGCCGGCAGCCAATACTGCTTCTAACATTTGTCCAGAAATGCGAGTGTCTCTTGCGATTAACACTCTGGTTCCCTGAAACTTGACAGCTGCCTGTCCCAATCGATAGGCAATCTCATTCGTGAGTTCGCTGTTAACTTTCCCGCGAATTCCGTCTGTTCCAAAAAGTCTAGCCATTAGTTGTCCTCATTGTCCAGGATGTCATCGGAATCTTCGTCCGTGACAGAAAAACCAAGGTCTTTCATTGCATTAAGAACTGCATCAAGTTCACTTTCACTGCGAGCGAATTTTGAACCAACTTCATCATCATTCTCATCAACATCTGACTTCGTTGTGTCAAACATGGATACATCGCTAGAGAATTGGCTTGATCCATCAGGGTTGAACACCATGTCCATGAGTTTTGACATGTCTTCACTGGCTTCTGTTGCTTTCGAATCTTCGATTACATAAAGCAAACCGTGTGATTTAAGTCCCTCTCGAAGCTCGTCAATTGCCTTCTCGCCAATGCCTGAAATTTGTTTCAGCTCATTTTCATCTTTGCCGACCAAGTCTTGGACTGTCTCGATGCCTGCCTCGCTGAATTTGTTTGCCCAGCGTTGTGAAACACCAAGGTCATCATAAATAAACAGGCGAGCATCGTCTTCTGACAAAGAATGACCGTGGCGTGCAAGCTCGAGCATTCCCATGTAATTTTTGTAATTGCCATTTCCAACAAAAGCACCATCGGCACCAATTTGCCATTGCTCAGGTTCAGGAATGAGTTCTTCAATTTTCTGAAGTCCTTCAGGAGCATAGGTCGGAAGTTCTTCTGAAACATTAACATCGTGATCGATTGGCACTCCGTGATAGGTGAGTCCAAGGTCGTGGTATCTCTTGATGCCAGTACCAGCAGGAATTGGCTTACCAATAATCACGTTTTCCTTCAAGCTGTTGAGATGGTCCGTTGACCCTTCAATTGCAGCATCGGTCAAAACTTTAGTAGTCTCTTGGAACGAAGCAGCCGCAAGCCATGAATCAGTTGCCAAGGAAGCCTTAGTAATGCCGAGCAAAAGTGGCTGACCAATTGGAGGCTCTTTGCCCTCGTCAATGAGTTTGTTGGCGGTCGTGCGGAAAGTGAAGCGATCAACCTGTGAACCTGGGAGGAAATCAGAGTCGCCACTGTCAAGAACAACAACGCGCTTGAGCATTTGACGAGCAATAACCTCGATGTGCTTGTCGTTGATGTCTACACCTTGTGAGACGTAAACATCTTGGACCTGTGACACGATGTAGCGCAATGTGGTTGCAGCGTCAGTCAGTCTTAGCAACTCATGAGGATTAATGGAACCCTTTGTGAGCTGATCACCAACTTTTACCTCGCATCCATCGCTGATGTTTGGCATTAGCTGCGCTCTTGCTGAAAGTTCATATTCCCTGATGTTGCCTTCTTGGTCATGAATAGTGAGCAACATGTGGTCATCAGTAGTTGTGACATTAAGAGTGCCTGAGATTTCAGCAAGTTCTGCCTTGCCTTTAGGATTTCTGGCCTCAAACAGCTCTTGTACACGAGGAAGACCATGTGTAATGTCTGCACCAGCAACGCCACCAGTGTGGAACGTTCTCATTGTGAGCTGTGTGCCTGGCTCGCCAATGGACTGAGCGGCAATAATGCCAACGGCAGTTCCAATGTTAACTGGAAGTCCAGTTGCAAGGTCAAGGCCATAGCACTTCTGGCAAACACCATGTTCTGCATGGCAAGTCATGATAGTACGAATGTTGATTTCCTCAACGCCGGCCTTAGCAAGAGCTTTGAGCTGATCAAGGCTTGTAATATATTCATCTTTTGCAAGAACTACGCTTCCGTCAGACCCAACTGCATCTTTATTGAGACAACGACCAACGAGATTGTCATCGATGTCACCCTTTGCGTTATGAACTGGATAATCCATTCCTTCATCACAACCGCAGTCGAGTTCACGAATGATAACGTCTTGAGCAACGTCAACCAGACGACGAGTCAAGTGGCCTGAGTCAGCAGTGCGCAATGCAGTGTCTGCAAGACCTTTTCTAGCTCCGTGTGTTGAAATAAAGTATTCCAAAACGCTCAAGCCTTCGCGGAAGTTTGCTTTGATTGGATGGTCAATAATGTTGCCTTTAGGGTCAGACATAAGACCACGCATACCTGCAAGCTGACGAATCTGTTTGATGTTACCACGAGCTCCAGAGAAAGCCATCATATAAATTGGGTTGAAGCGATCGAAGTTATCGGCCATAGCCTCGCCCACAGCTTCGTTAGCCTCATTCCAAATGTCAACAACTTCCTGGTGGCGGCTCTCGTTTGTGAGCAAGCCAATTTCATATTCTTCCTGAATTTCTTCGACCTTCTTGTCTGCTTCAGCAAGAATCTGTTTCTTTGAAGGCGGAATGGAAGCATCATAAACAGAAACAGTAACGCCTGCACGTGTTGCATAGTGGAAGCCTGCGTCTTTTAGTCCATCATAAATTGCTGGCAAGTCGCCAAGAGGATATTTCTCAGCAAGGTCAGCAACAAGACGGCTAATCTCTGACTTATTCATCTCATAGTTGAGATATGGATAGTCTTTAGGAAGAACATCATTAAAGATAATTCTACCGACAGATGTCTCGATGTGATCACCAGCTTTGTGCTCTTCAAACTCGTTGAAAGCAGTAGCAACGAGACCGTCACGCTTGAGGCGAACATCAATCTTTGCTTGGAGGTCAAGACCTGCACGAGCTTCATAGGTTGCGGTAGCATCAGCAAAATCGATGAAATGACGACCTTCACCCTCAAATCCTTCACGCACGGCAGTCAGATAATAAAGACCGATGATCATGTCTTGAGTAGGAACTGTCAAAGGACGACCATGAGCAGGAGATTTGATGTTGTTAGTTGAAAGCATCAAAACGCGAGCTTCAGCCTGTGCCTCATTTGACAGAGGAACATGCACAGCCATTTGGTCGCCGTCAAAGTCAGCGTTAAATGCAGTACAAACCAATGGATGAAGTTTAATAGCCTTACCGTCAACCAACACTGGCTCAAAAGCCTGAATGCCAAGGCGGTGAAGCGTAGGAGCACGGTTCAAAAGAACTGGGTGGTCCTTAATTACTTCTGCCAACACGTCCCAAACCTCAGGAGATCCTTCTTCAATCATCTGCTTTGCGGTGTTGATGTTTCTGTCTTTATCAGCTCCAAGCTCAATTAGGCGTTTCAAAACGAATGGCTTGAAAAGTTCGAGTGCCATTTGAGATGGCAAGCCACACTGATGAAGCTTGAGTTCAGGTCCAACAACGATTACTGAACGACCAGAGTAGTCAACACGTTTTCCGAGCAAGTTTTGACGGAAACGCCCTTGCTTGCCTTTCAAAATGTCGCTCAGTGATTTGAGTGGGCGGTGACCCGGTCCCTCAATTGCACGGCCTCGGCGGCCATTATCGAACAGCGAGTCAACAGCTTCCTGCAGCATGCGCATCTCGTTGTTGAGCATGATTTCAGGAGCATTCAAATCAAGAAGCTTCTTCAAACGATTATTTCTGTTAATCACACGACGATACAAATCGTTGAGATCAGAAGTAGCAAAACGGCCACCATCGAGTTGCACCATAGGGCGAAGATCTGGTGGAATGACAGGAATCGCTTCCATAATCATGTTTGCAGGATTGTTTCCAGAGTTAATGAATGCCTCAACGACCTTCAATCTCTTCAAAGCCTTAGTTCGCTTTTGACCTTTGCTGTTAGAGATAAGCTCTTTGAGTTCTTCAGCAGTTTGCTCAAGATCCATCTCTTCAATGAGCTCACGAACAGAAGCAGCACCCATTCCACCCTGGAAGTAGTCGCTGTAATATTTTCTCATTTCGCGGAAAAGCTCTTCATCATCAACGAGCTGACGCTCTTTTAAGCGAAGGAACTCATTTAGAGCATCCTCGCGAAGCGCTTTTCTTTCGTTAAATTCTTCGTGAAGTTCAGCAATTTCTGCTTCAACTTCTTCAGGACTCAATGCCTCGTCGTCTTCGTCAACAATTTCACCCTCTGATGGATGATATTTTTCACCCATTGCGCGTGTAGCAGCAATCAAGCGATCGCGCTCTGCGTCGATTTGTTCGAGGTCTGCAAACATCTCCTCGCGAAGTTCATCAGCGTCTTCATCACGAGCTTCATAATCAACCTTCGTAACAAGGTAAGAAGCAAAATAAAGAACTTTCTCGAGATCCTTTGGAGGAATATCAAGCAAGTAACCGAGACGTGAGGGACTGCCTTTGAAGTACCAAATGTGTGAAACAGGAGCCGCAAGCTCAATGTGGCCCATTCTTTCACGACGGACTTTAGAACGTGTTACTTCAACGCCGCAACGTTCGCAAACGATTCCGCGAAATCGAATTCTTTTATATTTACCGCAAGCGCATTCCCAGTCGCGAGTAGGTCCAAAAATCTTTTCACAAAAAAGACCATCTTTTTCAGGCTTTTGCGTGCGGTAGTTAATTGTTTCTGGCTTTTTGACCTCGCCACGGGACCAGCTTCTGATTTCTTCAGCAGAAGCAAGATGGACCTGAATAGAGTCGAAATTTCTGACGTCGAACTCAGCTACATGATTGTGATTATGAGTGTGAGCCATTATTTGTCCTCCTTTCCGTCCTCGTTGTCGTCTTCGTCGAATAACAAGTTATCGTCGTCTCCTAAATCAAGACCTGTATTTAAATCGAGTTCACCCAAAAGGTCACCAAGATCTGACTCAATGTCATCAAGGGCATCGATTGTCTCTTCTTGAGCAGTCATCTCAAGCTCGTCTTTGTTTGCATAAACACTAGGCTTGTTGTCACTTGGGTCAGCGTCATCACGCATTTCCATAACCGTGCCATTACCTTTGAGTTCAACAGAAAGTCCGAGTGACTTCATCTCTTTGACCAAAACCTTGAATGATTCTGGAACTTCTGGAGCAGGAATATTGTTGCCAGAAACAATTGCTTCATATGCACGAGTTCTGCCTGAAACGTCGTCTGACTTAATTGTTAGCATTTCCTGCAACACATTTGAAGCACCATATGCATAGAGCGCCCAAACTTCCATCTCACCAAATCTCTGACCGCCGAATTGAGCTTTGCCACCGAGAGGCTGTTGTGTAATCAAGCTGTATGGGCCGTTCGAGCGGGCGTGAATCTTGTCGTCGACCATGTGTCCGAGTTTCAAGATGTAGGTTGCACCAACCGTAATTGGCTCACGGAATTTCTCTCCAGTGCGACCATCATATAGCCACATTTTTCCTTCGCGTGAAAGTTGTGGAACATAGGCTTCGTCAAAGTGTTCGCCATATTCCTTCTTGCGCTCGAGCATGAGGTTTCTGTTAGCTTTTTCAATTGCATCAGAAATCTCTTCCTCAGTAGCACCATCAAACACAGGAGTAGAAACAAACTGCTGGCCTTCAATTGGCTCAGTTTGGTTTTCATCGTCGGTCCAGCCCCATTTAGCAGCCCAACCAAGGTGATTTTCGAGCAGCTGTCCAACATTCATACGTGAAGGAACGCCCAGAGGATTGAGCATTACATCGATTGGTGTGCCATCCGCCATGTATGGCATGTCTTCGATAGGAAGGACTCTAGAAATAACACCCTTGTTACCGTGACGGCCTGAAAGTTTGTCGCCAGGTTGAATCTTTCTCTTTTGCGCGATGAACACACGAATCATGTCTTTAACTTGCGGCTTCAAATCATCGCCAGCATCTGCGCGGAAGTGCAAAATGCCAATGACACGACCGCCTGCTCCATGAGGAACACGAAGGGAAGTGTCGCGAACGTCGCGAGCCTTCTCGCCAAAGATTGCGCGAAGAAGTCGCTCTTCGGCAGTGACGTCGCTCTCACCTTTTGGTGTGACCTTGCCAACAAGAATGTCGCCAGGCTTTACTTCGGTGCCAATCATTACAACACCCTCTTCGTCGAGGTGCGCAACAGCACTTGGTGAAACATTTGGAATCTCACGAGTGATTTCTTCGTCACCAAGCTTTGTTTCGTGGCACTCAACTTCGTGTTGGGCAATTGATATAGAAGTCAAAAGGTCTTCAGTAACAACACGCTCCGATAAAATGATAGCGTCCTCGTAGTTGTAACCTTCCCAAGGCATGTAGGCAACCATGAGGTTTTGCCCAAGGGCAAGCTCGCCGTGATCACAAGATGGACCATCAGCAAGAACATCACCCGCGCAAACCTTGTCGCCAACTCGCACTAGTGGATGGTGATTAATGCATCCGCTTTGATTAGAACGCTTAAATTTAGGAACGAGGTATTCGTCATATTCGCCGCTATTGTTCTTGATAATGATTGTTTCACCATCAACATAGTCAACAACACCATCGTTAGCGGCAACCATAATTTCACCGGAGTCAACAGCAATGCGATGCTCCATGCCAGTTCCAACAAGAGGAGCTTCTGGGTGAAGCAGAGGCACAGCCTGGCGCTGCATGTTTGAACCCATCAAAGCACGGTTTGCGTCGTCATGCTCCAAGAAAGGAATGAGGGCAGTTGCAACAGATGTCATCTGTCGAGGTGAGACGTCCATGTATGTGACTTCAGAAGGATCAACTTCTGCAGGCTCGCCAAACTCACCTTCTGCATTTCTTGTGCGGCACAAAACGCGAGTTGATGGAACAAAATTGCCATTTTCATCACGCTTGCCAAATTCACGAGTCTCTGGGTCAAAATGCTCATTTGCCTGAGCAATTGTGAAGTTTTCTTCTTGATCAGCTGTCAAATAGTCAATTTCGTCAGTCACTTTGCCGTCAACAACACGACGATATGGAGTCTCGATAAATCCATAGTCATTTACACGTCCAAATGTAGCAAGTGAACCAATCAAACCAATGTTTGGACCTTCAGGTGTTTCAATAGGACACATTCTTCCATAGTGTGAGTTGTGAACGTCACGAACATCGATGCCAGCGCGCTCACGAGACAAACCGCCAGGTCCCAATGCGGAAAGACGACGCTTGTTAGTGATGCCTGAAGCAGGGTTCGTTTGGTCCATGAACTGTGAAAGAGGTGAGGAGCCAAAGAATTCTTTAAGTTGAGCATTAATTGGACGTGAGTTGACAAGAATGGTTGGCGTAATGTCGTTAGGGTCAAGCGTTCCCATCCTGTCACGAACTTGACGCGCCATTCTTGAAAGTCCTGTGCGGAAAGTGTTAGATATAAGTTCGCCACAAGTGCGGATTCTTCTGTTACCGAAGTGGTCGATGTCATCGTAGGTGTAGCCATCCTCTTCAAGACCAAGAGCGATGATGTATTTGAGTGTGCAAACGATGTCGTCGGCAGTCAAAGTTGAAATGTAGTCGCCTTCGCCAAGCTCAATGTCGCAAGCTGGATTTTCACCGCCATGAAGCTTTTTGTTCATCTTGTAGCGGCCAACTTTTGCCAAACCATAACGATTTGCGCGGAAGTAAAGATTCTCAAGCATTGAGCGAGCAGATTCAATAGTTGGTGGCTCGCCTGGGCGGAAGCGCTTATACAGCTCAATCAACGCCTCTTCCTGATTAACGGTCCCATCACGATCAAGAGTGTTCAAAACAAACTTGTTGTTACCAAGAAGTTTGATAATCTCATCATTAGTTTCTGCCAAACCAAGGGCACGAACAACTAAAGTTGCAGGCTGTTTGCGCTTGCGGTCGATGCGCACGTTTAGTGCATCTCGCTTGTCGGTTTCAAACTCAAGCCAAGCGCCATGACTTGGAATCATCTTTGCGCTGATGATTTCGGTGTCTGTTGTGCGATCAAGCTCTTTTGAGAAATAAACGCCAGGGCTTCTAACAAGCTGAGACACAACAACACGCTCAGTGCCGTTGATGATAAAAGTTCCACGAGGAGTCATCATTGGGAAATCTCCCATGTAGCACTCTTGCTCAGTCACCTCGCCTGTTTCACGATTGATGAAACGAACATCAACTGTGAGAGCTGCTTGATAGTTGGCATCTTTGTCTTTGCATTCATCAATTCCCATTTTTGGCTCTTCAAAATGATGAGCTCCAAACTCAAGAACCATGTCTTTTTTAGGGCTCTCGATAGGGGTTAAATCATGAAATGCTTCTTGGATTCCCTCAGTTTTGAACTTTTCAAAACTTTCTGTCTGGACGCCAATTAAGTTAGGCATATCCATGACGTCAGGAATCTTCGCAAACGAACGACGCTCGCGATAAATGTTCTCTGAACTGGTCTTTTTCTTTGTTGCCACGAAGAAATTCCTTTCACGTGATTATCTTACTTTCCGCAAAAACGCGTAATTATTTATAATACACACAAAATGTAGTGTTTTCAATAATTTTTTTTACAGATGAAAAATAAGTGTTGTATTTTTCAAAGAATCCCGAGCGTAGACCACTTGCGCAATATAATTGAAGAATGACTACAGCAATAAAAATTACAGACGATTTCGACATCGAAAAGATTGCAAAATCGGGACAATGCTTCCGTATGAAAAAAATCAATCATTTCTCGAAAAGCGAAGATGAATACAGGGCAGATTCAAAATGCGAAAATCCTATCTTTTGCAATATAGCCTCAGAACACTACATAGAAATTCAAAAATCAAACAACACAAAAAACGAATGGTTAGTTAGCTGCACCAAAAAAGAATTCGACGACTTTTGGAAAAACTATTTTGACTTGGGGCGTAGCTACAGAAATATTCGCAAAAATGCAACTGGGCAAAACGGCTTTGTCGACATGACTCTTGACTATGGAAAAGGACTTCGAATTTTAAAACAGGACCCGTGGGAAATGATAGTGACCTTCATTATTTCTCAAAGAAGAAGCATGCCAGCAATCGCGACTGCCGTTGACAAGATTTGCACATTATGTGGAGAAGAACTTCAAACGCAAAATGAGTGCACCATCAAACACTCTTTTCCAACACCAGAGGCATTACTAAATCTAACTGAATCTGATATTCGGAATTGTGGTGTAGGCTATCGGGCTCCCTACATACTCGACGCAGCAAAAAAAGTTTCAAGCGGAGAACTTGATCTTGAACTTTGCAAAAAACTAGACGACGACGAATTGTTTAGCAAACTTTGCACAATAAAAGGAGTGGGGACAAAAGTTGCAAACTGCATCATGCTTTTTGGGTTCTCACGCACAAAACGTGCTCCTGTAGACGTGTGGATTCAGCGCGTTATCGACCAAGATTTTAAAGGGATAAATCCATTTTCAGAAATGGGAGAAAATGCTGGGATAATACAGCAATACTTTTTCTTTTACAAAACACAAAACAAAAAATAGCATTTTAAGTTGCATAGTGAGCGATAGCCTGAAAAAAACAATCACAAGAAAGAAAACATAAAGAAGAAAATTTGGAAACAAACGAATTAAACGATGCTGTAATAGAAATCATCAAAACGATGAAATCGAATGAAGAAGTCATTGACGATAAATGGCTTGCAAAATTCGTGCGCTCAAAAAATCGCGAACAGCATGACTCGAAACGAATTATTGCAAAAAGACGTCTCATGCCTGAATATTTGCGACTAAAGCGTGAAGAACCTGCTGTTTTAGACAAACTCAAAGTAGACGCAGAACTGAACAGTAAAATCACCGCTCTGTTGCAAGCAAAACCGAGACGCACAGCCTCTGGAGTGGCAACTATAACAGTTCTCACTAAACCTTGGCCTTGCAGCGGAAATTGCGTTTTTTGCCCAAACGACATCCGAATGCCAAAAAGCTACATTCACAACGAACCAGCATGCCAACGAGCGGAACGCTGGGGTTTTGATCCTTACGACCAGGTCACATCAAGGCTCACAGCACTCTATGACATGGGGCACAACATTGACAAAATTGAGCTCATTGTGCTTGGAGGAACATTTTCTGACTACAAGCGCGATTATCAAATCTACTATATAAAAGAACTGTTTCGCGCATGCAATGACTTTCAGAAAAAAATCAAAGAAAAAAAAGAAGCAAGCAAAGTTACAACTTCAGTTGAGGTTGACTCAACAAGCAAAACAAGTAACTTAAATTCGAGAGTTACCAAAGAAGACAGACTTGCACTTTTAGAAGGTCTTCAGATTAAATTAAATAAGGGAGAGCTTAGCTATAACGATGCATGGCGCGAGGCGTATGCTCACCAAGAAGAAGAATTATCGAGCTGGCAAACTGCCACGTTTAAAGAACTCAATAAAGAGCAGAATGAAAATGAAACCAGCGGCTCTCGAGTTGTTGGACTCGTTGTTGAAACTCGCCCCGATTCTCCCTCAATCGATGACTTAGTTTTCTTAAGACAACTTGGCTGCACTAAAATTCAAATAGGAATCCAAACTCTTGACCCTGAAATCCTCAAAAGAAATTGCCGTGCGATTTCACCAGAAGTAATAGGCAAAACGATGGAGAATTTAAGGCTTTTGGGATTCAAGTCTCATGTGCACATAATGGCAAATTTGATGGGCAGCACGCCTGACGTCGATAAAAAGGTCTACCACATGTTAATGACAGACCCTTCCTTTCAGCCAGATGAAGTAAAAATTTATCCATGTTGTCTGGTGGAAAGTGCTCATCTCACAAAGCATTTCGAGACAGGGGAATGGAAACCCTATTCCGAAGAAGAACTATTAGACATTGTTGTTTCAAACATTGCCGACACACCTGCCCACACAAGAATATCTCGAATGATAAGAGACATTTCAACAACTGACATTATTGCAGGCAACAAAAAGCCAAACTTGCGTCAGCTTGTTGAAGAAAAACTGAGAGAAAAAGGCAATTCAAGTGCCGTCCAAGAAATGCGCTTCCGCGAAATTGCAACTGATGAAATTAAAGAAGAAGACCTGCGACTCGAAGATGTGGTTTACGAAACAAGCAACACTACAGAACACTTCTTACAATGGGTCACAAGCGAAAACAGACTTGCTGGTTTCTTGAGACTTTCTTTGCCAAAAGCTGGGACAAGAAAAGAGAACACGGCTATGATTCGCGAGGTGCACATTTACGGCAAAGTTGCAAGAATTCATCACAAAGTTAAAGGCGCCCAACATCTCGGACTCGGAACAAAACTCATAGCTTATGCGACAGAAATAGCAACTGAAAACGACCGGACGATAATAAACGTAATTAGCGCAGTTGGCACTCGAGAATATTACCGCTCACTAGGCTTTCAAGACGGGGATCTCTACCAGTTCAAAAAGTTGTGAAAAGCTAGTTTGCAATCTTAGGAAACTATTAACGTTTTTAAAAATGTTTATTATCTGAAAGCAAAATTTTCTAAGAAACGCGCAATTAATCTAAAAATATCTGCTTTAAAGAAGCTAAACTTCAGTGCAACAACTAATTCAGGCATAGAAAAAACAGACTTTTTTACTATTAAAAATTTTTGTTATCTTTTATGTGAGAGCGAAGCTCACTCGTAGTTGTTAAATCCCAATTTACACATCACGCAATGATTAACGTGATTGGTTCTCAGGTTTTTAACTTCCTTGCTTTTCAGAAAATTCCTCCACATCAACTGTGACAGTGTGCGCGATAGGCTTCCATGCCACCTTCTTAAACAGTGCAACAATTGCAATTGGAACATATGTCAGCTGAAAGAATGGGAAGGTAAAGCAAGTTAAGATTTTTTTCTTGGTTGTGGTGTGAATGTTGTTCCATTCAACAAATGTTGTCAAAACGCCATACAAAAACATGAACAGCAAATAATTTATTAAACAGAATGCAGCAGATGAAAGCGCGCTAACTACTGCTGTCCCAAAAGAGTAAATGCCAAGAAAACCCATGATAACAATTGCTAGATTTAATGTGAGAACAATAACAGTGAGCAACATTCCAGGTGCAACAGTCATGAGCATATCCCAGCAAGCGAAGTGATAGCCACGCTCGTTTTTCACAAAACCCCTGCACAATCCACCAGCATATTTCAGCAGAACCTGATAAAAGCCCTTTGCCCAACGACAACGTTGATCCCATGAAGCTTTAAAAGTTGTTGGCTGCTCATCATAAAGAACTGCGCGAGGATTATAGGAAATGCGTCGTTGCTCACACGCTGACGACGCTGAAAACTGAATGTCTTCTGTTAGCAAATGCCACTTCCAACCACCTGCTTCGATCAAAACTTTAGAAGCAATAAAAAAACCAGTTCCAGAAATTGCAGCGCCAGTGTTTAATGTCAATCTTGCTTGGTTTAGGAATTTTGCTTCTTTTAAAAACCAAAGCGCATATCCCGAAGAGATCCAGTTGGTGTCAAAGTTCTTTGAATTTCGATAACTGGTTGAGGCGAGTGCGCCGTTATCAAACGTTGCATTCATTTCCTTGAAGTAATTCTTGTCTAAAACGTTATCGGCATCAAAGACGAAAAAAGCTTCGTGTGCATCGGGTCCAAATTCTTTCCAAATGTGTTGCAAGGCAAAGTCAAGAGCAAAGCCTTTTCCAACCATGTCAGGTCTGTTTCTGACGATTACATGTGCGCCGTGTTGTTTTGCAATTTCTGCAGTGTCGTCGGTGCAATTGTCAGCAATTACGAAAACATCGATGAGGCTAGTGTCATATGTTTGCTGTTTTATTGAATCGATGATGTTACCGATTACTGCATGCTCATTTCTCGCAGGAATTAAAGCTGCATATCTATGATTGGCCTTTGCGACAACCTTTGGCGGTTTGTGAGTGAGAACAACAAAAACATAGAACAGCTGATAGGCATAGCAAATAACAAACAGCAGCAAAACACAAAGATTGAAAATGTCAACAAAAGTTAAAGACGATAACCAGTTAGAAATGAACTCCACCAATTCCTCCTAATGAATAATGTCAGCAATTCGCTGATTAATGTGAAAATTTTCCCAAGTTCTAGAAATTGTCCAAACAATGCAGATTGCAGTAGCAATTCCAAGTGAAGTCAAAGCGGCAGTCGAACCGATTTGACCTGCTAGTTCATAATTTCCCTGGACCAAAAATGTAACCGTTGAAAATAGCAATCTGCCAGGGATTAAAGGCATTATTGCAACAACAAAGAAAACAGATGTTGGAACTCTCATTCTTCTCGCAAAAATTTCTGCATAAACAGCAGCAACAAATGAAGCCGCAAGAACTGGCAAAAATTCATTTGGCGGGTTTATGTTCTCCACAAAAACATACACGGGAAATGATATTAATGCCCCAACAAAACCATAAATCATGAGTCTCCTGCGTGAATAGTAATAGAGCAGAAGTCCTAATGTGGCTGGGATGATTGCAATGTATTTCACGCGCCATGGCGCGATTGAAATGTTGGTGTGAACAGTGAGCCCCAAAAGCATTAGCGCAATAGTGAAGCCAAACACCATCGCGACAGTCCACAAAAAGCTCTCTGCAAAACGAAGAAGGCCCGCAAGGGTGTCTCCAGAGAGCATGTCTCTAATAGAGTTAGTGATGGCTAATCCAGGAATAATCACCATAATCACACCACTAATCATGGTGTCAACTGTGAGACTTGGGAAAACTTTTGTCATTATCCCAATTAAGACACCCATAATAAATGATGCGATGAAGTTAAAGCCAATCAAGTTCGGAGTTTTCTTAGACAGCTTTTCAACAAGAAAACACAGAACTAACGAAAAAAGCGAGCTCACGATTATCTCAGGAATTGTTCCTCCAAAAAATGCAGAATAGCCTGCAACAACCAGAAAAGCTCCAACATAAATCCAGCTTGTTGTGCGAGCTTCGCCATCTATCTCTCTAAACCTCGCCTGCAACTCATCAGGCGGTAGAGGCATGTGGTGAACTGAGCGACAAAGTTTGTTTAAACACTCAAGTTTGTAAAAGTTAATTTCAGTTGGACCAACTCTTCGAGTTTGAGTATATTCTCGCCCATCAGAAATAGTCATTGTGACAATTATGCTTTCGGTAATAACAAAAACATTCATGTGCTTTGCGCCATAGGCAATGCCCAAACGTTCAATCAAGCGTTCCACATGATTAACGTCGGCGCCTGCTCGCATTAAAGATTCGCCAATGTTTAGAATACAGGGCAGAATTTTGCGAGAGATTTCTTCTCCTGACCAAATGCGCTGCACCCTTGGCACAAACTGAGTATGTTCATTTTCTTGGTTCATCACCTGAGAAAAATTATAGGGAATTCATTATTTTGTCAGCAATACTGCCAGGATGTAAACCGAGAGATGTAAATAATTCCCCGCACGTACCATGTTCAACAAATTGATCATCAAATCCAAAAGTTAAAACTTTCGGCATTTTTTCACAATTTTTTGCAAGTTCAGCTACAGCAGCTTCGCCTGCTCCTCCTTGCAAAATGCCATCCTCAATTGTCACAACTACCTGTGCTCGAGAAGCCTGCGCTATCGCATCTTTGTCTAAAGGCTTTACAAAACGCATGTCAAAAACACCGCAAGAAATCCCATTCATTTCTAGGATTTTAGAAGTCTCCACAGCGGTCTTAGTCATTTTCCCAAAAGCTAAAACTTTGACATCATCACCAGGTTTGATTTCTCGTGACTTTCCCATTTTAAACTCCGGATGATGGACAGCATAATGCGGGCAATTTCCTCTGGGATAACGAATTGCAACAGGGCCGTCACACTCAACTGCGAATTTGAGAGCTTTTTGAAGTTCAACTTCTCCACTAGGAGCAATGACTGTCATGTTTGGCATCATTCTGAGGTAGGCCAAATCAAACTCACCGTGATGAGTTGGCCCATCGTCGCCCACAAGTCCAGCTCTGTCAATAGCAAAAATCACGTGCTTTTTCTCTAGACAAATGTCAATCATCATCTGATCGATGGCACGCTGTAAAAATGTCGAATATATGCAAACCACAGGAAGCTTTCCAGAATATGCAAGACCAGAAGCTATGCCTACGGCATTTTCCTCTGCAATTCCCACATCAATAAAGCGATCAGGAAATTCCCTATGAAATTTCTTTAACCCGCAGCCACCTTCCATTGCAGCAGTAATGGCAACAATGTCTTCGTTTTCTTTCGCTAGTTCAACTAACTCATCACCAAAAACATCTGTCCATTTTGTCGCCACGCGACAAATCGGCTTTCCAGTTGCAACATCAAACTTGCCAACTCCGTGAAAGCCTTCAGGGTCAAGTTCAGCAGGTGCATAGCCCTTTCCTTTACGAGTGATCGCATGAATGAGCACAGGCCCATCGACATCTTTCACAAGATCAATCATTTCGCGAACTTCTGATATTGAATTTCCATTGATGGGAGGTGTGCACATGATTCCCATCTTTTCAAAAACCATAGATTGCGGAAATAGCATCGATTTTAAAGAAGATTTCGTTCTGCTAACAAAATCAATCGCACGTTTGCCAAATTCGCCTCGTTCTGAAAGCCGTTGTTTCATTGCACTGCGAGCGTTGCGATAGTTTTTTGTTGCACGAATGTTGCTTAAATGTCTTGTTATTGCCCCGACAGAAGCTGAAATTGCCATCGCATTATCATTTAGAATAATAATCATTTTCAGCTGTTTTGAGCCAATATAATTCAGCGCTTCGAGTGCCATCCCACCTTCAATTGCGGCGTCTCCAATGATTGTCACAACTTTTGAGTCGGTGTTGTTCAGACGATTTGTTAGCGCATAACCTGCTGCAACTGAAAGCGAATCAGAAGCATGCCCCGCAACATTACTGTCATATTGACTAACACTTGGTCGCGGAAAGCCAGGAAAACCACCAAACTCACGAAGTGTTTTAAAACTATCAACTTTTCCACACAATAACATGTGAGCATAGGATTGATGCCCAACATCAAAAATCAATTTATCTTTTGGAACATCAATTTCGCTGTGAACTGCAAGAATCAAATCGACCGCACCGAGCGAAGGCGCAATGTGGCCTCCGTTAGTTGAGGTAACAGAAATTATTTCCTCTCTGATTTCATTCGCAAGAATCTCAAGTTCTTCATCAGTTAAAAATTGAACATCAGAAGGTCGTGAGATTACATCGAGTATACGGTTATTCTCCGCCATCGTTCTTATCTTGCTCCGATTTTTCGTCAAGAACAACTTTTTCTTTAACCTGTTCACAAACATCCATGCCAATGTTTACTGCCTCTTCAAGCATAGACAAAAGATCGTCTGTGGAAACATTTTCAGAATCCACTTGCTCGCCAATTTCCTGAAGTCGCTCTTTGTTTTGTGAAAGCTCTTTCGAAAAATCCGCTAAAGCCATTAAGCCTCTTCGCCCTCGATACCTTGTGCAATAGCGCCAAGAATTCCATTTACGAATTTGTGTGACTCAGCGCCACCAAACCCTTTTGCAAGCTCAACTGCTTCATCAATCGTCACAGAAACTGGAACATCATCAACGTGAAGCATTTCGAATATGGCAACGCGAATAATGTTCAAATCGACGAGGGACATACGGTCAATAGACCAATTTTTTGACAAATTTGAAAGTCTCTCATCAATTTCATCTATGTTATTCATCACACCATGAATCAGCATTTGAGCATAATCATCCATGGGTCCTTCAATTAAATCTAACTCGCCATTTTCCATCAAAGAATCGGGTGTCACTTCAAGTTTTTTACCCTCTTCAGTTGATTTTCTCATCTCCCATGCGAACAAAACTTGCACAGCTGTTCGACGGGAAAGACTTCTCTCGTGTTTGTGTGCCATATTCTTTTAGCCCTACTGTTAGTATTTAGGCTACTTTGCTAAAAGTAACGCCCTCAACCGACACGTCAACTTTTCCAATCTCAATACCAGTTTGAAGGAAAAGAGCGTCTGCAATGTTTTCGCGAACTTTATTCGCAACCTCTGGAATTGAATAACCATATTTGCAAGCAATGTGAATTTTTACATCTAGCTTGCCATTCTCATTAACGGCAGTTTCAACTGGCGCAATTTTTGCGCAACTAATGAATTGCGAAACAACATTGCATGAGCGGAAAGAGCACACTGAAGCAACGCCCTCAACTTCGCTTGCCGCTATTGTAATTACGCGATCAACAACACCAGGTGCAATTGACATTGAAGGTGACGAAAAATTTCTTGCCATAACCAGCCTCCAGATTCTATTCCAAAATGTCTGGCATTTGAGTGTCTATAAAATCAGTGTGAGCATCCCCTGCAACAAATGCTTCATTCTCAAGAACTCTTTGATGAAAAGGAATTGTTGTTTTAATTCCTTCAACTTCAAACTCTTCCAAGGCACGCTTTGCACGAGCAACTGCCTCTTCACGGTCTTGACCATAACAAATGAGTTTTGCAACAAGCGAATCATAGAATGGAGAAACGCTTGCGCCTTCTGTGAGGTAGGTGTCAACACGAACGCCTGGCCCAGAAGGAATTCTAAACTTCGTGATTTTTCCAGGCGTGGGCATGAACTTGTTGTCAACGTCTTCTGCATTAATTCTCATCTCTATTGCTGCGCCTTGTGGTGAGAAAGGAGCTCTGTCAGCACAGCTGATTGGTTCACCTGCAGCAATGCGAATCTGTTCTTTGATGATGTCAGTACCTGTAATCAACTCTGACACAGGGTGTTCGACTTGAACACGAGTGTTCATTTCCATGAAATAAAACTTGCCGTCTTCATCAAGCAAAAACTCAATCGTTCCAGCGTTGCGATAGTCAACCGCTCTAACAGCTTTAGTGGCAGCAACACCCATTTCACGACGAAGTTCATCTGTCAGAGCAGGGCTTGGTGCTTCTTCCAATAGTTTCTGATGTCTACGCTGAATTGAACAATCGCGCTCACAAAGTGCGATTCTGTGGTCGAAGTCGTCTGCCAAAACTTGAATTTCAACATGTCTTGGTCTCAAGACAAGTTTTTCAAGATAAACATCACCATTTCCAAAAGCAGCCTTAGCCTCAACTTGAGCCTGCGTAAACTGAGATTCTAAATCTTCAGGTTTGTGAACTTCACGCATACCCTTTCCACCGCCACCAGCAGTGGCCTTAATAAGAACAGGATAGCCAACGCTCTCGGCAAATTCGCGAGCTTCTTCAACAGTTTCGCAAATTCCGTCACTTCCAGGAACAACCGGCACACCGCACTTAATCATGGTTTCGCGAGCTGTCGCCTTGTCTCCCATCATTGAAATGCAATCAGCGGAAGGACCAATAAACTTGATGTCATTTAATTCGCAAGCTTTCGCAAAATCAGCATTTTCTGCTAAAAAGCCATAGCCTGGATGAATTGCTTCTGCACCAGTGTTTTCGGCAGCAGCAATAATATTTGACATAACGAGGTAGCTTTTAGTCGCTGGAGCAGGTCCAATACAAACTGCTTCATCAGCAAGCTTTACAGGCAAAGAGTCTTTGTCGGCCTCAGAATAAACAGCAACAGTTTTGACTCCAAGCTCTTTGGCTGCACGAATAACGCGCAGAGCAACTTCACCTCTGTTAGCAATCAGGATTTTTTTGAACATAAGTAATTCCTATACGTTTTGTGAGATTGACTGGGCACTTGAAATTGGCTCAAGCCAGAACAAAACTGTTCCAAATTCAACAGGTGTTGAGTCTTTCAAGCAAACCTCTTTAACAACTCCAACTTCGTCAGCAGTAATTTCATTCATGAGTTTCATTGCCTCTACGATGCAAAGTGTCTCACCAGCTGCCACTTCGTCGCCGACCTTTACAAAAGGTGCCTCGCCAGGAGCAGGAGCTTCATAGAATGTGCCCACCATTGGAGCTTTTACAGGAATCCAGTGTGATGGCTTGTCACTAGCTGGGGCTGCTGCAGGTGCAGGCGCTGCTGCAGGTGCAGGCGCTGCTTGAGCTGGAGCTGCTACTGCCGGTGCAGCTACTCCGCAGCATCCAGGCATTCTCACAGCAACTTTTGTGCCAGCCTCTTCAACTACAATCTCGCCAACGCCGGTCTCTTGAACAACATTAACAAGCTCTTTAATTTGTTGAATATCCACGTAATCCTCCTCTTTTGCTGACGACACTTCACTTTCAGGCATGAAGTCGACATTTTCTTGTGCTTGATGTTTTGAGAGATATGTTCTTGCAGAATTAGGGAAAAGCGCATACATCAAAACGTCTTCGTCTGATTTCGCTAAATCACCAATTTCTTCTTTGAAGTCTTCAAACGTTGTCGTTGCGAGTGTGCAAGGAGCAACGTCGGGTGGCAAAATTCCTTCACCGCCAGTTGCCTTCAACAAGATGTCTTTATCAATTTCTCCTGGAGCTTTTCCGTAATAGCCCTTTAGATAATCCTTCATTTCTGCAGAAATAACACTCCAGCGTTTACCTGTTAGAACATTAAACACAGCTTGCGTGCCAACAATTTGTGACATTGGAGTTACAAGTGGTGGGTAACCAACCTCTGCACGAACGCGTGGAATCTCTTCCATCACTTCTTCTAGACGATCCGATGCTTTTTGAGCCTCAAGCTGGCTAACCAAGTTGCTCATCATGCCGCCAGGAACTTGATGAGAATAAACCTTCATGTGCATCAAAGAAGAAACGCCTTGCTTGTAGTGATTCTTCTTTCTCACATTTTCCCAATAATCGCTAATCTCAAACAAAAGATCGAGGTCAAGGTCGGTGTTAAATTTGCTTTCATTGAGTGAAGCAACAATCATTTCAACGGCTGGGTGTGAGTTTCCAAAAGCCAATGGGGCATGAGCAGTGTCAGCAATTTCTGCACCAGCTTCTGCTGCTTTAATGATGTTTGTGGAAGCCATGCCACCAACATAATGAGAATGCACATGAACTGGAAGGCCAATCTCTTTGTTGAAAGCCGTAACAATTCGCTCAGTTCTGTATGGTGTGAGCATGCCTGCCATGTCCTTTATGCAAATGGTGTGTGCACCCAAATCCTTGAGCTTTTGAGCATATTCAAGATAGGAGTCAAGTGTGTGAACTGGCGAAATTGTGTAAGAAATTGCGCCTTCAAAAAGACCACCACATTCTAGAATTGCCTCAGCGTTGTCTGTGATGTTTCGAATGTCATTCAACGCATCGAAAACACGGAAAACTTCAACACCATTAGTGTGGGCTGCGTGAATGAAGCGTGTGACAATGTCTTTTGAATAGTGTTTGTATCCAACGAGGTTTTGGCCACGAGATAGCATTGCAAGTGGGGTGTTTGGCGTCATTGCTTTTATCGAGCGGAGCCTCTCCCATGGATTCTCATCCAAAAATCTCAAGCATGAGTCAAATGTAGCACCACCCCAAGCTTCGATTGCCCAATAGCCAACTTTGTCCATTTTTGGCAAAATCGGCAAAATGTCGCCAATGGTCATACGAGTCGCCCACAAGCTTTGTTGCCCGTCGCGAATCGTCGTATCCATTATCTTCAAGCGTGACATCTTCTTCCCTTTTCTAATATGACTAGACTCTTTTAACAAAACGACCGTCGCGGGTGTCCATTTGAAGAACATCCCCAATTTCGATAAATGTAGGAACTTGAACTTCCACACCCGTTTCAAGAGTTGCAGGCTTTAAAGTGTCTTGAACTGTGTTTCCTTTAAATCCAGGTTCAGTTGCTGTAACTTCAAGCTCAACAAACATTGGAGGTTCAATAGAAATCAAATCATCACCCGCATAAAGCAGTGAAGCATCGTCGTTTTCTTTCAACCATTTGGCTGCCTCGCCAACGGTTTCTTTTGGCATTGACATCTGCTCATAGGTGTCATTGTCCATGAAATAATAATCAGCGCCATCGTTGTAGAGATATTGCATCTTCTTAGTTTCAAGACGAACATTTTCGAATTTTACGCCTGAATTGAAGGTGTAGTCTACTACGCGGCCCGTTCTGATGTCTTTCAGTTTTGTGCGAACAAACGCACTTCCTTTTCCAGGTTTTACATGCTGAAATTCAACGATAGTGCAAAGCTTACCGTTATATTCGATGCACATTCCGTTTCTGAAATCAGCGGTCGAAATTTGGGCCACTTGCTCTCCCTTCTAGATTGTCAATAATGCAATAGCTAATTTTAGCACAGGGCACACGTGAGAAAAATAAACCGCGCGGTTGACGGTTACTTGAAACTTTTCAACAAAAGAGAGTTTGAAACCACAGTCACAGAAGATAAAGCCATTGCTGCACCTGCAACTGCTGGTGCCAAAATTCCGAATACTGCCAATGGAATCATAATGCAGTTATATATGAGGGCCCAAAACAGGTTTTGCTTAATCTTTCTTAAAGTCGCCTTTGAAAGATCAATCGCCTTTACAACGTCGGTAACTTTGTTGTGCATTAAAACAATTGAACCTGCGTCGATTGCGACATCGGTGCCACTCGACATTGCGATTCCAACATCGGCCTTTGCAAGAGCAGGAGCATCGTTTATGCCATCACCGACAAATGCAAGAATTCCAGCCGGTCTGCTTGCCTTAATCTCATCGACATGCTCACCCTTTTCTGTAGGAAGAACTTCGCACACTAAATTGTCAGGAGAAATTCCCACCTGACCAGCAATCTCTTCTGCACGGTCTCTCTTGTCTCCAGAAACCATCCAAGGCGTGACGCCCATGTTTTTCAAAGCAGAGATTGCGTCCTTTGCGTCTGGTTTGATCTTGTCATTTTTTACAACTATGCTGGCATCCTCGGTGTCAAGCACAACTCCAGTCGTTAAAGTGCCAGTTTTATCAAAAACGCAGGTGTTGATTTTGCACGCAGTTTCAAGCATCTCGCCATCTTTAATGAGTATGCCAAGTTCTGCTCCTTTTCCCATTCCAACCATGAGTGCAGTTGGAGTCGCCAGTCCAAGAGCACAAGGACAGGCAACACAAATGGTCGCAATTGCAGGCAAAATTGCATTTTTGAGAATGTCTCCAGGGGTGCCACTTTGAGAAAAACCATAAATGAGCCAACCAACAAAGGTAATCGCAGCAATAATAAAAATCGCAGGCACAAAAATTCCAGCAATTTTGTCAGCAATCCTCTGAATTGAAGGCTTTGAGCTTTCGGCGTCTTCAACAGCTTGAATGATGTGCGCTAATTGAGTGTCGCCACCAACGCTTTTTGCAACAATCACAATTTTCGAACCCAAATTCAGTGTTCCAGCTGAAACTTGATCACCCTTTTTCTTCTCAACAAGCTCGGCTTCACCTGTAAGCATGCTCTCATCAACTTGGCTCGTGCCATTTTTCACTTCTCCATCAACAGGGAAATTATCACCCTTGTTGATAATCAACATCTCACCTGGGAAAACGTCCTCAATTGAAGCCTCGTGAGTTTCTCCAGTCTTAGAGATAACTGTAACCGTGTCTGGTGTCAGACGAATGAGCTTTTCAACTGCGTCTCCAGCATGAGTTTTAGCACGCGATTCCAGAAGTTTGCCTAACATTACAAAAGTTATCAACATGTCACATGTTTCAAAATAGGGCATTCCATCATTTATTGTCGAATCACCAAAAGTAATGTAGATAGAAAAAAGAAATGCAATTGTTGTGCCCGCCGCAACTAACACATCCATGTTCGCCATGCCACTTTTGATTGAAGCAACAGCTCCTTTGTAAAACTTAGCCCCAAAAACAAACTGAACTGGAATTGTTAACAACATCACGAGCACGTTCGCACAAAACATGTGCATTGCCATCGCATCTCCTGATGCAGAAGTTCCAAAACCTGCAGAAGCTAGGGCATCATAAATCAGTTTCCCGGTGTGCATGTGCCACCCGGGAATCATGCAAATCGAGACAACAACTACTGTAATAACAGCTGATATCACAAATGCAGAGAGGTCGCGTTTTTCTTGTTTTTGCGCTTTCGCCTTTCGTTCTTTTAATATTTTCATCTTGTTGTCGCCCTCGACGATCTTGGCAGAAAAAGACAGATCATTAAAGACTTTCAAAACATCTTCAGGAGTCGTGAGCGTTGTATCATAAACAACTTTTCCTGAATTAGAAGCAAGGCTAACAGTGGCTGTTACGACGCCAGGAACGCCATTCAAATGATTCTCAACATTCATTGCACAATTGCCGCAGTGCATTCCATCAATGAGAATCCTAAAAGCTTCTTGATTTGCCATAAAAACGCTCCCTATTTGGCACCATGTTGTTAACTCAGATTAAATACAGTTATCCATTATTGACTGTTAGTAGTGTTTCGAAATTGTCGAACATACTCTAAACAAATAATTAATCGAGACTTTTACAACTTAATTTAGATTAAAATAATTTTTAATCGAATTATAGAAACTTTTATTCAAAAGTCAAATGAGTCTTTGCAGGAATCAGTTTCTTCAATAAAAAATGAGTCAAACGTAGCATAAAAATTAAACCTATTAAGGAAAGACAAAATTGGCAAAAACAGCGGCTTTGGAAATCATGAAATCAGAAATCAAGATAGACATCAGCTGAATCAGGATAGGCACTACATATCAACGTGAGTTTTGATTGCATCGCCAGATCAATCGCCGAATCAGTTGGCACCGCCTTTGATACAAGAATCGGTATCTTCGCTCGGATTGCTTTAGTCACCATGTCAACAGGAAGACGACCACTAGTAAAAACCATGCATTGCTTCAAATCAAAACCAGCACAAACTGCCGTTCCAACTGCTTTGTCAAAAGCATTGTGCCTTCCAAGATCCTCACAAACAATTGGTTTGGAAGAATCGAAATTCTGTCCTTTTTGTGAAATGTAGCAGCTGTGTGTGCCAAAGCTCTTTTTGTGGGCAGGAGAATCTTCCTTGAAAAATCTAGTGATTTTAAACAACCAATCGTAATCCCAATCTATTGGGCTCACAACTCCTGGCATTTCTTCCGTTTGAAAAAAAGAATTTAGTGTTTTGTTCCCAGTGCAACAGGTGGGAACACTTTCAAGTTGAGTTTTTGAAAAGTCGGCTTTGTTTGAATCTTTCAAAATGACTTCTGCGCGATTTCCATAATCGCAAACATAGACCTGTTCAATTTCATCAGCACCATCAACAATCCCCTGAGTAATCAATCTCCCAATAACCAAATTTGAAAGATTGTCAGGAGAACAAACTACCTCAAAAGTGGGAACCGTGTTAATTATCACGTCCATGTGATGTTCCAAAGCAACACTCTGAATTTGTTCATTTTTTTTCCCATCGGGATAAATGCGGGTAACCTTTAAATCTTCAAGGCTTTCCTCCCCTTTGAATTTATCTATTACTTCCATGGTTATCCCTAGAGATCACAAATTAAACCCAACAGCTATTCTTTTACTCTAGCTTCAGTTTCAGTGTTTTTATCAGAGTCGACACTTGCTCCAGCATCTAAATCTTTAGTGGTCAAAACCTCAGTTTCTGTATTCTCATCATGATTTTCTTCAGGACGCTGAGGTTCAAGAATCTTTAGTTCTGTGTCTTCGAGAACTTCTTCAGCTAGACTCAAGCAATTGTCGCCGATTCTTTGCAATGATGTCAATATCTCTGGGTAGGCATTTACCAAACTTTCATCACACTCTTTATTTTTCCAGCGTTTAAGATGGTTTTTGTTAGAGCGTTTAATGTATTTGTGATATTTCGTGATGTCTGTCACAACTGTTTCAGCGAGACCTTTATCTTTTTCAGAAAGAGCAGTGATGACGTTTGTGTATGCTTGAATTGCCACTCTGAAAATATCATGGATTTCAGACTGTCCTGCCTCTGAAAACACCATTTTTCCCTCGCGCTGCGACCCTGCCACATTAGCAACCTCAACAAGGCGTTCTGAAATTCTAGAAATGTCATTATTAATAGAAAGCAAACTTGCAATTTGCTCAGATTGACTTTCAGTCACAGAAGTTCCGCTCAAACAAGCAGCAATATAGGAAGAAATGTGTCTCTGTATTTCTCTAATTTCTTGACCTTGATCTTGAACCTCAAGAATTGTTGCCCGCCGCTTTGGACCAATCAGCGCAACTTCTGTCTTTTTCATCATTTCGCCAACCAGGCGACCGCTTCTTTCAAGTTCAAGAGACAAAAGATACATTGCAGCAACAGGTTGGTTAACCACTGAATTGTTCAAGAAAGGAGGAAGAATGTCTCCCATTGAAGTAGCTTTGTCTTTGCCAGGGATGATGAGCATAACGCTCTTTTCAAGCACACCAATTAGTGGAAGCCAAAAACAAGTGTTGATAATGTTAAAGATTGTGTGAGCATTTGCAATTTGTCTTGGCAAGACATCGACTGGATTTCCAGGTGATATTGCAATGACTAGTGGTGCAAAAACAGGGATCAAAAACATGAAAATTATTGACCCGATAATCTTAAAAAGCGTGTGCGCAACTGCGACTCGCTTCGCATCTTTTGACTGCCCAATGCAAGCAATTAGCGCAGTGATTGTTGTTCCAATGTTATCGCCAAACAAAATTGGCATTGACTGCGCAAGCGACAAAGTAGCATTGCCATCTGACCCAGGTGCCGCTGCAAAATTCTGCAAAACTGCAACTGTTGCTGAAGAACTTTGAACAATGAGAGTCATTCCAGTTCCAACAAGAAGCCCAAGCACTGGAATGTTCTTTACCGATTCTATTAAGTTAAGAAAAACGGGACTGGAAGCTAAAGGCCCCATGGCATCGCCCATAATCTCAATGCCCAAGAATAAAATACCGAATCCCAGAATTCCCATGCCGACGTTTTTTATTGTTTCTTTTTTGAAAACAAAGAAAATAAAAAAGCCGACAAAAATAATCGGCATGATGTAGTCAGTTAAATTGAACGCGACGATTTGTGCAGTGATTGTGGTACCAATGCTTGCACCAAGAGTAACAGAGATTCCTTGACGCAAAGTCATCAGTCCAGCGGAAACAAACCCTACCACCATAACAGATGTCGCCGAAGAACTTTGAAGAAGAGCTGTAACTAAAGTGCCAGCTAGAACACCCATAATTGGGTTTCTGGTCAAAAATCCGAGCACCTGCTTCATCCTGTCTCCAGCAGCTTTTTGAAGAGCGTCACTCATTGCATTCATTCCAAAAAGGAAAAGTGCAAGACCACCAAACAGAGCGAAGCCTGTTTGCAGATATCCGTTCATTTATTTCCCCTCACCCATTGGCTGGTCTTCCATCAAATCAAGAAAAGACTTGCGAACCTTTTCTTCAGTCTCTTTGCGAATTTGAGATTCCCTGGTTAAATCGCCCCTGATTCTGAAATATTCCCAAACAAGAAGCACCAACAAAATAGATTCTATTATTAAATAGGACAGAATAGCACCGTCAAGACCTTCAAATCCGATGAGCAACGACGGAATAAAGAGAGAGAAAGCAAAAGTAACGCAATACAGCGTCATAACATCCTTTTGACGGCGCATTACAGTAATCACTTGATAAATAAAATCGATGGCACAAGTGACACCACCAGTTGCAATCATGACATATGAAAGTTTGCGATAATTCTCGAAATCGACACCATAAAAAAAGCTCATAACTGGAATTCCAAATGAAGCCATAAAAGCCCAAGCTCCTGCTGTAATCGCAACTATCACCAGCAATATAGCAAGAATCAGAACATCAAATTTGCGTCTCTTTTTGTCATCTTGCCAAACGTCGGCCATTCGCAAAATCAAAGGTTTATAGACAAGCTGACCCAGTATTAATATGCATTGAGCTGGGAAATATAGAGCATTGAAGTAGAGCTGGGCGTCGTAGTCAAGCGCTCCCTCCATCACGAGTTTTGGCATGTTTTCGATGACATTGAAAAGAAACACCGCCAAGAATAGCGGCGCCGTGATTTTTAGGAGTTTCCAAACGCTACTAAGACTAAATCCATGAGATTTCTGTGTTTCAAGAAGTGCCAGAGGCAAAGTCAAAACAAAAAAAGTAATTGCGGCAACAATAGCCATTGCCCAGCAAGCAGTTGCTGAGTTTCTTGTTATCAAAAGGAAAATACAAAAGAAAAAGAGCGCTGCAATTGAGCGAACCGCCTGCGAAATGCCTGCAAGATATAGTTTGTCGCACTGTTGAAGTCGCCCTTCGTAAACATCTGCCAAAGCATCAACACATCTGTAAACAAGCACAGCGGTGACAATTGCGTTCATGTCACCGGTGTATCCACGAAAACCGCAATACCACCAGCCCGCCAACAGCATTAAAACACACGTAACCCAACGTGTGGCTTGATAATCCATGAAGGAATGCTCGCGTTTAATGTCAGATGCTTGATAGGCACGGGTTCCAAAATTGCCTACAAACATGAGCAAAAGACCAATGACAAACGCCATTGAAATTCTGCCGGCTTGCTCAACACCAACTAGTTGAGTTGAAACCATCGTAACTACTGGAAAAACAAAAGACCAGCAGGCAGTACCAATGGAATTCCAAAGGAAATCTCGGGTTGTTTGATGAGAACCATAAATTGCTTCTTGCTCAGCAAGACCATCACCCTTCATCGCGCCAACAACGCGATCAAACCATTGATTAACCTGGCGTGTTATCCAGTTTTGCTTGCGAGGCTTGCTGCTAAAAGCTTTCCTCTCAGCTCTTAATTTCATTGTTTACGCGACACCTCTTATATAACTGCAAACAGGGCTTTTGTCTAATATAATAATTCTAGTTGAAAACGGGGGCGCGTTTCTACAATTGCCACCATTAGTGAAAATGATAGGCGGAAGACCTAGTGGAAGATAAGACTTCATTTGAAAAGGAAGAGATTACTCTTCGCCCAGCGCCCACAAATCCCAGAGTGGATAAGGCAAAATCTCATCACAAGGCGACAGCAAGTCTGCCTGGTGGTGATAAATACACCTCAATCACAAAGTGGAGAAGAAGAATCCTTGCTGTTTTGGGAATTCTTGCACTCATTTACATTTGTTACACAATTGCGTTGACAATGAACTTTGGAGGTTCATTGCTTGCCCCAGATGGTCCAAGCCAATCAACAGTTGAAGCTGACTTTAAAAAGGTTTCTCCTCCAGCATATGATTCCCTAAAATACCTAAAAGAAACAACTGCGAGCAACCCTGACGTGAAAAATGTCAAAATTGGACGCGTTGTCACTTCTACTGGCGAAGGTTCTTCTAGCTACATTTGTGATGCCTCCGCAGAAGTCACATTCTCTAATGAAAGCATCACCTCTACATCAAAAATGCGTATTAAATATACCTATAACAGCCTGCTTCATTCGTGGAGTGCAGGACAAAGCGAGATTGAAAGTTCAAACTACCACCCGAACAGCGGACCAGACGCCGACAAAATAGAAGAGGACGCAATGACGCTTCTCGAAGAATATGATGCCGATTCCGCAGCAAAAATGGAAGGAGCGAGCATTTCAAGAGAAGGCGAACTGGGAGATGATGGTGGAGAGCTCACAATTATCTTCACAAAACCAGGAGCTGGCGCAAATGGTGGAAATTTAGTAAAAACAATGAAAGTTCGCGTCGGTTGGAGCGAGGTTTCCGGTTGGGTAGCAAGCGTTACTTGGCTTGGAACAACCGGGGAAACCCTGAGTGATGACGTTATCAAAAAAGAAAAAGAAGCGGCAGAAGCCACGATGCAACTTGCTGTATCGAGTGGAGCCTATGTGCAACTCACTGGCAATATTAGCGGCAACACACTCACAACTAATGCCGTGACAAGATACACAATTGATGGGATTGACTACGTTACTAACCAGATAGCATTAACAGGCAACACATCAAGCCTAGCTGGACAAACATCAGGGGCTGTGAACGGCACAATTTCAGTTGTCAATGGAGTTGTGACTCTAACTGTGTCATAGGCAAAAAACAAGTTTTGCTCAAATCCAAAATTTAAAACTACAAGATAGCTTTGCCTGTTTTGTGCTGTCCTAGTAAACTTATGACAGTAGCATCGAAAGCATAGGTAAATTCATCCTCGCTTTAAAGTTTGTGACCAAGGAATAAAATGAAGAGATTTAGTGCGATAGCACCAGCAAAAATTAACTTAACACTGCATGTAAGCAGAAAAAATGAAACTGATGAAAAACATGCGGTCGAAACTATTCTTCAAACAATTACTCTACATGACACATTAAATGTTTCTGTTCCTGAAAATGAAAAAGACACTCAAGAAGTCATAAATAAACGAAATAGGAAAATAAATGATGCATATGGAATAAAAGAGTCAACTGCCCAAATCATTAAATGCGAAAACATCGAGGTCTGCATTGTTGTAGATGACCTAACTGGTCAAAACATTAAGATTCCTATTTCAGAAAACCTGGTTCAGAAAACTTTCATTGCTTGCGCAAAAAAAGCAAATTTTAAAGATGAAATGCACATAGAAGTTTTGTTAGAAAAAAACATACCTGTGCAGGCCGGGCTAGGTGGGGGGTCTAGCGACGCCGCAGCTGCTCTAATAATCTCAAAAGAACTGTTTAGCCTATCAGATGAAGACATCACAGAAGTTGCAAAAGAACTAGGTTCAGACGTTGTATTCTTTTTAAAGGGTGGCTGTGCATCAATGAGTGGCGACGGCTCAATTTTCTCTAAAGAATTGCGGTCGAAGAAAATGCCGATAGTCCTTGTTAGACCTGAAGCTGGAATTTCAACAGCAGAGGCCTACCAAAAATTTGATGAATTAGATCTTCCAGGCAGCACTTATGTTGCCACCTCAACTCAAGAAGAAATGTGCTTGCATAACGACTTGCAGCCAGTTGCAAAGGAAATGTGTCCTGCCGTCACAGATGTTCTTAAATTGCTGTCAGAAGCTGCGGGCGAAGATAACACCCTCCTGTGCGGAAGTGGTTCAACATGTTTTGCAATTTGCAAATCTTTCGAGCAGTCAAGAAAAATTGCCTCCGTTGCTCAAGAGAATGGTTATTGGACACGGGCTTGCAGCTGCGTGAACATGCGAGCAACAATTAAAAAAGAATTCTAGAATTGCTTTTAAGGCAATCAATTATTTAAAAGTTCTTCAGAAAAAGAATTTAACAAAAAAGGAAAGATAGTTATTTATCTTCCCCATTAAAGGATTTCATAAATTCGTCTTTAAATCCAACAACACCTTTTTTAATAGTTGCAGAATCACGACCAGCTTTTTTTACTCCCGCATCTATAACAGTTGAAGCGGCTGCTTTAGCTTTCTTTGTTGCTGGAACCGCCTTCTTCTTAACATCGATAGCAGTTTCTATCGCTTTGTCTTTAGCTTTTGCACTGCTCACAGCCAACTTTTCGGCAGCTCCTCCAGTGAGAGGAATTGTTGAAGCCTCATTTTTAACGCACAAAACGCCACAGCCTTCATCCTCTTTGTCGTCAACAGTCATCAAACGAGCCGTGCCAGTGCCCATTCTCATTCCTAAAACAAGGTCAGATGGCAAAACACGAACCCCGAGCAACTTGTCAGAAGTAACGCCGTCAGAGACATGCAGCTCGATGAGCTTTCCTGATTTTTCTGAACAAACAACGCAATCAACAGTACCAAGGCTTTTATCGTTTTCGCAGTTAACCGTCATTCCATCCCAAACAAAAGTTTGCGAAAGCTTGATTTTGTTCTCTTTTAGGTATGCATTTGCTTTATCTTCATAGTCGGAATCAAGAATAATTGCCTTATCTTGAAAATAGATTGCATTTAGTGGAGCGAAAATGTCTTTCCTGTGAATCATCATCGCAAGATCAGGGCGTTTAACGAGCACTCCGACGCACTTCCGTTGATGAAAAACGAAAAAATGGACACGACCGACTTTTTTGACGGTTACCTCTTCGTCACTTTCGTCGGTCGTTAAATAGGCTAATTTGCCAAGATATTCAGATGTCTTGAATGACAACTCTATTCTTCAGCAGTCTCTTCAGACTCAACTTCTGCTGGAGAAACTTCATCGTCTTCAGCTTCATCCTGCTCAGCATTTTTCTTTACCTGTTGAGCTATGCGATCTCGGGCAGCTTCAATTTTTGCGCGAAGCTCATCGTTTCTGTCGTTAAATTGCGTTCCTGCAGTTTCCACTGTGCTCTTTACGTTGCCAACAAAATTGCCACCTACAGTGCTTGCTTGTTTAATGCCGTCCTGGAAAGAAGCAGCAACTTGGTCGCTGTAAGTTTGAGCATTGTTTGCAATATTAGTGGCGTAATCAGCCACGAGCGCACGATTTTCTTCACCTGTTTTTGGAGTTAAGAGAAGGGCTGCAATTCCACCGCCCAGAGCACCAACAACTACTCCGCTTGCAAAGCATCCAAATTTAGACATTTTATCCTCCTCAATTTGGTCGAACTAGTTTTAATGATTTTATCACAGTATGTATACTCGTGCTTTTTTGAGAGAACCCAAAAAAGTCGATTAAGCCTGCTTTTCAATGCGTATTGACTGAATTCTGTTTCGTCTCATCTTTTCGATTTTGAAAGAATATCCATCAAATTCAAATTCTTCGCCAGCCGTTGGGACAGAGTCAATTTCATCGAGCAACCACCCTGCAATTGTTTCATAATCTTCAGCTTCTTTAACAGGCCATCCATACTGCTCAGCAAACTTAACAGGGCATTTTCCGTCAACTCGCCACGTTGTGTCGTTAATGCGCTCGAGTAGAGCTTCTTCATCGTCAGTTTCGTCTACAATTTCGCCAACAATTTCTTCCACAATGTCTTCAACGGTGATGAGACCCTCTGTTCCACCATATTCATCAATCACAATTGCCATCTGGCAATGCTCAACTTGCATTTCTTCAAGAAGCTTAATTACATCTTTTGACTCCGGAACATATTTCGGTCGATACATGAATTTTGAACATGAAATATCAGAATCGCCGTCGAGGGCGGCCGATATTAAATCCTTGTAATGAACAATTCCAACAATCTCATCGCTGTCGGAATGTGTGACTGGTAGACGAGAATATCCAGTTCCGCGCATACGCTCCATGGCAACTCTCACGCTTTCATCGCAGTCAACGTTTATCATGTCAACGCGAGGCGTGCAAATTTCACTAGCCACTGTGCTGCCCAGATGCACAATGTCTTCAATCATGCGACGTTGCGTGTCGCTCAAACTGGATATGTCAACATCGTTTAACGTGAAAGTTAGTTCCATGAGAAGCGTCACTACATTATAACCCAATCATTTTACCAGCGTGTGATGTAAAATGTTCTTGCTATGCCAAAAACAAAGAAGACAAAAATCCCAGCTAGAGAAGTTGTTTTTTCGATTGCTTCTTTTTTGCTTTCAATCATTTGTTTAATATTTGTCCTTTGGGCAGTAACCGCAATCACAACAATCATTACAACGGTGAAATTTTAAATGTGGTCACGTTATACATTTGAAGATGTGAGAGTGATTGTGCACTACCTTGGGTTTTTGCTAATCGGATCTGCAGTAATAATGCTGCCGTCAGTTGTAACAGCGATTGTTTTCCAAGAATGGAATCCGTTGGCAAGATACACAACTTCAATTGGGGCATGCATTGCAATAGGTGCCATTTTAAGCCTTGCCAAAGTGTCGCCCGAAAAACTCACCAAACAGCAGGCAGTTGCAGTCACAGGTTTTTCCTGGATGTTTTTGTCAATTGCTGCTTCATTTACGCTTTACTATTCAGGGCATTTTGTGCAATACACCGACGCACTTTTCGATGCTGTTTCAGGCTACACCACGACAGGTGCCTCAGTTTTGGTCGACCTTGATCATCTATCTAACGCCGACAACATGTTTCGTTTCATGATGCACTTCACCGGGGGCCTTGGAATTATTGTAGTTGCACTTTCGCTCGGAATCTTCGGAAAAGGAACCTCTACGGCTCTATTCCAAGGCGAAGGAAGAGATGAACACGTTATCCCCAACATAGTCGCCGCCACGCGTTTCATCATTAGAATCACATTAATCATTGTTATGTTTTCAACACTTGTGCTTTTTTTGCTGATGGTTCACGACGGACTTGAGCCATCGCGCGCTTTTCTGCAATCTTTGTGGATGTCAATTTCAGCGTATACAACAGGTGGGTTTTCACCAATGAGTGATTCGCTAATGTATTACAACTCACTGTCGATTGAATTTGTGTGCATGCTTGTAATGATTATTGGCACTGTGAGCTTCAACATCATATATTGGATTTTCAAGGGCAAGCCAATGATGTTTTTTAATGACATCGAAACGAAAACGGGTGCTATCTGGCTCGTAATAATGATGATTATATTCACCGCTACGGCAACACAAAGCAACTATTTCAACACGCTACCATCTTTGATACACCGCGGCACATTTACGATTATCACGGCTTTTTCAACCACAGGCCTAACCGTTTTAAACCAGACTCAACTAAACGCGGTTCTGTCGTCTGGGGCTTTCATCACACTTGCCTTGATTATGGCTGTCGGTGGATCTGCAGGAAGCACCGCGGGCGGCATCAAGTTTGTGAGAATTGGGGTTATTTTCAAATCACTTGTGCTGACGATAAAAGAAGCCGTTTCGCCATCAACAGCAAAACTATCAATGCACTACCTTCACACAGGAAGGCGAGTTCTAGACGCGACCACCGTTAAAAATTCAATGACGATTTTTGTCTTGTTCATCATTGCATTTGTGATTGGAACTCTTGCAGGAATCACCCATGGATACGACGCAACAAAGTCGATGTTTGAATCGATTACGCTGACATCAAATGGAGGAATCACATGTGGCATCGCAAATGCTGGAATGCCAATTAGCCTTGAGGTCATCTACATTATTTTAATGTGGGCTGGACGTTTAGAATTTATCGCGTTGCTGGCAATCATTGCCCAATCTATAGCGAGCTTTAAGCCTAATAAACGAATACTTAAGCGTGAGGGACGATCATCTAAATTCATGAACCCCAAGTTTTCAGATGACGAGTTGCAGAAGAGTTAAAGGTCAACTGTCATGAGTTTAAGGACTTCTAAAAATAAAGAGTTTTTCAATTCACGCAAATTAAGCGTACTCAGGAAGCGCACAAATTTTCAGAAAGAAAACTTTTCTGAAAATAAAGATAGGAATAGATTTTCTTTGAGCGCAGTAATTAGCAATAACACTGCTCAAAATTGCAAGTTCACTGGCTGGAACGCTGAAACTACAAAGACTCAACATCGCTCATCTACTAAGCAAAGATTTTTTGAACCCATAGCGCTCGCATTCCTATCGCTTTTAATGACAATGTCACTCACTGGTTGTGAATTAAAAGCAAGAAATGACGCAGGTGGAATTGCAGATCCGCAAGCCCTAACTCCAACAAACAAAGTGAATCCATCGCAAGATGCAGATTCTTCTTTTCTCTATGACACGTCAATTGCTGAGTTGCAGGACTCTTCCGCTAACATCCTTGATGGGCAAACAGTGCAAATCGTGGGAGAAGTGATTGGCGACAGACGCACAGTAGGCTTTGAAGAAGGTCACTATTGGATAACATTGCAGGCAGAGGAAAAGGATAAATTCAGCACAATATCAGTTTATTGCACCGAAAACACCACCAATTTAATAGACACATATGGTGCCTATGGGAAACGTGGGACCACATTAAAAGTGCGAGGTGTGTTTAATATCGCATGCCCTCAGCACGACGGACTATGCGATGTACATGCAGAGAGCTCAAGTATAAAAGCAGTAGGCAATGAAGTCAATCCTGAATTTGATGCACAAGGACTCTCTTTTGGAATTTGTATGCTAATTTTCGGCGGAATTATGTCTGGTTTTTATCTCTACCTCGCGAAACGAAAAAGGGCAGAACTTGCCCAAGCTGAGACAGATGAAGATATTGAGGACAACTAGTGGAAAAAGTTGCTGAAGTAATCAAGCTCGATCGTGGTCTCCCCTTAGTGGAACTGCAATCTAGGGACGAAGGCTTCAACGATTTAAAGGGTGAATTGCAAACCGGAAAGACATGTGTTTCGAAAAAACTGCGAGCGGAATTCTGTGCGAAAATGTCGAAAAAAAAGCAGGCGCTAACAATAGGGGACTTGGTTGAAGTCACGCTTACCAACAACCAAGAAAACGCAATCATAAATCGAATTCTTCCGCGAAAAACTGAACTGTATCGAAACGACCCAGTTAATCGCAATAAAAAACAAGCACTAGCAGCAAATTTTGACAGAATTGCAATTTGCTCTGTTGCTTCCGAACTAAATTTCTCTCATATCGCAAGAATGCTCGTAATATCTAAAAACGCAAACATCCCAACAGATTTAATAATTACTAAATGCGACCTATCAAAACCTAACCTAGGCGAAGTGAAAGAATTTCTGCCTGCTTTCGACAACATTTACAAAACTGAATTAAATGGACTGTCAGCAAAATGCAAGCGTCTTACAATTTGTGAAATAGAGAGTAACGATAATTTGACGATTGAAGAAGAACATTTTGAAATAGAGAGGTTATTCGAAAAAAGCGTAACAACAATTTTAGTTGGAAAATCGGGAGCAGGAAAATCATCATTAATCAACGGAATAGCAGAAGAAGAATTGTGCCTGCGAGGCGAAGTGCGTGAATTTGACGACAAAGGTCGTCACACAACTGTTTCACGTGAAATAATCGAGCTAACAGACAATCACAGAGTTGTTGACATGCCTGGGCTTCGCTCAATAGGAATGATTGACTGCGTAAATGGGATTGAAAAAGCTTTTCCAGAAATAGCAAAACTATCACATCAATGCAAATTTCGCGATTGCACTCACACATCTGAACCAGGATGTGCTGTTATAAATGCTGTGAGCGAAAGACTGCTCACCAGTTGGCATGAACTGACGAGCGAAAACCAAATGAACTCTAGTGAAAAGCATCGCTTCTAAACAAGCAAAGATTTCCGCGCAAACCTCGCTTGCTACAAAGATTTGCTGAAAAATAAACAAGATGTGAGAGGATAACAAAAGGGCTGCACGGTCTAATTTCTTAATTGCTGTGCTCGCTTTGGTAAACTCATAAGGTTGAATATGTTAATTGAGCACAAGTGTGTTCCTTGCTAAGAAGTATTACGGAGTAACAATTGATAGAAGCAATCACCAATGCACTAATGCTGATAGTGCAGCCATGTTATGACATTTCTGGAAACTGGTGGATTTCAATCCTTTTATTTACACTCATTACAAAAGTAATTCTGTTCCCAATGTCACTTTGGTGCCAATGGAACAGCATCGTAATGGTAAAAATCATGCCAGCCCTCAACCGCCTGAAAATAAAATATTATGGCGATAAAGAAACAATTGGCGAAAAGCAAAATGAGATGTACAAAGAAAAGCACTACCACCCAATGCTTTCTCTAATCCCCCTTGCAGTGCAAGTTCTAATTTTGTTTGGCCTTGTTGACGTGATTCATGTCATAACCGACAATGGCGCGCCAGGAACAGAATTTTTAGGACTCGTCCCGATTGAAGACGGCGGAGTTTCTTGGATAATGCCTGTTCTTGCAGGGCTTTCTGCTGTTATTATGGGCTTCGCGCAAAACAGAATCAACCCTCTTCAAAAAGAACAATCAAAAGCCGAAAAGAACATGACCAACGGTTTGTCAATTGGCTTGTCATTGTTTCTTGGCGTTTTTGTTGCAGCAGGAATGTGCTTTTATTGGATTGTCTCTAACTTCTCAGCAATTATCATTCAGGCAATTTGCAACATTTGTATCAAACCTAAAAAATACATTGACTACGAAGATTTGCAAGCAAGTCGCGAAGAACTAGAAGCGCTAGAGTCCCTTGACGGAGCAGAGAAAAAGAAGTGGTATCAGAAAGATCCGCTTGCAAAACGTGAAAAACGAGATTACAAGAAATTCTTGCATGTTGTTGATAAACACATGGTTTTTTATTCTGAAGGAAGTGGTTTCTATAAATATTTCAAAGGCGCAATTGAATATCTCTTAAAGAATTCAAAAGGCAACATTCATTATGTAACCAACGACCCAGACGATCAAATTTTTAAAATTGCGGAAACGGAACCTCGAATTCGCCCCTACTACATCGGTCAAAAGAAAGCCATCACGCTCATGATGAAAATGGACGCCGATGTTGTCGCGATGACACTTGAAGATTTTGACAACTACTACATTAAGCGCTCCTATGTTCGCGATGACATTGAATATGTTTTCTTCTTCCATCACATGACTTCAACTCATTTGGCAGCTAGAAAAGAAGCCTATGACAAATTCGACACTCTGCTTTGCACAGGACCTCATCAAGTAAAAGAAGTTAGACAAGCAGAAAAAATATATAACCTGTCTGCAAAAAACCTTGTCGAGTGCGGTTATCCGTTGCTTGACGAAGAGATTGAAGCATTCTCAGAACTGACTTCGGGTAATGACAAGCCAACAATTTTGATTGCACCATCATGGCAAGAGGATTGCATTTTAGACTCGTGCATTGATGACATGCTCAAATCGATGCTCGGACGTGGTTGGAAAATTATTGTGAGACCACATCCAGAATACACAAAACGTTATGGAGCACGTTGGAAAGCACTTCAAGCAAATTATGAAAATGTGTCAGAAGATGAACTCTATTTCGAAAAAGACTTTTCGTCAAACAAAACAATTTTTTCTTCCGACATTTTGATCACTGACTGGTCTTCAGTCTCAGCAGAATTCGCATTTTCAACATGCAAACCAGTCGTTTTCATGGACACTAAAATGAAGGTTTCAAATCCTAATTGGAAAGATTTAGGAATTGAACCAGTCGACATCACACTTCGCAATGAGATTGGAAAATCACTTGACCCTGCTAAAGCAAACGAAATTGGCGATGTGCTTGCTGAAATGATTGAGCATCAAAGCAGCTGGCATGACAAAATCAAAGAAATTCGCAATAAAACGATTTTTAACATCGGTGAATCTGCCAACGTTGCAGGCGAATATTTACTGCAGGAAATATTAACTAAGCAGGCAGAAAAACATGAGGAAGAGAAAGGTGATTAGAATGCAGAAAACTAATTTAGACTGCAGGCGCCTAGTGCTCATTTCTTTTGATGTGTTCGCATGTTTAGTGCTTGCCGCGACAACACTGCCGTTGTTCTCAAACGTTGCCTGGGCATATGTAGATCCGTCAGTTATGACCTACACTATTCAGGCATTGGCAGGCGTGGCTGTTGCGCTATCCACTGTGCTTGGCGTGGCATTTCGTCGAACAAGAAAAAAACTTGTTAAAGCGCTTGGAATTGATGAAAATGCGGGGAAAGAAGTTGACCCTGCATGGTGCAGAGTAGACGAAAGCGGCAACCCAATCATTGCTGAAGAGGACCGTCACACAATTGAAGCAAGAAAAACTTCTATCTTCGTGAAAAAAGAAAAGGGAGAGAAAAAAGAGGACAAGGGAATAGAACCAGGATGGTTCCGTCGTTTCATTCTTTCTTTAATAGTTTGCACGTTTGGAGGATTTACCCTCGGCATTGTCGCCCCATATGAGATAGTCGCAGGTGCAGGTGGCTCTTTAAGTTTTGCGTTAAGCGACATCGCAATTCCAATGGCCGTGTTCACAATAATTGTAATTTTAATCACAGCTATTGTGCTGTCTTTATTCAGAGGAAAACTATTTACAGTTTTGCTTGCTCTTGCTTTTGCTGTGAGCCTCTGTTTCTACATACAAGCTATGTTTATGAACAATGGGCTTCCATCTGCAGACGGTCGCGAAGTTGATTTCTGGGGTGACCATAAAACGATGATGATTGTCTCACTCATAGTTTGGATTGTTCTCATTGTTGGTATCGCATTAGTTTCAAACATAAACCGCAGTCGCTTCCAGGGTTTTGCAGCCGCCATCTCCATCGTTTTGATTTTCGTGCAGGCCGTTGGGGTTGGTAGCCTGTTCGCAAACCAAATTACTGAGAGAAGTTATTCAAGCGATTTGGGACCAACACAAATTACAGAAGATGGAATGAACGAAGTTTCAAGCAAAAACAATGTAATCATGTTTGTGCTTGACAGATTTGACACAAAAACAATGGACAGGGTGTTGCAAGAATATCCAGATGCACTCAATGAGTGGCAGGGATTTACCTATTTCCACAATTCAAACAGCGTAATGATTCCAACGAACAATGCCATTCCATATATGCTGACAGGAGTTCATCCAGATGAGGGTGAGGACCTAGTTCACTACAGAGAAACTAGATACAAAAGGTCTACTTTCCTCAAAGACATGCATGATTCCAACTATTCAGTTGGAATTTACAGTCCCGACCTGCAACTAAACAAAATGAGCGACGAAGATTCACAGAAGTATGTTGCTTCTAACACAATAAACATTCACCCTTTGAGCAGCATGAATATCAACGTTGAAAACGCAGTGAAGTCGCTAATTAAGTGTTCTCTATATCGTGATGCACCTTGGGTTTTCAAAGAGCGCTTCCGCTTCTACACCGATGACATAAACAGAAACGTTATCTCATACCAATCCGACGGCTCGCCAGCAGATACCGTCCACGTTACAGATGATGTTCGCTATTATGAAAAACTCAAAGATTCAGGAATCACAGTAGACGACCGTGGCTACAACGGCGCATTTAGACTAATTCACCTAAACGGCGATCACGATCCATATTATCTGAATGAAAATGCAGAAGATGTTGGTGTTGGCAATTCCGACGAAACTACGCAGGCGCGCGCCGCAATTCACATCGTCAACGAATACTTGAAACAATTAAAGGAAAAAGGCCTTTATGACAACGCAACAATAATTATTACTTCAGACCATGGCAACTGGCATTCCTCAGAGGATTTGCCTGATTACGCTACTACTCCAATTATGTTCGCTAAAAAGAGTGGAACAGGGGAAGGAAACGTAGTAAGAACCGACTCACCAGTTAGCCATTCGCAACTAATGGCGACAATACTAAGCGCTATGGGGCAAAACTACTCTAAATATGGATCAACCATTTTTGAAGACGACCCAAGCATGAACGTGCGTGATTTTTGGATGATTTCTTCTGATGGACGTTATTCACACTCGATGTTCCACTACAAAATCGAAGGTGACTCAACCGATTTCAACAACTGGCACTTCACAGGAGAAACTTTGGTGGGAGGCAAAGCGTAATAACCTACGCTTTGCTCATCTCTCGCATCACACGAACTGGACTTTTAGACGCTCTATAAGGAAAAGATTTGGAGCAAGCAGAACTCGTTGATTCCGCACTTATAACAAGAGGGATTCATGCTGGTGGTATTCGTGCGCAACTGTGCCTAAATTCAACAAAGTTGGCTACTCAGAGGCATGCACCTTGCAAAAAAATAATTACTCTAGTAGTTCTTAGCTTTTGAAACAAATCCTTTAAGCAGAGCAGAGAATGCACCTTGTCTTTGATTTTCATATGGCTTGCCTTGCAAAATGAGCTGTTCAACTTTTAGGTTTTTCCAATCAGCATCATAGGGATTTCCATTGAGCACTGTCATGTCAGCAATTTTTCCTTCCTCGAGCGATCCTCGTTTATCATCGTCAAACGTTGCAGCTGCACCATTAAACGTGCACATTCGAAGTGCTTCTTCAGGTGTTAGAGACTCATGTGGATTAGAGTGATTGCAGGCTTTTTCCATCCAGAGAATTGGATTAGGATCAGTGCATGGCGCATCGGATCCCGCAGAAATTCGGATTCCTGCATCCCAATACTTGCGCAGTGGATTGAGGTTGTTTGCTCTTTTATTGCCCAACAACTTGCAAAGATATTCATCTGGCTCTTGAGGCCAATCAATAAAAGAGGTTTGCATAGGAAATTGAATTCCATATTCCGCGCAAATCTTGGTGCCTTCTTCTGTTGGCAAGCAAGAATGAATTATGCCGTGTCGGTGATCTTTTCGAGGGAATTCATCAAGCGCTGCCTTGATGCATCTAGCGGCTTGATCAAAAGCAGCATCTCCAATAGCATGCATTTCAATCTGGAGCCCAGCGCGGTTAGCTGCCTTGCAAAATGAAGCAACTTTCTCATCATCATAGTAAAGAACGCCAGTGTCACTGGTTCCTTCATAAGGTTCGTTCAAAGCAGCATCGGCTGATCCAAAGCATCCGTCAAGCGCGCATGCAAAGCAGCCACCAATTCTTGGCAGTTTTCTTTTTAGCGCAACATTTACATCAAGCGTTTGTGGAAAAACTCGAATTTGGAAACCGCTTTGTGCGCTCTTTGCTACACATTGTTCCATTGTTATGTCCATGTCGCCAGCGAAACCAACACCGCTTACTGTGTGGACCATTCCAATTCCACGTGACGCATAATAATCCATGGCCTTTTGAATGTTTCTTACAAGTTCTGGAATTGAGAGCGAACTAGTAATAAAGTCAGAAACTTTAAAAAATGCTTCCTGGTTCATCTCTCCGCTATCAGGATGATATCCACGAAGTTCTTTTACATCAGAATTTATCAACTTAAGTAATGCAGAATTCACAACGCATGCATGGCCATCATATTTGACAAGCATAACCGGTTTGTCAGGACAAGCTAAATCAAGTTGTTCACGACTAACAAGATGTCCTTCCTCCACTGAGTAGGGAGAAGCTCCAAATGCAATTAAGACTTTAGCTGACGTTCTTTTAGAGAAATCAGCAACACGCTCAACGATTTCTGAATTAGAACGAGCATTCATCACATTGAGGCCTGCATTAAACGTTGCAAAGCTTGCTAGATGCGCATGAGTGTCGACAAAGCTTGGGCAAAGCGTTTTTCTTCCAAGGTTAATAACTTCAGCATTTTTAAATTGAGATGGAAGTTCATCTCCAACATAAACTATTTGACCAGTATCTTCAACAAGCCATTTAGCAATGGAGTCACTTTTGTCTACGGTCAGAATTGTTCCTTTATATGCTTTCATAACCAACTCCTCGTCTATTCAAAATACAACTCCGGAAATGCTTCTCACTAATAAAAAAACGTTCCTATTCGCATTAACTATCAATATGGAAAGTTTCTCTAACAATTCCTGACACAGAATTTAGGATGTTGCCACATCGTTAACAGAGTGACTCTTTACAGAAAAAGTATGCATTATCTAATTTCTGCACTCGCATCTTCAAGTTTGGCAAACTCCTCTTCTGGAGCATTTGCAATGAGGCGCTTCTTTGCATAGACGAAGAAATAAACTGAACCTGCAATGAGTACGCAAATGATTCCAATTGAAGCAATCGTGTCGACAAAGAACGTTGAACAAACTGCAATAACAGAAAGAACAAGCCCAACACAGGTCGTTACTTTACCTCCTGGCGTAAGCCATCCACGTTTTAAACCAGGTTGCTTATTCCTAAAAATGATGTGCGAAGCATTCATTAAAGCATAACTAATGCAAGCACCAAGAACTGCCATGTTGAGCAAAACGTCGCCTGACTCCACAACTACAACCAGCAAAAAACCAATAACTCCTTGAACAACAAGAGCTACCCAAGGCGTTTTACGCTTTCCTGTCAAAGACAAAAAAGTTGGTAAATAACCGGCTCTGGAAAGTGCAAACACTTCTCTTGAACCTGCATAGATCAGAGAAAAGAAAGATGCAATGAGCCCGAATAAACCTGCTACGTTTACAAAGAATGCAAGCCCAGGATTCCCTGCTGCATTGAGAGCATCAACGAGAGGAGCAGAAGACTCGCCCATTACCTGAGAACCTGTTACACCAGCAGCAAAAGTGAGCACAGCGAGACCTGTGCAAATGAGCACAGCCATTGAGCCTATAATGGCACGGGGGATGTCTTTCTTCGGATTCTTTGCTTCTTCCGCCGCCAGAGGAACACCCTCGACACCAAGAAAGAACCATATTCCAAAAGGGAGAGCAGCCAGAAGGCCACTAAAACCAAAAGGAAGTGCGGTGGAAGTTCCGCCATTTGGAGCAATGTCAAATAGTCCAGCTGGATCAAAAGCAGGAGCAGCTCCAACTACAAACGCGACAAGCGCAACAGCGCCAACAAGTGTGATTAAAAGCATCAATTTCAGCGCTTCACCTACGCCGAAAATGTGCACTCCTAAGAAAATGAAAAATATGATTGCAATCAAAACGAGTCTTGGAAAATCATCGGGGAGAAGTCCCAATTCCAAGAAATAATTAGCGATAAAAGTAGATATTGCAGCTGGGGCGCAAACATATTCAACTGTAATTGCAAGACCTGTTAAAAATCCGCCAAACCTTCCCATCGCACATCTCGAAAATGCGAACCCTGCTCCCGCAGTTGGCAATGCGGAAGACATTTCTGCCTCACCAAGAACTGTGCAAACATACATTGTTCCCATCAAGACAAATGCAATTGCTAAACCCAACCAACCACCGTGTGCAATGCCATAATTCCAGCCCGAAAAGTCACCAGAAATAACATAGGCAACTCCAAGTCCCATCAGAAGCATCCAACCTGCAGCTCCTGTTTTCAATGAACGCTTTTCAAAATATTCTGAGCTCTCAAATGTTTCAAGCTTTTCTTCCACTGTCTCTCCTTTTAGACGGCCTTCTTTTTAACGATGTATGAAGGGTCTATTCTCTGCAAGTCCTCGAAATCGTCAATCTCAACGATGTCTTCACTTTTGCAAGGACGAACATAAAGATCAAAATGTTCATTTTTATGAAGGATTGGAACTTCATCCCAAAATATTTGTTTGCCCTCTTCGGTCTCAAAGATTTCTCGTATGTCTTCAGCAAGTCGATGCGCATCTGATTTTTCCCAATAGGAGACGCCGACCATTTGCCAGCAACGATTTTCGTCACCTTTAGCAAGATCACAAATTCTCTCGTTTTCGTCGGTGAGGAAACGCCAGTCATCGGTGCTATCAACGTCAATCCCCAAATAGTTGGAGCGATATTGGTAGGGTGTGAGCAAACATTGGTTTTCCAGCAATAAATCGCTTTCAAAAACATATGCATCTTCAAAATGGTCGATTGCTGCGAGCGCCGAACTAATGTTATTGGTCTTAGAATAGAGTGGATTCTCAATGAACTTAATGTCAGAATATTTGTTCAGAAGTTGATCGAATTCTTCTGCCAGATAACCACGCACTACATAAATTTCAGTAACTCCAGCAGCAAGGAGACCATCAATCAAACGGTCGATAATTCGCAAACCGTTTACACGCGCAAGAGGTTTTGGAGTGTTGACAGTCACAGGCAAAAGTCGGCTTCCGAAACCAGCAGCAAGCAAAACGCCGCGCTTAACTCTGTATGGCTCAAGCGCAGCAACTCCAAGAGCAGTAATTTCGCCGTCACGCAAAAAACCCCGCTTTTCAAGGTTCTCACTCGCCTCAGCTGTGTTGGAGACTTCACCATATTCATAATCTCGACCAGCACGTCTAGCATCTGCCTTTGCAAGAATGCGGAATTCGTCCATGGAAAGGTTTCTCTCGAATGAATTTCCGCCAAGCATCTCAATTGCTCTTGCCGAAAATTCTTTCGCCGCTCGATACCAAACATAAAGCCACTCACCAGCAGGCGCACCTTTTAGCTCTTTAAACATCGCCCAAACATACCAATACCAGCCAACAACAGCTGAACATGCTATTAAATGGAACTCCTGGTCAGGTGTCGGTTTCTTACCAAAATAAAGAGACATTGCCTCTATTGCGCCCTCAACATCATAATAATCACTCTGGGCAATGAAGTTGCCAAAGTCATTTCCATAATCGCCCATGGCAGAATATTCCCAGTCTATGAGCCACATATCTTTACCATGAACTAACAAGTTTGGACCATAGAAGTCGTTGTGGCACAAAACAGGCTCACCTGCACCGGCACGCATAGGAGCAACAAGAGATGCAATTCTAGCTTGAAGTTCGTCAAAACCAGAAGGGAAGGTCCAGCCAGATTCCTTCAAAATGTGCACAATGTTTAGAGACTCATCATAAAAATCGAAACTCCATGGAGAAATTACGCCACTTTGATGCAGCTTTCGAACCATGCCAAGAGCACGTTCAACTTGGGAAGTGTCACTATAATCAAAGCCAGTGCAATCGGGAACAAACTTTGAAATCTTCCATCCGCTGGTTGCATCTTCAGTAACAAATGTTTCATCAAGGCCAAGATCGGCGGCAGTTTTACACGCGAAAGCCTCAGCAGGGCGATTGATAATCTCATTTGTTCCAGCACCAGGATGTCGGTAAACATAACCGTCGCCACGACACTCAAAATAAAAAGATAAATTAGTTAAACCTTGCTTAATGGGGTCAATGTTTCTAATGTCGCTTCGTTCGCAAGAAAGTGTGTTGCAAATGTTGTCAAGCACATCAGATCCAACATTTTGGATGAACTCAGGGTCAAAAGCACTAACTTGATCAAGAGAGTCGAACTCTTGGATTACACCACGTGGATATTCCTTCATTCTCATGACGAGCTCATCTACATGTTCATAGAAAATCTCATCCCAAAGCTTGTCTTCAGTTTCTGGCTTCATCCATTCTGATTGAAGAATTTCAATAAACTTTTTAGAAAATTCTTCATTCCAAAAAGTGTGACCCATCATTACGAAGCCATCTTGACCATTGAGTTCTGCGCCAACAATTCTGTTAACGCTACCTTTTGTCTTTAAAAAATATTCTAGAGGCGCACTGTGACATTCAGTTGCAGCAGTAAAAGAAGCAAATTCATAGGAATTAAATGGGTTTATTGTGAAGTAATTATCAGAAGAGCAAACATATGTGTTGCCTAAAACATGTCGCGCTTCCCAAATGGACGAATGGTTGTTTCTCTCCATATACTCAGGGCTCACGATTAGCTTTACGCCATACTTTTCTTCCAAATAGAAAAACTCTTCTTTTTTAAAGCCAACGACGATATAAATGTCATCTATACCAGCATCAAGAAGTTGCTCAATTTGGCGCTCAATCAAAATCTCGCCTCGAACTTTGAGCATTCCTTTTGGACGATCATATGTGATGGGAGCCAGCCTGCTTGAAAGTCCAGCGGCTAAAATCACAGCATTTTTTACTTTAAAAGGTTCAAGTTCTTTAGTTCCATCATCTGTTACTGAATAATCAGAAGTGAGACCTTTTTCTTCTAATGTGCGATAGGTGCTATTAACTGTGCCAACAGATAGTCCAGTTATTTCGGCCAATTGACGTTGATTAAAAGTAGGCTGATTTATCAAAGACGATAAAATCAGGAATTCGTTTTCAGAAATCATGCTAAATTAATTCCTTTCTGTTTGTAAAGGAATTGTAAAGGTTATGTTCAATTTGGTCAAATATGAACCATAAGTTGAACAAGTTGAGGTCTCTGATTTCCCTCTTCAATGAATTTAAAGCTATGAAAGCAACTATCTGCTAATTGTTGCGGATTTTTTCTACACAATAATAGCAGTGAAGAAATTCATGTCTGCAAGTTTGCTCTGTAAATCTGTCCTAGAAATAAAAACAGATGGTCTATGCAAGCATCATCTCGTCATTTGCAAGAGTCTCGCCAGTTTCTTCATGAAAAAGCTCCACAAGATCATCGACCGACATGTTCTTGCGCACATCGCCAGTAACGTCTGCAATAAAGCGCCCTTCATGCATAACAAGCGTTCTTGAACCATAGCTGAGCGCATCTTCCATGTTGTGGGTAACCATAATTGTCGTCGTATTATTCATCTTTACGGCGTCATTTGTAATTTGAAGAACGTTTTTTGTTGCCTGTGGATCTAGAGCAGCAGTGTGTTCATCAAGCAGCAATAGTTTTGGTTTTCCAATGACGGCCATGAGCAAACAGACAGTTTGACGCTGCCCACCCGACAAGCTCCCAACTTTAACATCGAGACGGTTTTCGAGCCCGATGTTAAACTTCGCGAGCGTATCTGCAATAAATTCTCGCTTCGACTTTTTCATTGCCAACCCAAGGGGATTTTGATGAGTTGATCTGCCCAAAGCAAGCGAAATATTTTCTGCAATCGTTAGGTTAGGCGAAGTGCCTTTTAGCGGATCTTGAAAAACACGAGATAAATTCCTTGAACGTCGATAGTCGCGCACAAAAGTAATGTCTTTCCCATCGAGAACAATTTTTCCAGAGTCAGGCATTACAGAGCCGGCAATGCAATTGAATAAAGTTGATTTGCCCGCGCCATTTGAACCAACCACACAAACAAACTCGCCTTCATTCATTTTTAAATTGATGCCTTGAAGCGCCTTGTGCTCAAGTGCTTGCCCTTTATTAAATGTTTTCCTCAACGCTTGAATACTTAACATCTGATTAGTCATTTTTGCCGCCCTTCAAGTCTGCTGAGGTTAAAGTATCGCCGTTGGTTTCTTCATATGAATGTTTTCTTGTTTTTCTTTCAGTGAAGAAAGCGCGAACTGCCGGCAAAGACATGAATGTGCCAACTATTATTGCACTAATAAGTTTTAATGAATTTGCGTCGAGATTTACCCCCACTGCAACTTGGATAATGATGCGATAGACAACAGAGCCCACAACGGTGCAAATCAGTCCGGACGTTACTCCGCGTCTTCCGCCAAAGACTTCTCCAATAATAACGCTAGCAAGACCAACAAGAACCATGCCTGTACCGCTAGTCATGTCGCCAAATCCCTGGCATTGAGCAAGAATTCCACCCGTCAAGCCAACAAGCGCATTGCCGAGGGCAAGACCTCCTATTTTATAGAAGTCAACATTAATAGAACTTGCAGCGCTCATCTGTTCGTTATCTCCAACGGCGCGCATTGCAAGACCGCTTTCGGTTTTAAAGAAATAAATTAAAACAGCAATAATTGCCACCACAATAAGTATCACGAAAATGAACTTTGAGATGTCAATTGGAGCAATTGCCCCAGGAGCCACAGGCATTTGAGCCTCGGATGATGTTGGAAGGCCAGGAAACAATAAACGATGAATCCCATCATACAATTTTGAAATTCCAAGTAGGCTTAAATTAGGGGAGCCTAAAACATAAACGTTAATTGAATAGAGGCCAGTTGATGTGATAATACCAGCAATCAACGGGTTAATTCGTGCCTTTGTAGCTAAAAGCCCAGTTACACAGCCTGCGAGCGCACCTGCTGCCGCGCCCGCCACAAGTCCAATGGCAGGATGTCCAGCGACAGTAAACACGCATGTAACAGCCATTCCTAGGCAAAATGACCCATCAACGGTGAGGTCGGCCATGCCAAGAATTCTAAACGTGATAAATATTCCGACCGCCAATAATGCATATTCAAAGCCTAAAGAAGTCGCATCAAATAAAATCGTTAAACTCATGAGCTATTAATCCTTAAGAACTAAAAAGAGGTTGCCTGCATATTTTAGCAGGTCAACCCCTCTAAGTCGCTATTTATATCAAGCTACCAATCAGCAGGTTTTCAATTGGACTTTAAAGCTTTCACCAATTTATGCGATTTAAGAAAAGTTCAATCAGAAAATCCTTACATCTAGCTGTTATCGCTAAAACAAATTAATCTCCAAATAAATGGCAACCAGGCCTTAAATTTAACCTACATCCAAACATTAAAAATATTGAAAAAACTAGCCAATTACTCTAAAGTTGCTGTTTGCTGGAATCTCAATTCCTAAAGCAGCAGCTGTGTTTTTGTTTACAGAACGGTCGGTCGAAGGCAAAGCGTAGATAGGGACATCTTTAATTGCTTTTCCTTCGATTAGTTGAATTGCAAGCTTCGCTGATTCAACACCCAAGTTGTCATTTGTGCATGAAACGCTTTCAAGTGCGCCGTTCTCCGTCATAACTGGATCGGTGCCCAGCACTGGAATTCCAGCTTTTGTTGCTACGTCAGTCAACTGAGCCATAGCAACTTGAACGATTGAATCGGCAGGGACATAAATGCTTCCACAATCTGATGCAAGTGCTTGACCTACTTGCTGAACTTCACTTGAATTCGTTACAGTTTTAATTTCAGACTCAATGTTTCTAGAAGTTAAATAGTCACGAGCTTGCTCTGCTGTAACCTGCGCATTTTTGTCACTGGAGCAATAGATGATGCCAACCTTTTTCTCCAAGATGTTTGGTTTCAATTCCTCGGCTGCTGTAAAAATTGCCTCCACATCTGCAAAGTTTGTCGTACCAGTCATTCCTTTATCAGGATTCTCCATCGAATTTGTCACACCTGCATTTAAAGGATCAGTAACACTCATAAACACCATTGGTGTTGAAATTCCAGCATTTGCGCATGCTTGAGCAGGTGGTGTTCCAATTGGCACAACCACGTCATAATCGCTGCTCTTAAGTTGAGCTGCAATTTGGTTCAAAGTCGAAGAATCGCCCTGTGCGTTTTTAACGTCATATTTTACATTGGTGTAGCCGGCGTCTTCCATGCCCTGTTTAAATCCATCTATCATCGTGACAAATGCGTCATTTTCTACAATTTCTACGAAGCAAACTTTAACCTCTCGACTCTTGTCTCCAGAATCAGAAGAACTGCCTGAGCCACTTCCTGAACATCCCCAAAGTGAAAAAGCTATTCCAACACAAGCTAAAACCGCAACGACCGCGGCTAATGATTTCTTACAACTAGATGCTAAATTACTCAAGATCTCCCCTTTCCAAAATTTGAGCACTTTAGCTAAGTATAGCGCACCAGCTAGAATTAACTTTTAATCATTGGAGTTAACGCAATAATAACAATTTGAATGAGTTTGATTAAAATTCCTATGTATATTATTCTGCTTAAAACTTTACTGATTCACACTCCTATTAATGATTATGAGTCATCTCTACTTCAAGTTAATTTCATAAAACTTCTAACACACAAGTAGAATTAGTTGTTATGAACGACGAAGAATACATGAAAATTGCAATTGAAGAAGCGAAGCAAGCGGAAATAGAAGGCGAAGTGCCAATTGGAGCGATTGTAGTTGATGCTGAAGGTAAAATCATCGCTCGCTCACACAACTTGAGAGAACAACTTCACAGCCCTGCTGCGCACGCAGAGCACATTGCGATTGAAAAAGCTTCCAAAATAAAACAAGCTTGGCGCCTCACTGGGTGCACAGTCTATGTCACACTAGAGCCTTGCATAATGTGTGCGGGCCTCATGCACCAGGCGCGAATTGACAGATGCGTCTTCGGAGCATATGACAAAAAAGCCGGAGCGCTTGTTACGCTTTATAAAGTCGCAGAAGATGCGCGACTAAACCACAACTTTAAAGTAAAAGGTGGCGTTCTTGAAAAAGAATGCGCCACCTTGTTGTCTCAGTTTTTCAAAAAACGCAGATAAACTGTTTCTCGTGAAACAAAATCTAAAGGATCCTGTTTAAAGTGTTCTCCCTGAAGTTCATTTCAAACTTCAAGTTACTAACATTTTGCAAATCAAATAATAAAAGTTAAATAACTTTTAGATTTATTCCAACCTAGCCCTCAAGCACACTTGCATCTGGATGCAAAAGCGAAGGAGCAGCACCTAGCAATAACTTCGTATAATCATCCTGTGGATTTCTCATGATGTCTTTCGTTGGGCCCGTTTCTACCATCTGACCTTTATTCATAACAATAACCCTGTCTGAAATATAACGAACAGTTTGGATGTCATGTGAAATAAACACCATGGCTAAACCAAGCTCCTTTTTCAAATCCATCAAGAGATTAAGAATTTGAGCGCGCACAGAAACATCAAGTGCACTGGTTGGTTCGTCTGCAATAATCGCATCGGGTTTCAATGAAAGTGCACGTGCAATCGCAACTCGCTGACGCTGACCACCTGACAGCTGCCCAGGCAAGGCATCAAGTGAGCTTTCAGGCAAGCCAACCATTCCAATCAGCTCACGCACACGAGCCTCGCGCTCTTTTTGAGTTCCAACATTGTGAACTTTCATAGGGTCCATTAACTGGTCAGAGATTGTCATGCGAGCGTTAAGTGCTGTAGCAGGATCTTGGAAAACAACAGAAATTACGCGGCCAATTGTTTTTCTGTCAGCAGCTGTTCTGTGGGTAACATCTTTGCCCTTAAAGAACACCTTGCCTTTAGTTGGTGATTGCAATCCACACATAACATTTGCAGTGGTCGACTTTCCGCAACCCGACTCACCAACAATACCAATCGTCTCGCCTGGCATCAATTTAATTGTCAAATCTCTAACCGCGTGAACAATCGTTGGGTGCATAAATGACCCAGTTCTCGTTTTAAAATCAACAGAAATGTTATCAAGGAAAATGATTGGAGTTGCATCTGTTCTAGTCATTGTCAGCTCCTTTCTCCTCAAGTGCATCAAGCTTTGCTGCTTCAACGTTGATTTTGTAGGGCTCAATTCCTAAACGCTTCAACTCAGAATCAGGAAGCTCGGCATAATAATGATCAGTTCCTTCAATCTGCTTCAGCATTGGTGGAATAGGAGATATTTTATCAGGATGGCTCGAGCGTGGTCTAAAACGGTCTCCTTCAGGGAAGTCTTTAGGAGAAGGTACAGATCCAGGAACTTGGTGCAAACGATCTCCACCTGCCTCGATTGAAAGCACTGAACCAAGAAGACCACGAGTGTACTCATGAATTGGGTGAGTTAAAATGTCACGCACAGGACCTTGCTCCACAATTTGTCCTGCATACATAACAGTAATTGAATTTGCAACTTCGGCTACAAGAGCAAGGTCATGACTCACGAACACCATCGCGAATCCAAGTTCAGCTTGAAGTTTGTTCAAAAGAGAGATAACTTGCTTTTGAACAGTAACGTCAAGAGCAGTTGTGGGTTCGTCAGCAATCACGACTTTAGGATCGCGCGTTAAAGCCATTGCGATGAGAACCCTTTGGCGCTGGCCACCTGACAACTCATGAGGATATGAACGAAGGGTGCGCTCAGGATCGAGACCCACTAAGGTAAGTAGCTCCTCAGCGTTGCGAGTTCCACCACGTTCAGTGAGTTGCTTCATTTGAGCCTTAATTGTCATTGATGGATTCAAAGAAGAAAGAGCATCTTGATAAATCATCGCTATTTCTTTGCCACGAAGTTCATTCATGTCTTTCTCATTTAGAGCAAGAAGGTTGTTTCCGTTGTATAGAACTTCACCAGAAATGTGCGCTTTACGATCAAGAAGACCCATGATTGCAAGAGATGTGATTGATTTACCGCAACCTGACTCACCAACCAAACCCATAGTTTGGCGAGGACGAACTACGAAGCTCAAGTGATCTACAACATTAACCTCTCCGTGACGTGGGAATCGAATGCACAAATCTTTAACTTCAAGAACTGGAGGCACATCAGTTTTAGCAGAGAAACGGTCTTTTCTCTTCTCTTCAGTTTCTTTTAAGGCTGCCAAACGCTTCGTCAACATTTCTCGTTGCGCTTCATATGCAAGTTTAGGGTTAGACACAAACATGTCAGCTTCACGATCAGAATCAAGTTTGTCATCACCTTTGGCAACTGGCGCTTTCGCTGGAGCTGCCATTGCATCTGTAATTCCTTCACTGAAAATGTTCAAGCAAAGAACAGTAATCATAATTGCAAGGCCTGGGAACATCGCTTGCCACCATTGTCCAGCAAGAACCCCACCACGAGCGTCAGCTAAAATGTTGCCCCATGTTGGTGTTGGCTCAGGAATGCCTGCGCTGATAAACGAAAGCGAAGCCTCAAACACAATAGCGTCAGCAACCAAAACAATAGTAAAAACGAGAACTGGTGCAATGCAGTTCCTGATTACGTGTTTAAAAAGAATATAGGGAGCTTTTGCACCGCTAACAACTACAGCTCGAACATAATCCTGATTATATTCACTCATTACGTTGGCTCGAACGATTCTCGCGAGCTGTGGAATGTACAGAAAGCCAATCGCAAAAATTAGTGATGGAAGGCTATTGCCAAAAACGATGACAAAAGTTGCTGCTAATGCAATTCCCGGGAAGCTCATAATAATGTCAAGAATTCTCATGATGAGATTTGACACCCAAGGACGAACAACAGCTGCAACAGAACCAATGATAGAGCCAAACACCAATGCGAATGTTGTCGCCCCAAGACCGATTACGAGCGAATATCTCGCGCCATACATCATTCTTGACAAAACGTCACGACCTTTGTCATCGGTGCCAAACAAGAAAGTAGAATCTGGTGCCTGACGTGCAGTGAAAATCTCATATGGAGACATTGGCGCCAGGAAATTTGCTAACACTGCTGTGAGGACAACTAATAGTAAAACAATGAGTGAAATCCTCGCACGGATGCTCATTGCGTTCCATCGACGAAGCAGAACCTTACCTGCACTTAGTTTATTAGTTGTGTTTCCGCGCAGCAATCCTTTCGGAGCGATTGAACCCTTTGCGTCCGCAATTTTTGTTTTGTTTAATTCAGCCATGCTAAACACTCCTAATTCTTGGGTCAATCAAAATGTAGAGCATGTCTACGATGATGTTAATCAAAATAAATGCAACTGCCACAGTCAGAACAACGCCTTGAACAAGATAAATGTAGTTAGATTGGATAGCTGAAACAATTGTCATGCCCATTCCTGGAAGATTAAAAATAACCTCAATAATCACAGCTCCACCAATTAAATAGCCAATTCTTAAACCAAGGACTGTAACTGGCGTGATGAGTGCGTTACGCAAAACATTGCGCGCAACAACCACAGCATAGGGAATGCCTGCTCCACGCGCGGTTCTAACATAGTCTTTGTCAAGTTCTTCAACCATCGAAGTTCTTACTACGCGAGTTAACTGGCCAGTTACTGGGACTCCCAAAGAAATAGCTGGCAGAAGCATTCGCATAAACCAACCGCCGAAATCAGACGAAATGCTTGGCAACTTCCCAGCAACAGGAAGCGTTCCTTGGAATTGCAAAATTAAAAGAACAGCAAGCCAGAAAGATGGAGTTGCGATGCATGCGATGGAAAAAACACGAATGATGTGGTCGGGCCAACGATCACGGTAAAGAGCTGAAATCACACCAAGAATCAAAGAGGCTATCACACCGATGATGAGACCGAAAAATGTTAATTGAAGTGTGACTGGCAACGCACGCATAACTTGGTCAGCTACACTGGCGTTGTTTGCACCATAAGTTCCGAGGTCTCCATGTAAAAGCCCACCCATAAAATTGAAATACTGAACTACAACTGGCAAATCTAGCCCATGTTCGGCACGATATGCTGCAGCCTGTGCTTCTGTAGCATTTTCTCCAAGGACCGAATAGGCTGGGTCAATTGGAGAAAGAGACATTATAAAAAACACAAGGACAGTAACGCCAATGATCATGACTGGCAACCAAATCAGTCGGTTCCCAATCAAACGCAACAATTTACTCATTGCTCTCCCCTTTAAACTCTATGCACAAAAGCGCAACAAACAGATAAATTATACATGTAATGCAAGATGTTTATTTATCCTGGTCTCATAACTTGAGCAAATAAAGTTAAAAGAGTTCTTTAACTAGCCAAATTATTGTTTGGTCGATAAAAATGGGGAAAGCTAGCCTTTGAATTTTTAATAAAAAAGCTAGAGATGATTTTAAAAAATATTAATAAACAGTAACTAAAAACTGAATAAGCATATAAATAATTTATAAACAAAAAATGAGAAATAATATAAACAACAGTTTATAAACATTTATTCAAATTGTAATTCTTGATCGACTCTAGAAAGCCCTTTCTTGCATTTAGAAAGCATTTTTTCATAAAGTGAAGTGTATTCGGCCGAAATCTCAAACCACATAATTGCTCGCTCATAAAAGTCTTTTGCTTTCTTTAAATCGCGAACACAACCATCTTCGTCCTCATAACATCCTGCTAGTCGAGAAGCAACACTTCCAATTACGTGAGGGTCACTATATTGACATTTTTCCCAAGCTTGAGAATAAAGTTTGACAGCTTCTTTAATGTTTGGATTGCACCCTTTTTCCCATCTCACAGTGTCAGCATATTTATATATAGCTTCTATGCTCCCAGATTCCATCGCTAATCCATAACAAGCATGAGCACGACTATCTCTATCTCGCATTTGCAAAACAGGATGGTAGGTTTTTGGGACATCTTCCATCCACAAAGGCCATAAATCATCATTTGTAAGTCTATATTCATACAAATAACCAAGGTTTAGCCAACATGTGCTAAGGCATTCCCAGTTTCCCCACAAAGCAGCATGGAAATAAAGTAGCTCTGCTGATTTAAAACAACCAACACGCACATCTCTCATGTCTTCATCTACATATTCAAGAGCCTCATTGTAAAAAGCAGCACCAGCATTAAGCGCTATCTCTGGCCCACAACTATCGTCACCTGGCATTAAGAAATCTCTTGGATAGTAGTCAATATATTCACGCCCAAGATATTTACCTGTTCTGCAATCGCGAACAGGTTCAGAAATTGTTATTTCCACCAATCCTTTCTCGTCAGGATTAAATCCTGCAGGAGCAAAAGAAAATGAACTTTTTATTCGCTTGAATTCATATTCATTTAAGTCGTCAACATTGACCCATTTAGTCATCTAAATACACCTCAAGCTCAATCAGATTCCAGTGTGGTCTTTTTTCAATGTTTTCTATCTTTGCAAACATCTTCTTTCCCGCATCCATTAGGCGAGAAACAACTTCGCTGCAATCACTTGATAAAAATCCAACACTTCTGCCTTTAGAATCTATAACTCTGACTGCCCACCGGTCGCTTAAGTGTTTAGAATCTCTGAGCAACACCATTTTTTGATTAACTTTTAAATCATTAATAATTTCTTCAATATTAAAAATGTTTTTAGTGCCAGCCACTCTAACCCTGCGGAATAACAAAATTTCAGAACTAAATGGTTTGGAGATGTTTGAAAAACCCATCTTGTTAGTGTCAGCAAGTGTAGTTATCGATTTCTTTCTAGTGTCGATTAGGTTTTTTTCCAAAAATACTCCTTTTAAATAAATTGGCAAAAAAATCAAAGAATAAGCAAGTTCCCAGCGTAGATGCTATTTTATAGCTCAAGACAAGAGGTTTTTAATCTCTTCTTCATATGCATCTTTAATATCTAGATATTCTTTGGTTTTTGTTTTAAAAACGCTAACTGTTTCAAAAACCCAGTTAGCATTAGACAACTTGTCAATTAAGTTATATGGGTAGTTGTTTTTTAAATCCTCTAGCATTTCTTTTTGAACACTTGCTTGTGCTTCTAAAAGTGCAATTTCTGCAGTGAGTTCTTCCTCGCATTTTTTACTGTCATCGATTTCCTCAGGTTCATCTAGTAACCAAAGATATGCCTCAAGAGTGGCTAGATCTCCACGCTCATAGGCTTTTTGAATTCCAGAAAATAAATTTAACTCATAGTCGGTAAGAAGAGGGTTTAAATCAGGATGCAGTTTTTTACAAAGCTTCCTATAAATCTCTTTTAGTTTTTTTGAATCCGATTGGCTCATAACTGTTGAGCTAGAACGTCTATCCAAAAGTGAAAAAACTTGAACCTGTTTCTGTTGGACATCTAGCATCCACTTCTCAAGCTCTGCATCTAACTCATTTTCTATTTGGTCCTCGTCGACTGGATTACCCAAATTAACTTGAGCCTGACACAGTGCTAACTTTCTTTTAGCTCTTCTTGCTGACAATTCTGCCTCAGCACACTTTAATTCATAGGCTCCGACTTTAACCATATAGTCAGCTTCAATAGCAGGGTTTTGTTGCAAAAGAATGTCTTCTCGCTCCATCACAAGTTCAATAATGTGGTCGCGTGTTTTCTTTAATTTAGTGATTAAATGTTGTTTTTCTTCCCCCACAAACGGCTCCTTGGTTCTTGCCTTGTTCCTCAGAGCAGAAAAAAATGCAGAATTAACATCTATTTCAATTATAGACAACGACATCGTTGATTTTTAAAGCAGCAAAAAATAGATAATGCATCAACAATAACAAATAACCTAACTGTTAAAAAACTACACATGACAAATACTGTTTTGAATTCTTTGTTTTGAGGATGTTAAAGAAGCTACAAAATATGTTTAGTAATTGGCTTGGCTCTTTCTGTGCCTAGAATAGGAGAAGAAGTCAATCAAAAGATAGGAGCAAAAAATAAAGGACTAAGAATATATTCTTAGCCCTTTATAAAAAAGTCTATTTTTAAATTTATTTAGATATTTTCATAACCAAAGTCTTTGTCGCCGTTGAAAACTTCAAGAGCCTCATCTACAGATGCGTCAGCTAGAGTGATAGTAGAAATAGCTTTAGTTAAACGAACTGCTTCATCAAGTGAGCGTTGATGGATGTTTCTGCCTGTTGCATTGCCGCAGGCACCACCAACATGGATTTGGTCATATAGTTGCGTAAGGAATGTCTTAGCGTCAACTGTTCCACCGCCCGCGCAAACAAGTCCGGTTCTGCCAGCTGCTTTTGCAGCAATAGAAAGTGCTTCTGCAGGAGTTTTTCCATCTTCTGGTTTTGGAGGATTAACTTTTACAAAATCAGCACCCAAACAAAGCGCAACACCAGCAGCACCAGCAATCAAATCAGGATCTTTTTCTGCTGTGACGGCTTTTCCACGTGGGTAAATCCAAAGGACAACAAGCAGTCCAAGTTCGTGTGCTTGAGCAATAAGCTGGCCTGCTTCAGCCATCATAGTTGCTTCATATTCACTGCCAAGATAAATTGTGTAGCCAAGACCCACGACATTTACGCCATTTTCGCGCATTTGCAGCACAGCCTCCAGGTCAGTCAGCTGTGGTGAATAAGGATCCTCTTGTGAAGTTTTTACAAGATTGGTTTTACTGTTCATTTTGATTAAATAGTTGATTTCTGGATAATCAGCAGCATACTGAGCAACTAATCCACGCTGACCCGCGAGAACACCAATTACACCATTTTTCCCAATTTCAAAAAGATGTTGTGGCTCACAATCAGCTATATCAATTCCTTCTCCATAAAAATCTTTGTTCATGTGCTCGATTTTTTGGTCACAAGCGAAAAGCATCAATCTGCCGGTCTCACGAGTTGCTTTTAAAAAGTTTGCTATATATGTGTCACGTGATTCTGCTGGAACATCCATTGGGACACGAACATCAGCAGCTGTTAGTTTTTGCATTCTAGCCTCCATAAAAATAAGTTGAGAGTTTAAAAACAACTATAATTCTACAATTTGTGAACAGATGTATATGAAAAGAAAGTTAAGCGCTTGTTCTATTTGAGAGTTGACCGCATGCACTATCTATATCAGCTCCCTTTGAATGTCTAATCGAACATGCTATTCCGTGATCATGAAGGCAACGTTCAAATTCTTTTAAGCGATGAGAACTTGAAGGTTGAAAATCGCAACAATCAACTTTATTAAATTGCAAGAGATTTACATGACATAACTTATTATCGCAAAAATCAATCAGAGCCTTTAAATGCTCGTCATCTTCATTAATCCCTTTTAAAAGAATATATTCGAACGTTACTCTACGATTTGTATTTTTAACATAATTATTAATAGCCTCTGAGAGTTCATTTAAAGGCATGTTTTTAGTATTTGGCATTATTACATTTCTGCTGCTCTGAACGGCGCTGTGAAGCGAAATGGCGAGGCCGAATTGTTCTGACTCTTCGCTAATTTTTTTTATTCCTTGAATTACTCCACACGTAGACACAGTAATTTTTCTTGCCGCAATTTTAAAAGCTTCAAACCGATTAAGAACTTTTATTGCTTCTATAGTGTTTTCGTAGTTCAAAAAAGGTTCTCCTTGACCCATAACAACTACATTACCAACACGTTCTCCATTTTCTTTTTCCATTGCAGAAATTTGAAGGAAAATCTCTTGAGAACTCAAGTTTCTTTTAAAACCATGAAAACCTGTAGCACAAAATGCGCAGCCCATAGAACAACCAACTTGAGATGAGATGCACGCTGTTATTCTTCCGTCGCTGTTTGGAATCAAGACAGATTCAACAACATTACCATCATTTAATTTGAATAGATATTTCCTAGTTCCATCAGATGAAAATTGAATATCAGTTACTCTTAGTTCATCAATTGGATAATTAATTGCAAGGAACTCCCTAGCAGATTTTGGAACATTATTCATATCATCATAACTAGTAATCGGATGATTATGAATCCACTCATACACTTGTTTAGCTCTAAATTTTTTTTCTCCTGCAGAGACTAGAATGTCTGTTAGCTCGTTGAGATTTTGATTAAATATATTTTTATCTTCCATAATGATAATCAGTATTTAAATTTCAATTTAATAATTTGATAAGAGACTACTCTTACAAGTTGAAAATTGTTTTTATTAATAAAACAAATAAAGCCACAAAAGCTAAAAGAAAAACCCATCCCAAAACATAGCAACCAGGATTCTTTTTTCTCCCTTGTTCTACCATTTTGTCAGTTAATTTAACACGTGATTTTAGAATTACTTGACCACGTTTCTTTTTAGGTTTTGGATGAATAGTTGTAGGAACAAAATGACCTTTATTTTTAATTACTAGATCCAGCTGATCTTTAGTTAAATCTACCTCAACTCGTTTATCACTTTTGATTGCTTTAGAAACCTCTTCAACAAAAATTGAAAATGTCTCTTGATTGATTTTTGGATAAGAAATCAAAGCGAACTCAGCCCAGTAATTTTCTCCTGTATCGCTTGTAGTGAATCCAACAATTGTTAGGATTGCATAGCTGATAAACCCTTTTGCTTCATTAAGGGCTAATTCTCGAGAAAGGGTCGGTTTAAAATAACAAGGTGAATCGCCAAATCTGTTAATTACAACAGCCCTATGCTGACCATCTTTCATTTCGCATTTGATTTTATAAATATCGCCGATCACATTATCGGCATTCATTAACTTCGCAGCTTCCTCAGATGAAGTAGGCAACCCAACAACATATTTACCGTAGTAATTATCCATATCGACCATAATTCCTGTTTCATATGAAACATTGTGACAATTAAATAACTATTTATTCTCATTAATAAACTAGAGAATTCCTCTTATTAATTCTAAAGAATATTAAGAAGCAAGTCCAAACTAATTATTAACTCTTGTTACTTTACAAATCATAAGCTAGGCTCTATAAACAAGTATTTCATTTGCAAGAGTTTAAATTCTGATAAAGGTTAAAGTATTATTCTTATTAATCGATAAGAATATGGTTTCTAACAACTATTCGAGCAAAAATTCCGATTTTAAACTTTTAAAAAATGTTTCACGTGAAACTCAACTTAAAAAATACAAAAGAATGTACATCTTATCTCTATTACTAAGTTCAAGAATTCCTTCTGTTAATTCTAAAAACCCGAATCAAACAACTTGAGTAATCATTCCTACAGTTACTTAGCAGCTTAGAAAACGTATCTTTGATACACAAATCGAAACAATCTTCACGAGGAAATTACAAACACTGAATCGCAATGCAAAAAAATAATGATTCAACCTAATGAATAAAAAAACTTCAAGAAAATTTCTTTAAAATAATTGCTTCAGTTTCTATTTATTTTAAATACGATAGTGTTTCATGTGAAACATAATTAAAAAAACAAGGAATAACAACTTTAACTTATTACTAAGTTTAATAAGTTCTTTCTCTTAATTCTAAAAGTCTTAATTCAATACATCTCTAGAGATAATTACTTCAGAAAGTTATATAATTAAAAAAATAATTGTTTCACGTGAAACTCAACTAAACAAATAAGAATATTTATTACTAATCTGGTTAATAATTTTAAAAAATTCGTAATTTGATTTTGAAGAATCTGAAATACTCTCAATAATTGAAATAGCAACTACAGTTTATTGTTTCCTCAATTGTATATGTTTCACGTGAAACAAAAACTAATTTAACAACTAAATGTAATCTTCTCTATAAAAAAACATAGCTTCTTTGCGCTTAATACACATCACAAAAACAATATTTACCAAATTTATTAAATTAATAAGTTCGATTGGAAATATAAAAGTATGTCTTCATTAATTCATATTCAACATGAAACATAGATTACACTCTCTTTTATAATTAAAAAGGTAAATTTTACATAATTTAAATGAATTATTTCTTTAAAAAGTTGATCTTAGAGTAAGCATAAAGAATAAGTTACTTCACCCACATATTAAAACAAATAAGAATTTCATTGTTTCATGTGAAACACTTACTCTTCTGCAAGTTTATCGTAAATTTTTCTTAATTCTTCTTCAGTTTTAAATGAAATCTCGAGCTTATTATCTTTCTTACCTTTTTTTACCTTCACATTGGTTCCAAGAACTTCTTTTAAAGACTTTGCCATTGCTGAATAGGCAGGTGGGATATTTTTAGTGTTAGAAGCTTTCGCTCTAGAGGCGGGGTCAATGGATAGTAGGCGAGCAAGCGATTCTGCTTCTCTAACAGTGAGCTTCTCCTCAATAATCTTTTCTGTGAGCTTATCACGCCCTTTTGCGCTTGGAACAGACAAAACAGCACGCGCATGTCCGGCAGTAATTAAGCCGTTAAACATGGCTTCTTGTGCTTTTTCAGGTAAATCTAAAAGTCTAATTGCATTTGCAACAGTAGATCTTCCTTTTGCAACTGCTTTTGCAAGTTCTGCTTGGGTGTAATTAAGCTTATCCATGAGACGCTTATATGCATAAGCTTCTTCAATTGGATTTAAATCATCTCTTTGTATATTTTCAATCAGAGCAAGTTCTAAAGCTTTTGAATCATTCGCCTCAATAACTGTAGCAGGGATTGTTTTTACACCTGCAATTCGCGAAGCTTGCCATCTTCTTTCGCCTGCAATGATTTGATATCTATCGCCTTTTTTACGAACTACTATAGGCTGTAGAACACCTTGGTCTTTAATAGAATGAGCGAGCTCTTGAAGTTTATTTTCATCAAAATTAGTTCTAGGTTGATCTGGATTCGGTTCGACTAACTCAACCGATAACTCAACAAGTTTAGAATTATCTTCTAGCTTTATTTCTTTCTCATTATCATTTGTAGCATTATCTTTAAGATCTTGATTATTAAATGTACTTACAACACCACTGTTTTGATGTTTATCTTCGCTTTCTTTAGAATTAAAAGCTTTAATCGAATCTACATTATCTCTTTCACTAATTTTTGAAGTCGCTGGAGTAGGTTTTTGTGTTTCACGTGAAACAATTTTATAGTCATCATCAGAAACAACCTCTTTAACAATTGTATTTTCACCTGTTGGTTGAATTAAAGGGTTAATAAACTCTTTTTCTTCGATGTTATTTCCAAGAAGGTTCGAGAGGCCCCTTCCTAAGCCACTCTTATGTTCTTTAGCCACGAGCAATCACCTCTTTTGCTAATTCTTTGTATGCAATTGACCCTTTAGACAGAGGCGCATAATCGGTAATTGGTTGCGCATATCCAGGAGCTTCCGCAATTTTTACATTGCGTGGAATAATTGTATTAAACATCAGCCTTCCAAAATAGTTTCTGACTTCTTCAACCACCTGTTTTGATAAAAGCTGACGTCCATCAAACATCGTTAAAACTACACCTAAAATATCAAGCGTTGGATTAAGATAATCTCTAACTCTCTTCATTGAATCTAACAACTTTGTCACACCTTCAAGTGCATAGAATTCACACTGAATTGGGATCAATAATTTATCGGCTGCTACTAAAGCATTAATTGTTAAAAGTCCTAAAGAAGGGGGGCAGTCGATAAAAATATAATCATAAAAACCTCTTAGTGAACCCGCTTTACTCTTAAGTCTATTTTCGCGAGCAATTTCTGAGACTAATTCAACTTCAGCACCAGCAAGATTAATAGTTGCAGGAACAATGTCAACATTTTCACAAATGTCCTTAATTATCACATCTCTAATGTCAACATCGTTTAGAAGCACATCATAAATACACTGATTCACTTCTCTTTTTTCAACCCCAATTCCACTTGTGGAATTGCCTTGAGGGTCTAAATCAATTAGTAAAACATGTTTTCCTTCTTGCCCTAAAGCAGCAGATAAATTGATGGCAGTAGTTGATTTCCCGACACCACCTTTTTGATTTAATATGGCAATAATTTTAGTTTGACCTGCTGGTTTTAAAGAAGAGTTCATAAAGAAAATCCTTCACTCAAATTGATACTTTTAGTATAGCAGTGAAAATAAAAAAGCACTCTTTCCGAGTGCTTTCAATTAGCCGAAATGTTAAAGATGCTAGTGTTGAATTGGTTTAATTACAACGTGACGGTCTTTTCCTTCGCCCACGGAATATGTTTCAACATCTTGTTCATCACTTAATACCATATGAATTATTCGTCTGTCATAAGGAGACATAGGACGAAGGTTAACTTTTCTATTTTGGTTCAATGCTTTATTTGCCATTTTATATGCAAGATCCTCAAGCTTATTCTTCTGACGACTCTTGTATCCATGAACATCAATTGTTACTGGATATTTATATCCAAGCTTGATTGAAGTGATCAAAGAAACCATTTGCTGAAATGATTGAATAGTAGAACCATGATGTCCAATCAAAACGCTCAAGTCTTCGCCGTCTAAATCAAGAATGAGCTCTCCCTCATCTCCCTCAAATTCACTAACCTCAATTTCCCCAAGCTCGAAAAATTGCGCAATTTCTCTCAAGGTTTCAATTGAAGTGTCAGCAATTTTGTCTAACTCTTCGTCAGACACTTCGGTTTTAAATTCCATAGTTTGCCCCGTTATTTCTTTTTCTTAGGACGAGCTTTTTTCGCTTTTCTGATTACATCTACATCGTATGGATGAGAAAGTTCAAGCTCTCGTTCTTCTTTTTCTTGATCAGCCTTTTTACAACGAGCCATTGTGAATTGGTTCTGTGCAATTCCAATGAGAGAAGAAACACCCCAGAACAAAAGAACGCCAGCTGGCGATGTCCAAGCGATAAACACCATCATCACTGACATAACTGCAGCCATAATGAGAGTTGTTTTTCCTTGAGGATTATCTTTGTTTTTCAACTGTTGCTGAACCATAGGGAAGAAAGTGGCACCGGCAAAAATAATTACCAACACAATGTATGGAATAAAGGTGAGGAAACCTTCATTAAATGCTTGAGATGGAGTTTTAATTAAGTCAGGAACTATCTGATAGAAGCTGATATTTGAAGCAGTTTGTCCGATATATTGATCAATGCTTCGTAACACTTGGAAAAGCGCAATAAACACTGGCATCTGAATGAGCATTGGCACACATCCGGCAAGAGGGTTAAAATGCGCATCTGCATAAATCTTTTGCATCTCTTGTGAGAGACGCACTTGATCATTTTTATATTTCTCTTGCAGTTCATTAATCTTAGGCTGAATCTTTTGCATTGTGTAGCTAGACTTAGCCTGTTTGTGCATAAGAGGAGCAACAAGTAATCTAAAAATAATCGTAATGATTATGATTGCTAAACCCCAGTCACCACAAAGGTTATAGAAGAATTGGACTAGTCCAAAAACTCCTTGTAGAATGGCTTCCCACATAACTTAAATTCCTTATAGTTTTTCAGGCACAGGATCATATCCATAATCCGAGTGTGGCCGACATTTACTAAGTCTCTTTAATGCGAGCTTTCCTCCTTGTAACACACCAAAACGCTCAATAGCAATTTTCGCATATTCGGAGCAAGTCGGTGTAAATCTGCAACAAGATGGAAAAAGTGGAGAAATCCCCACTTGATAAAATCTAATCAGCAATAGAGCTGTCTTTTTTATCAGAATTTTCAAATGACCGTTTTAAAACTCGTCTAAAATCACTTTTTACATCATCGTCACTAGCCGTGAGAAGTTTATATTTTGCAACGATAATTGCTTTCTTATTTAGAAACCAATCTTGATTCTCTAAATATACTCTCTTAAGCTTGCGACGCAGATAATTCCTTTTTACAGAATTTCCTAGCTTTTTGCCCGCAATAAAAGCTATTTGTGATTCAGTAGAATCAACATAAAAAATAGAAAAGTGACGAAACGATATCATCTTTCCTTTATTGAAAAGTTGAGATATTTCATCACTTCTCTTTATTGTGTTAAACACTTAAAACTTTACGGCCTTTCGCACGTCTTCTTGCAAGCACTTTCTGGCCGCCTTTAGTTGCCATTCTTGATCTAAATCCGTGGCATTTTGCTCTTTTACGTATATTTGGTTGATATGTTCTTTTCATTATTCCTCCAATAAATCACAGGAACAAGATATTATAGCTTAATAATTGTGGTTTTACAGCTTATTTTCTTTTTATATAACTACTAGATGTAGTAAATAATTAGTTTTTATTTAGATTAGTAATATTAATAAACACTGTTGATTTGTTTATAAGTCTTCATTATTCAATTAAACAAGCCTTTTATTTACATTAATAAATGCATTAAAAATTGTTTGGTTTATCAACCTCTGAAAATTAAAGGTCTTTAATAATCTTTTTTAGAACTTCGATTTGTTCTTTAAGATTTCTATTTTTTAGGATTTCTTGATCTATTTTATTTGCTCCATGGAGAACTGTTGAGTGATCTCTATTAAATTTTTTTCCGATTCCATCATATGGAATGTCGAGAATTGTTCTACATAAATAAAAACATATTTGTCTTGGGTAGGCTATGTTTTTTGATCTTGATTTTCCAATTAGATCAGAATGTGAAATCTTATAGTATTCTTCGACTGTCTTTTGAATGTCTTCTATTGTTAGATTTGATTTAACCATTGTGAAGTGATTAAGAAGGGTGGTTTTCAGTTCTTCTTTATCAATATCAGACCCGGAAAATGAGTATTTATAAATAATTAAAGTGATTGCGCTTTTCAATTCGCGTATGTTTGAACCAGAGTTTTCTGCAATAAAAGTAATTATGTCTTCTGGTATATAAAGTTGATCTTTTATCGATTGCTGGTTATATTCTTTTATAAATAGTTTAATGATTGCAATTTTTGTCTCAATTTCAGGCGGTTGAATATCACAAGTTCCACCTTGAAGAAATCTCGATGTATAACGTTCGTCTACGTCGATTACTTTTGGAGCTCTGTCTGCAGAAAAAATAATTTGTTTTCCTCTAGTGATTAAGTTGTTTAAAATCTGGAAAACATTATCAAGAGTTTGTTTTTTGCCTTGCAAGAATTGAACATCATCAATTAAGAGAACATCTGCCGCTTCATATTTTTCTCTAAAGCGGTGAAAGCTTAATTTTGAACGGTCATGTTCTGTTGCTGCTTGTGTGTAGTCATTAACCAATTCGTTTGTGTCTACATAAATAACTTTTAATTGTGGTCGTGTTGTTATTACATAATTTTGAATCGCCCTTAAAAGATGAGTTTTTCCTAATCCGCTTTTTCCATAAATAAATAAAGGATTTAAAACCTGATTTCCAGGATTTTCAGCTACTTGTACTGCCATTGAATATGCAAGTCTATTTGATTCGCCAATTACAAAAGATTCAAAAGTTTTGTCTGGTTCTAATGACTCTAAGATTTGTCTTTGCTCATCACTAGCAGGTTCTAGATTTGATTTTTCGAAATCCTCACTACTAAAACTCGTTGTATTTATTTCAGTTGTTGCTTGTTCAAAAATATTTTCTTGTTTTGGAGACTGAGTTTGCACATTAATGTCAATTAGCTTATTTACTTTTGGTTGGGGTGTAACTTCGTCCAACTCAATTTCAACCACATATTCACGTTTGAATAAGATATAAAGCGCTTTTTGTAGAGGTTCTTGAAAATTATGAATTGTCCACCGTTGCAAAAAATCAGAATCAATTGTCAAAAGAAGAAATCCATCACTCATTGCCTGAGGGACTAATTTATCTTTTATTGAAGAATATTGATTCCAATCGGCCAAGTTGTTGTTTTTTATAGTCTCACAAATTTGATCCCATGTTTGCATTAAAACAACTTGATTCATAATCGCCTCCTTATTGTGGATAACGATTATATCATTGTGGATAACTTCATTTTTTAGATTCTAAAGAGACTCTGTTATTTCTTTACCTAGCGCAGTGAGAGCACGTTTGGTTCCTACTTTTTTTACAAATTTCATTTGTTCTAGCTTTGATAATTCGTTATGAACACTAGACTGAGGAATTCCAAGTGATTCCGAAATTTGTTTATTGCCCGCTATTTCTTCTTCAGCTAATAGACGCATGATAGATTCTTGTCTCTTAGATACAATTTTCGATGTTGAATTATCAATCTCTAATGCATTTGGTAATTTAATTGTGTTTTGTTGATAGTTGCTATTTTTTTCTTCTTTAAGAGTTATAACAACTCCAGCATCAAGGTTGTTTTCTATTGTAATTTCACCATGATTTGATTCGAGATATTCTTTTGCAATTGGAAGTCCTGACCCAACTCCATCAATATATTTTTTCATTTCATGAGTTGCTGTTGAAAATCCTGGTCTGAAAACGTCTTCTTTATTCTTAATACCAGGTCCTTGGTCAGAAAAACGAATTTCTTTTCCGCCAGGGAATATTGAAACTACTATTTCTTTAAAACGCGCATGTATGAGATTTTCTGTGATTTGTTTGATGACACTGTAGGCGATTTTTCCACCTGATTTTTGAGATTCTCCATAGATTACAGCAGCAAGTTCTCCGATAAAATCTTTTGGTTCTTTTGGTGTAATCTCAATTATTCTAGGGCTAGATTTGAAATCATCATAGATAGCAACTCGCGCTGGAGTGTTAACAGAACACTGCATGTTTGAATTATCCAAAGATGTTGTGTTTTTATCGCTATGTTTGTCTTCAAAATTCATTATCTAGTATTTTAGACTGAATTTCTAAAAATTCGGGATTTATTGAATTCTGATTTACTTTTTTCGAGTTATTAACTTTTTATTCATAGATTGTTAATAACTTCTAAATTCTCTAAATTGAGTGGCTGTTTCAATTATCTTGTGGTTGATAAAATTAAGATTTAGAGATGTATTTAGCATTTATACTGGGATTTGGTAAATGAATAGTGTGGCTGTTTTAATTCTATTGTGGTTTGATAGTCTATTATTATAGAGTTGATGATTTATAAATTAAGTTTCCAAGTTAGAACGTATGATTGAAGAAATTTAGCTTAAAGATATTAACAACAAGAATTTCTCTAGAAATTTAAAATTCAATTCATTTTGCTCGTAAAACTCTTTAAATATCATACAAATCACCATAAGTAATAAAGTTATCAACATTATTAACAACATTTTTCGTTTGATACACAATCTTTATAAAAATTCAGAAGTATTTTCGCTAAAAATTAAAATAATTCATCTCTTTGAATTTTTTCCTCTAAAAATTCAGAAGTTATAATAAATTCATATGAATTAATGGGAGGTATCATGAAATTTTCAATGTCTAAAGAAGAATTAACGAATGCCCTTTCGTTAGCTGTATCAGCAATTTCAACAAATTCAACTCTACCTGTTATGTCTGGTGTTTTAGTGAATGCTAGCGATGGGAATGTAACTTTTGAGGCAACAGATCTTGATTCTTCTTGCAAAATCGTTTCTCCCGCTTTAGTAGAAGAAGAAGGTTGCACTGTTTTGCCTGGAAAAAAATTCTTTGACATCGCGAAAGTCATGGAAGATTCAAGGGTAGATGTCACAGCTGACGACGTGACAGCTTTTATTACTTGTGAGCAAGCAGCTTTTACTTCGAGTGTTTTAAATGCAAGTGAATTTCCAGGATTTCCCGAAATCGAAACATCAGCAAGTGTGACTTTTCCTTTTACAAAATTTCAGAGCATGATAAAGAAAGTTATTAAGTCAGCGTCGCGCGATGAGTCAAAAGGAATTTTTACTGGTGTCTTTTTAGAGGTTAAAGAAGGAAAAGTTCGCGCTGTAACATCTGACTCTTTTCGTGTAGCTGTGGCGGAAGAGTCTGTTGATGTAGAAGAAGGATGTGAATTTGAAGCAATTATTCCGCCTCACTTTTTGAATGGAATCATTTCAATGTCTGCTGACGACTGTGATGTTTGTGTTGCCTACAACGACAACCAAGTGCTAATTAAAGTTGGAAACATTACATTTATTAATAGAAAGCTTCAAGGAAAGTTTCCAAATTATAGAAGACTCATTAATCCTTCCAATGAAACTACTATTGTTGTCGATAAATCGTCTCTGACAAAAGCTCTTAAGCGAGTTTCAGTCCTTCGTGAAGAAAACACAGCAGTAGTTTTTGAAGTAAACGTTGATGAAAACTTGTTACAACTTAAGCTAAACACAACTTCAAATGGTGCTGCAACTGAATTTGTTAATGAAGTTAAATGCTGTGGAATTGATTGTGTGGCAGGGTTTGATGTCTCGTATATTAATGATGGTATTTCGTCAGTTGGAACAAACGATGTGTTGCTAACAATTTCTTCTGGGAAACAACCTGCTCACATTGCTCCTTGTGTTGAAAATAGGTCTAATTTAAATTTTGAGAGTGTTGTTGAAAACGATGGAAACATGTTAAAGAACAAATTTTTGTATCTTGTTATGCCTGTTATTCAGCCTAAATAACATTGTAAATTAACCTCAACCTAACAATAAGTCAAAAAATACAATAAACAGTGCTTAAAACGTCTTATATCGCGTTGTCTCGTGTGTTTTCATGCTATATTTGACTTTTAAATGCTAAAATAATGACTGCATATGATGTGTCTAAGTTTCATTTTCACAGCAGATGTTAAATGTAATTCATTTTTTAAACCCCATCTAAGGAGGATAAATGGCCGATACTTCGCACTATGGTGCTGAGGACATTCAGGTTTTAGAAGGATTAGAACCTGTTAGACAACGTCCTGGTATGTATATTGGATCAACTGGTCCTCGAGGGCTTCATCATCTTGTTTATGAGGTTGTTGATAATTCGGTTGACGAAGCGCTTGCAGGATATTGTACAGAAATCGATGTCTCTATAAATGAAGATAATTCAATAACATGCATTGATAATGGTCGTGGAATTCCTGTCGCTATCCATCCTAAAGAGGGCATTCCAACTGTTGAGGTAGTTTTAACTATTCTTCATGCAGGTGGTAAGTTTGGAGGAGAAGGGTATAAGGTTTCAGGTGGACTTCATGGCGTTGGCGTTTCAGTTGTAAATGCCCTTTCAACTCGCACTCAAGTAAATGTCAAGCGTGACGGCAAGGAATATCAAATAGCTTTTGATCATGGCAAAACTGTTGAGCCTTTAAAAGTTGTTGGTAAGGCAGAAGGAACAGGAACCACTGTTACTTTTTGGCCAGACCCTGAAATATTCAAGGAAACAACAGAATTTAACTTCTCAACACTTGCAAATAGGTTCCGCGAAATGTCCTATTTAAACCGTGGATTAAAACTCATTCTTCATGACAAAAGAGATTTAGATGAAAAAGGCAATCCAAGAACAGAAACTTTTCAAGCAGAAGGAGGAATTGTCGATTTTGTACATTTCTTAAATGCTGGAAAAGAAACAATTAATGAACCAATTTATTTCGATGCCAAAAGTGACACTGGTGAAGTTGAAATTTCAATGCAGTGGAGCAGCTCCTACACAAGCACAATCATGTCGTTTGCAAATAACATTAATACGACTGAGGGTGGAACGCATCTCGAAGGTTTCAAAACTGCGCTGACTCGTGTTTTGAACAAATATGCTCGTTCAAAAAATCTTCTTAAGGAAAAAGATCCAAATTTAACTGGTGACGATGCCCGTGAAGGTTTGGCAGCAGTAATTTCTGTTAAGTTACATGAACCTCAGTTCGAAGGACAAACTAAAACAAAGCTTGGCAACACCGAAATGAGAACCCTTGTAAACGATGCAATGGGAAAAAGTTTCGAAGAGTTTTTGGAAGAAAACCCCAGCGCTGCAAAAGCAATTGTTGGGAAAGCATCTCAAGCCCTCAAAGCACGTGAAGCTGCAAGAAAAGCTAGAGAAGCGACAAGACGAAAAGGTGTTCTGGAATCTTTCTCTTTGCCAGGAAAATTGGCTGATTGCTCCTCAAAAGACGCTGCGCTTTCTGAAATATTTATTGTAGAGGGCGATTCAGCTGGCGGTTCAGCAAAACAAGCGAGAAACAGGAAATATCAGGCGATTTTGCCTTTGCGTGGAAAGATTTTAAATGTAGAAAAAGCTGGTTTACACAGGGCTCTTTCATCTGACACAATTTCTAGTTTAATAACTGCTATTGGAACAAACATCGGCGATGATTTTGATGCCGACAAAGCACGTTACCATCGGATTATTATCATGACCGATGCTGATGTCGACGGTGCTCACATTCGCATTCTGCTCTTGACTTTTTTCTTTAGATATATGCCAGAGCTCATTACTCGTGGATATGTTTATGTTGCTCAACCACCTCTATATGGAATCAAGAAACGCAATTCTCGCAATCCGAAGATTGAACGTTATTTCTTTAAAGATGAAGATCTAAAAGAGTTCACAACTTCAAATGAAAATGCTGAGAAATTTGACATTCAGCGTTACAAAGGTTTGGGCGAAATGGACCCTGACCAGCTTTGGGAAACAACAATGGAGCCTGAGACTCGCACGCTTTTGCAAGTAACGATTGAAGATGCAGCTACAGCTGAGCGCGTTGTGAGTGAACTCATGGGAGATCAGGTTGAACCTCGCAAGCGCTTCATTCAAGAACATGCAAAAGAAGCTCGTTACCTCGACATTTAAGGATAAAGAATGACCGAAGATAATAAAAAGAAAAACGAAAACAAAGCTCAGGCTGAAATTGAAATAGAAGAAAACGAAATTGGCAACATTGAGCCTTCTGAGATGGCTCGAGAAATGCAACAATCATTTCTTGAGTATTCAATGAGTGTTATCGTCGCGCGTGCTTTACCTGATGTGCGCGATGGTTTAAAACCGGTACATCGTCGAATTCTCTATGCAATGAACGAGTCTGGTTATTTACCAACAAAACCTCACATGAAATCAGCAAGAACTGTCGGTGATGTTATTGGTAAATATCACCCTCATGGAGACAGTGCAGTCTATGACACGATGGTTCGTCTAGCGCAGCCATTTTCAATGAGAGTTCCACTGATTGATGGACATGGAAACTTTGGTTCAATCGATGGTGACAGTGCTGCTGCTATGCGTTATACAGAGGCGCGTCTTGGTAAAGCTGCAATGGAACTCCTTCGTGATCTTGATAAAGACACCGTTGAGTGGATGCCAAACTACGACGAAACATTGCAAGAACCTGAAGTTCTTCCTGCTAGATTTCCATGTTTGCTCGTGAACGGTTCAAATGGAATTGCTGTCGGCATGGCAACAAACATTCCTCCTCACAATCTTGGCGAAACAATTGACGCAACAGTGATGATGCTCGACAATGAGGACGTTACAACTGAGGAACTCATGACTGTTCTTCCTGGCCCTGATTTCCCTACTGGTGGTCAAATAATGGGCACAAAAGGCATTAAGGATGCCTATGCGACTGGTCATGGGAACATTACTCTGCGTGCAAAATTTGAAGTTGTTGAAAAGAAAAACGGACGCCAGCAAGTTATCGTAAAAGAAATTCCATACATGGTTAATCGCCAGAAGCTCATGGAAAAGCTTGGCGAGCTTGTTCGTGAAAAAGAATTCCCAGAAATTTCAAACATTCATGATGGTGCTGATCGTCATGGGATTGACATTATTATTGAGCTAAAAAGTGGAGCTCTGCCTGAGGTTGTTATCAACAAATTGTGCAAGCACACGCAACTTCAAACTGGTATCGGCATCAATATGCTCGCGCTTGTCGAAGGAACCCCGAAAGTTCTGAGCTTGCGTGAGATTCTGCAACTTTACATCAAGCATCAAATTGAAGTTGTAACTCGCAGAACAATTTTTGACAAGAAAAAAGCGGAAGAGCGTGCCCACATATTGGAAGGCTATATCATTGCTCTAGATAACATTGATGAAGTCATCAAAATTATTCGCGGAAGTGAAACTGACAAAATTGCAAAAGTTGAATTAATGAGTCGTTTTGCTTTGAGTGAACGACAAGCAGATGCAATTCTTGAAATGAAATTGCGCCGATTAACAGGTCTTGAGCGTGAAAAAATAGAAGAGGAATTAAAAGAACTTCGCGAGAGAATTGCCTATTTGCAATCGCTTCTCGATGACGAAGGTAAGCTTAAAGGTGTTATTAAAGAAGAGCTTCTTGAGATTAAGAAGAAATTTAACACTCCTCGTTTGACTAAGATTGGCAACGCAAGCCGCGACATCGATGTGATGGATTTGATTGCTGATGATGATATGGTGGTTACTCTCACAAATGCTGGATATGTGAAACGTTTGCCTGCGACAACCTATCGCCAGCAAAAACGTGGAGGCAAAGGAATGCAGGGGGTCAATCTCAAAGACAGCGATTTTGTTGTTCACATGGGCATTGCGAGTGCACATTCATGGCTATTGATGTTCTCAAGCAAAGGCAAAGTTTATCGTTTGAGAGTATATGAAATACCTGAAGCAAGCCGCCAAGCTCGAGGAACGGCTATTGTCAATTTGCTGCAACTTGATAAAGATGAGCGCATCACTGCAGTGATTTCAACAAAAGAGTTCCCAGCTGATGAATATCTAATGTTCGCTACAAAGAGTGGAATTTGCAAAAAAACTTCTTTAGATTTATATGACAGAAATCGTCAGAACGGTTTAATTGCGATTAATTTGAAAGACGACGATGAGTTAATTTCTGTTAGAAAAGTGTCCCCTGGTGAAAAAGTGTTGCTCGTTTCTTCGCTTGGAAAAGCTATTCTCTGGGATGAGAGCGAAGTTCGCGCAATGGGACGCGGAACAATGGGTGTGAAAGGAATAACAATTCCAGCAGGAGCGCAAGTTCTTGGAATGGAAATTGCAAAACCAGGCAGCGATTTGTTCGTAGTAACCGAAAAAGGCTACGGTAAACGCACCGATGTTTCAGAATATCCAGAGCATCACCGTGGTGGACAGGGTGTGTTCACGATTCAAATGACTCAAAAGAAGGGTCTTTTGGTTGGTATGAAGATTGTTCACGAAGACGATGAACTCATGATTATTTCTGAAGAGGGAGTCATCACAAGAACACCTGTTTCAGGCATCAGCAAGCTTGGAAGAAGCACACAAGGTGTTAAGGTTATGAACATTGCTTCTGGAGATAAAGTTACTGCTGTCGCTGTGACATCCCAAGATGATGATGATTTTGAAGAGGAAGAATAATTCTTAAGAGAAAGTATTTAGTTTAATAGCGTAAAAAAGAGGCGCTAGCGTATAGCGCCTTTTTTCTTCCAATGCAGCTTTAAAGTAACACTTCTCAGTTTTCATTTCGCCTAGTAGTTTATCTCTTATCCTTTCGCTGCTTCTTTCCTATTGTTGTGGGATCTTTTGGTCGCATGAGATTAGTCTCTTGTATATATAAGAATTCTTATTTCTGATCTGATTGCAGACATAAAAAAAGGGGCACCACATGGAAGACACCCCTTTTCATCTTGGTAAGTTGATTAAAAGTTATTCAATCTTCTTTATTAAAGACCAGCTTTCTGTAAAAATGCTAGATATCCGCGGTAGGCCTCATAAATGTCACATTTGCTTGTTACTTCCCATGGGCTGTGCATTGAAAGAACCGCAACACCAGAGTCGATAACATCCATTCCCATGTTTGCTGTGATGTAGGCGATTGTTCCGCCTCCACCTGCGTCGACTTTTCCAAGCTCAGCGAATTGGTAGGTGATGTTTGAGTCGTCCATAATTTTTCTGATTTCAGCGACAAATTCTGCATTCGCATCATTTGAACCACTTTTGCCTCGGCTTCCTGTGAACTTGCTGAACACAAGTCCTCGCCCACAAAATGACGCATTTTTCTCTTCGAATACGCTTTCATAAAGAGGATCTACTCCAGCGTTGACATCTGAAGATAGCATCTTGGAATTACTGAGTGCGCGCTTGACAGAAATCGCATCGTCTTTTCCAAGAAGCTTGCAAATTTCAGCTATTGTGTTTTCGAAGAAAGCACTCTGCATGCCGCTAGCTCCAACACTCCCAATTTCTTCCTTGTCAGAAAGGAAGCAAACACATGTGCGCTCTGGAACTTCTCCATTTGTAGCAACGTTAAGTTGAGCAAGAAGTGAAGGGTAGGCGCAAACTTTGTCATCTTGTCCATATGCCAAAATCATGCTGCGATCAAAACCCATTTCGCGCGCGCGACCAGCAGGGAACACTTCAAGTTCAGCGCTTAGGAAGTCCTCCTCCTCAATTCCATATTTCTCTTTTAATAGGTTGAGAGTGTGCTGCTTGATAGCATTTTTCACTTCTTTGTCGTCTTTGAGCTCTTTAGTTGTCTCATTGCCAACAAGAATGTCAAGATCTTCGCCTTCAATGACTGAATCGGCGTTCTTTTTCAACTGTTCCTTGCCAAGATGTATCAAGATGTCTGGGACACAAAAAACAGGGTCGTTTTCATCTTCGCCAACAACAACATTGATAGTTTCGCCGTTCTTGAGTGCAATAACGCCATGAATTGCAAGTGGCAAAGTTACCCATTGATATTTTTTGATTCCGCCATAGTAGTGCGTGTCCATCATAGCGAATTCGCATTTTTCATATAGCGGGTTTTGTTTTATGTCGAGACGAGGTGAATCGATGTGAGCACCGAGGATATTCATTCCTTCTTCGATGTTGTTTTTGCCAATTTGTACGAGAGCAACAGCTTTGTTTTTGTGGCATGCCCAAACTTTATCTCCAGGCTTTAAAGCCTCATTGTTTTTAATGGCTTCGGCAAGCGATTTATATCCCGCATTTTCTGCACATTCAATCGAGCCTTTAGCAAATTCGCGTTCCGATTTATGACTGCTCAAAAAATCAATGTAGCCTTTACACAGAGAGTCGAGCTCTTTCCGCTCGGCTTCACTGTATTTTAACCATGCTTGCTTATTATCCATAGAAGACCTTTCTCTTCGTTTGTTACTAGTTAGATATTCTTATTTAGCTGAAATGATGTCAAGATGTTCGACTTAAACTAATCCCCAGGTAGCATTATTTTTCTATCCTCTTTCGCAGTCAAGACTCAAATCAATTTACAATTTAAGTCTGACTTGTTTTGTAAAGCAAAACTCACAATTCGTCTGACAGCTAGCAACTGCGTTTTAGGAGAGTCTATGGAAAACGAATCTCAAATCAAAAATAGTAATTTAGTAGTTAATGAAATTGAAGAATATATAGAAGAAGTTTGGCCTGAAGTTTTAGAAGACATTAAATCTCTAGTGGCAATTCCTTCAATTTCAACATACGATTCGTTTGCTGAAGGGGCTCCTTTCGGAAAGCAAGTTCGCCTTGCTCTTGACTGTGCGCTTGAAATTGCCGAAAAACTTGGCTACGAGACAGGAACAGATGAAGGATATGTTGGGTTTGCTGACATTCCTGGAAAAGGGGAAGAACAGGTGGCAACGATTTGTCATGTCGATGTGGTGCCTGCAGGACCTGGCTGGTCGTGGGATCCGTTTCACGTAGAACAAAAAGATGGTTGGTTGATTGGTCGCGGCGTGGTTGATGATAAAGGCCCTGCGATATTGTCTCTTTATGCTGGTGCTTTTTTTCTAAAGAAGGACATTACACCTGAGTATTCATTCCGTGCAATTTTAGGTTGCGATGAAGAAATTGGAATGTCAGATGTTCATCACTATTTAAAAAATAACAAAGAACCTGATTTTCTTTTTACTCCTGATGCTGAGTTTCCAGTTTGCAATGCGGAAAAAGGGCAGCTTGGGGGAATTTTTAGAAGTGAAAAAGTGAAGAACGGCTGCATTGAGTTTTTGAGCGGCGCTGAAGCTACTAATGCTATTCCATCGCAAGCTGTGTGCATTTTAAATGTCGATGAGAAAGATTTACCCGTGCCAAGTGTCTTTTCCGGCCGTTTAGAGGTGCAAAGGGTAAAAACTGGACAAGTAAAGATTACTGCTCATGGAATTGGTGGACATGCATCAATGCCGAAGGGTAGCCTTAACGCAATTAAGGTGTTAGTATCCTACCTCCAGCAAGTGTCGAACTATTATGACAATTCCAGCAGTGTTTGTTTTTATGATCAAGAGCGTCAATTTCTCTATTTTCTTGAAGTCTTGTTATCTTCAACAGATGGTTCGGAAATTGGAATCGCAACATCAAATGAAGCATTTGGGCCTCTAACGTTAAATGCAGGAACGATTTCCATTGTTGACGGTGTGATTGAGCAAACTATCGACATTCGTTTCCCAGACAGCATAACCTCTGATGAACTAGTTTCTTCGTTGACAACTCTTTCTGCGAAGTATGGCGTGATTTTTGAAAGCACAGGTGCAAAAGCACCTTTCTCGGTTTCTGCTGACGATGCGGCTGTTCAAGTTTTGATCGACACCTACAACGAAGTAATGGGCAAAAATGCAAAACCATTTTCAATGGGTGGAGGAACATATGCGCGTCAATTCAGGCGAGCTGTGAGTTTTGGGCCAGAGGAACCAGGAATGGAATTGCCAGTGTGGGGCGGTCCTATGCACGGTCCAAACGAGGTTGCAAACATTGAACTTATGAAAAAATCGCTAAAAATTTATATTCTTGCTTTGTTGCGTCTCAATGAAATTGAACTCTAAATAGACAGAGGGAAGCTTCATGGCATTTACTTTTTATGATTGTTAGGTAGTTTTCTGCTTTATAGGTTGTCTCTTCTTCTATTTATCATTCTTAGCTTTAACGCTATTTTAGTTTCAAGTTAGTTTTGCCTATTATGTGCGAGTTAACTTTTGATTCGTTGTTAATGATAGTGTTTTTCCTATTTGGCATCTATTAGTAACAGTTTTAGTAATTTAGCCAGAGTTGATTTAATCGAAAAGAAATTAGCTTTTCAATAATTGTTTTAAAGCGGTTGTTTATACCCAAATGCTATTTATATCTAGCGAATTCGCTATATATGTACTGTCGTATGTTTGTAGCTTGTTCGGTTTAATTTATTGAAGCCTTCGATTGTAAGGAGTCGATAAATGGGCGTTAGGGACACACTCGCTAAGAACATTCGAGCGCGCCGCAAAGAGCTTGGAATTTCGCAAGAAAAACTTGCAGAATTATGCGGCATGCACAGAACCTACATTGGTGCAATCGAACAAGAGAGAGTAAACGTTTCTATCGATAATGTTGAACAAATAGCTATCGCTATGGGAGTGAGCACTAGCTCTCTCTTTTTCGAAAAACCCAATCTATCTTCAACTAAAAATAAAAACAATGAACTTGAGCATCCTTTACGCGGCGATGAGCCAACTTTTGAATTGCTAGAAATTGAAGGAAATGAGGTCAACACCGATTCCATTAATGCAAAAGATTCAGATTTAGCAATTCGCATCCTTTGTGCTCTTGTCAAAGATGGCTACAAGGGGGATGAATTGTTTAGCCACTTTTACGAAGTGCAAAATGAACTTTTTGATTACTTTATTAGCAAGGACAAAAGACTTTAGTCAGCATATGTTTGCCATTTACCATAGGCTTTTGGTTAATAGTTAAATTCTTGTCATTCATTTCACAAACCTGGAACTCGCGTTTATATCTAACGGTAAGTTAATAGTAAAACGATTGTTGTAAACAGTTTACTTTTATAAAACTAAATTTAAAATAGATATTTAATTGAACCCTAGGTCTAATCGTTCTTCGTTACTTTAGTTCTCTGTTCAGATCTGCATAAATCTGTATGAAATCATCTGCCAAAGTTTTGCGGCTGCTTTCCACGCGTCGGCATCTTTTGGGACTCCCATCCATTTTTTTACATTGACCTCGCAATAACCATAATTTGGCGCGTTGAAGAAGCAATGACCGCTTGCTTCAATGTCAGGATTTTCATATCTTATTTCAAACCAAACTCCGTCACAAATTGACCATCGCTTGATGTCTGAGCATGTACGTTTCCAGTTCATCAGCTGGTGTGGCTCGCGGAAACAGAAATTGGCACCTTTTTCAGAGTCATAAATGTTGGCCGTGTCAACGAAATTTTCTTCCATGCCAGGTGCGGCAAATTGAATAGGTTCAACAGCCGCGATTGCCTCGCCAACAAGTTGGCCGTAAGCTAAATAGTTTTCGCTATCGAGCAGTTCAGAAGTTTCTCTAATGTTTTCATTTTGCATTTCTGCTGCGAGCGTTCCATAGTTCATTCCATCGCTTATGTTTTGTTTTTCGGTCCATTCACCTATCAAACGCCAGGCTTGTTCATCAAATTCATTTTCGCTAGTAAATCCTGTGCCTTCCAGGTTTTCTTTTATAAACACTTCTAATCCATGTTCAAGGAATTCTGTTAATTCTAGGAATTTGTCTTGGCTAATTATCCTACTTGCAGTTTTAGAACATATGCGATAGGTCTTTCTATACATTTTCTGAGTGCGCTCGAGTAATTTTGAGAATTCCTCTGCAGCATAAGAAGGGTGCACTATTTTCACTTTTGGTCCAAGCTGCAGTAGCCATCCGAAAAATTGTGGTGAGAGCGGGGCCTTAACGCTTGCCTGCGCTCTGTCGCCTTTCGTCATAAAAACAGGCGCTTCAATTCCAAATTTATCGATGATTGGATTCATTACGCTTTGGTCGAACTCTAATACAACTGGCACTTTTGGAGCAGCATAAACTCCAAACGATGGAGAGATGTGATCTTCTTTTTTGTAATTAGAAATTCGATTGTCTTTTGTTGCAGGCTCTTCGCTAACTTTAACATCTAGCATCCGATCTACGCGATATGGCGTGAAAACATCTTTATTTTGCTTTGCCCAAAAATCATTAAATGTGATTAGATAATAAAATTCGTCGGCATAAAGCAATCGAACAGGCGTCGTAATGTATAAACACCCATTCTTTCTTGGCACGCGTTGCTTCTTTATATCGTAGGCAAAATATTGGAATTCAAATTTGCGTTTTTCTCTCAATGCCCGCTGAATAATATCTAGATTTTTAAAAACTCCTTCATTTTGCATCTTTACTCTGCCAGGCACTTCTATGCGACGTTGCAACGCCTTTCTTTGTTCAACGCTTGCGAATTGCTTTATGTTTTCGATGAGTTCATCTGTGATTTTGTCTGTTATGAAAGGAGCTGATTGCACCGCATCCACAAGCATTGTTATTTCTTGTATGTCAAGTGGTCGTTTTGCTAGATACCAATATCTGTGGCTTCGTTGTCTGATGTCGAAGCCGAAATCGCGCAGAGTTTGAATGTCACGATTGATTGATTTGCGTTCAGCATCAATTTCTTGAAATGCTAGCTCTTCAATGAGCTCTTGTGTTGTGATTCCGTTGGCGTCGTCCGTTTTGTCTAAAAGCGCCTTTAGAACGTAAAGGATTTTGAGTTTTTGATTAGGCTGGTTTGCCACGGCTTCTCCTTTTTAAAGAAAGAATGCCAGCATGTTTTCTTTTTGCAGTCCCAATATTGGTAATATTTTAAGATTGTTTAGCAAATGAAGTGCCGCCGTTTGAGGTACAAGAAAAAAGGCCTTGCATGTTGCAAAGACCAAGGTGTTTTTGGTCGCGGGCTTTGAGCGTTAAAAAACGTGCCTGTGGCACGTTTTTAGCGAGAAGGCTTCTTTGAGGCGAAGGCCGAAAAGAAGCATGGTACAAACTTTTAAATTGTTCAAATCCAGCCCAAAAGAAAAAAGGCCTTGCATGTTGCAAAGACCTTGGTGTTTTTGGTCGCGGGCTTTGAGCGTTAAAAAAACGTGCCTGTGGCACGTTTTTAGCGAGAAGGCTTCTTTGAGGCGAAGGCCGAAAAGAAGCATGGTACAAACTTTTAAATTGTTCAAATCCAGCCCAAAAGAAAAAAGGCCTTGCATGTTGCAAAGACCTTGGTGTTTTTGGTCGCGGGGGCTGGATTTGAACCAACGACCTCCGGGTTATGAGCCCGGCGAGCTGACCAGACTGCTCCACCCCGCAATATATTTAGTCCCTATTGGGATTATAAATTATAGCATAGTGCGGTTATTATGCAAAAAATTTCTCTTTTGCGTTTTTAAAACTCAATAAATGGTATACTAAGGAACAACTTGCCACAATATGTAAGAGTCAGACCAAATAGTAAAGGGGAGTATATTATGGTTATGAAAGCAAGAGCAGAAATGCCATCTGCAGCAAATGCAACAAACTTTAATGTAGTTGCTGACACTAAGACTGAGGCTGGGACTACCCTCGACAATTTGAAAGCAGCTGTTTGCGGCGAAACTGGAGCAAGCGCAAAATATGCAGCATTTTCTGCAGCAGCTGAGCAACAGGGCTATTCACAGCTTGCGCGTCTTTTCAAAGCAACAAGCGCAGCTGAGCAAATCCACATCAAACTTGAAACAAATGAAATCAAAAAGAAGGAACCAGGCTATGTGGCACCTGAGCCTCCAACCGGCATTGAAACACACGAAACAGATGTAAATCTCATTTCTGGAGCAAACGGCGAGATTTATGAGACTTCTGACATGTATCCAACTTTCATTAAAGTTGCTCAGGAAGAGGGCGACAAAGCGGCTGAGCTCGTCTTTACTCGTGCAAAACTTGCTGAGGCGGTTCATGCAGAACTCTATCTCGATGCCTACAACAACATCGACAATCCTGACGATGATTCCTATTATCTTTGCCCAATTTGTGGATATATTCACAAAGGCGACGATTTTGAGAAGTGCCCTATTTGCTTCGCTCCAAAACAAATACATCAGAAATTTTAAATTTGACCAGCAAATGGCTACAAAAGACGGCTTTAGGGCCGTCTTTTTTTGTTGCCTTGTTTTATAATTACAAAAAAGTTTCGACGGGAAAAGGAGAGTAGTATGGCTGAATATTTTGAAGAGCAATCACGCACATTTAATGAGTATCTTTTGGTTCCGGGCTATTCCTCTTCAGAGTGCATTCCTGCTGCTGTTTCTTTAAAAACACCTCTTGTTAAATATAAAAAAGGAAAGGAGGATTGCCCAATTTGTTTGGCTTCTCCTATGATTTCTGCAATCATGCAGTCTGTTTCAGATGACAAAATGGCTGTTGCTCTCGCGAAAGAGGGCGGAATGTCATTTATCTATGGATCTCAAACAATTGAGGATGAGGCTGCAATGGTCAGACGCGTTAAAGATCACAAGGCTGGTTTTGTTGAGTCGGACGTAAATCTAAAGCCTGACATGACACTCAGCGATGTGCTTGCTTTGAAGGAGCGTTTTGGCCACTCAACAATGCCAGTCACTAGTGATGGGACTTCTCATGGGAAGCTTTTGGGACTGGTGGCTTCGCGCGACTATCGTCCAAGCCGAATGGATGGAACAGAAAAAGTTGAAACGTTCATGACCCCTGTTGAAAAGCTCATCATGGGCAACACCGACACCACTTTAAAAGAAGCAAATGACATTATTTGGGATCATAAGCTAAACACTCTTCCAATTGTTGATAAAAATGGTTGCTTGTCATCACTTGTTTTTCGCAAAGATTACGACTCTCACAAATCAAATCCTAATGAGTTGTTGGACGCTGACAAACGATTTATGGTTGGTGCAGGAATCAACACTCGCGATTATGCCGATCGCGTCCCTGCGCTCGTCGATGCAGGAGTAGACGTGTTGTGCATTGATTCTTCGGAAGGTTTTTCTGATTGGCAAAAATATACTTTGCAATGGATTCGTGAGCATTATGGAAACGATGTCAAAGTAGGAGCTGGAAACGTTGTCGACAGGGAAGGTTTCCGTTTCCTTGCTGAAAATGGAGCAGACTTCATAAAGATTGGCATTGGCGGCGGTTCAATTTGCATCACTCGTGAAACAAAGGGAATTGGGCGTGGCCAGGCTACTTCCGTGATTGAAGTTGCAAAAGCACGTGACGAGTGGTTCGAAGAAACAGGTGAATACATTCCAATTTGCTCAGATGGTGGAATTGTGTATGACCACCACATTTCGCTTGCGCTTGCGATGGGAAGCGACTTTGTGATGCTTGGTCGTTACTTTGCCCGTTTCGATGAGTCTCCTTCAAACAAAGTTATGGTTAACGGAAATTACATGAAGGAGTATTGGGGCGAAGGTTCTGCCCGTGCTCGCAACTGGCAGCGCTATGACCTTGGTGGCGAGAAAAAAGGTCTTTCTTTTGTGGAGGGCGTTGATTCCTATGTTCCTTATGCTGGCTCTTTGCATGACAACATGGCAGTTACCTTGCTGAAAATTAAGTCAACTATGTGCAACTGCGGGGCGCTATCAATCCCTGAATTTCAGAAGAAAGCGAAACTCACTCTCGTTTCAAGCACGTCAATTGTTGAAGGCGGTGCTCACGACGTTACAATTCGCGATTCAAACACATATGCATCAAACGCACAGCTTCACTAGGGGGCTGGTAAAATAAATTTGCTTTTGTGAGGGGCTCTTTTGAATTTGGGCCCCTTAGTTATATAAAACTTTGAGGACTGAGATGCTCTTTTAAGGTTTTTGGTGGTAATGCGCTAATCAGGCGAACTTTGCTTTGATTATGGTTAGATGTTTGTTGGATGTTTCTTTGGGACATGTTTTTTCTCGCGATGTTTGGAGTTGCTAATTTTGAATTTCAATAAAGCAAAATATACGGCAAGCTATGGCGTTTCCTCTCAGTTGCCAGTAAGCAAAACTTGCGAAGTAGCATTTGCAGGAAGGTCAAATGTTGGCAAATCATCGCTTTTAAACTCGCTTTTGAACAGAAAAAACCTTGCAAAAGTTTCTTCGAAGCCTGGAAAAACTGCTACTATCAATTTCTTTGATGTTGATGGTGTCGATTTTGTTGATTTACCTGGATATGGATTTGCGAAAGTTTCGCAGTCTGAGCTCGATCGCTGGGCTGATTTAATCGAAGAATATTTTAATCAGGAACGTAATTTAGTGCTGGCAGTTTGTTTGATTGACATTCGTCATGACCCAAGCGATCTAGATTTTACGATGATTCAATTTTTAAAAGATGTTGATGCGCCTTTTGCAGTGGTTTTGACGAAAGCCGACAAGCTCAGTAAACAGAAGTCCAATGCGAATAAGCAACGCATTATGCGATTGCTTGAACTTGGAAGAGATGTGCCTGTGATTGTTACTTCTGCAGAGAAAAAAACGGGAATTGATGAGTTGCGCAAATTAATCGAAGTGCGCTGTGCATGATAGAATAACTCTTGAAAATTCAAGTTATAAGGGAAGAATATGAAAGAATACAATCCGTCAGTTGTTGAGGAATCAATCCAAGCTGCGTGGGAAGCGGAAGGTGCTAACCATGTAGACGAGAACTCCACCAAGCCAAAAAAATACATCCTCGAGATGTTTCCATATCCATCGGGAGACATCCACATGGGGCACGTTTCAAACTACACCTATGGAGACTGTCTTGCTCGCTATTGGAGAATGTGTGGTTTTGAGGTTTTGCATCCAATTGGTTGGGACGCTTTTGGTTTGCCTGCCGAAAACGCCGCTATTAAGCACAACACTCATCCATCAAAATGGACCTATTCCAACATAGACACCCAGCTTGCAAGTTTTAAACGAATGGGTTTTTCCTATGATTGGGATCGCATAGTTCGCACTTGCGACCCAGAGTATTACAAATGGGGACAAAAGCTCTTCTTAGAATTTTGGAAGAAAGGCCTCGTAGAAAGGCGTGAATCTCCAGTCAATTGGTGCCCAAAATGCAAGACTGTCCTTGCTAACGAGCAGGTTACAGAGGGCGTTTGTTGGCGTTGCTCAAGCGTTGTTGAAAAGCGAAATTTAACTCAGTGGTATTTCAAAATCACCGATTATGCAGAAGAATTGCTTGACGATCTCGAAAAACTTCCTGGTTGGCCTGCAAACGTAAAGCAGCAGCAAGCAAACTGGATTGGCAAGAGCGAAGGCGCTAATGTTGACTTTGTTGTTGAGCCATTAGATGGGGTTACTACTCCTGCTGACGGTGAGACAATCACGGTATTCACTACCCGCGCCGACACATTGTTTGGATGTTCTTTCTTTGTCTTGGCTCCAGAATATGCAGGGTTGCATGATCTTGTTCATGGCACTGATAAAGAATCCGAAGTGATTGAGTTTGCAGAGAAAGCTGCAAAAGTTTCGGCGGTTGAACGTGCTCAAGGAGACCATGAAAAACATGGTGTTTTCACTGGACGTTATGTTAAAAATCCAGTCAACGGGGAGCTTGTTCCTGTGTGGGTTGCTGATTATGTTGTTGCTGATTATGGTACTGGTGCTGTTATGGCAGTTCCTTGTGGTGACCAACGTGACTTTGAATTTGCAAAAAAATATGACCTTCCAATAATTCCTATTATTTTGAAGGAAGATGACCCTCTGTTTGAACAGTTACATGGAGAAAAAAATCGAGTAGTTACTTCTGTTGACTGGGAACAGGCAATGGAAGCTGAAGGCGTGCTAGTTCAATCTGGTGATTTTACTGGCCTTGTTGGCGGCAAGCATTCTGAAGGTGAGAAAAAAATCGTCGATTTCCTGGAGGAGAAAAAGGCGGGCCACAGGACGACGGAATATCGTTTGCGCGATTGGCTCATTTCACGCCAGCGTTATTGGGGCAACCCTATTCCTGCAATCCATTGTGAAAAGTGTGGTGTTGTTCCTGTTCCAGAAAAAGATTTGCCAGTTCTTCTGCCTGAAGACATCGACTTGTCTAATGGTGAAACTCTTGCCACACACAAGTCTTTTGCAGAATGCACATGTCCAGTTTGTGGTGCGCCTGCACATCGCGAGACCGACACAATGGACACATTTACTTGCTCTAGCTGGTACTATTTGCGTTATGCTGACCCACACAATGACAAGGAACCATTTTCGCCTGAGCTTGCGAACAAATGGTTGCCAGTAGATCAATATATCGGTGGCATTGAGCATGCTATTTTGCATCTTCTCTATTCGCGCTTCTTCACGAAAGTCTGTCGCGATTTGGGTATGGTCGACTTTGATGAACCGTTTGAGAATCTTCTTTGTCAAGGAATGGTTCTTGATTCTAACGGTGAGGTAATGAGCAAGTCGAAGGGAAATGTCGTTTCTCCCGAGGAAATGATTAAGAAATATGGCGCTGATGCTGTGCGAGCTGCTGTTCTTTTTATGGGGCCTCCAGACAAAGAGAAACTCTGGAACGAAGATGGCCTTGCTGGGATGCTTAAATTCTTGAAACGAGTTTGGCGTCAAGTCTACGATCTCAAAGGAAATGCTGGAGAAGAGACTTTCTTTGAAGAGACCCAGGCAGGAAAAGCTGAAGTTACTGCAAAAGATCTCATTCGAGTTCGCCATGCAACTGTGAAAAAAGTTACGGAAGACTTTAAGCGAAACAATTTCAACACTGCGATTGCTTCAATCATGGAACTATCGAATGCAATTGGTGCTTTCCTACGTTCGAATTCTAAAAATTTGCGTGAAAATGACAAACAATTGAAAGACCTTTGCGATGATGTTGCAGAAACTATTGTCGAACTTTTGTTCCCGATGACACCTCATTTCTGCGATCAGCTCTATCGCGATTTAATTAAAACTGGGGGCAGAGCAACCGAGGCAACTTGGCCATCATTTGATGAGGCTCTTTGTGTTGCAGATGAAGTCGAAATTGCAGTCCAACTTCTTGGCAAGGTCAAAGCCAGAATCATGATTCCTGCTGACTGTGAGAAAGAGACAGCAATAGCGAGAGCAAAAGAGGCAATTTCGCAAGATCTCGAAGGTAAAACAGTCGTGAAAGAAATTTTCGTCCCTGGGCGATTGGTAAACGTCGTTGCAAAATAACGAGGCTATTAAAAATAGAAAAACGGAGTTAAGGCAACTTGTTCTCAAGCGCAGAAATGCGCTTACGAGGGAGCAAGTTGCTTCTTTTAGTTCAAAAATATGCGAGTCGCTTTCAAGTCAGTTTCTAACTAACCCCAAACTAGATGCAAGTTGTCTTGATTTACAAATGAAGTCAGACTTAAATTCCGGGGGATTTAGCCATCTAACTATTGCGGTTTATGACGCGATGGAAGGAGAGGTTGATCTATCAGAATTTGTAAACTCTGCTAAAGTATTTGACATAAATGTTTGCAAGCCTTTTATTGTTAATGACGAGAAGGGCCACATGGAATTTACAAGTTATGACACGCAGTTTAGTCAACTTGACAAGTTTTCAATTGACGATTTTGAAGTCGTTGCACCTGAAGCAATAGATTTGATTATTTGCCCAGTAGTAGCATTCGATAACATGCTTAATCGTTTGGGCTATGGAGGAGGTTTCTATGACCGCTATCTGCGCAGACTTCCCTCTTATATTCCAAAAATTGGAGTTGCTTTTGAGGTCCAAAAAGTTAACGACGTCCCAATAGATAAAAATGATTTAAAACTTGACTACTTTGTTACAGAGGACTTTCTAACCAATTAGTCAATATTTAATTATTAAGGTTATGGAGGGTTATGGGCGAGTTTTTTGCACACCGACTTGCTGGTTTTAAGAGAAAAGTACTAACCGTTGCGGGGTGCGTAGGCCTGCTCATTTTTATCTCGCTCGTGAGCTTTCAAATTCTATTGCCTTTTGATAATCCTGAATTTACTGTTATGGGGACTGGCTCTTCAAGCACTTCAGGATTGATGCTCTTAATGGGACCACTCTTTTCTTTTTGGGCTTTTTCTATTGCAGCTCGTTGTCCTGATGCCTATATACGGCGACGTTTCGTTGCTATAGCTGGACTTCTTGCGATGTGGATGCTGCTTGTGTTAATAAAATATCCAAGCCGAAACGACCTGTTTTCATCAATTTGCTGGTATCTCTATTACGTACCAATGATTTTTGTTCCAGCGCTTTGCTTTTCAAGCTCGCTTCGCGCTGTGTGTGTTGAAAACACTGTGGCAGGGTTGGTTTCACGAAAAGTTGTTCTTTTCATTAGCATTGCATTGGTATTTTTTATTCTAACCAACAATTTTCATCAACAGGTTTTTGACTTTAATTTCGCTGATGTTGGATGGTCGGGGAATTATTCCTATAACTGGGGTTATTGGTTAGTCTTGTTTTGGATATTAGGTTTATATGGGTCGTTTTTTGTATTGATTGTACCAGCGTCAAAAAATCGACTTCGACCTGCTTTTATTCCGATAACAATAATTGCCATTGTTGCTGTTTCCTATTGTTTTCTTTATGTTTTCAGACAATACTTTCTTTTTAAAACCAACATTGCGCTTGTTTATTCTGTTCTAGTTTTAGTAGCCATCGAGCTATCTCTTGATTTCGGAATTTTTCCTTCCTATTTGCATTATGACGAAGCTTTTTATGCACTTCCTTTTAATGTAAAGCTATTTTCGAAAGATAAAAAAATGCAGTTCTCAACTAAAGAAGCAGATGTCTCACCCGTTGTTTCAGAAAATGTTGTTTCCGCGCTGGCTTCTTCAGATTCAATCACTTCCTGTTTAGACAACAATAATTCGAACATTATGATTAGATCATTTCCTATTGCTGGCGGAACTGCTGTATCAACTATTGATGTTGGGGCTATAAACAAGCGGCGTCAAGAATTAAAGGCCAAACAAAACCAGCTTTATTTGCACAAGGAAGTTCTAGAACGTGCACAAGCGACAAGAAAGTTGCTTGCCTTGAATGACTGCAAACAGTCATTAGTTTCTGCTATAGAGCGTTCGTTACATGACATTTTTTTAAAGATTGAGGAATTGGTCAAGAACTTGCCCGCAAGTGATAGTCCCGACGATATACAGAGAAGAAGAGAAGTTCTTGAGCAGGTGAAGTTCTTGACAGCATATTGCAAGCGTAAAGGAAATCTCGTAATTTCCGCACATAAAGATCATGTTTTTAATCTTGGCCAAATGCAACTTCTTCTTCATGAAATAACATCTGATTTCAGTTCTCTTGGAATAGACAGTGCTGCTTTTGTAGAAATTAATGAGTCGCTACCAGTAGAAAAAGTCACTTTTATATACGATTTCATTTATGGTTTTTCGCGTCTTGCTTTCGATGCAAAAGTTTCTGCTTTAATGATTTTTATTAAACAGCGACAGGCAAATGATATAGAACTCAGACTTGCGTTTGAGACTTTCTCTAGTGCTTGCTCAAATAACTTAGCGAGGAGTTTCCAATTATTGACGGTTCAGCTCAAAGCCGCTCATGTTTTTATAGAGGTGACGGAAGAAGAACATGAAGTTATCGTCATTCTCAAAAATGCCTTCATCTCTTCTAAATGACATTGATATTTCACAGATTGTGACGGTTGCTGGACATGTGGAATCAGGAGGAAAAGATGTTACTTGTTGCGATGGCAAAATAAATGATTCTACTTTTTGTAGTGCTGATAAAAAAATGAGGGGTGAGTGATTTTGGAATTTTTGTTTTCCTTAAATGAGACAACTCTCATTCTTCTGACCATTTTTTTCTATATCGCCGCTTTTGGGCAAACGTATTATGCACTTCAGACTGCTTTTTGTGAAACTGATGACCGCTTATCGGGGGTTGTCTTATATGAATTTCTATTAGCGTTTCATTTGGTGTTAGCTTGTGCTGTAGCAAATTCTGCTCATTTTAACTATGGAGAAATTCTTTACCGAATCAAGTTGTTTTCGGTTCCAATCGAACCTCTTCTCTGGTTAAATTTGGTCATTTTCTCTTTCGGTGCTTTCCTTGCAATTAAACACAAGAAACCAATTATGAGTTTAGAGCTTGTTATGGTGTTAATGTGCACGCCCCCCGTTATTGCTCTTTGTTATTCATATAGCTGGGTTTTACTATTTATGGATTGTTCATTTTTTATTTTTCGCATTTCATCGTCGCTTGCTCTGGGGTTCAAGAGGCAATCGCTTCATTTATCTCGCCTGTCTCCAGGAGAAGCGATTAAAAAACTGCCTGAAGGGGTTCTTTATTCCTCGAAGAGAAAAGGAACTTTGCTCATGAACGACACCATGAGGAGAACTCTCATAAATCTTGGCATCAAAGGTCATCTCTTTGTTGAGACTAACGTTTGGGACGATATGATAAATTGCGCTCTAAATGAATATGGAATCAGGCTTAATAGGGATTCTCAATCGTTGACTATGCGTGTTGCTCCTGGGGAAATTCGTCAGTTTATGAGAAGAGAAGTTACGCTACACGGGGTTAAAGCGGTCCAAATCGTGGCTGTTGATGTAACTGAACAAGAAGAACTAAATGAATCTATCCGTCATGCAAACCTAGAGCTTGAAGCCTCTAATGTTCAATTGAAAGAAGCTCTTCAAGAAATTGAATTGACGGCTCAAAGAGATGCTGAAAATGAACTAAAACTACGAGTTCATGAAGAGATTGGGCATCGGATGAGCATTTTGCATCGTTATTTAGAATCGGGTATCGACAATCCTCAAGCTGTGGAAAGAATATCGCAATTAGTTACAAGCATCAAATCTTCGTTTAGCGAGCATGAGGATCAACATGGAGATGCTTTGTCATTGCTCATAGATGCCTTTTCTTTGGTGAATGTTTCAATTCACCTGTCAGGCAATTTTCCTAGGGAGAATCCTTCATTTCCTGTATTTGTGGCAATAGTTAGAGAATCATCTCTTAATGCACTCAAACATGCTAATGCAAAAAACGTTTATGTTGAAATAATGAAAGAAGAAAATTTTATTTCGGTATCAATTTATAGTGATGGGAATTTTTCTGGGGAGGCAGTCTTCGAAGGCACAGGGATTCAACAAATGAGATCGATTGTCAAATCTGTTGGAGGGAGTTTCGAAATTTCTTCTCTTAGTCCATTTACAGTAGTAGTTTAACTTCTAGCAAACGAGGTGGTCGAATGATTAAGATTCTTCTGGCAGAAGATCAAGTTATTTTGAGAGAAACGCTTGCTTGTACACTAAATTTACAGGAGGATATGGAGGTCGTTGCTGCTGTGCCAGACGCATCCGCTGGGCTTAGAGTGCTGGATAGCACAGATGCGAACCTTGCCTTGCTTGATGTATGTTCTGAGGATGGAGAAATTGGAATTGAATGCGCTAAGCGAATTCGAGAAGACTATCCTGATGTTAAGGTCGTAATTATGACGGGAATGCCGGAGATAACGTTTATAGAAGGGGCTAAAGCAGCTGGGGCACATAGTTTTGTTTATAAAAATGTTGGGACAGAAGAGCTAATTGGCGTGATACGCTCAACTATGAACGGCTATTCAACATTTCCAAACGAAAAAAAGAACATTCTTTCTAGCGCAGCGTTGTTGACTCCAACAGAAATAAACATATTGAGACTCGTTTGCGAAGCTAAATCTCGAAAGGAAGTTGCAGCTGCGCTTTACATGAGTGAAAGCACGGTAAAGCGCTACATTTCAGAGATACTTGCTAAGACAGGATATGACAGCATTTTGCGTTTGGCGGTTCATGCTGTTTCGCAAGGTCTAATTATTCCACGAAGGACTCAAGAGCTTAGCAACGAGGACAGCAAATGAGAGAAAACTCACTGTTTTTCTTTGCTTTCCAGCTTCTCCCTTGAAAGCTGAAACCAGCGATAAATGAGAGAATAGAATCAACTGCACTCGTCATTCGCAGACTTTTTGAGACAAAATATAGCGTGGATTTATTCCTTATAGAATGGAGCGGGTGACGGGAATCGAACCCGCGTCGCAAGCTTGGGAAGCTCGTGTTCTACCATTGAACTACACCCGCGAAGAATGTCTTTAAGACTAAATCATTATAGCGTGAATTGCTGTTTGTAGCAAAAAGAAGGCTTCTTAGCGAAGCCTTTCTTGCTTTTGTTTATTCACAATAACCGTTAGGATTTTTGGATTGCCAATTCCATGAGTCTATGCACATGTCATTTAGGTTTTTTTCTGCAACCCAGCCAAACTCTTTTTTGGCTTTGTCGGCATTTGCATAATTTATTGCGATGTCACCAGCGCGCCTAGGTTTGATTTCATATTTAATTTCGTGGCCGCAAGCCTTTTCAAAAGCATGGATGACTTCAAGAACGCTTGATCCTTTGCCTGTTCCCAAGTTGAAAACTTCACAACCACGTCGATCGTGCCCAGCGTCTGTTCCGCATTTCCCACCCATCCAGGCTAGCACGCTAACATGGCCTTTTGCGAGGTCAACGACGTGTATGTAGTCGCGCACGCCCGTTCCGTCAGGTGTTGGATAGTCATCACCAAAAATACCAACGCTGTCAAGTGCTCCAACAGCAACTTTTGCGACATAGGGGACAAGGTTGTTCGGAATACCTTGTGGGTCTTCTCCAATGAGACCGCTCTCATGGGCTCCAATGGGGTTGAAATAACGAAGCAGAACAATGTTCCATTCTTCATCACTTTTCGCAGTGTCCATGAGGATTTGCTCGTTCATGGTTTTTGTCCAACCATATGGATTTGTTGCGTCGTGTTTTGGAGAAGTTTCAAACAGCGGAACGCTGTCAGGTTCACCATATACTGTCGCACTAGAACTGAACACGAAGTTCTTAACTCCATGTTTTTTTGCAGTTAGAAGCACTGTTAATGCACCACCCAAATTGTTTTGATAATATTCGAGAGGCTTCTCTACTGACTCTCCCACGGCTTTAAATGCCGCAAAATGAATGATTGCGTCAATTTCATTTTCTTCGAATATCTTCTCTAACGCACGCGCATCAAGAACTGACTCTTGATAAAACTTAAGACGTGGAGAATCTTTTGCAATGCCAACAATTTGTCTGATTCGGTCAACAGCAATTTTGCTTGCGTTGCTCAGATCATCAACAATCACCACTTTAAAATTTTGTTCTAACAGTTCAACGCAGGTGTGCGATCCAATAAACCCTGCTCCGCCAGTTACAAGAATTGTGAGTTCTGAGTTTTCTTTAGCAAGTGATTTGTTCATAATTCGTTCCTATTTCTTCGACTGTAACCGCGCCTTTGTGTTCCCAGCCATAGATGGGAACACAAAGGATGATTTTCTAAATTAATGAAGCAGTTTTTATTTCACAAAGTCTGGCTTTGGTTCAGCTCCCCATCGCCAGAAAGTTGCTCTGCGTTCAGTTTTTATGTTTGTTATAGAACGGTGACCTGGAAGAACAACTGTGTCATCTGGAAGAGCTGCGAGCTTTTTAATTGAAGCACGCATGTCATCATCACTTCCGCCTTCAAAGTCAGTTCTGCCTGTGCTTCCAAGGAAAAGTGTGTCACCAGCAATTAAAACAGGAAGCCCGTCTGGATGGTTCCCATGCTGAGGAATGTCGAACAGGCACATGGAACCTTTTGTGTGTCCAGGTGTGTGAATGACTTTCCACTTCATGCCACCGAGTTCAATAACGTCTCCGTGCTTTACAGTTCGATCGATTTCTACACTCTTTGACTTGCGAGAAGTTCCAGTTGCATTGCCTTCTTCGCACCATTCTTTATCGTCTTCATAGCAGATAGTTTCTGCGCCGGTCATTTCTTTCAAATCAGCGGCACCACCGATGTGATCCCAGTGACCGTGGGTGATGATAATTGCGTCGCATTTTCTTCCATTTAATGCATCCATGATTTTGTCGGCGTCGCAAGAAGGATCGACCACAAAAGTTGCCTTTCCGTCGCTAATTATGTAAACGTTGTTCATGAGAATGCCAAGCACCAGGCACTCTACATCGACGCATAGTCCTTCGACGACATTAACTCTTCCTAAATCGAACATTTATTGCTTCCTTTTCTTTCTTTTTGACTTGTTTGAAGGTAGCGCGCGAGTGACCTCGAAAACACCCTCAATCTTGCTTAAGTTGTCAATTACATAGTCTATCATTTTGGGTTCTGTCACCTCAAAGCCCAGCATCATGTTATATATGCTTGCTTGCTTGGTGCTAGTCGTGCATGAAGTGACATTGATTCCCATTTCACCAAACACTGTAGACACATCGAGAAGCAAACCAACCCTGTCGATAGCGTTAATTGACACTTCAACTTTATAAATTGCATCAGGGCGTGTTTTCTCCCATTCAACAGGAATAATTCGTTCTGGCGATCTCATTAGATCAGTAGCATTTGGACAGTCTTTCCTGTGGACCGAAACGCCGCGCCCCCGCGTAACAAATCCAATGATTTCATCTCCTGGAACAGGATTGCAGCAATGCGAGAGTCTCACTAAAACATCGTCTATTCCCTTAACGACTATTCCGTTTGAAGAGTGTGCCTCGTGTTTTTTTGGGCGCTTCACGCTCGTGACCATGTCAAGTCTATCAATCGATGCACCGCTAACTGCTGTCGGAGTTTCTTTCTTTTCCTCTTCTTTTTTTGCACGCTCAACAAGAATCTGCAGAAGTCTGCCAGCTATAGTTTCTGAGTTTTCTTTTCCCTTTGCAATTTGCACAAACATTGCTTCTGGCGTTGGATAGCCCATGTCATCTGCGACGAGACGAAGCGCTTTTACAGTGCGTGCATTGCTCAAGCCATAGCCGTTTTTGCGCATTTCTGAAAGAAGTTTTTCACGACCTTGAATTGTGTCGTTATCTCGAGAAATTTTAGAGAAATGTTGCCTAATTTTATTTCTTGCAGAAGGAGTTTTAACAAAGGATAACCAATCCATAGACGGGTTGGCAACTTTTGAAGTCATAATTTCGACTCGGTCACCGGTTGAAAGTTTGTGCGAAAGCGGAACAATTTTTCCATTTACTTTTGCACCTATGCATCTGTTGCCAACTTCGGTGTGAACAGCATATGCAAAGTCAACTGGAGTTGCCCCTGCACGAAGTGTTTTAACGTCACCATCAGGCGTGAACACATAAATGTCAGATTCTTCTAAATCGATTTTTAGGTCTTTTAAAAATTCACGTGAATCATCTGATTCGTCGGACCAGTCAATCATTTCTCGCAACCATGAAAGCTGAGCGTCGATATCTCTCGGTGAAACTTTTCCGCCGCCTTCTTTGTAGCGCCAATGAGCAGCCACTCCATATTCGCTCGCACGATGCATTTCCTCTGTTCGAATTTGCACTTCGAGCGGGCGTCCTGCTGGTCCCATAACTGTCGTGTGAAGGGAGCGATACATGTTGTGTTTTGGGATTGCGATGTAGTCTTTAAATCGACCTGGAATTGGTGACCACAATGAGTGAATCGCACCAAGGGCTGCATAGCAGTCCTTAATGTCATTTACAATCAAACGCACTGCAATGAGGTCATATATTTCAGAAAATCCTTTACCCTTCTTCATCATTTTTTGATAAATAGAATAGAAGTGCTTTGGACGACCCATAATGCGTGCGTCGATGTGAACTTTTTCTAGTTCGTTTTTGATTTGCGTTTCAACGTTTTCAAGATAGGCCTCGCGGTCTTCTCGAGAATCGGCAACAAGGCGCTCTACTTGTTTATATTTTGATGGTTCAAGCCAATAAAAAGCTAAATCTTCTAACTCCCATTTGACTGAGGAGATTCCTAAACGATGGGCGATTGGTGCATAAATTTCTAGTGTTTCACGTGCTTTGAATAAACGTCGGTCTTCAGGTAGCGATTTGATTGTGCGCATGTTGTGCAAACGGTCAGCAAGTTTGATGACGATAACGCGGATGTCTTCGCCCATTGCAACAAGCATTTTTCTGATAGTTGCAGCTTGCTCGTCAGTGAGATTTTTCACTTCGATTTGGGTGATTTTTGTCACTCCGTCAACAAGGTTTGCGACATCTTGACCGAACTGTTTGGCGACATCTTCTTTTGATGCACGCGTGTCCTCTACCGTGTCGTGCAGAATTCCTGCAACCACAGTTTCGATGTCCATTCTGAGTTCAGCAAGAATTTTTGCTACTGAGAGAGGATGTGTTATATAGGGCTCTCCACTTTTTCTTTTTTGGTCTCCATGCATTTTTGTTGCAAAGTGGTAGGCCTCAGTCAGGGTGTCGAGGTCGGTGCTTTCCATATATTCTGCACAGAGAGCCTTTAGCTCCTCAAACAAAACGTCAGGATCTTCAACGATGGGTCGATTTGTTATAGATTCAGTTTGCATTTTAAATCTCCTCTCATTTTCTCAGAAAATGGGGTGTGTTATGCGGTTTGTTAAATCAGCAACTGAAGCAAAAAGCGCTTCGTCTCTATATGATGCGAAGTCCGCTTGGGCTGATAGTCCTTCACAATATTTTACCGAGTCGGTGAGCTCAGACTTCTTGTTTAAGTCGCCACTTTTTACGAAATGAATTTTTCTAGTGCCATAAAACTTTATTTCGTCATCAAAAAAATCGAGTTCGCAAAAAACTTTAAGTGCATTTTCAATTATGTTTGGAGTTGAGTTGTAAATTTTCCCTTGTATAGAAACAGATGATATTGTTTTGGAAAATTGCTCGCTTTCAAGTTCAAAAGTTCCACTTTTAGATGCCTTGATGGCTTGTAATATGCGCTTGTAGATCACAGCCATGAAATTTCTATCGGGCGCTAGTTCGTTTAATATCGATTCGTTGATGCTTGCGTCCCTTTTTCCATACATCAAATGAATCCACGATTCTTCTCCATCTCGACCGGCGCGACCTGCCATTTGATTGAACTCTACTTCGTTCGTTGGCATGTGATACAACACGACATTTCGTATGTTTGGAATGTCTATTCCTTCTCCAAAAGCAGAAGTTGCCACTAACACTTGAATGTCGTCGTTTCTGAAAAGTGCCCCGATTCTTTTTCTTTCAATGCGTGAAAGTCCTGCGTTATAAAACCCGATGTAGGGTGCAAGCTGTGGAACTCTTGCGCGTTGGCGTCTTGCGACGGCAATTGACTGCTCTCGTGTTCCGACATAGACGACAGTCTTTTTTCCCTGGGCGAGCAAATGCGCAAGGTAGTCGTCTCTGTGTGCTATGTTTCGTTGATCGTTGATTCTCAAATTAGCTCTGCTTGCATCATCAATAACTTTGTGTTTAAGAGTCAGCGCCTGCATTAGCCTTTCTTGGATTTCTTTTGGCGCTGTCGCAGTGAGAGCTATTGTGGTCGGGTTTCCCAAAAGTTCTTTTGTTTTGTGAATGCTTGCGTAGGAATCGCGCGATTGTGGAATTTCGGCCGCGTGATGTGCTTCATCAATTACCAAAAAGCCGAAATCACCTGCAGATTTTAACTCGTTTACATGTAGCTCCAAATATTCAGGTGTCGTTAAAATGATGTCAATGTCTTTGCTTTTAACCCTTTTGTAGATTTCATTGCGTTTGTTTAGAGGAGTTTCTCCATTTAGAGTGGAGATGTTAATGCCAAATTTGTTAAGTTTCGATTCGATGTTGTTTTCCTGATCACCGATTAAAGCGCGAAGTGGATAGACAAAAATGCTTTGTTTGTTTTTCAATAAAGCAATCATTGCGGCATGTGTTTGAAACACTAGCGATTTACCTCGACCAGTCGCCATAATTCCAAGCGTCGATTCGCCTTCTTTTAGGTGATTAATTAATTCCGTCTGCGCCGAGTGTAAATCGTGTTCGCCAATTAACTCTTTGACAATCTCTGCGAATGCTTTAGTTGGATTAGTCCTGGCAAGATTCTCATAGTAATCTCGAGTTGACTTTTCATCTTCCACATCGTTTGAGATCTCTGTTTGGTTACTGCTGTTGCTTTCCTTGTTTTGGAAAAGACCTTCGATAAATTCAACAGAAGCATCGCTGCAAAGTGATGAAAGAGCAGGGCATTCTGTGAGTGGAAGAAGAGACTCAGCTTTTGCTTTCACGCTTGTTGTTCCATGCCAAGTTTCGGTTTCCACAGAAAAGATTGCATTAACAACGGCATTGGAGTCTTGCAATTCCTTTATGTTTTTACAGTTAAATTCAATGCAAGATATTTTTGATTGCCCGTTTGAGAGTTTGCATAAATAATGACTTCCGGAAACACCAACGGGACGGCCGTCAAATTCAGTCACGTTTTTTGCTAGGAGCAGAGGCTTTTCGTTTTCTTGTCCAAATGGACCGCATTTCTCAAGCATCTTTACATTTTCTAAAGTCAGCTCGTCAAGAGAAACAACTGTGTCAATTTTTATTGTTTTCTTAAATTTAGCCTCGTCAAATTGATTGAGAGACTCATTCATTCTTTGTTCAAATGCTTCGAGATTTTTTGATGGAAGAGTTATTCCGACGGCCCCTTTGTGTCCTCCATAGCGTGTTAAAAGGTCGCTTTGTTCATTTACGACCGAGAACAGATTGATGTCTCCAACACTTCTTCCACTTCCGCGGGCCTCATCTCCATCTATCGTGAAAATGATGGATGGGACTTGATATTTATCCACCACCCTAGCTGCGACTATTCCTTTTACACCTTCATGCCAATTTTCTCCTGAGAGACAAAGACAACGTTGACCTTCCCATTTTGAAGATGCTTTTTCAAGAGCAAGTTTTGAGAGTTCTGTTTCTATGTTTCGACGCTTAGTGTTTAGCGTGTCCAGTTCTTTTGCATGTTCAAGCGATTCTTCAATGGTGTCGCTTAACAGCAAGTTGAGAGAAACATTAGCTTTCCCTAAGCGCCCTGAAGCGTTTAGCCTTGGCACACATGAAAAACTAACAGAATGCGCGTTAGTTTCTGACGGGTTTACCCCCGAGCTTTCGAACAATGCTCTAAGGCATGGTCTGCATTGAGTTTTGATTTTCTCTACGCCGTCGTTTATGAGTGCTCGATTTTGCGAGCGTAACGGCATCATGTCGGCAATTGTCCCAAGCGTTGCAAAGTCGGTGTAACTTCTCCAAAGATGCGGAAATCCAAAGCGAGAACCCACTGCCTGAATGACTTTGAGGGCAACACCCACGCCAGCTAAAGTTGAGTCTTCTTCGCTTCCCTTGTGTTTGGGATCACAAATCACAACGCCTTCGGGGACAAGGTCTCCCGATTCGTGGTGGTCGGTCACAATAACTTCGACACCTTTAGCAACAATTTCTGCAACTTCTTTTTTGTTTGCAATACCGCAGTCAACGGTAACAATTATGTCGGGGTTAAAAGGCTTCAATTCTTCGAATGCTTCTAATGACAAGCCATAACCATGTTTGAATCTGTCAGGAATAAAAGGTGATACATTTGCACCAAGCGCACGCAGGCCTCGTGTGAGGACTGTCGTTGCCGAAATTCCGTCTAGGTCGAAATCGCCAAACACGACTATTCTTTTTTTGTTTAAAATTGCGTTTTGCAAGCTGCTTGCGACTTCTTCCATTCCTGGAATGTCAAGGGGATTCCCCCAGTCTCTTTCAATGCTTGGGTTTAAATATTTATTTATTTTTTCAGCTGAATCATAGCCTCGCGCAACGCACGTCGAAACAATAAAGTGTGGCAAATTCAGCTCTGCCATGCACTTCCGAACAATTCTGTTATCGCAAGGCTTCATCTCGAATTGCTGCGACATAACTGCTGTACCTATTCTCTTGTTTTCTTCTGTTTTTAATTATAACTTTGTGATGTTTCGTTTTTTTTTGCACGCGAGCTAGAGGTGCTCGTCTTGTGTTCACCTTTGCACGTGCTGGACTGAAGTGCGTTGAGCTGCAGACGAATTACACGTGTTAAAGAAGCTTATCTTGATTGCACTTGGCGCACGAATTCTGGCTTTGTTTTAATTAGTTTGTAATGTAAATGAGGTTGGCGAGAGCCACCACTACGCAGAAGTGAACGTCTGCGTTTTTCGATGGTGGCTCACGTATTTTAAACTTTTAAGCGAACCAGGCCTCTTTTATGAGAGCAAGCAGTTCATCGTAGGTGTCGGCTGTTTGTATCTGAGGATATTTTTCCTTAATCTCATCGGTTGTGTTGAAAAGGAAGCCATGTTTTGATGCTTGAATCATGCCGAGGTCGTTGTAGGAATCGCCAGAGCAAATAGTGTCAATGCCGACGCTTTGAAATGCTTTGACTGTTGAGAGTTTAGTTTCATCGCAGCGCATGTTCCACCCGATAACCATGTCATTTTCATCAACGACAAGTTGGTTACAAATGATTGTTGGGTAGTCGAGTCTCTTGCGAATTGGCTCGATGAATTGTGTGAAAGTGTCACTCAAAATGCAGAACTGTGCAAATGATTTTAGTTCGTTTAGGAAATCGACAGCTCCTTCCATTGGATCCATTTGTTCAATGACTTTACGAATTGTAGAAAGAGTGATTTTGTTTTCCTTCATGAATTTGCTTCGCATCGCATAAAGCTCATTTGTGTCTTGATAATCACGTGTTGTTTTCGAGAGCTCAGGAACGTTGGTTGCTTTTGCAACTTCGGGCCAAATTTCTGGCCAAATTACATTTTCCATGTCTAGACAAACAAGTTTCATCAAACTCTCCTTAGATTGAAATCAAATGCGCGTTTAGTCTATCATATATAGATAGGTTAATTCGAGTATAGTGCGGTCAAGCGCCAATTCAAAAAAGGAAAAGATGAAAAAGGCCCTTCTCATTGTTGTTGGAATTGTGGCTGTTTGCGCTTTGCTTGCAAATGTCGATTTTTTTTCTAATTTTCTAGACACAATGAAAACGGGTTCTTTTGTTCCCCTCGTAGTTTCTGTCATATTAATGCTCGCGCGTCATTTTGTGCAGGCATTGTCCTATGACGCAGCCTTTGAAGCCGTCGGCAAGGCGACTGGGATTTGGCACAACATCGTGTTAATTTTCTCCCTTGTGTTCATCAACACTTTTTGCCTTTTTAGCGGGGCGACTGGCGTTGCATTTATCATCGACGATGCTCACAGGGAGGGCCTTGATGCTGGTCAGGCGACCGGCGGCGCGCTCTTGTCTCAAATAGGCTATTTCGCAGCCGTTTTTGTGATTTCTGTTACTGGATTCATAACTATGTTTGTTAGTGGGCACACAAACACTTTATTTGTTGCAGGTGGCGTGCTGCTCGCATTAGTGCTTGTTTGTTTGTCGAGCCTTTTCTTTTTTGGGCACTTCAAGCCCCGCATTGTTTACAAAATTTTCATGAATTTGGAAATTATTATTAACAAAATTCTTGGGGTTTTCAAAAAATCACTAAAACCTGCATGGGGTCGTCACATTGGTCACTCAATGCGCAACACAAGCAATCTTTTGGCGAAAAATCCAAAGGGCGCAGCAATTACGATTGCCTATGCATCTCTCTCAGCAGTTCTCAACATGGCTTGTCTTGTTGCAATTGGCTATGCGTTTGGCTTTGAACACGTAGAAGGGCTAATTGCGGCATTTGCGGTTGCAGCAATTTCAGTTCTTTTGAGTCCTACGCCTCAAGGAGTTGGCGTCGTTGAAGCAGCCATCATTGCAATCCTTTCCATTTATGGATGTCCAATTGGTGCATCAACTGCAATTGCTTTGGTTTATCGAGGAATCATGTTTTGGATTCCTTTTGCGATTGGCGCTGTTCTTCTTTCCCAATCGGGCTTTTTCAAATCAGAAAAGTCAGAAACCGAAGAACAGAAAGCGCGCGATATTGCATGGGTTATGGGAACGTTGGTGTTCATTGTTGGTGCCGTAAACATTTTCCTCACGTTCTTCCCAAGTTTGTTTACACCATTTACTTCGTTGACGTCGTGGATTGATTTAAGCGTTTTGTTCGTTGGTGTTCCACTTGTTTTAGTTTCCCTTTTGCTCGTGCTTTGTGCTGTTGGTCTTGTCATGCGAATTCGAACTGCTTGGGCTGTCACAATTTCTGTGCTCATGACAGTTGGAGGCTGGCTATTTCTTTTCTCTGGAACTTGGCAAGTTGGCTTTGCATCACTGTTTCTTGCAGGCCTTTTGTTTTGGCAAAGAGAAGTTTTTGATAGACCTTTCGATTCAATCCAGGTTAAAGCAGGCAATGAGTATGAATGGGAAGCTAAAGCTCGACATGGCGAAGAGTTGCGCAATAGATACATTAAGCAGGGCGACCATTCTGCCAGTGATGATAAAGTTAATAACGACAATTAAATAGTTGTTTGTGAGGGTTAATTATGACTGAACATTTGACACAAAATGATATGCGTGAAATTGCAGAGTACACGCGCATTGGAGTTGACGATAGTGAGTTAGAGAAGCTAACTTTCGAGCTCAATTCGATTATCGATGAGCTTGAGCCAATTCGCCAGTATGACCTAGAAGGTGTCGAGCCAACATTTCACCCGATTGGTGGGCTCTCCAATGTTGATCGCGAAGACGTTCCTGTTGAAGGGTTTTCACAAGTTGAGGCTCTTGAGAACGCGCCAAAAACAAGAGACGGTTCATTTTTAATTCCTTCTATTCTTGGTGAGGGAGGAGATCGTTAATGTATCAATTCAACACAAAAACATTTACTGCTGTTGATTACATGATTCATTTAAAGGAGCGAGCTTTTCGCGCAACTGACATTGTGGAAAACACTTTCAATGTGATTGAGGAGCTCGAACAGAAGTTAAATTGTTTCACAGAAATAACAAAAGAAGCAGCTTTAAATGCCGCTAAAGCAACTGATGATCGCGTTAAGGACCACACTTTTGGTGAAGGGAAAACTCTTGATGGCGTGCCTGTCGCTTTTAAAGACAACATGAACATGCTGGGCACATTTACTACCTGCTCTTCACAAATGTTAAAGAACTACAAATCGACCTACACCGCAACATGCGTTGAAGACTTGCTTGAGGAAGGTGCTTTGCCAATTGGCAAACTTAACATGGATGAGTTCGCCTTTGGCTCTTCCACTGAGACTTCTGTGTTTGGGCCGAGCAAAAACCCTCATGACACAAGCCGTGTTCCAGGCGGATCTTCTGGAGGAAGCGCTGCGGCTGTAGCTGCGGGATATGTTCCAATCGCACTTGGCTCTGACACTGGAGGTTCAATTCGTCAACCTGCTTCTCTTTGTGGCATTATTGGAATCAAACCGACATATGGACTTGTTTCTCGCTATGGAGTGGTGGCTTTTGGAAGTTCTCTTGATCAGGTTGGTCCTTTTGCAAGAACGATGGCAGATGCTGCTCTTGCAATGAATTCGCTGTGTAAAAAAGACCCAAAGGATTGCACTTCTCAAGGAAGCAAAACCGACTTCACGACTGTCATTGACGGCAACGTTAAAGGGATGAAAATTGGAATTGTTAAATCATTCCTAGATGCTGAAGGCCTCACTTCTGAGGTAAAACACAAAATTGAGGAAACGGCAAAAGTTTTGGAAGAGGCTGGAGCACAAATTATAGAAATTGAGCTTCCAAACGCAAAAGCTGCAATTTCTGCATACTATGTTTTAGGGCCTTGCGAGGCATTTTCAAACCTTGCGCGTTTCGATTCAGTTAGATATGGCTACTGCGATGAAGGTCATGCTGATCTTGCTTCGCAATATGAAGCCAGCCGCAAAGCAGGCTTTGGTAAGGAAGCGCGTCGAAGGATCTTCTTAGGGTCCTATCTTTTGAGCGCAGGAGTTTATGAGCAATATTACTATCCAGCGCAGCAGGTCCGTACATTAATAACAAATGATTACAAGCAAGCTTTCGAAAAGGTCGACTGCATTTTGGCACCAGCTTCTCCGCGCACTGCTTTTAAGTTTGGAGAAATATCAGATCCAGCTCAAATGTATTTGAGCGATATGTTCACGATTTCTATCAACATTGCGGGCAATGGTGGAATGAGTTTCCCAGTTGGATTTGGGGAGGACACGAATCTTCCAATTGGTGCGCAACTCATAGCACCTGCGTTTAAAGATGAGAACATGTTGCGTGTGGCTTCTGCATTAGAAAAGCATTATGGTCCTGCCGAAATTGCCGAGGTCAAATAGCTTTTTTAACGTCTTTTGCAATTAAGGCGTTTTAAGTTGACAAAAGGGTTATCGCGTGAGTTTTTTAATTTATGTTCGCTTGAAATGAGATTTTAAAAAGAGGATTTCGATATGAAGACGTTGGAAGAAGTTTTAGAAAAGTGGGAGCCAGTCATTGGTCTTGAGGTTCATGCAGAACTCACCACTTTGAAAACAAAGATGTTTTGCGGGTGTGAGCTTTCGTTTGGCGATGAACCAAACACTCACACTTGTCCAGTTTGCCTGGGCATGCCTGGAGCGTTGCCTGTGCCAAACAAAGCTGCGATTGAATCTATTGTTCTCGCTGGATTGGCAACTAATTGCGACATTGAAAAGCACTCAATGTTTTATCGCAAAAACTATGTTTATCCCGACATGTCTAAAAACTTTCAAACAACGCAAGGGCCAGTTGCCTTCTGCATGAGAGGTCATCTTGAACTTGATGTCGATGCAAAAAATTCTGGGGAGCGCTATGGCGTTGACAAAATGAGCAAGGGCGATGTTTGCGAAAACATTGTTAAAACCGACAACGGCTATCGTGCACATGTTGGCATCACCCGAATTCACATGGAAGAAGACGCTGGCAAAATGATTCACATCGGTGGAGGCGAGGGCCGCATTGCTGGCGCCACCAATTCTTTGGTTGACTACAATCGCGCGGGCACACCTCTAATTGAGTTGGTTACAGAGCCTGATCTTCGCACCCCTGAAGAAGCGCGACTATTCATGCAGAAATTGCGACAAATTTATTTGGCTATTGGAATTAGCGATTGCTCTATGGAGAAAGGCTCGCTCAGATGTGACGGGAACATATCATTGCGCAAGCGCGGAACAACGGAGTTTGGAACAAAAACAGAACTCAAAAACATCAATTCATTCAAAAGTTTGCACGACGGTCTTTATTATGAAATTCTTCGTCAAGCGCAGGCTCTTGAAGATGGAGAAGCAATTCGGCAGGAAACTAGACATTGGGACCCAAGCGCTAAGCGAACGATTGTGATGCGCGTCAAAGAAACAGCCGATGACTATCGCCTTTTCCCTGAACCAGACTTGGCGCCTTTTGATTTGAGTGACGAATACATTGAAAATGTGAGAAAGAAGCTTCCGGAATTGCCTGATCAAAAAGCAAAACGCTTTGAGGAGAATTTTGGGCTTTCTGAATATGACGCACGTCATTTGATTGAACATCGTGAAACATGCAAATTGTTTGAAGACGCAATTGCTGTTGCCAAAGATGCAAACGACGAATTTGCAAAGGGTCTCGCTAACATAATCATCAATGACATTTCTGGTTGGTTAAACGCCGATGAATCAAATGACCTCTCGACTTCGCCATTTACTGCAAAGCGAATTGCTGATCTTGTTTACCTTTCCACTTCTGGCAGAATTTCAAAAGCTCAGCAGAAAACAGTGTTTGCGGCGATTCTTGAAGAGGACAAAGATCCTGCAGTTATCGTTTCCGAGAAAGGATTGGAGCAAGTCTCCGACACTGGGGCTATTGAGGCTGTCGTTGATAAAGTACTGGCTGCTAATCCTGATAAAGTGGAACAATATAGAGGCGGGAAAACAGGTCTCATCGGGTTTTTTGTTGGACAGTGCATGAAGGAAATGCAAGGTAAAGGCGACCCTAAGCTCATTAATAAAACTCTTGCAGAAAAGCTAGCCTAGGCGCTGTCTGTTATAATGGTCTAACTCTAAAAGCACGTATGCATAGGCAATCAAGCCAACGTGGCTCAGTTGGTAGAGCAGCTCACTCGTAATGAGCAGGTCACCGGTTCAAGTCCGGTCGTTGGCTCCATTTTTTTGGAGAAATAATGAATCCAGTTACAATCATTCCCACCTATGTTTCCAACCCAAGGCGTCAAGATGGGGATCAGAAAATCTTGACTCAATATGATCACATGACGCCTTTAAATGAAGAGGGTGAACTTGATCGCTGTTTAAAGTCGATTGCGAAAGTTGACAACTCAGGTCTTGTAATCATTCTTGTTGTTGCGCAAGCGGGAATTGAAGAAGTAGCGCTCGAAAAAATCAAACGCACTGCTGCTAATAACCCCGATGTCCCTACCATGGTCGTTGGCACACCTCAGGTTGACTTGTTAAAGCGTCGCCTCGAGCAAATTGGAGAGGTTGAAATTGCGCGCAAAATAAAGCTGGTTGGTTATGGAAACGTGCGAAATGTCGGACTCATTTTGGCACAAGCGTTTGGTTTTGATGCTGTTATATTCATCGACGATGATGAAATAATTGAAGATCCTGACTTTTTCAAAAAGGCAGTTTATGGGCTTGGAAAGCTCACACCGACGGGAATACCGATTCTTGTAAAAAGTGGTTATTACATTAATCAGCAAGGCACTCATTTTTCTACATGGGAGGATGCCTGGTATAACAAGTTTTGGCAGCAAGGGCATGCTTTCAATGAATGGATTGCGGGTGCCATGGGTGGAGCTAGGTTAACTCGTTCAAACCATGTTTGTGGCGGCTGCTTTGCAATCCACAAAGAAGCGTTTTCTCGCATGAGCTTTGATCCATACATTGCGCGAGGAGAAGACCTTGACTATCTCTTGAACTTGAGAATGCATGGTTCCGATGTTTGGTTTGATAACAAGTGGTGGCTTCGACACATGCCTCCAGCAACCAAAAGTGAGGGCAGGCGTTTTCGTCAAGACATTTATCGATGGCTTTATGAGCAAGCAAAGATTGAATTTAGCTGGGCTAACATCGATTTGCAGAAGGTGACAGCTGCATCATTGATGCCTTATCCAGGTGCCATGCTTGGAAAAGGACTCAAAGGGCGCATTGGCCTCACAGCTCGATTGAGATCTTTCGGAAGGCCAGACCGCAAAGAGTATGCAGCTGCCGCGCGCGCTGCTAAGCGTGATGCAGTTGATTATGCGGAAAGAAATTGCACAAAATATTTTGACCATGCAAGGCTGTGGCCTAAGATGATGAAAGCAATTGATAGTGACAGAGTTGTGTCATCTCAAATTCTGTCAATGACAACTGAAATTCCGCGACGCGAAATTGACCCTGGTGAAACTTGTGAAATTCAATTAAACATTGGCTAACTATAGTAGACAAATTGATACCCAAAAGCTCAATAAAGAGGAAGATGAACGCGCGGCTTTAATTGAAGAAATGTTGTCGTTGTCTTCTGCAATGGTTGAAGCACTCCGTTTTGGATATGACGAAAATTCAGCGGAACTCATCTGCAGTATGCTGTTGCCCTACACTAACGCTGATGCAATCTCGATTACCGATAAAGAAAATGTTTTGGCCTATGTTGGTTTTTTGCAGGAAGACTATCCGCAAGGGTGCCAAATTCGAACGAAAGTAACACACCAAGTTTTAAAAGATGGCATGAGCCGAACTGTTCTTAATGAGGATGAAATTGGTTTTCCTGCCGCAAGACACAAAATTAACGCTGCCATTGTTGAACCTTTGATTGTTAGTCGCAATGCGATTGGGGTTTTGAAATTCTATTTTAAAAGCGCTACGCAGGTTAATAAATCACAAAGAATGATTGCAAAAGGATTTTCTCGTTTAATTTCAACTCAAATTGCAGCGCATGAAACTGAGCATCAACGAGAGTTGAACACCCTGATGGAATTGAAGGTTTTGCAAAGTCAAATCAATCCACATTTTCTTTTTAATACCATTAACACCATCACATCGCTCACTCGCACCAATCCAGAAAAAGCTCGAGAGATGCTGAGAGATTTTGCTGGTTTTTACCGAGCTGCGCTTGAGCAAGATGCAGAAACTATTTCGCTTGGGAAAGAGCTTGAAAACACGCGTCGCTATGTTGGATTGCAACAAATGCGTTTTGGTGAAGATCGTCTCATTTATAAAGAAGATGTCGATGAAGAGCTTTTTACTCGCTTTTATCTTCCGCCTTTTTTGTTTCAGCCAATAGTTGAAAATTCAATTCTTCATGCAATGCCGATGCAGGGTCCAATGACGATTAGAATTGTCGCTGAAAAGAAAGATAAAAACCTGCTGATTTGCATTTCCGATGATGGAAAGGGAATGCCACAAGAACTTGCTGACAAGTTGTTTCATTCAACAGAAAAAGACCGGCAATCAGCCGGTCTTGGGATGGCGTTAAAAAATGTAAACAGCCGCGTTGTTGGTTATTTCGGACGACGCGGAAACATAAAAGTTAAAAGCGAAGTTGGCAAAGGCACAACAACCACTTTTATTTTTCCTTTTTCCTTAACTGCCTGAGTTTTTCAATAGGATTCATGTCGCTTCTTGAAGGCATTTTGAAGGTGTTCTCTTCTGGGAACAATTTCAGGAATTCGTTCATGGTGTTTGATGGGTTTTTCATGTCCTCGTTTCGAAGGCCGTGCTTCTTTGCGACTTGTTCTGGCAATTCAATTTTGTTTGTTTTAGCTGCTTTTGCACTTACTTTTTTTATTGACTCAAACGTTGCTTTTTTTGCAGCTTTGTTCATTTCTGAAACTTTTCGAACATCAATTTGTTCTGTCTTTGCAGTTGAGCTTGCTTTCTTTTTCTTGTGCGTTTTTCCCTGATTCTTTTCTTTTTCTTCTTTCTCAATTCGAGGATTGTTGGTTGCTTCAGAAACTTCCTCTTCAATTTCGGAAAGGATTAGTTCAGTCAATGCATTGTGGAAGTTTTCATTGTTTCCTGGCCAAATGCTGCCTGCCCTACGAGCAGTTTCACTAATCAGCTTCTGTTGTGAGTCAATCTCTGGTTCGCCTTCTCTGCGGAAAAAACGAAGTGGCGTGTAGGTACCGTCAGATTTTAGTGCTCGCAGTTTTTCTGTGTCGGAAAGACAAACTCCACAATATTCCAGAATCTTGTCTTTGAGTTTTTCGTTTCTCATTTCCCAAGCAACCTCAACACGCTTGTTTAGGTTTCGGGTCATGAGATCGGCTGACGACAAATAGATTTTAACGTCGCCGTTCATTGGTCCAAAAATGTAAATTCGTGAGTGTTCCAACAGGCGACCAACAATGCTAACCACGCAAATGTTGTCGGTGTAGCCTTTTATGCCAGGCAAAATGCAGCTGATGCCTCGCACAAGAAGTGTAGTTTCGACGCCTGCTTGTGAAGCTTCAACGAGTTTTTTAATTACGCTCTCGTCGGTGATAGAGTTCGTTTTAAAGAAGAGCCCTGCTGGCTTGCCTTCTTTTTGTAGCTTAATTTGCTCGTCAATTCCTTTAATGATGTTTTTCTTGATTTGGAGTGGAGCTACCCACAAATCTTTGTATTCATCTGAAAGCGTTTCCATCTGCATGTTTTGGAAGAACGAAACAGCGTCGCGACCGATGCTTGGGTCGGCAGTGATGAAGCAAAGGTCAGTGTAGAGTTTTGCCGTTTTTTCGTTGTAGTTGCCAGTGCCCAACTGTGTAATGTATTGCAAACTTGTGGGGGTTTTGCGAGTAATTAGGCAGATTTTTGAATGAACTTTAAAATCTCTAAAACCATAAATAACGTTGCAGCCAGCTTCCTCGAACCGCTGTGACCATTCGATGTTGTTTGATTCATCAAAGCGTGCACGAAGTTCAAAGAGTGCAGTCACTTCTTTGCCGTTTTCTGCGGCAGAAATCAGAGCTTCTGCAAGTTTTGAGTGCGATGCCAAGCGATAAAGTGTGATTTTAATTGATATGACTGCTGGATCAACAGCTGCCTCTTTCAATAACATCACGAGTGAATCCATCGATTCATATGGATAAGAAACAAGGAACTCGTTGCTTTGAAGCTGGTTTATGATGCTTCTGTTTTTGTTGATTGCGATTGGCCATTGCGGTGTGAATGGTGTGTTTGAAAGACGCTCAGCAAGGCTGTTGTTTTTGATGTGACTTTTGAGGGAATAGGTGTAGGACATGTCAAGAGGCACTTCCGTCACATACATCTGATTGTCTTCAAGTTCAAGACGTTCACTCAGCGTTTTGCGAACTACTTCTGAGAGAGGACGAGCACTCTCTAGACGCACAGGGTGCAAACGAGAACGCTTCTTTAAGATTCGCTTCATGTGTTCGCGATAATCGACACCTTGCTCCTCTTCGCCTTCAACAACATCGAGGTCGGCATTGCGAGTGACACAAATAATGTTTGTGTGCTTGACTTTATACATGCTAAAAATTTCTTCAGCATATTTATCAATCAAATTTTCAAGCAGAATGAATTTAAATCCTGGGTCATCACTTGATGTTGGAAGTTCAATTATGCGTTGCACCTGTGGTGGAAGTGGGATGATGCCGAGCGTCACATTTTTTGCGCCGCTTGCCTTCACTTTTTTGTCGGCTTTTGTTTTTTTATCTTCGCCAGTTTTTGTTTCGTCACTTTGAGCTTTGTCGTTTAGGCGAACAACGATGTATATTTCCCCGTTTGAGAGATGTGGGAAAGGGTGTCGTGAATTGACAATTTGAGGTGAAAGAAATGGCTTTACATAGGCGCGGTACCAGTCTTTTAGATAACGCTTTTGATCGTTAGTCAAATCGTTCATGTCAACATGATTAATGCCCACTTCTTTTAGTTCATCTCGAACCTGTTTGTAGGTTTGTTCATATTGAGGATAGAGCTCATTGCATCTTGCATAGATTTTCTCTAGCTGTTGGGCTGGTGTCCATCCTGATTTTTTGTCAATAAGAGGGTCTTTCACAAGTGCCAAGTCGGACAGAGATCCAACACGAACCATGAAAAACTCTTGTAGATTGCTCCAAAAAATAGAGCAGAAGTTCATTCGCTCTAGCAGTGGGACGTCTGTGTCGCTCGCTTGCTCCAAAACACGCTTGTTGAATTCAAGCCAAGAAAGTTCACGGTTTTGAAAATAGGGTGGTGCTTTGTATTTTTCTTCTTGCGTGTAGAATGGTTGATTGTTTTCTTTAGACATAACTACCTCACCTGAATCATGCGTTAACTAGATTATACATGCCTCTGTGATAGAATATTTGGGTTAAAAACAAAGAGATAGCAGGAGTTTTGATGTCTGATTTTAAGAATGAATATTGCATGCACACTCACACCTGTGGCGAACTTCGCGCGAGCGACAATGGCGTTTCAGTGACACTTTGTGGTTGGGCTTGGCACACACGTGACCATGGCGGCCTCATTTTTGTTGACTTGCGTGACCGCTTTGGCTACACACAAATTGTTGTGGATCCCGATTGTGTTTCTGCAGAAGATTTTTCTGCAGCTGAACACCTCAGTCGTGAAGATGTAATCACTGTTAAAGGCAAGGTTCGTCTTCGTGGTGAAGATGCAGTAAACCCTGACATGGAAACAGGTGAAATAGAAGTTCTGGCTTCTGAGCTTAAAGTTTTGAATAAATCTCAAACACCTCCTTTCTCAATTGAAGACGGAATTGAAACTGATGAAACTACAAGGATGAAATGGCGCTATTTAGACATTCGTCGTCCTGAAATGTTCAAGCATCTTAAACTCCGCCACGAAGTAGTGACAGCTTTGAGAGGAGCTTTGAACAAGCGTGCGTTCATCGAGGTTGAAACTCCTATCCTTGCAAACTCAACGCCAGAGGGTGCGCGTGACTACATCGTTCCTTCCCGTCCAAACCCCGGCACTTTTTATGCGCTTCCACAGTCTCCTCAGCAGTTCAAGCAAATGCTCATGGCTGGTGGAATTGAACGCTATTATCAGATAGCAAAGTGCTTTAGAGATGAAGACCTTCGCGCCGATCGTCAGCCTGAGTTTACTCAGCTTGACGTTGAGATGAGTTTTGTTGACCAAAATGACGTAATGACAATGGCTGAAGATGTTCTGAAAGAAGCTCTTTCAGTCGCAGGAATCGAGCTCGAAACACCTCTTCCTCGCATGCCTTATGACGAGGCTATGGCACGTTTTGGATGCGATCGTCCTGATGTGCGCTTTGGCATGGAATTGCACGACATTACCGACATTGTTAAAGATTCAAACTTCAAGGTGTTTGCTTCTGTTGCTAAAAGTGGCGGAATCGTAAAAGCAATCAATTGCAAGGGTGCTGGCGACTGGAGCCGCGGCGACGTTGAAAAACTTGCCGACATTGCTGCCGACAATGGCGCAAAAGGAATGGCATGGATTGCGTTTACAACTTCTGGCGAAGAAAAAAGCCCAATCATTAAGTTCTTTAACGATGAAGAGTTTGCTTCTTTGAAGAGGGAAATGGAGGTTGAACCTGGTGATCTTCTTCTGTTTGCAGCCGACAAACCTGCTGTTGCAAATGCGGTTTTGAGCGCGCTTCGCTTGCACATGGCCGACCGCCTTGGAATCGACAAAGGTGAGCACAAATTCTTGTGGGTTGTTGACTTCCCAGCGTTTAAGCAAGATGAAGAAACAGGAAAATATGCTGCTGAGCACCACCCATTCACTCATGTTGCAGAACAAGACTTGGATAAAATCGAAAGCGATCCTCTTTCTTGCAAATCATATGCATATGACATTGTTATGGATGGATTTGAGCTCGGTGGAGGTTCCATTCGTATTCACAATTCAGAAGAGCAGCGTCGCGTCCTTCGCTTGTTTGGCTTGACCGATGAAGAAATTGACGAACGCTTTGGACACATGCTTCGCGCTCTTGAGCACGGCTGTCCACCTCATGGTGGCATTGCTCTCGGTCTTGACCGTTTGATTATGCTTCTTTCGGGAACTGACTCAATTCGTGATGTCATCGCATTCCCTAAGACTTCAAGCGCTTCTGACCCAATGACAGGGGCACCTAATGAGGTTTCATCACGACAGCTTAAGGAAGTTTCGCTAAAACTTGCATAATTTAGCTTTCATCGTTGTGGGGAGATTCATGGATTTCCCCACAACTTTTTTGTTAGCAATTGTCGTGTGCTTTTCGAGATGTTCTTAATGAACATCTTTTTTATTGATCCTCAAATTGGCTAGTCATCGTGCACGGTCTTTTTTTTGCACCACGCAAACTAGTGACACGAGCGATTTTAAAAATGCACTGATGTCTATTTCTCTTGAAAATCACTAGATTCAGCAATCTTTTTAGTTTTTATAATTAACGCAACAGCTAACTTCATTTACCTCATTTGGTGTGTTTACGCTTTTATTCGAAGTGCTCTCATTGCGTTTAGCACTGCAAGAACCATAACCCCAACATCAGCGAAGATGGCGAGATACATTGTGGCAATGCCAACTGCGCCGAGAATCAGACATGCAGCTTTAATTCCAAGCGCAAACACAATGTTTTCACGCACTATGCGCATTGCCTTTTTTGAAATAATGACAGCCTTTGAAATTGACAGAGGGTTGTCATCCATGAGAACCACGTCGGCAGCTTCAATGGCAGCGTCTGACCCCATTGCTCCCATCGCAATTCCAACATCGGCACGCATGAGAACAGGAGCATCGTTGATTCCGTCACCGACAAATGCAATGTTTGATTTTGCGTCAGACTTGGTTTCCTGCATCCTCTCGACTTCTTCAACTTTGTTTTCTGGAAGCAAGCTGGCATGCACCTCATCAATGCCGATCTGAGAAGCAACAAATTCTGCTGCTCCTTGGTTGTCGCCTGTGAGCATGACCGACTTGCGAACACCTTCGCGTTTCAATTCTGAAATTGCACGCGCACTAGTTTCTTTTACGACATCTGCAATTGTGATTGTTCCAGCGAAGGTGTCATCAACTGACACATATACAGTGCTGCCTTGTGTGGAGGCTGTCTTTACAGCTTCTGCATTAGCATTTGTAAATCCAGGTTTGCCAACCCTAACCGTGTGCTTCAGCACGTCTGCTTGAACGCCTTGAGCACTAGTTTCTGACTGGTTTTCAAGTCTGCTGCGGTCAAGTGGTGATGAAAGAGTTGCAACGATGCTTTTTGCGATTGGGTGAGAAGATGCGCTTTCGGCATAAGCAGCAAGCACCAAAAGTTTTCTCTGTTCTTCATCAAATTCGAGCTGAGGTGACAGCTTTTCGTCAATCTTAATGCCTTCTAGCGCTTTATCGTCTGCAATCGTTACATCGACGACCTTAAAGACACCTTGTGTTAATGTGCCTGTTTTATCGAACACAACTGTGTCAAGTTTCGAAAGTGCCTCAAGGTAGTTTGAACCTTTGACAAGAACTCCGTTTTTGCTTGCACACCCGATTCCTGCAAAGAATGAAAGCGGAATGCTGATAACGAGTGCACAAGGGCAACTGATTACAAGGAAGGTTAAAGCACGATAAATCCAATCGAGCCAGTTGGCACTTTCGCCCACAGCGGTGATTACGATTGAAGGAATGAGGGCCAGGCAGAGTGCTGCAATGCAGACCGCTGGAGTGTAGACTTTTGCAAATCTTGAGATGAACGCTTCGGAATGTGATTTGCGCTCGCTTGAGGTTTCAACAAGCTTTAAGATTTTTGAAACTGTTGATTCGCTGAAATGCTTTGTAGTTTTGATTTTTAAAACACCTGATGAACAAATGCACCCACTGATTATCTCATCCCCAACGTTTGCGGTGCGAGGAACACTTTCTCCCGTTAATGCGGAAGTGTCAATCGAAGATGATCCCTCAACAACAATGCCGTCTAGAGGAATTTTTTCGCCCGGGAAAACGATAATAATTGATCCGATTTCTAGGCTTTCAGGGTCAACTTTTTCAAGTTGTCCACTCTTCTCGACATTAGCATAATCGGGACGGATGTCCATGAGGTCGGTAATGTTTTTGCGACTCCTGCCGATAGCATAATCTTCAAACCAAGCTCCAAGTTGGAAAAAGACGATTACAGCAACTGCTTCTGTGAATTCCCCGTCACCCATGATTCCCATGAACACAGCACCTAAAGTGGCGACAACCATGAGGAAGTTTTCGTCAAAAACTCGGCCTTTGAGAATGTTTCTAAATGCGATTTTTAGGACTTTGTTGCCAATGTAAATGTAGTCAGCTCCATAAAGAAAGATGTTTGTGAAATAGGATGCCGTTGCTGCGGCATCCTCGTTTAGCCCAACAACGTTGGCCCAGAAACTCGGGATAATTGGTTCAAGCAGTTTGATAATGACGAGCGCAATGAATGCAACAATAACTCTTGTCAGTTTTTTCTTTTGCTTCTCTGTGAGCCCTTTTTCTGGCACTTTTGTGACGTCGAAAGTGCTGTCACCGCAACAGCAACAACAGCATTCGTCATCGTCGCAACAATCATCATCGCAACATCCACAACCACAGCTGTCGTGATGGTGCTCATGCTTATGTTCCTCACACCCGCATTCACAATGGTCTTGGTTGTGCTCATGTTTTTCGCCCCCACAGCTACAGTGATCTTGGTCGGCTTTACTGTGCTCATGCTCCTTGCAGCCGCAGCCACAAGTGTGATTGTGTTGATGTGCACTTTCGGTGGATTGTTCCTGAGCATGGTTCTCACGCCCGCATCCACAATGGTCAGTATTATGTGTGTTTTTTTCGGCGCCACAAGTGCAATTTTCATTATTCTCGGTGGTCATACAAAATCCCTTAAACAATCTTTTAATTAAACGATTGCTTAATCATAACACTAATAGATTAAATAAACGCTTAATTGTTATAATTTTTAAAAAGGAGAATCGAAATGACTAAAGACTACATTCAGCACTCTCATGGAAACGAAAAAGAGCTTGAAGCGATGAAGAAATTCGTCGACCACATCGACCAATTCAATCGCCTTGCCGATTCTTTTAAACATCTTGGCGACGTTAATCGTGTTCGCATCTTTTGGATGTTGACCCATGCAGAACTTTGCACGGCTTGCATTGCGCAAATGCTCGATATGAGTTCACCTGCTGTGGCCCATCATTTAAAGCTTTTGCGCGAAGCTAATTTAATTGAAGGCAGAAGGGTTGGCAAAGAGGTGCGATATCATGCAGTAAACACGCTTCCAGCAAGAACACTTCATGATGCAATCGAAAAAATGCTAGCTATTTCTTGTCCTGTGAACAATTTATAAGGTTTAGCAAAACTCATTTTATCGTTTGTCACATTGCTTTTATCTCTAAGATCATTTGATTGTGTCTTCTAACCGAATTGGCTTAAAAGTTTTTTGGATAGATGTATTTGATGAACTCCTCATCTAGAATGGAAAAATTGGCTATATTGAACCAGGTTTTATACACCTAATGTTTCATTTTTTGTTGTTCAGCCGAACGGCATTAAATTTGTTGCATAATTGCAAGCCGTGATAATCAAAGATGTTAAAGTTGTTTAAATATTTATCTAAAGCTGATTGGGCGCGACTTTTTGTAGCGCTCATTTTTCTCGTGGCAGGGGTTGGTCTTGACCTTAAATTGCCAGATTACATGCGTGAAATCACTACACTCGTTCAAACGCAGGGAAGTGCTTTGTCTGAAGTCCTCATTGCTGGGGGCAAAATGTTGCTTTGTGCATTTGCTGGCCTGGGAACTACATTTGTCGTAGGCTTCTTTGTCGCAAAAGTTGCGGCTGGTCTTGCTCGTGTTCTTCGAGAAAAAGTCTTTTTTAAAACAATTGATTTTTCGCGCAGTGAGATGTCGGAATTTTCTGTTGCTAGTTTAATTACAAGAACTACAAATGATGTTCAGCAAATTCAACTTTGCATTGCAATTGGAGCGCAAGCTGTTGCGCGAGCGCCAATTATGGCTGTTTGGGCAGCTGTAAAAATCATGGGAAAAAGCTGGCAGTGGGCAGCAATAACTGGCGGGGCAGTTGTGATTCTTGTAGTTGTGATGGGCGTTGTCACATCGGTGGTCATGCCAAAGTTTCGAATGATGCAACAGCTAACCGACAACTTGAATCGAGTATCACGTGAAGACTTAACAGGTTTGAGAGTTGTTAGAGCTTATAACGCTGAAGGCTATCAGCAGGAAAAGTTCGAAGCGGCTAACAACGCTCTAACCCGAACTCAATTGTTTACTTCACGCAGAATGTCGCTGATGTTCCCAACAATTCAACTCATTATGTCAGGGCTCACGCTTGCGATTTACTGGTCTGGTGTCTACATCATCAATGGAGCCAATCTTCCAGCAAGACTTGCCCTCTTTAGTGACATGGTCGTTTTCTCTTCATATGCAATTCAAATTGTCATGTCGTTCATGATGATAGTTATGGTGTTTGTTATTGCCCCTCGCGCTATTGTTGCGGCAAAACGAATTAATGAGGTAATTTCAACCGACGTGACAGTTCGTGATGGAAATGAAATTTTTTCTGACGACAAACAGACTGGCGCAATTGAGTTTAAGAATGTCAGTTTTCAATATCCTGATGCTGAAGAACCTGTTCTTCATGACATTAATATCAAGATTCATAAAGGCGAAACTGTTGCTTTTATTGGGTCGACGGGCAGCGGAAAGAGCACCCTCATTCAACTCATTCCTCGATTCTATGACTGCAGTGATGGCGAGGTTATCGTCGATGGCAAGAACGTTCGTGACGTTACGCTAGACTCTCTCAGAAAAAAAGTTGGTTTTGTTACACAAAAGCCAATTATGTTTATGGGGACAATCGAGAGCAATGTTGCCTATGGCAGCGAAGGAGAAGTGAGTGAATCGCGCGTGCGTGAAGCTCTCGACATTGCGATGGCGACAGAATTTGTCGACAAAGAAGAAGATGGCATAAAGGCAGAAGTGTCGCAAGGCGGCACAAATTTTTCAGGTGGTCAAAAGCAGCGTCTTTCGATAGCTAGAGCGATTTATAAAAATCCTGAAATTTATGTTTTTGATGATTCTTTTTCAGCACTTGACTACAAGACCGACAAATTGTTGCGTCATGCTTTGGAAGAAAAAACGAGCAATGCTACTAAGCTAATCGTTGCGCAAAGAATTGGAACAATCATTGATGCTGATCAAATTTTTGTAATGGATTCGGGCAGAGTTGTTGGTCACGGTCGACATGCTGATTTATTAAAAACTTGTGAGGTCTACAGGGAAATTGCAGAATCGCAGTTGTCAGAGGAGGAATTGAAGAATGCCTCAAGATAACGAGGAGATAAAACTACCTAAACGACCTCGGCGCAACATGGGACCTGGCTCAAAGTTTGTCGGAGGGGAAAAGGCGAATAACTTTGGAAGCGCGATTAAAAGCCTGATGCTTTATGCAAAAAATTGGCTTCCAGGAATTATTGTTGCATCATTGCTTGCGGTTTGTGGATGTGCGCTAAATCTAGCAGGCCCAGGAAAACTTTCGGAAATCACAGACCTCATTGCTCAAGGCATCGCGTCAAGCATCGATGTAGCTGCAGTCGTCAAAATAGCGATTATCCTCACTATCATCTATTCAGTTGCATGGCTGTGCAACTTTTTGCAGAACTTTGTTATGGCAACAGTCACGCAAAGGCTCTCGAAAAAGTTGCGCACCGACATTTCGTTGAAAATTGACAAATTGCCTTTGAAGTATTTTGATGGAACTTCAGTTGGTAATGTTATGTCACGCATCTCAAACGATGTTGACATGATTGGACAAACGCTCAATCAAAGTCTAGGTGCATTAATTACTGCATTCGTGATGTTTTTTGGCTCGCTATTCTGTATGTTCACCACAAACTGGATTTTGGCGCTTTCGGGCGTGGGAGCATCAATTCTTGGTTTCTCAATCATGCTTGTGATCATCAAAAAATCACAGAAATATTTCAACCAGCAACAACAATCGCTCGGTTCTCTTAATGGGCACATTGAGGAAACCTATTCTGGCCACGCGGTGGTTAAAGCCTACACAGCAGAAGACTCTGTGAAGAAAGAATTTAGACGCATCAACAATGAACTTTATAATTGCGCGTGGAAGAGCCAGTTTTTAAGTGGGCTGATGCAGCCTCTCATGGGTTTTGTTGGCAACTTGGGATATGTTGTTGTTTGTGTTGTCGGTGCAGTTCTCACCATTAACGGCATCATTTCTTTTGGCGTGATTGTGGCTTTTATGGTTTATGTTCGTCAATTCACGCAGCCTCTCAGTCAATTTGCTCAAGCTGCAAATTCGCTGCAAAGTGCTGCAGCTGCGTCAGAGAGGATTTTTGAAATCCTAAATGAAGATGAAATGGAAACTGAGAAGGACAATATTCAATGTTTAGATAACGTTGCTGGCGCAGTTAGGTTTGAGCATGTTCGCTTTGGTTATGACCCTGAAGATATCATCATCCAAGACTTCTCTGCTGATGTTAAGCCTGGTCAGAAGGTTGCAATCGTTGGGCCAACAGGTGCAGGAAAGACAACTTTAATCAATTTGCTCATGCGTTTCTATGAGTTGCAAGGTGGAAAAATCTACATTGATGGAATTGAGACCACGAAGCTCTCTCGTCAAGCAATACATGATCAATTCTGCATGGTTTTGCAAGATGCATGGATTTTTGAAGGGACAATTCGCGAGAACATCGTTTATTCAAAAGAGGGAGTGACCGACGAAGAGGTCATAAACGCATGCAAGGCAGTTGGCCTGCATCACTTCATTCAAACGCTCCCTAAAGGCTATGAAACAGTGCTCAATGACAGCTCTGCTTTGTCGGCGGGACAGCGTCAACTTGTCACGATTGCGCGCGCAATGATCAAGAATGCCCCGATGCTAATTCTCGATGAAGCAACAAGTAGTGTTGACACGCGAACCGAGCAATTGATTCAGCAGTCAATGGACACATTGATGGTGGGAAGAACCTCATTTGTGATTGCCCACAGGCTTTCGACAATCAAAAACGCCGACAAGATTCTCGTCTTGAATCATGGAGAAATTGTTGAGCAAGGAAATCACGAGGAACTCCTTGCCAAAGGTGGTTTTTACGCCACTCTTTATAACAGCCAGTTTGAAGAATAGGAATTTGTGAGTTAGCTATTTCTTTCACTAATAGATTTAGCACTGCAGCATGGATTTGTTACAAGAATGAAATTATTGTGCATGCTGCAAATCCCACTGCAAAGAATGGAACAAATGGAAATGTGGTGTCTTTGTCAAAGCTTGCGAATCTGTTTTTCTTAATAAACAGACAGAGCAGAACTGCGCTAAAAGCTACCAATAAAGCGAACAACAGTCCTTCTATTCCTAAAATTGGAGTTGTCGATGCGATGATTTTGATGTCACCGCCACCAAACATCTCCTTTCCTTTTATTCGTTCTAGCGTAACAGTCAGTGCTAGCAGCACAATCAGCGTTGCAATAGAGAAAGCAAGAGGAATCAATATTGAGTCAATGGGGTTGTCTTTTCCAAAACACACTAATGCAATTCGTGCTATCAAAAACACAATGATTAAAAAAATTGGGAACCAGTTTGAAACTTCACGATTTTTTCTGTCTTGGATTGCAGCTAAAAAAACAAGCAGCAGTGAAATTATCATTGCTGCTTGTTCTGCTGTCATAAACATTTTTACTGCTAAAACTTCAATAAATTGGAGCGACTTTTAAAGTTATTTACTTAAATCAGTGTTTAACATCTAGTTAAAACGCATTCAGGTGTTCGTTGGATCTCCGTTTTTCTAGCGAATGATTGTTTGATTTCTGTCTGGGCCAGTGGAAATGAAGTTCATTTTCACTCCCACAGACTCTTCCAGGAAGTTAATGTATTTCTTCGCGTTTTCAGGAAGTTCATCAAATGTTTTTGCACTTGTGAGATCGTGCCCTTTCCAGCCTGGCAATTCAACATAGACTGGTTTTGCATGAAAAAGAACTGATTGCTGCATTGGGAAGTAGTCATATTTTTGACCATTGCATTCATATGCAACGCAAACTTTCAAAGTTTCGAACGCTGAAAGAACGTCAAGTTTTGTGAGCGCAATCTGGGTGAGTCCATGAATGTCAGCAGCATATCTGCCAACCACTGCATCGAACCAGCCGCAGCGACGTTTTCTTCCAGTGGTGGTGCCAAACTCGTGGCCCTCTTGGCAGAGCAGCTCGCCGTCAATTGCATCTTGGCCAGTTCCACCGTTTTCTTTGAAGTGAAGTTCTGTTGGGAATGGTCCTTCACCGACGCGAGTCGTGTAGGCTTTCATAATTCCAAGAACATTATCAATGCGAGTGGGTCCAACGCCTGCTCCTGTGCAAGCGCCGCCTGCACAACAACTTGATGATGTCACGAAAGGATAGGTGCCATGGTCAACATCAAGCATTGTTCCTTGTGCGCCTTCAAACAAAATGTTTTTACCATCGCGAAGTGCGTCGTTTAAAAGCTGTGCCGTTTCTGCGACGTGTTTTTTGAGAATGCGTGCGTAATCTAGGTATTCTTCGAGAATTTCTTCCATTGTAAATGTTTGTAGCCCATAAACCTTGCTCAAAATAGCATTTGTTCTTTCTAGAACAGTCTCAAGTTTTAGTTTGAAGATTTTTTCATCAAGCAAGTCTTGCATGCGAATACCGCGGCGTGCAACTTTGTCTTGATAGCATGGACCAATTCCTCGTTTTGTTGTGCCAATTTTGTTTTTACCGAGGCGCTTTTCATCGGCACCATCGAGGATCTTGTGATATGGCATGATAACGTGCGCATCGCATGAGATTTTAAGGCGTTCACAGCTGATGCCTTCTGCGTTGAGCATCGCCATTTCCTTAACAAGAACTCCAGGGTCGACGACACATCCGTTTCCAATAACTGGAGTGCAGTTTTCATACATAACGCCTGACGGCATGAGGTGAAGCGAGAGTTTTGTGTCACCAACGATAACGGTGTGACCTGCGTTGTTTCCTCCTGAGCATCGAACTACGAAGTCATAGTCCCCAGAAATAAGGTCTGTAATTTTGCCTTTTCCTTCGTCGCCCCATTGAGTTCCGACAATAACTGTTGATGACATGTCTAATCTCCTTGTTTGTTTTATGACAATCTAATTTTAATAAAGTTATTTACCATTAATGTAGCTTTTAACCTGTTTGTAAATTGCATCCCGGTCTTTTAAATCCTGAGCGAGTGCATCGGTGTTGCCCTGCCGTTTTTCCTTGAACTGGTCATTGATTAAATCGGGCAATTGCTGATTCCAATTTTTAGAAATGTCGGTAGCTTCCGTTTTTAGCTCGTTATATTTATCGTTTTGAGCTTGGAGTTCTTCTTTGTTGCGGTCAATGTAGGCGTTAGCCACCGCTACTGTTGCATCCTGTGAAGAAATAATGTAGTCACAATAGTCGACATAGCTCTGCAGAAGGGCACTATCGAGTCCTAATTCTTCGTTTTGGAAATTTGCGTCAACAACGTTTTGGAAAAGACCCTTAGCGTTAATTGCGAGTTGTTTTGATTCGTTCGCGGCATCAATTGCCTTTTTAGCGTCATCGGTGTTCGCATTGCCCAACAACTGCGATGCCTCACGGTCTTTTGCGTCGGCATCAATCAGGTCTTTCATTGCGTTATTTGCATTTTCTTTTGAAAGTATGAAAGGGTATGCAAAAGAAAAAGTGGTTTCATAAAGGTCAATTAGCCTTGACTCTTTATCAGCTAATGTGATTGCGTTGTTTGCTCCGTCGCGGTCGGCTGGAGTTGCAATTTCAGAAAGAGTAGTTTCAAGATTTGATTTTTCACTTGCTAAAGCCGACTTTGATTTCTCTGCTTTGTCTTTTAGATTTGTTAGGTTGTCGGCATTAACATTTGTGCCGAAGTCATTCGGGTCATTGTTAAGCAACAGTTGCAGGGTGCTTCTCATTTCGCCAAGGTCGTCGGAGGTCTTAACCACGTCATTTATCTGGCTGTGCAATTTGTCCATTGAGCCTGCATAGTTTTGAAACAAACCAGCGAAGCCCCAAATTGCAAAAACAATGCCAATTAAAACGACGGCCACGATTGAAAGAATTGTGAGAAGCCTTCCTCGAACCCTTGCTTTTTTCTTCTTCGCAACTGCTTCAGGCGAAATTTCCCAAGGTGCAGGAGCTGAATCACTTCCGTTCTTTAGTTTTTTGCTTTCAAGAACGTTGAAGGAAATCTCGTTAGAAGATCCAATAGTTTTTTCTATCAGATGAGCGCTTTTAAAAGGGTTGTGTTTAGGCATGTTTTTAGTCTTTATGAAACCAATGCGCAGAACTGCTCAAAAGAATAATTTCCACTGATGCGCACTCGAGGCAAAGCCATTTTGTCGTCGCCTGGTTTGACAGCACGGTTTTCAATCGTGAAAGCACAAATTACACCTGCATCTTGTAATGCTTTCTCGGCAGTTTCATTGTGGTCTCCAAAAGGATATGCATATGCTTGCGAGTTTCCTGTTAAAGCGGCAGCTTGTTTTTGGTCATCCAAAATTTCATCATAGGAGCATGCATGGATTCTTCCCCCTCTGCCAACATTGCTGCCGGCAACATGCATTGCATATGAATGTGATTGATATTGTACAAATTTGCTTGGGTTGCCAAAAACCTTCTCACTTGCATCAGCGTCACTGCAAATTACAAAAGAAGTTGCAGGAACTTCACATTTGTTAAACAACGGAATTCCGCTTTGCAGGAATTCAGGCTTGCCGTCATCAAACGTAAATATGATGCTCTTCATTGGCAGTGTTTTTTTCCCGTCGACAAATGCTGCTAGCTCTTCATAGGAAGGGTAATAAAAATTGTTTTCCTTTGTCCATAAAATCTCTTGTTCTAGAAGGCTTGCTTCAATCCAGTTGTTATCAACTTCGTCAGGCTTGTTAGTCTCGTCATAAACATAGTGGTACATGCAAACTGGCACTGCTTGCGCGTTTCCTCCATCAAAAGAATCAACAACGCTCACCTTTCGTTCACAAGTTGCTTTTTTCCCAGTTGAGTCGGTCGCAGTGTATTTAATTTGATAGTCGCCAGTCTTTGAAGTGTCAACGCTTCCTTCAACTTTGATGTTTGAAATGTTTTCGTTTTTTGTAGTGTCAACTGCGTGACAACCCGACTCGATGTAATCTTCACCTTTAAGAACAAGTGTGTTTTTGTCGCCAAAAAGAGTCATAACTATGTTTTCAGCGTTTGCTTTTGATTCAGAATTCTGCTGCTGGGTTGCTTCGTTTCCAACTGGCAGGATATCTGTTGCAGGTTGCTCCTCAGAACCTCTTCCTGCGTTCATAAAAGCAAACACTCCAACGACAGCTACAACCAAAATCCCAACAGTGCTAGCGGCAATAATCCTGCGCCTTCTTGCTTCTCTGCGCCTTCTTGCTAAATATTGTGCTCTGTGAATGTGTCGATCCATGTATTTATTTTACTTCATGGGTGGGACCCACCGATAATGTTCATTGATTCATTTTGTTTCTGTAAACTAATTTGGTCTTTTGTCACATTAACGTTAGAAACTTTAAACCTGCTCATTCGGCAAGCATCATTGCGAAAATGATGGTTTGTTATTTCTTGGTAAAAGTCGCCGCCCATGAGAGCATTGTTCCTAACCTTAACTTCATTTGTTCTATCATTGTTCACGTGAAAGGAGATAAAAGTGCTGAATGAAAGAATGTCAAAATTAGGCGACGAGCCTAGCGCTATCCGCGAGTTGTTTATGTGGGGTTTGCAACGCAAGAAAGTTGTGGGTGATGATAAGGTCTATGATTTCTCGATTGGAAATCCAAGCGTTCCTGCCCCAGAACAAGTAAAAGCTTGCATTTTAAAACACATGAACGATGATCCAGTTGCACTGCATTCCTATTCAACTGCTGCTGGCATTGAGCAAGTTCGTAATACTCTTGCCGACTTCATCACAAGAACATATGATTTCAGGGCCGGCGGAAGCAACGTCTTTTTAACCCATGGTGCATCTGGAGCTTTGGCAGCTTCTTTTTGTGCGGTCACGCTTCCTGGTGAAGAGGTCATTGTCCCTGCCCCCTATTTCCCTGAATACAAAACGTGGATTGACACTGCAGGATCAACTCTCGTGCCTGTTGCTTGTGATAGGAAGTCATTCCAGCTTGACTTTAATGAGATTGAAAAAGCAATTAACGAAAAAACTTCAGCATTTGTGCTCAACAGCCCAAACAATCCAACAGGTGCAGTTTATCCTCGTGAAGACCTTGAGAAGCTTGCTGACATTCTTGAGTCTAAAGAAAAGCAATTTGGAACTAAGATTTATCTAATTTGCGATGAACCCTATCGCGAGATTACATATGGTGCAGAAGTGCCATGGGTTCCGTCCATTTATTCGCGCACAATTGTGTGCAATTCTTTGAGCAAAACTCTGAGCTTGCCGGGCGAGCGCATTGGATATGCCTATGTTAGCGACACCATGGAAAACGCACGTGACGTCTATGTTGCAATCACTGGAGCTGCACGCGCTCTGGGCCACATTTGCGCACCAGTGATGTTCCAGCACATCTTGGCCGACTGCATTGATGTTCCAACCGATGTTACTCCATATGCTGAAAATCGAGCATTGTTAACTGAAATGCTTGACGATCTTGGCTATGAATATGCAGAGCCACAAGGTGCTTTCTATTTGTGGATGAAGGCACTCGAACCAAGTGCTCAATCATTTTCTGACAAAGCGCGGGAGCTCGACCTGCTAATTGTTCCAAGTGAGAGTTTTGGGGCTGAAGGATGGATTCGTCTTTCCTATTGCATTGCCAAAGAAACTATCATCAACTCAAAGCCAGCATTTGAAAAACTAAAGGCTCTTTACGAATAATTTGTGCTTGCAATTTCCATACCTCGAGAAGAAATTATGTATAATGTTATGCGCGAAGTGAGCAAAGCCGCTCCACCTTGGTTGCGTTTAGCAGTCGGGTTTACAACTTAAAATTTGTATTTATATGGCTTGCTCACGATTGTGCAAGCCTTTTTTATTTTAGAAAGCAGGTGGTTTAAATAGCCAAGCCAGAACCAAGGCTGAACGAAGAAATCAATTGCGCGCAATGCCGCTTGATTGATTACGACGGAAACCAAATGGGAGTTTTCACGCTCTCGCAGGCTCTCGACATAGCTGCTGCTGCAGGATATGATCTCGTTGAGATAGCACCAGATGCCAAGCCTCCAGTTTGCAGAGTCATGAACTATGGCAAATACAAATATGAGCAGGCTGTAAAAGCAAAGCAAGCTAAGAAAAACCAGACAAAGATTGAGGTTAAGGAAATGAAGTTCCGTCCAAAGATCGATGTTGGTGATTATGAGACCAAGAAAAAGCACGTCCTTCGTTTTCTTGGTGACGGAAACAAGGTGAAGATTACCATCATGTTCCGCGGACGTGAAATGGCTCATCCAGAACAAGGGATTTCAATTCTTGAGCGTCTGGCCGATGATTTGTCAGATGTTGCAGTGGTTGAAAGCAAACCAATTCTGGAAGGCAGAAACATGCATATGACCATTGCTCCTTCGGGAAAATCGGGAAATAAAAAACAGGCAACACAATCGAGAAAAGCGCAAAGAGCAGCTAAACAACGCGAGGCTGCCAAGAAGCAAGAGGAAGAATAGGAGAAACTAGCATGCCAAAGATGAAGACACATCGCGGTTCTGCAAAGCGTTTCCGCGTCACTGGCAGCGGAAAAGTAATGCGTGCAAAAGCATTTAAGAGCCACATCTTGACTAAAAAATCACAAAAACGGAAGAGAAATTTCCGTAAAGAAACAGAGATGGCAACCGCTGATTACAAGGTAGTACAGCGCAACCTTGGAAGAAGATAGGAGGGTGCGACTAAATGGCACGCATTAAAAGATCAGTTTCAGCTCGTAAAAAGCGTCGTGGCACTCTAAAGGCTGCCCGTGGATATTATGGTGCAAAATCACGTTCCTACAAAAACGCGAAACAGCAGGTGCGCCGCTCAATGCAGTACCAATATCGCGATCGTCGCGTCAAGAAACGCAACTTCCGTCGCCTTTGGATTACTCGCATTAATGCAGCAGCAAGACTTAACGGCATGAGCTATTCAACATTCATGAATGGTCTTAAGAAAGCTGGAGTTTTGCTTGATCGCAAGTCTCTTGCAGACATTGCAGTTAATGACAAAGATGCATTTGCAGAACTCGTAAAGGTTGCAAAGCAAGCTGCATAGTTGGCGTTAAACACGACTATTTTTTGGGCGGGCGGTTTGCTCGCCCTTTTTATTTCCGAGGCGATAGAATTCTTTAGACACGAGAATTTATTGTATGTGTGAATTTCATTAAATAACTTGCTACACTGTTGGGAACATGGATAAATCGCAAAAATTAATAAAAGCACTTTTAAAAAGCATCTCGAATTCTTTTGATGTTTATGAAGACTATTCCTATTGCGGTGAAAAATTCGAGGGCTATGCGGAATTTCATGAGCTGGGTTCGAAATATGTTCTTTCAAAAAAGGCGAAACTGTGGTCGGTCGAGGCAGATGAATACATGTTTCTAAAAGCGATTGATGCTTTAGATGGTTGCGAACTTCAACATCTTGTCGACTTCATGAAAACATGCGGGTTTGAGAAGGTCAATCCGCGACCCGACCACATGAGCTCTGCTATTACTTTGGTTTGTGTCTGCAACACTGTCGCTTCAACAGCTTTTAAGATGGCAAAACATGTCAAGCGCCGCAAAAATTATAAATTCTCCTTTTGGGGTTGGGCTGACTTGCGTTTAGTTGTTGTTGATTTGAGCAAAAATGAGGTCGCAACTAATGCATTTGCAAAACATCTTTTGCCTGTTGTTAAACAAAATTTAACAATTCTTTAGGTTTAGCGAAAAATTCCAAAAATTTATTAATCGAGTTCCATGCCGTTTTATAATTGCTTGCGCTGCTAGAGGTGGTTTAGCAGCTGGGTAAGGAGATTTGGATGAATGCTTTAGTTATTTTTGGGATTGGAGCAGCCATTATTGTTGCTGGTTATTTGACCTATGGTCGTTGGCTAGCAAAGACTTGGGGGCTGGATCCATCAAGACCAACACCTGCACATGAGTTGGAAGACGGAGTCGATTTCGTGCCTTCCAAGCCATATGTTGTCTTGGGACATCATTTTTCTTCAATTGCGGGAGCGGGTCCAATTAATGGACCAATCCAGGCGTCGGTTTTTGGATGGGTGCCTGTAATGTTGTGGGTTTTAATCGGTGGCATTTTCTTTGGTGCTGTTCACGATTTTGGCTCGCTGTTTGCCTCAATTCGTCACAAGGGCCACACGCTCGCATCGGTAATTGCAGAGAACATGGACGAGACTGCAAAGAAGCTCTTCTGCATTTTTGCATACCTCACATTGATTCTTGTTGTTGCAGCATTTGCATCGATTGTTGCTAACACATTTGCGGTCGGTCTTGCTAATCAGAGTGACGCTGCCGCGCGTGCGAATGAGCAAACTGCGATGATTTCTATTTTGTTTATTGTTATTGCAATTGCCTGGGGCCTCGTCACAAAGGGTCGCCAGATTCCCGATGTTGCAAACATTGTTTCTGCAATAGTCATGATTATTATTGTTGTTGCTCTTGGCTACAACTTCCCAATCGTAAGCCTCGATTATGAAACCTGGATGCTTCTTCTGGGAGTTTACATAATGATTGCATCGATTGCTCCTGTTTGGATTTTGTTGCAACCTCGCGACTATTTGAGCAGTTACCTACTTTACGGAATGATTGTTCTCGCAATTGTTGGCATTGTTGGTGCGACAATCACTGGTGCAGCTACAGATTTGCAAATTCCTGCTTTTACTGGCTTTTTCGCCAGCAATGCGGCTTTTGACCCTTCAACAGGTCAAGCAGTTTTAGATCAAGCAGGCAAAACAATCACTAACAAAGCGGCTGTTAGCGGCTCATTGTTCCCTGCGCTTTTTGTCACGATTGCTTGTGGCGCAATTTCTGGGTTCCACTCTCTTGTCGCTTCTGGAACAACTTCAAAGCAAATCGACAACGAAGGGCAAGCACTTCCAATTGCATATGGCGGCATGCTCATTGAATGCTTGCTTGCAATCATTTCTTTGGTAGCAGTTGGTTTCGTTTGGGCAGAATATTGCAAGGGTGGCTATGCATCACCAACTGCTGTGTTTGCTTCAGGTCTGTCACAGATGCTCGCTTGCATTCCTGGCCTTAAAAATTATGAGAGCATCGCCTACACGCTGCTCATTCTTGCGGTCTCTGCTTTTTGCCTGACCTCTCTTGACACTGCGACTCGTTTAGCGCGCTACATGTTCCAGGAGTTATGGCTAAAGTCAGACGAAACTCATGAGTCGGTAAAATCGCCAGCAAGAAAATTCCTCTCAAATAAATATGTTGCTACCGTCATTACCGTATTTGCAGGAATTGGTTTGGGATTGACAGGATATACAATCATTTGGCCATTGTTTGGTGCAGCGAACCAACTGCTTGCGGCACTTGCTCTTCTTGCAGTTTGTGCCTGGCTCAAAAATGCTGGGAAGAAAAATCAAATGCTCTATATTCCAATGGCATTTATGTTGGTAGTCACTCTCACTTCGCTTTTCCAAACAGGCATGGCAAAGATTACATTGCTCACGGGTCCAGCGACTGTGTTGGCAGCTCAGGCTGGTGGAGTGGCCGGCGTCGTGGCGCAGCTTGTCCTTGCAATTCTTCTTTTCGCTCTTGCGCTTGTTCTCGCCTACAAAGGAGTCAAGACAATTTTCGGAAAAGAAACAAAGAAAGTGGCTTGCTAGCGAAATAAACTTGCGCTAACTATTTAGGCAACTGATATATATCTAGAGGTGACTCGAGGCATATCTCATGAAAAAGCATTTAAGCACTGTAATACTTGTTCTAATGCTAGTTTTAGGTTTCTGCCTTTTGCTATATCCAACCTTCAGTGATTATGTTAATTCACTACATCAGTCATGAGCTATTGCTTCCTACAATGAAAGCGTGAAAGATCTTGATTCTGCTGATTATGAAAAAATCTTGAATGATGCGAAACAATACAACGCGGAACTTGCTCAAAAACCTCAGAAATATGACTTGTCAGAAGCTGAAAAGGTGAGATATGAGCAGCTTTTGAGAATCGATGAGACTGGCATGATGGGCTACATCGAAATTCCTTCAATCAAAGTTTCTCTTCCGATTTATCACGGAACTGGAGATGAAGTTTTAAACACTGCAATAAGTCATTTGGAGTGGACGAGTTTGCCAGTTGGAGGAGCCTCTTCGCATTGTGTTTTGACGGGACACAGAGGACTTCCGAATGCAATGCTTTTTACTAATCTTGATAGCTTAAAGGAAAGCGACACCTTTGTTTTGCGTGTCTTAAATGAGGTTCTCACATATGAAGTTGATCAAATTTTGATTGTTGATCCAAACGACACTGAGGCATTGCAAATCGTTGAAGGAAAAGACTATTGCACGCTTGTTACGTGCACGCCATATGGTGTCAACACTCACAGGCTTTTAGTTCGTGGCCATCGAACTGAGAACGCAGATGGCACAATGGCCTCGGTTGCAGCTGATGCAATGAGGATTAATCCAATTCTTGTCGCTCTTGCAATAGCACTCCCTTTGCTAGTCATTCTTGTGATTGTCATTTTGCTCCCAAGAAGAAATAATTTAAACAAGCATTAACTGGACGCCAATTTTGCAATTGGATTAGTGGCAATTAAGTGTCCTTTGCAAACGGGAAGTAGATCTTAGCGAAGTCTAAATGTTGCACAGTGCATTGTTTTTAATCCGCTTTGCCGAAAGTCTATTCTTTAAAATAAATAGAAAGGCCAATTCTTGTTGGGAGAGATAATGTTTTGTTCAAATTGCGGCTCAGAGTTGCATGATGGAGATGTATTCTGCACTAAATGTGGTTTCGAAGTTGAGAAACAGAAACCAGAATCTTCTGAAAACAAAGAGGCAGGTGAAGACATTTCTGAACAGAAGACTGAATTGCTTGAGACAGTAAAAGCAGATCAGAGTAAGGAATACAGCATTGATGCTGTTGATTGCACTGGAGTTGAAGTTTATGCATATCCTACATTCGAACCGGACAAAACAGCTGTAATGCCCGCTGTTTCAGCGGAGGAAACTGATGAGTGCGCACAGGTATATCAGCAAAGTTCAGCAGATTCTCCGAACAGAAGTGCATCTTCAAGCAAAGCACTCCCAATAACAATAACAATTGTTGTGGGTGTCGTGATTGTCGCATTGATTGCAGCTTGTGCAATTTATTTCACTTCAAAGTCATCGAACGAGGCTTCAATTAATGCTGCAAAACAGGCTAATGAGGCAACGCAATCAAAAGACTCCGAAAAGAAGAGCGATGATAAAGCATCAACTAGCGACAGCAATCAACAGTCTTCTTCAGATAGCAATGAATATTCTGACATCAGACAAAATCTTGGAAAAGCAAGTGGAACAAAAACTGGCTTTAATAATACCTATGTCATTAATGACAGTGATATAAGATATCTATCTCGCTCTGATTTGTTTAGCATGTCGGGCGATGAGATATGTCTTGCTCAAAATGAAATATGGGCACGTCACGGTCGCATGTTTAAAAATGATTGGCTTCAGAACTACTTTAATTCTAAGTCTTGGTATCGAGGAACAATTGCACCTGATGATTTTTTAAATCAATATAGACCAACCGATATTGAGAATGAAAATGCTTCTTTGATGGTTTCTGTTCTTTCTGAGCGTGGCTATGATGTTAATTCGGTGCATCCGAACTAAGGTTACGGTGTGAGTTGATTAGTAATATGGCGTGGTGCTTTCAAAGAGATAGTAATTGCTCGTTAAACTGCGAAATGCGACCACATGATGCCTCGGGGCATTATTATAGAGAGGTTACTAATCGTAGAAATGACCTCTTTGGTCGCCATCATGACGATTTGACGTGTCATGATTACGGAGCTGTTAGCAATAGCTTTACACTAAGTTTCCAAAGGCAGACTGCTGTCCTGTCTTTACGAACACTTTCGCGAAATTTAGGAATTTTTTTCTTATCTGCCCTAGTTTCTTCCTTCTTTCTTATTGGTTGTTCGGGAACTCAACATGACTCTTCAGCTAATGATTTTGATGATGTTCAATTGAGCGATAAAACAGTCTCTGAAGAAGATGTTCAGGCACAGAACCAGCAGATTGATGTTGAAAATCGTAAAGCTCTAATTGAGGAAGCAAAGGCAAAGCTGCAACTCACAGAAGACTACAGAGATGACTTCATCCATGGTGAAAAGGGTGCTGACTTTCAGAAGTATATTGTTCTTCATGACACGGAGGGGTCAAACGATGCATCCTCTGTTGTAAACGGTTGGGAGGCAAGTGGTAACCTTGTTGCGGCGCATTTTATTGTCAACACGGATGGCTCGATTGTCCAATGTGTTCCAATGGACAAAATAGCGCATCATGCAGGATTTGGAGACACAGGCCACAACATTGATTTTGGAGTCGAGGACGAGAGCCGCGACGACAAAGCGGGCACAGTTCCAATTGGAGGAAACTTTGCCGATTATGGAATGAATTCCTATTCAATTGGAATTGAGATGGTTCACGTTGGTGGCAGTGGCGATTATCCTTCGGCACAGCTCGAAGCTCTCGACAATTTAATCACCTATATTGATGCCTTTTATGGGTTTCAATCCGAGATAATCGATCATAAAACATGGCGAACAGGCAATAGCGACACTTCCGCTGAGTTTTCCACCCATCTTCAAAACTATAAAGCGACCAGAAAGCACTTTGCATAAATCAATCCTCATTTATCTCTTGTTTTCACGAGTGTGTTTTTTTAGAGGCGGAGGAAGCTGGCTCTGCTTTCTTATTATTTAGACAACATTGCAATGGAGAACCACTAAAAATAGGAGCACGCATAAAATGGAGAGCGCTCAGCAAGGTAGGCGTTTAGTTTGCAAGCAAGAGTACGGCAAAATAGTGAGTCTATGAATTGTAATAGACTACTAGTTGAGCCCGCGAATGGCAATTTGTTTTTTGCATAATGCGAGAGAGGTGAGTTTTTGCGGTTGCAGGTGAAATAAACAGCTTCTCGCCAATTTCTTTGTTTGATAGACCTTGGGCAACAAGCTCGAGAATTTCCTGTTCACGGTCAGTCAGAGGGTCATCAAGTTCTTGGCCTTTTTTAATCGGTGCTGGTTTGTCTTCTTTGGGGTCAGATTTGACAAACTTGTTTACTAATCGGCGCATGACGCTGGGTTGAATCAAAGCGTTTCCATCGGCTACTGTTCTGATTGCATTTGCAATATCTTCTGGTTCTGCATCTTTTAACAAGAACCCGCCTGCTCCTGCTTTGAGAGCTTCGAAAACATATTCATCGAGGTCAAAGGTCGTCATCACGAGGACACGAGTGCCTTTGCATTGTGGGTCGCTGACGATTCGCTTTGTTGCTTCAATTCCGTTCATTTTCGTCATGCGAATGTCCATGAGCGCAATGTTTGGATGCAATTTTTGGACTTGCTCAATTGCTTCAATGCCGTTTGTGGCTTCCCCAACAACTTCAATGTCGTCATAAACTGAAAGGATGGCTTTGTAGCCGCTGCGGACAAGTGGCTGATCATCGACTATCACGACAGTGTATTTTTTGTTTTCAGTCATTTCTACTCCTGCGGAATTGAGGTGTGCAATGCTTTCTTGGCGTCGTCAAAACTGACCTTTGAATCTTCATGCGTTTCGAGGTTGCGCACGGTGAAGCATTTATTCTCCATCTCGTCGCTCCCAAGGATGAGAGCAGTTTCTGCATTGCTTTTGTTAGCTAACTTTAACTGAGATTTTAAACTCCTAACGCAAGTTTGACCTGTTTCTTCTGGGCGAAGGTCCATATCAAGCTTTATTTCTGGGTTAAAGCTGTTTAAAACAAACATTTTTTCTGCAAAACTCTTCGCATTTTCATCGAGCGGAATGATGAACAATCCCTTGCGTTTTGTTGCAAACGATTTGCTCGCAGAAGCCTTCTTTGCTAGAAGACAGCGCTCAAAGCCGACTGCAAATCCAAGGCCGGGGATGTCAGGACCGCCAATTTCTGCCGCCAATTTATCATATCTTCCGCCACCCCCGATAGCATTTTGCGCACCGAGACCGTCATTGAAAGTACATTCGAAAACTGTTTTTGTGTAATAGTCAAGACCACGAACAAGTGTGGCGTCTATCTCATATTTGCAATTTGCGAGATCAAGGAATTGTTTAACTTTTGCAAAGTGAGCTTTGCAATCATCGCATAAATATTGATCAATTAGAGGTGCGTTTTGCATAGCCGATTTGCATTCTGGATTTTTGCAATCAAATGAACGAAGAGGATTCTTTTCAGCTCGCTCCATGCATGTTTCACACATGCAGTCGGTGTTAGTGTGAATGAATTTTTTGACTGCTTCGCGGTAGGCTGGACGGCATTTTTCACAGCCGAGTGAGTTTAGGTGGAGAGTGCACTTATCCACATCGATGCCGAACTCTTTAAAGAGCTGCATCATCAATACAATTGCTTGTGCATCTAGCGAAGCGTCATTGCTGCCAAGGCATTCAATTCCAATTTGGTGGAACTGGCGTTGGCGCCCCTTTTGTGGTCGTTCGGCGCGAAACATTGGACCTGCATACCAAATCCGAACAGGTTGCGATGCTTGGTCTATCCAGCCATTTTCGACAGCCGCCCTAACAGCACCTGCTGTTCCTTCTGGTCGCAACGTCAGCTGAGCTTTCGAAGAAATCTCTTCTCCTGATTTGAGTTTCTCAATGTTTCCGCCTGATAGTGCCGAATACATTTCTTTGTTCACAACATCTGTTGTGTCGCCGATTCCGCGAACAAAAAGCTCAGTTTTTTCAAACGTAGGAGTTTGTATTAATTCATATGCAGCAGCTCCAAATGTTTCGTTTGCGCATTTTTTGAAGAGCTCCCACTCTTGCATCTCTTGCCCGAAAAGATCGAATGTTCCTTCTGGTCTTTTAATTGCCACTGCAGTCTTCTTTCTAATGGTCGGGATGACAGGATTTGAACCTGCGGCTTCTGCGTCCCGAACGCAGCGCTCTACCAAGCTGAGCTACATCCCGCTTTTTACTATTGTTTGGCTGTAACTATTATCGCAGGTTAAACGGCTTGACCATCTGAATTAACCCGTCGTTGCTCCAATTCAGTTGAGGCTGCCCTTTAATTAGTGGGGCGAAATAGTCTTTTGCCTCTTCTGTGATGCCGCCATAGTTTGCCTTTGCCCACTGTGTTGGGAATTGTTTTACAAAATTTGCGAATTTGCTTGCGTCGTCGACAAACACTTCTCCAGCATATTCGCCGCTTGCGTTCGCACCGCGTTTTATTCCAACAACCTTTGCTGTGAAATCGTTGTCGCATGCGTGCATGTGTGCAGAAAGTCCTAGTTCATAGGCCTCATCATAATCTACCTTGCTCATTGCAAAATTGCTTGAACGGGCTGCACGTGATAAGTCCTGCACAACTCCGCGAGGTGCAATGCCAGCGTCAACGATCATTTGTCTAAGAGCTATTCCAGCTCCTCCTAAAACGGCATGGGAGAAACCGTCATTTGCGCTCTCACCTGCGGAAACATAGTTACCTTCCGCATCGCGAGCTCCCTCAGAAATGACGATGTAGCAACTGTTTTTCTCATCCATGTACTTCTGCACTTGTGCAAGAAAAGCATCTTTTTCGAAAGGAATTTCGGGGAGAACGAGAAGATCAACGACGCCTGACATGCAACAACTTGCTGCGAGCCATCCTGCGTCACGGCCCATTGTTTCAAGAACAAAAACTTCTGGGCGAGTGTAGGCATCGTAGTCAAATGCTGTTGCCTTTGTAACAAGGTTTGCAAATTTTGACGCGCTTGGGAAACCAGGGCAATGATCTGGAGGGACCAAGTCGTTGTCTACCGTTTTTGGGATGCCCACGAAACGAGTGTTTGAACCATGTTTTGCTGCCCATTCACTCAGAGCGTCCACTGTGTCCATCGAATCATTTCCGCCGACATAAAACATGACGTCCACGTCATTTTCTTTAAGAACTTGGTTTAGCGTCTCGAAATCTTCCGCTTGATCACGCTTGAGCTTGTAGCGACAAGTTCCAAGTGCGCTCGAAGGTGTCTGTCGAAGAAGTGAAACCTCATCTGCTGGCAGATCTGTTAAATCGAAGAGCTTGTTTTTAAGGACGCCTTCGATTCCGTGGATTCCGCCCAAAACCTTGCCAAATTTGTGGTTGAGCTGGTTCGCACGAATTACGCCAGCAAGGCTTCCGTTTATAACAGCAGTTGGTCCACCGCTTTGAGCAATGAGGCAATTTCCCATTATTTTGTCTCCTCTATTTTATTGTCTGAACTGTCTTTTTTGTCGCTCTTAGCTTCTTTTTCTTCTTTGGTTGATTGCTCTAAACTGTTCGATGCGCTTTCAGCTTTCTCTTGCTCTTTTGCCGCCTTTTTTTCGGCACGCTTCTTTTTGAGTTTTCCTGTTAAGGAATTTGCTTCGCGTTCTTCTTTTGCTTTTCTCAGGGCTTCTTCATACTGTGCGCGTTCCTCGGCAATTTGTTTCTTTGATTTACCTTTGTTGGCTTTCTTTTCTTTTTCTATTTGCTCTTCTTGCCATTTGCGTGTGACTTTTTTAATTTTAGAAAGGTCAACCCAGAAAGCAAATATGATTGCAATGTATGCTAATGCAAGCACAACAATGGAAATCCACTCTGGCTGGACTTCGCGAAGGAACCACGAAGCGATTACCAGAAGAATCGCAGAGAAAAGCCCAATGGCCCAAGCTTTTTTCCATTTTTTGTATTCTGGTGAGTCGGGTGTTGAATATTTCATCGCAAGTTCGCGGTCTTTTGCAGCCTGTTCACGCTCACGTTGCTTGCGCTCTTGTTTCTTTTGCTTTGCGGTTTTCTCAGTGCTTTGAATAGTAATAGTTCCTGCGGCACTTGTTTTTGGCTTTGCGGATGCTGCGCTTTTTCGTGAGTGACCCTTGCGGTCTTCGTCTTGATATCGTTCGTTCATTGGGTTTCTTTGAGTCATTTATGCTCCAGTATTCTTCATTTTTCGTGCACCCTTGATTATATTGCATTCGCCAAAACAGAAGCTATTTTCAACCATTTGAAGTAGGAAGCGTGTGATGTCGAACGAAAAGCTAGACTATGCTTTGGTGTTACAAAATGATAATTTGTGTTACCATCATTTGTTATCCAAGATAAATGTGATTTTGGGTTTTTTGGATGCATTTTTCTTTTGAGATCTTTTGACGCTTTTGTGTTTATTTTTAGCGTTGACGAGCTCGCATGGTTGTTAGTTCTATCTTGGATCTTATTGATTCTGTTCAGGAGGGTTTTTATGGTAAAGATGGTTAAGACAAGTTTGTTTGTGGCGATTTCTTGCCTCGTTTTGTCAATTGCTTTAGTTTTAATGGGTTGTTCTAGCTCATCTTCAAGCTCTACTAATAATCAGTCACAGGAATCCTCAGTTAAGACTGTGGTTGATGCCTACAACAGAAGCGTTGAAGTTCCTCGCGACGCAAAAACAGCTGCTACAGTTGGAAGCGGAGCAAGGTTTGTTGTCTATGCAGGTGCTCAAGACAAGTTGATTGCAGTTACAGAGATGGAAAAAGATCCTGCACTCAACAGACCATATGCCTTTGTTTATAAAGACAAATTTGCTGACCTGCCATCAACAAGCAACGGAAATCACCTGCTTGAAACGAACGTGAATGAAGAGCAGCTAATTGAACTTGCACCCGACGTTATCATTTCGAGTCGCAGCGCCGAGGAGTGCGACGCTTTGCAGAAGAACACAGGAATTCCTGTAATTGGAATTAGCTATCAAAATCAACTGTTTACCGACAGCGTTTACAAGTCAATTGAGTGTGTGGCAGAGGCGCTTGGAACTGAGGAGCATGCAAAGCAGGTAATAGATAAATTGAAAAGCTGGGACAACGATTTGAAGTCACGCACTTCTGACATTGCTGAGGGGGACAAGCCTAGTGTTTATGTTGGAGCTGTTAATTACAAAGGTGCGAAGAGTTTCACAGGAACATATGCCAACTATGCGCCGCTTGTGGAACTAAACGCGAAAAATGTAGCCGATGAGACAGGTCAATCGGCTGCAGTGGATGTTGATTTGGAACAAATTGGAAACTGGGATCCTGACTATATGTTCCTTAATGCTGGGAACATGGATTTGATGAAGGATGACTACGGCAAGAATAAAGATTTCTTTGACAGTCTCAAAGCTTTCAAAAATGGTAACTTGTTTACGCAGCCTTTCTTTAATTTCAATGGAACAAACATTGATACTGGAATTTGTGACACCTATTTCATTGGCGCAACGATTTACCCTGACAAATTTGCCGATGTTGATTTGAGTGCAAAATATTCAGAGATTTACACCACGCTTTTGGGCAGCGACTTCTATGAAGTAATGAAGTCAAAGGGCATGGACTTTAAACCGATCTTTTTTAGTTAGGTTGTTCCCTATTCGATGATTTTGGTTTGGATAAAAAAGAAATCAGAAGTTTCAATGCTTTTTTCATTTGACTTTTGTTATTGCGAAGCTAAGACTTTGTGAGATAAAGTTTCTTTACAAGTTGGCTATTGGGGATTTGGCGAATTAGATGAAAGAAGATATGCTCGGTGGAGGGCGCTTGCCTGCACAAACGCGCGGACCAAGAGAGCATTATGTTGGATACATAAAGCGCAAAAGAGTCGTGATTGCCGTTATGTTCGTTGTTGTCGCGGGTATTGCGCTCGCTTCACTTGGGATGGGCTCGCTTGGTCTATCGCCGCAAGAAATTGTTTGCGCCGTCTTTGGGCAGGGAGATGCTCGTGCTGTCGCTGCTGTTCAAAACATTCGTTTGCCACGAATTGCGACAGCAGTTATAGCAGGCATTGCTTTGTCGCTTGCAGGTTGCGCCTATCAAAGCGTTTTGAGAAATCCTCTAGCATCTGCAAGCACCTTGGGCATTTCTCAAGGTGCAGCATTCGGAGCATCTCTTGCGATTATCGTGTTTGCTGGTGCAGGTGCTTCTTCAGCCTACGAAGGAGTGGCATCAGGAAATCCAATTCTCACTGTGTTATTTGCTTTCATTGGGGCGATGGCATCTACTGTGGTAATTCTCATGCTCTCTCGTGTTCGTGAGATGACACCTGAGAGCATCGTGTTGCTTGGTGTCGCACTTTCTGCAGTTTTCACAGCTGGGACTACCATGGTTCAATATTTTGCGGAAGACACGCAAGTTGCCGCGGTTGTTTTTTGGACTTTTGGCGACCTTAGCCGAGTTAGTAAAGAGCAACTCGCAATTACGAGCTTTGTAACCCTATTGTCAGCAGTGTTCTTCTACATAAACCGCTGGTCACTAAACGCAATTGAAACCGGGGAAGGCCTGGCGCACAGCCTTGGGGTTTCTGTTAACAAAGTTCGCTTGTCAAACATGCTCGTCGCAAGCGCTGCGGCATCTACTGTAATTGCATTTTGCGGAATTATTAATTTTGTTGGCCTGGTTGCGCCGCACATTATGAGGCGGCTTCTTGGTGCCGACTATCGTTTTTTGCTTCCTGCCTCAGCAATTGCAGGAGCAGGGCTATTGTTGCTGTCCGACATTTTGTGCCATGCAATTGTCTCCCCTTTAATTCTGCCAATTTCAGCAATTACGTCGCTCGTTGGCGCACCAGTTTTCATATATCTCCTGTTCAATGGAGTTAGCCGATAATGTTAGAAGCTCGCAACATCCACTTCTCATATCGAACAAACATGCCTGTTTTGCAAGGTGTTTCTGTTGAAATTACACCAGGATCATTTTTAGCAATTCTTGGAGTTAACGGGTGCGGAAAGTCAACTTTACTGTCATGTTTAACAGGAATTAGGAAACCGAATTCGGGGCAGGTTTTCCTTGATGGAGTGGAATTGTCAAATGTCAGCCGCCTTGATCGTGCGAAGCAAATTGCCTTCGTTTCACAGCATAGCCACGCTAACAGGCTCACAGTTTACGATTCTATTTTGCTAGGGAGGCGTCCGCACATGGAAGGCGCACCAACAAATGATGATTATGAAGTAGTTGAAGGCGTGATTTGCCGACTTGGACTTGCAGACTATGCGCTTCGTTATGCTAGCGAACTTTCTGGTGGAGAATACCAAAAGATGGTTCTCGCACGCGCGTTTGTGCAGCAGGCTAACACGCTTTTATTTGACGAGCCAACGAATAACCTTGACCCTGCAAATCAGCAGGATGTCATGAAAGAGATTGCAAATGAAGTGAATGAACGAGGCATTGCAGCGGCGGCTGTTATGCATGATGTTAATCTTGCACTCAAATATTGTGACAAGTTTTTGTTTCTCAAAAACGGTAATGTTGAGTCTTTTGGAGATGCCGACATCGTAACTCACGAAAGAATGGCTTCTATTTATGGACTAGAGTGCGAGGTCATCGAGCACAATGGACGGCGGTTTGTGGTTGCATAATAGTTTCTTTTTCAGCTTGTGTGTGAGGTTTGATAATTTACGCACAGTGCAAGTGGAGTTTTAATCTTAAACCCATCAGCAGTTTTGTTAATAGTTATGAAAGCTTGTGGAAGAATAGCAGTAATTATTTGATGTTCAAAATTTGCACTTGGTACCGAGTTTTTAATGGAGTTTTAAATGAATGAAGTAGCTAAATATTTTGATGAACGTGCGGAAAATTGGGATTCAACAGAGAATCGAGCGCAAGGAGCTGTTCTTTCTTTTGTTGACATAAAAGAGGGTGACAGTGTGTTGGATCTTGGGTGTGGACAGGGCATCATGGTGCCTTTTTACTTGGATGCAAAGGTTTCTCATGTAACGGCCGTGGACATTTCTCCTAAGATGATTGAGTTTGCAAAGCAAAAGTTTGCGAGTGTTGATTGCATAGAATTTATCGCTTGCGATGCACTGGAGTTAGACGAGGCTAATCTGTTTGATGCCGTCGTGATTTATAACGCCTATCCTCATTTCATGGACAAACATGCTTTAGTTGACAAAATCTGGAACCTTCTGAAACCAAATGGACGTTTTGTTGTTGCTCATGGGAGTGGAAAAGATTTAATCAATAGCCATCATCAGGCAGTTGCGGCAGGAGTCAGCAGCGGACTTGCTCCCGTTGAAGAAGAAAGTAGAATCTGGAAATCAAAATTCAAACTTGAAGCACTCGTTGACACACCTGGAATCTATGCATTTTCAGGTGTAAAAAAATAGGAAGTTCATTTCTTGCTGAATTAGTTTGCCCTCTTTGGTCAGGTCAACGCACATAAACACGCCGCAAACAGAGCCAACCTTTGTTGAATTTGTGGTCAACAGGCTGGGGATCATTCAGTCAAATGCGCATTTAGCGGGGCAGTTTCTGTGAATTTGCGCTTTCAGCGAGCACCCGTTTCGTTTTCTTTGATTAGCTCCCAAGTTAGGCTAGTCGCATTTTGCTTTGATTGAGCATGACTTTGAAGCGGCATTTATGGTCTTTAAAACTTGAAATGCGACTTTGAAAAGACGTGGTTGTCTGCCTATTCTTTAGGAGTTTGCAGAGCTGCTGCAATTGCACCTGCCCAACTTCTGGGGAGCAACCGACTGCTGAACACTATAGTTTTTGCAAATAAACCAGGGCAGCACAACATGCGGTTTAACTTTAATGCCAACAAAGCGCTGCTTGCAACAACTGAGGGACTCATTGTCATGTGAGCTATCGCAGTTTTTTCTGCGTCGGCTCTATCCCAAAAAGGTGTGCGAACTGGTCCTGGGCAAAGAGCCGTGACATGGACGCCGTGAAATCGCAGTTCCATGTGTAGCGCATTTGAAAATGATTGCACAAATGCTTTAGATGCATAATAGGTGGCCATGCGTGGGCCGGGCAAAAAACCTGCAACGCTTGCCACGTTCAAAACATTTCCGTGTTTGCGTTTTGCCATGTCGGGGACGAATGCGAGACACAGGTCCATTAGTGCCATCACGTTAGTTTGGACTAGAGCTTGTTGTCTCTTCGCGTCGCTGTCTACAAAGTTTGCGTCATACCCAAATCCTGCATTGTTCACAAGTGTTTCGACCACTAAATTTGAGCCACGCACTTTAGAAACAAGCTTCTCAACGGCATCTGAAATTGAGAAGTCGGCGATGAGCACGCATGTTTTTACTCCATATTTCTTTTGGAGTGAGTTTGCAAGTGCTTCGAGTTCTGTGCTGTTCCTTCCCACCAGAGCAATCGTTTCGTGTTCTTTTTGTCTTGCAAGATTTTCACAAAGTTCTTTTCCAATTCCTCCTGTAGCCCCGGTGACAAGAGCGCAAGATCTGGGATGTATTTTCTTTAATCGTGCCATGTGGCCGTCCTCTCTCATTTCTCGATTTTGTATTCTATATATAGATAATGCTACAGGATGAACCACTATTTCTTGTGTAGTTAAATCATTTAAGCCAGGATTTCAACTTTTAAAACAGAGTGGTAATTTTGGTAGAATTAAGATTTGTTGGAGGGGTGTTTTAAGAGCCCAATATTTATAAATTCGATCCTGTCTGTTTTTATTTATTTGTGATGGAAAGGAAGAATCGTGAAGAAGTTTTTGCACGAATTTAAAGAATTCATAAATCGCGGTAATGTTATGGATTTGGCTGTTGCTGTTATCATTGGAGGTGCATTCACTTCTATCGTTACTGCGCTCACTACAAACATCATAAATCCGCTCATTTCTGTAATTGCTGGTGGCGGTGCAGAGGCCGTTTCTGGGTTGGTGATTCCTGGTACAGACATCGACTTCGGAGCATTTATTAGCGCTTGTATTAACTTTCTCATCGTTGCATTTGTTGTATTTCTGCTCGTTAAAGCAGTTAACAAAGCACAAGATTTGGGCCACAAATTAAGAGGCAAAGAGGACGAGGCTGATAATCCTGCTCCAACTTGCCCCTATTGCTTAGAAGAGGTCAAAGTTGGTGCAACTCGCTGCCCTCATTGTGCGGCTGCTTTTGACAAGCCTGCAGAATAAAAAGCACCTACATAAAATATCTCAATTCGCTCGGTGGGTTTAGAATCCCCACCGAGTTTTTTAGTTTTCAAAAGAAACAATGTAAGAAATGATTTGAAGAACTGATTTAACCGCTTTGTAGTTTCAATCATCTAGCGATTGATAATGTAGCTAGCCTTTTTATGAATCTGCACATCTGTTTGGTTGTTTTGGATTGTTCTCAAAAGCAGAATGACACCTTTCAGCTAGGTTCTTAAATCATTGGTTGCAATTGTCTTTAGCAACAATTCACTTGCTGGCCTTTTGTTCTAGCCGTCTATTAACAGTTGTAACATTGAGAAAGTGAGCTAATTTGGGGTTGAAGTTTGAAATTACTCTTTCGGCTTGCCAGTTTCTGGGTCAATTATGCTTTCGTTGCAGCCATAGAAGTTTAGATTGCCTGTGATTTCAAATGTGGTGCGAAAGATGTTTCTGACATCAGCCTTCGCTTCTTCAATCGTCTCTGGTCTAGTCAACGACTCTTTTTTTGCAACAAGCGAGTCGATGCTCTCTGCATATCTATGCAAATGTTTCATTCCGTCTACTTTTGCGAGGTTATATAAATCCCAGAATGATTCATTGTGAGTTTTTCCTTTAACCCATGGGTCATCCCATGCATAGTGCTCGTGGTTGTCAAAAATGCTTTGATAGATGCGCACATTCTTGTGAATCATCGCTCGAAGGTAGGAGTGTTGTCTAAAGATTCTCTCAAATCGTCCAATCAGATCGCGCTTTACGCCAGTTGTGCTGTAGAGCCACCTTTGTGTTTGGCGATAGGCTTTTACACTCAAACGATACATGCTTTTTGCTGATTCTTCTTTGTGAGAAATCGGGAGTGCGAACTCATATAACGCGCTTATTATGTCGAGTGTTCTGTTTGATGCTTTTAAAATTTGCGAAGATGGATCAAAAGTTGCAATTGTCTCTCCGCGCTTTATCGTTAACACCAGTTCATCGAGTTCACATTCAATTTCGACATGCACTTCGCTTTGACTTGAACGGTCAAGACCTGGTTCTCCTGCATCACAGTAGGCATATTGCTGTGAAAACACAAATGGGTGCACTTTTGAATCGAGTTCAAAATGCATTAGATAACCAAGTGCATAGGCACGTGCGATGTCTTGAGCCGAGGCGAGATAATCTTCATCTTGTTGATGTTCTGACTCTTTAATGTTTGGCACGCCAAGCGCCAGCGCCGAAATGAACTCACTGCAATGATTGCGATGCAGCTTCTTTCCAAAGCTGTTTGCTTGTGGTATGCGCGGATTTATCGAGCCATAAAAGAAAACGTCGGGCCCTTGACTTCCAAGCAGAAAAGCATTTTTTTCTTCTTCGGATTGCCCAATCAGAGCATTGAGTTTTGCATAAATCTCTTGTGCGAAAGTGTCATGGGTGATGATTGCTGGCATTGTGGCTCCTTTCTTTGCAATATCTTAGCAAAGTTCAAGTTTGATAGAATCAAGTTAATGATTTGGGCTCTTGAAAAGGGAATTAATACGTGGCAAAAGAGCAGCTAAAACATCTTTTGGTGAATCGCGGTTTGGCGTCTTCTGAAGAAGAAGCAATGCGATTGATAATCTCAAAAGACGTTAAAGTTGGCGATGAGTTCGTGACATCTCCTGGAGCAAAGTTTAATTCAACCTGTGAAATCACATTAAAGGAAACATGTCCATATGTTTCGCGTGGTGGAATCAAGCTAAAAGGAGCCATCGATTATTTCAATTTGAGCATTTGTGAGAAAAACTGCCTTGACATCGGCTCATCAACAGGTGGTTTTTCGGACTGTCTTTTGCAGGAAGGCGCCCGTCGAGTTGCTTGTGTAGATGTTAACTATGGACAACTTGCTTGGAAAGTGCGAAGTGACGAGAGAAGTGCTGTTTTTGAACGCACTAACATCAAGAACGCCGACCCTTCGCTGCTGGGAGCTCCTTTCGATTTAATAGCGATTGATGTTAGTTTTATTGGACTTGCCTCACTAGCGCCAGTAATCAAAAATTTTGCTTTTTCTCCAGCAACTGGGAAAACCGAATTGATTGCGCTCATTAAACCTGAGTTTGAGGCCAACGTTTCCGAAAACGAAGGTGGGCTAGTGGCTGATGAAGCTGTGCACAAGCGAACGATAAGTGAAGTTTGTGAGGCTTTAACGCGGCAAGAATTTGACGTGATTGATGTTGCCGAGTCTCCAATTCGCGGAAAGAAAAAGGGCAACAAAGAGTTCCTTTTATATGCAAAACATTAAAAACTGAATTAAAGGCGTTTGTTTAAGTGAATGAATGATGATAAAGAAAATATGATTCTTGGACGATATAGGCCGATTGAAACTGCCGGCGTTGGCGGTTACGGCACTGTCATCCATGCATATGACACGCGCCTCAAACGAGAAGTCGCAATCAAAACAGTGTTACTTTCTTCTTTAGATGAGAAAGCTTTGAATTCGGAAATTCCACAAGAAAAAAAATCAACTTTAGGCGATTCAAGAAACGCTTTTCCAGAAGATTCTGCTGGTTTAGATTCTGACAATAATGCACTTGCAGAACTTGATTCAAATGAAAGACGAAGCTTTAAAGATGATGCTTTAGGTTCTAAAAATGCCCGTTTGACAGATGGCGACTCGCCTGAGCTTTCGCTTCAAAAGCAAACGAAAGTGCCTGGGCTTTCGGAAGCGCAAGCTGCTGCGCGGTTAACACATCCTAACATTGTGATGATTTATGACTGCGAAGTTGCTGATGACACCGTTTATGTCATCGAGGAATATGTTGAGGGAATAACACTCACGCAACTCATGCGTTATTTGCAGGACGACATAAATCTCGACATTATCGCTCACGTTTTCAAAAGTGTTTCTGCTGCCATCATGGCAGCGCACAAAGCAAACATTTTGCATTTAGACATAAAGCCAGACAACATTTTGATTGGTCGAGGCGGTGATGTAAAGGTTGCAGACTTTGGGCTAGCAACGCTCATGGATTTAAATGGAAAAGGCTCAGCGGCAGCAGGCACGATTGGTTACATGCCTCTTGAGCAAATGCAAAAAATGCCGCTTGACGTTCGAAGCGATGAATGGTCGTTAGCGATTATCACCTATGAAATGTTGACTGGGAGCAATCCTTTTACAACAGCGAAAACGCTTTCAGAGGCTGAAGAATCCATGATGAACTCTGAACTCATCATTCCGAGCGCTTGCTGGGAAAATCTTGAGGAAGGGGCAGATGACGCACTTTTTAAGGCGCTTTCGGTGGACAGAGAAAACCGCTTTGCTTCCATCCGACAATTCAACAGCGCTTTAAAGCTTTATCTTGGGGAACCAAAACTCGGAAAAAAAGAATTGTCGGTAATTGTCAATGGGAACGAAGATAACTACCTTGACACTTCTACCATTGACATCGATGCAGCACTAAAAGACGCTTGCGCTCAAGAGGCTTTTGTTGACAGGCTTGGTGAAAAGGGCGCCAAACTAATCGCAAAAGCAGCATCTGCGCTTAGTTCTGCTCTAGTGCTCGGGTTTATTATGCTTAACATCCGATTTAGCGTCTCTGATGCTTTTGGAGTTCTGTCTTTTCAACCAGCAGCGTTTGTGACAATTTTGCTAGTTGTTGCCTTGCTCACGTTTATTTTTCCTAAATATGCTTCATTGGCAGCATTTGCTTCCATCGTAATTTTGCTTTGCTTTTATCAATGCTGTCCTGCGGCGATCTTGCTCGCCGTTATAACTGGCCTGTGGTGGGTAAAACTCGGTGAAAAAAGTTTTATCTCGACATTTTGCGCATTATCTTCTCTGTTGTTGGGAGCGTTTGGCCTTGCGCCAGTTGCGATAGCTCTATCTGGAGCTTTGCTTGGTCCAAAAAAAGGAACAATCACTGCATCTTTTATTTCATCGTTGAGTTTTTTTATGGCTGTGTTTGGAAGTCAATCAATGTTTGGATGGTATTTTTTCGACAATATGCTATTGCCGTCTTCAACCGTGATTGCAAATCAAAAAGTGTGGGAAATGTTTATGTCGGTAGTCACAAATCCTGCCAGCTACATGATTGCTGTCTGCTGGATCGCCGCTTCGGCCATTTTCTCTCTTTTCTGCGCTCACGGCACTAAAACATTTGACATTTTTGGAAGTCTGACATGTTTTGCAATTCTTGTTTTAAGTTCTTTGTTGCCCTGGATTGCTGGATTAGGTTCGATTGTTCCTGCAAATGTAGTTTCAGCTTGCGCAGGAGGCGTCGTTGGTCTTTTATGTTGTGTTGTTAATCTGACTGACCGCGTGCGTCTTGAGCCTGGCCTTTGGTAAACATCTAAAATTAATTTATAGAAAATTTGAGAAAGAAAGCAGGCCATCATGAAAAAAGCTGGCGTAGTCGGTGCTGGGGGATTTGCAGGGATTCAAGCTGTTTCAATTTTGAATTCACATCCCGAATTTGAGTTAATTGCAATTTCATCTGTGTCAAACGAGGGAATGAAGCTCGAGGAACTTTATCCATCGTTTACAGGAACAAGAGCGGGAAGCCTTGTTTTTCTTGATACCGATGAGATTGTAGAAAAAGATTTAGACGTTGTGTTTTTGGCTGTTCCTCACAAAGCCTCCCTATCTATCACTCCAAGATTTATAGATAAAGGTGTTGCTGTAATAGATCTTTCTGCTGACTTTCGCATTGAAGACCCTGCAGTTTATGAAAAATGGTATGGAGTTAAACATGACCAGTTGGAGCTTTTAAAAAAGCGTTCATTTGGTTTACCTGAGTTGTTTTCAGAAGAGATAAACAATGCTCACGAGAATTATTTAAAACATGAAGATGTTCTTGTTGCGTGCGCAGGCTGCTATGTGACCGCATCAACTTTAGCTGCAAAACCTTTTGTTGAAAGCGAGCTGTTTGACAATGAAATGCCGCCAGTCATTGATGCGATTTCTGGTTTGACTGGAGCTGGCAAAAAGGCTACTGAAAAATCGATGTATGTTAACGTCAACGAAAACTATTCTGTTTATGGCGTTACGAAACATCGTCACACGCCTGAGATGGAACAAATTCTTGGCACGAGTGTCGTTTTCACTCCTCATCTTGCTCCTGCAAATCGAGGCATTTTGTCGACAGTGACCATGAAGACAAAGAAAGACGTTGCAACTTCAGCTGAAGAAATTCATTCTCTCTATGACGATTTTTACAAAGATTCCAATTTTGTTAAGGTCTTGCCTTTGGGACAGTTTCCTCAAACCTCGAGTGTAACAGGCACTAACTTTGCTCACATTGGAATTGCATTCAACGAAGAGCTTGGAATTGTTATAGCAATTGCGGCAATTGATAACCTAGTTAAAGGTGCGGCGGGGCAGGGTGTTCAGTGTGCAAACATCGTGTTTGGATTTGATGAGATGGCGGGCTTGGCAAATGTTGCATTGCCCGTGTAGTAGTATAAATTTAGTTTAGCTTTTTGCATAAGAAAGGGGGTTTTAATGGAACATTTTGTTGTAGTTAAGAACGGTGGCGTGACTACTTCCCGTGGATTTAAAGCAACAGGAGTGCATGCCGGGTTTAGGAAAAATCCGGGGCGACTTGATTTTGCACTGATTGCTGCTGAGGAGCCAGCAAAAACGACCGGAACTTTCACTCGCAATAAGTTCTGTGCGGCTCCCGTAATTTTTGACCGTGAGCAGCTTGGTTATGACGGAAACCATTGCGGTGTTTCAAAGATCTCGGCTGTAGCTATCAATTCTGGGAATGCAAATGCCGCAACTGGAATTGATGGAATTAACATTGCTCGTGAATCTGCGGGAATTGTGGCAGACGAACTTGGCATTTCTGTCGATGAGGTGTTAGTTTCATCGACTGGCGTCATTGGTGTGCCTTTGCCCCTGGAGCCTTTTAAAACAGGAGTTCCTGAGGCTGCAATAAAACTGAGTGTTGAAGGTGGTCTTGATGCGGCACGCGCAATAATGACGACCGACACTCACTACAAGCAAGTTGCTGTTGAAATTGAAGGCGAAGCATTAGGGCTCTCCGGCACATTCCACATTGGTGGCATGGTTAAAGGAAGCGGCATGATTCAGCCAAACATGGCGACGATGATTTCTGTTATCACGACGGACGTGCCTCTTTCTGACGATGTCATGACTACAGTGTTTAGGGCGGCGGTTGACCGCAGTTTTAATTGTGTGACAGTTGATTCCGACACGTCTACAAATGACACTGCAATTTTTATGTCTAGTGGTAAAGAAAACGAAATCAAACCTGGAACACCGGAGTGCGGTGTTTTTAAAGAAGCGCTCAATTATGTTTGTATTGAGTTAGCTAAGAAAATTGCTGTGGACGGCGAGGGCGCAACAAAAATTGTTCAAATCACTGTTGAAGGCGCCAAAAATAACGATGAAGCTTTGATTGCGGCTAGGTCAGTTGCCAATTCTCCTCTTGTGAAGACTGCAATTGCTGGTCATGATGCCAACTGGGGCAGGGTTGCGGCAGCTCTTGGGAAATGCGACATCGATTTTAAACAGGAAAACACAAGCATTGATTTTTTGAAAATGCCTGTTTTACGTGGCGGTTTGCCAATACCTTTCGACGAAGACGAAGCCTTGAAGCGATTTGAAGAAACTCAAATCGACATCGACTGCAACCTCGGTGAAGGGGATGGTCATGCAGTTGTTTGGTCATGCGATTTGACTCACGACTACATTTCCATCAACGCTGATTATCGTTCATAAGGAAAGAAGAAAAAATGAAATTTGCAAGTTCTGCGAAGCGCGGTGGGAACTCAATTCTTGCAGGTGAAGTTCTGAGCGAGGCGATGCCTTGGATTAAGGAAATCACAGGCAAAACAATCGTGGTTAAATATGGCGGTGCTGCCATGGTTAGTGAGGATTTGCGCAAGGCAGTAATGGGTGACATTTTGATGCTAAAGATGCTCGGTGTTAAACCTGTTATTGTGCACGGTGGCGGCAATGCAATTTCAAAAGAAATGAAAGAAGAGGGTATTGAGGTTGAGTTTGTCAACGGACAGAGGGTGACAACCGATGCCGCAATGCAAATTGTTAGAAGAGTCCTCACAGGCGAAGTCAATCAGCAGCTGGTTTGGGAAATGAATCAGCACGGAAACATTGCGGTAGGATTGAGCGGTGCCGATGGCGGTCTTTTGATTGCAAAGCAAAAAGATCCTGAGTTAGGACGAATCGGTGAAATTATTCGTGTTAATCCTGGCATTGTTAATGACCTGCTAGAGGATGACTACATTCCTCTAATTTCAACTATTGCGCTCGGCGATGACGGAGGCATATTCAACATTAACGCTGACATTGCCGCAGGTCACATTGCTGGTGCGATTGGTGCTCACAAGGTTATTTTTATTTCCGATGTTGATGGCATCTACAAAGACTTCCCTGATGAAGACACTCTCATTGCTAACATGAGTGTTGATGAGGCGAAGGAGCTTTTGAGTGACCCGAACATTTCGAAGGGAATGATTCCAAAGTTGACAAGTTGCATCCACGCTCTTGATGAAGGAGTTCCTTCTGTTCAATTTGTGAACGGCACAACTCCCCATGCTCTTCTCATCGAAGTTTTGACTGACGAAGGAATTGGAACTCTTGTTTCAAACACTGGCAAAACGCATGCCGAACATCAAGCGGAAGTCGATCATTTTGCATCGCGATTGCTTGAGAACAGATATCTATAAGTTATAAATTGGAACAACCTATTGGAGACAACAATGGCTAGCTCTTTAGTTAATGAAAAAGAAAAACAACTTGAAGAAAAGCATTTGATTCACACTTTTGGAAGATATGGTGTTGAATTTGTAAAAGGCAAAGGTGCTCATCTCTATGACATCGAAGGCAATGAGTATCTCGACTTTCTTTCAGGCATTGCAGTTTGCTCACTTGGGCATTGCAACGAAAAAGTAGTTCACGCTCTTCAAGAGCAGGTTGGAAAATTGATGCATGTTTCAAACTATTACTACATTGAAGGCAGAGGCGAAGCTGCTGGAAAATTCAACAACTTGCTAAATTTTGGTTCTGATAACCCTAAAACCTGGAAGGTGTTTTTTACAAACAGCGGCGCTGAATCTAACGAATGCGCGTTAAAAATTGCAAGATACCTCGCAAACAGAAAACATGGCAACGATGGAGCACACACTAAGGTTGTTGTGTTGAAAAAGTCGTTTCACGGAAGAACTTTCGAAACGCTTGCTGCGACCGCTCAAGACAGGTTCCATGTGGGGCTAAATCCAATGTCGCCTGTGTTCATTGAGGTAGACGCAAATGATGAAGAACAGCTTAAAGACACTTTTTGTGATTGGGGCGACAATATTAGTGCGATGATAGCTGAACCAATCCAGGGTGAGTCGGGAGTGCACCCTCTCACTACTTCTTACATGCAACTCATTCGTCAGTTGACTAAAGACAACGATGCTCTCATGATTCTTGATGAGGTGCAAACTGGTCTTTATAGAAGTGGATGCCCCTATGCTTTTCAGCTTTGCGATGTAGTGCCTGACGTTGTGACTATGGCAAAAGGAATCGGGGATGGTTTCCCTTGTGGCGTCTGTGCAGCCACAGGCGAGGCGGCTGAAGTTTTGCAACCAGGCGACCACGGAACAACGTTTGGCGGCGGGCCTCTTGCGATGGCTGCAATTAATGCGACCCTTGATGAATTAGAGCGTCTTGATACATTGAGCAATGTTGCGCTTGTTGGCGCATACATGAGGAACAAACTTGAATGCATCGAGGAAATAGTTGAAGTGCGCGGCAAAGGTTTGATGCTTGGTGCACAGCTAAAGCCTGGCATTGATGCACATGATGTTGTTGAAAACGCACTGCTGAGAGAAAAGCTAGTAATCAATGCAACTGGAGATGACACGCTTCGTTTCTTGCCACCTCTAGTCATTACCAAAGGTGATGTTGATGAGTTTATAGTTAGGCTGGAGCGCGCAATAAAGGCCAGCGTTTAGGTAGTGTTATGCGACCCAAACTTTTAGTTGGCACTCTTTAATTGGGTCGCCAGAAAGTGGTGTGTAGTTGATGTTTTGAATAGTCACAAGGCGATCACAATCCCCGTGACTTATCAACCAAACTCCATAATCGTCAGCGCCGTCATCAGCTTTAATGGCGGCGTATTTTTTTGTTTTGGGATCCACAATTGCTACTGAGCTTGTGGATTTGAAGGCAATGTAGTCTCCAATCCATGCAGGTGCGCAGGTTGGTTCACGGTTGAAAGACAACCAAGTTTGCTCGCTCAAGTTTTCGTTACGTGCGTCTCGGCTTGCATTATCTTCACTAGCTAGCTTGTTCCCAATGTTTGTTTGAGCATATGTTCCAACTTGCGAGATTCCTTCTCCCACTTCATATGAACCCTGGAACGAAAAAGAAAAGCCGCTGTTTCCCCAAGAAACGTCTTGAGGTTTCATTGATTGTTGCAAACTGCAAATGTCTTTTATTTGAGCTGACGTTGCATCGAGCAAACGAATGTCATATGAAGCTAGTGTATTTTCATTTCTCGGTGTAATGACAACACCTGATTTCGTCCAAGAGGGTGCTGTCGCAAATGCCTTTGTTTCCATAATTTTTTCTGCGGAAGACCCGCTTTCGCCAAATTTAATCCGCCACAGTTCTTCTTTTCCGCTGTTTCCCTCTGACGGTGAAGTTTGAATCCATGCGTAGTCGTCGCATGCGACAATTTGAGGCATTTTTTTATCTGCTCCAAGAGTCATTGCAACTATAGCATTTGTGGAATGGTCAGAGTTAGCCTCGCAAGTGTAAACTATGTTTTCTCCTGTGAAAACGTTTGATTCAACCCAAACGCTGCCCGAGGAATTTGTTTTGAAATCGAATATGTCAAAACGCGGCTTGTCGGTCACAGGTCCGCTCAACAGAACCGATTTGTTCCCGCTTGCAAGAGAAAACGCGCATGCATGAAACAGCGGTGATCCCTCTCCCGTCGATTCAAGCAACGAAAGCATCTCACTGTCGTTCGAATGAATTAGTGTGTTGTAGTCAAGCGTTACTTCGCGCTCGACTTTTAAAAATTCCGAAATGTCATCAACGAGTTCCAGGTCGTCAATTTTTATGACCTGGTCTTGTGTTACCTTAAGCTTTGTTTGACCGCTCGTGTCTTTGTTGTTTTCGGTGACATAATAGGTGCCTCCGCCAACTGCTAAAACCGCACCAACAACGCCGGCGCCAATTAAAAATTGACGGCGTGTGATGTCAAAAGGGCGCTCGTTAGAGGCGCGTTTTTTGGTTTTTCTCGTTCTTGGTGTTGGTTTTGCGTGTTTGCTGTTTACCATGCTCTAATTATATCAACGACAATTATTAAGGAGCATGCAAGCACTTGAAGCATCTAAACTCCCACAACTAGAGTAGTTGATGCTAAATGCAATGTTCAAAACTTTCGTGAATGTATAATTGAAAAACTATGTTTTGGAAATGCGGAAATTTTAAATTTGACACCAGAATCCCTGTAATTATGGGGATTATCAATGCAACACCTGACAGTTTTTCTGATGGTGGGAAAAACGAGGAAGCTAGTGTTGCGATAGAAAATGCAAAACTTTTAGTTTCTCAAGGCGCGCAGATTATTGATGTTGGAGGGGAGTCTACAAGACCTGGTTCAACAGAAGTAACCCCTGCGGAAGAATGGCAAAGGATTTCTGAGATTGTTTCGCGTTTGAGCGCGGAAGGCATTTGCGTTTCTGTTGACACGCGACATCCAGAAACTGCAAAGAAAGCGATTGAAGCGGGCGCTTCAATCATTAATGATGTTTCTGGTTTTACCGACCCTCAAATGGTTGAGATTGCCAAAAACTGCGATTGCGGGCTTGTTGTCATGCACATGCGCGGCACCCCTCAAACTATGACAGAACTAACCGACTATAAAAATGTCGTAGACGAGGTGCGTGATTGGCTTAAAAACCAAACATCAATGCTTGAATCCCATGGTATTGAGGCACAACGCATTTGTGTTGATCCAGGACCAGGGTTTGCAAAAACTCCTGAACAAACGAAAGAGTTGATGCAAAACATACATGAAATCAGGCATCTTGGATATCCCGTTATGGCAGCTCCTAGCAGAAAACGGTATCTCTCCCTTTTTGGAGACGGAGACAAAGATGACATAACTGCGCTTGAGTGTTTGCGTGCTTGTGAGCGTGGCGCTGGTGTTGTTCGCGTGCACAACGTTGAAAAAATTGCGCAGGCTCTTGCAAAATTGCGCCCACTAGTTGTTTTGGGACTTGGTGCAAATGTTGCAATTTATGCACAGAATGAATCTGAGCGCATTGAGTGTCTCACTTCGCAAATTAACATGGCAATTACAGAGATGCTGAATTTGCCTGATACGGAACTCATTGACATATCTCCTTTTTATGAATCGGAGCCTGCATACAAAGAAGATCAGGCGACATTTGTCAATTGCGTTGTAGTTTTGAGATGCGGCATTCCTCCACTGGAATTGCTGGAATATTTGCATCTCATAGAAAACTCACTAGGGCGTAAGCGCGAAGTGGAAAATGGCCCTCGCACAATTGACATTGACATCGAGGACTATCAAATGTATGTTTGCGAATCTGAAGAACTCACGTTGCCACATTTGAATTTGTGTGAGCGCGACTTTGTCGTTAAACCCTTTGAGGACGTTTTGCCTAATCACGTGCTTGCAGATGGAACTGCGGTTGACCGTATTGATGAAATTGCAAGGGTGGGAATGTCTCACAGAATTTAGAACACAAGTTAGTGCTGGTTAACAATTGGGACATACACTGGTTTGACGAAACTCCTTCGACAAATGTCGAGGTCAAAAACAAGATAAATGAAGGCGTGGAAGTCGGCTATGTGGCCGCTGCAAAAAAACAAGTTAGCGGCTATGGCATGCGAGGACACAAGTGGGTGAGTCCAGTTGGTGGTTTATATTTTTCCTTGTTGCTCCAACCGACACTTCCGCCTGAAAATCTTAGCGAAATTCCAATGAGAGTCGCTAATGCAGTTCTGTGCGGGCTTGAGCCTCTGTCGACTGAGCCACTCACGATAAAACCGCAGAATGACATCGTACTTGCTCGTTCCTATTTTCCCGATTCAAACAAGAGGGAAAAACTTGTCGGCATTTCCACTGAAATATACAATGGAAAACTGTGCGTTGGAATTGGGATAAACATTTTTCATCCCGAGCGTGAAAATAAAATTCTTGGAGAAAATATTCCAGTTTATCTAGAAGGTTTTTGCGCTGTAAAGCCGTCGTTGGAACTTGTTTTGGAAAGTGTGCTCACATCGCTCAATGATAAACTAGTCGTATGAGTTTAAAGCACAACATAGCGAAAGTTGCCGCTTCAGCTGCCGCGTTTGGAATCAAGCATTTCACCAGCATGAACGCATCAAATTTCCCTGGACAACTTGCTTTAAAAATTGACGATAAATCTGTCCAAGCTGAGGTTGTTAATAAAATCAAAGGCAAATCGATTGTTGTTGTTGGAACAAATGGAAAAACTTCTGTCACTAACATGATTGCCGACTGCCTTGAAGCTCAAGGGTTAAAGGTTCTCTGCAACAGAAGTGGTGCAAACATGAAAGCGGGAGTGTGCTCGGCTCTTTTGGCTGGCAAGTTGAGCGACGTTGGCGTGTTTGAGTCTGACGAGCTTTGGTCAAAAGACACACTGCCGGCATTGCAGGCCGATTATTTCCTGCTTTTGAATTTATTTCGTGACCAGCTTGATCGTTGCGGTGAAATTGAGCGAATCCAGTTAGCTATCACCGAAGCACTTCGTCGTTCGCCAAAGACCCAGCTGATTTATAACGCCGATGATCCTCTTTGTGAAGTTGTGGCAGAAAATGCGGCTGCTGCCACCGAGCGCAACCATTCCAAAGGCAACATTCCTTTTGGAATCGATGAGCCTCTAAATTGGGAACAGAATTCAGTGTCGGACACAACAATGTGCCAAAAATGTGAGTCGATGCTTGATTATGATTTTCGACAATATGACAAACTTGGGAAATATCGCTGCCCAAAATGCGGATTTTCTCGCCCAGCTCTTGCGTTCTCAGCAACTCAAGTAAAGATGAGTGCTTCTGGGTTATGCATCGATGTTAACGATAACTCTATCGTGACTTGCCGCAAATTTTCAAGCAAATTGCTTGGGTCCTACAATGCCTACAACATTCTTGCTTGTGTTTGTGCTGCGACCATGATGGGGGCTTCTGCCGAGGCTATACAGAAAGCAATTGGTGAGTTTGCTCCAAAGAATGGGCGGTTACAACGCTATGAAATTGACGGTGTTCAGATTCTTCTCAATCTCGCTAAGAATCCAACGGGTTTTAATCAAAATTTGCGAATAATAACATCTGCTATTGATAGAAATAAAGAAACGTCTGTAGCTTTTTTCATCAACGACCAAACAGCCGATGGACACGACATATCGTGGATTTGGGATATTGATTTTGAAGAACTGGCTTGTTTTGATGGAGTAATTTTTTTTTGCGGAGGAAGCAGAAAGCATGACTTGCGTGTTCGCCTCAAGCACGCTGGAATCAAAGCAAATTTATGCGACGGAGTTGATGAAGTAATAAATTGCGGTGTTGAGCAGGCGTTTATCGTTGCTAACTACACTGCTCTTCCGGTTGAAAAGAAGACGCTTGATGATTTTGAGTCACAAGGCAGGATTAATCGGGTTAGTAACGTTTGCCTTGAAAAACAGCCAGCGTGTGACCCGTTTGTGCGCAAAAACTCCCAGTCTCTCAAATGTGGAGAGAATAATGCAACGAGTGAAATTAGCGAACCCGCTTTTGCTGTTTCTGAGAATGTATCGCCGAATGGCAATATAGCAACGATTCTCGATTCCTTTGATGGACGTCCGATAAAAATAGCCCATGTTTTGCCAGAACTTTTGAATCTTTATGGTGATGGCGGAAATGTGAGAATTTTGCTTAATCGTTTACACTGGCGTGGAATAGCAGCAGAAGTTGTTCCAGTTTGCGCAGGAAGTGATGTTAATTTTTCCGATTTCGACATTATTGTTATGGGAGGGTCGCCCGATCGTGAACAGGAATTGGCAAGCAAAGAGGCCCTTCGTTGGAGAGATGCTCTAAATGAGCATGTACAATTTGGAAAACCGATGCTTGCAATTTGCGGAAGCTATCAAATGCTTGGTAACGAGTGGCTCTTAAATGGTGAGAGAGTGCCAGGCTTAGGTCTTTTAGACATTACAACTAACCGCCCTGGAACATCTGCAAACCGTTTGGTGCAAAACATAGCATTGAAGTCAAATCTTGCTTCACGACCTGTAATCGGCTTTGAAAATCATGCAGGGAGAACGCACATTTCTTCAGACCTTAGCTCGTTTGGAAAAGTTGTGTCAAGCATGGGCTGCGGAAATAATGAAGAAGATCATGCCGATGGCGTGCTTTATAAAAGCACTATTGGCACCTATTTACATGGGCCTCTTCTTTCTAAGAATCCAGAGGTAGCCGACTGGTTAATTCTCAAAGCGATTGAAAATCGACTGTCTCTAAATTCCGCCCATTGCGGGCAAACGATTGCTTCTGAGAAAACAACTCATTTAGCTAATGGCGATTCAAGTTTAGGTTGTCTAATTTCATTCGGTCTTGAGCCTCTTGATGACACTGAAGAAATTGAGGCAAATAAACACATGGCAAACCTTTTAATTCGTGGCTAAAAGTTAGCTCAACTGCCAAGTTTTTTTGTGGCTCAATCCCACTCTTCGGCTCATTTTGTATTCGCGACTAGAGTGCCAGCGCTAGGGCATTCGCACGTTCTGTTTTTTTGTTGCCATTGTGTGGACGCGCTTCCCCTTGGTCCTTTAAAACTTAGATTTCAAGCAATACTTGCTAGCGTGCGCTTTAATAAATGTGAAAACTTGCGCCCCCAGGCAAAAAGTAAATATCGATTTTTTGAAATGATAATTCGTTTGGAAACGCGTGAGTTAACAGGCCTTAACCTAAAATCAGCCGGAGTGCTTCAGCTCGGGTTTTGTCGCTTTTTTCAAACACACCACGCACTGCACTTGTTGAAGTTTTGCTGCCTGGCTTTTTTACACCACGCATGCTCATGCAAAGATGCTCGGCTTCCATGACAACCATTACACCCATTGGATGCAACTCTTTCATGAGTGTGTCGGCAACTTGAGTTGTTAGTCGCTCTTGAACTTGAGGACGTTTTGCGTAAAGTTCCACAAGTCTTGCCAGTTTTGATATTCCGCAAATTCTTCCGTCTTTTGAAGGGATATAGGCAACGTGTGCAGTTCCAAAAAATGGCATCAAATGATGTTCGCACATTGAGTAAAAAGGAATGTCTTTTACTATCACCATTTCTGTGTGATGCTCATCAAATGTAGTTTCAAAAAGGTCTCCTGGATTCGCATCGCATCCTGCAAAAATCTCTTCATACATCTTTGCGACTCGCTCAGGTGTTTTTTTAATTCCTTCTCGATTTGGGTCTTCTCCCACCCCTTCAAGGATAAGTTTTACGCCTTCTTCGATTTTTTTTGTGTCCATCGACTCTCCTTTTTTCTAGTTCTATAATATCTTTCTTGATTGCGCATTTATCTTAATGATTCATAAGGAATTCTCGATTGTTATATGGATTAAATAAAAGAACGACGATGATGGTCGTCATCATAGTCGTGGGTTCTTTCACGACAATTTTGAATCAAACGTTCATTTCGCCTGCACTTCCAACAATCATGAAAGATTTTTCGGTTGACGCAGCGACTGTTCAATGGCTAACAACTGGCTTCCTCCTCGTGAATGCGGTAATGATTCCAATTACTGCCTACATCATGGAGAAGTTTCCGACGAGATCGATTTTTTCTTTTGCAATGGTTGCTTTTGGCTTCGGTTCTGCTTTTTGCGCTTGGGGGCCAACCTTTGAGCTTTTGCTGATTGGTCGTTTAATTCAAGCGATTGGGGCAGGCATAATGATGCCTATGGCGATGGCAACAATGCTTGTCACTTTTCCTCTCGAACACCGCGGTGCTGCTATGGGAATTGTTGGCACTGTTTTTGCATGCGCGCCTGCGATTGGACCAAGTTTGTCAGGATTTCTTGTGGTCTCAGTCGGATGGCATTACATGTTCTGGGGAATGGCAGCTCTATGCGCTGTGCTTGCACTGCTAGGGTTCTTTTATGTTGAAAGCAAAAAACCAGATCATGCCAAGGAAGTGCATCTTGACGTGTTGAGTGTCCTGCTTTCTACGTTTGGTCTCGGAGCTCTTCTTTACAGTTTTAGTGTGATTGGTTCGCAGGGGCTAACTCTAGTTGTCGGGATAATGATGCTTGTAGGAATCACTCTTATAGCGCTTTTCTGCATTCGTCAGCTCCATCTAGAGCACCCTATGCTTCAAATTAGGGTTTTAAAGTCGCGCGATTTTACACTTGCAACGTTCATTGGCATGGTTGCGCAAGCTGGTGTCACTATTTCAGGCATTTTGATGCCGATCTACATTCAAACAATTCTTGGCTATGATTCGTTTGTTTCTGGTTTAACGATTTTACCTGGTGCAGTATTGTCGGCCGCTGTTAATGTTTGGGCTGGTAGATTTTATGACAAGCATGGTCCACGCCTGATTATTCTTTCTGGCATTGGACTTTTTCTCGTCGCGAACATTTGTTTTGGTCTCATGAGAATCGATGGAAGCCCTTGGATTGTGGCTGGCATTTTTGTTGTTCGCCAATTTGGTATTGCCCTTCACAATATGACAGCAACCACTTGGGGTATGGCACGTCTTGACGACAAACTCGCTCCGCATGCGACAAGTGTACAAAGCACTCTTCGTACTGTCGCAGCCTCGCTTGGAACAGCCGTGGTTGTCTCAATTACATCGGTGGTTGAATCGCATGCAGCTGCAACACACACTCCAATTGAGGCAACTCTTCTTGGGGTTAACGTTGGATATTTCGCTCTGTCGGCAGCAATTCTTGTTGTGTTTATATTCAGCTTTATGTGGGTTAAGAAAGAAAAGCCTTCTCAGGCCCGTGAAGAGTCTGAAGTCATTGATGAGATCTCAGCTGCCGAAAACAAAGCTATCATTGAGCGAATTATGAAGCGCGATGTTTATTGTCTTGACAAAGACAAAACCGTTGAATCAGCCTTAGCAATGCTGGTAGAACATCGAATTAGCGGCGCCCCTGTTGTTGATAAGGACCTAAAACCAATTGGATTTTTTAGTGATGGAGACTTCCTCAAACGTTTGTCTAGAACAACTTCTAACATTGACGATCCACTTGCGCTCATGTGTCTTGCTGGGTTTGAACATGCACACATTGAAGACAAGCTTGATTATCTGATGAAGTTAAAGGTAAAAGATTTGTGTGTCAACAACTGCATTTGTGCTACTACAACCACTAATATTGGTGAGATTTGCAGGATTCTTAGTGAATATCACCTCAAAAAACTGCCAATTTGCGAGTCGGGTAAAATTGTTGGTGTGATTAACAGAAGCGACGTAATCAAAGATTCAGTTCTTAGTTATTTAGAAGGTGTGAATAAATAATTGGAAGCTTGGCGTATTGGAATTTATTTAGTTTTAGTTGTCCTTTTCCTATTGATGAATGCCTTTTTTGTTGTAGCTGAATTCTCAATAGTTCGAGTTAGAAAGTCTCAAATTGAACTAGCAGTGGAGGAAGGCAAAAAAGGGGCAAAGCAAGCACAAGAAATAGTCACAAACGTTAATGCCTATCTGTCGGCCTGTCAGCTTGGCATCACGCTGGCTTCTCTTGCATTAGGTTGGCTTGGTGAGCCGGTTTTCGCTGCTCTTGTGCGCCCAATTTTTGTGCTACTTCGCCTTCCTGAAGCAATAGTTCCCGCTGTTGCAATTGCAGTTGGTTATTTTTTGATGACTACTTTTCATGTTGTTGTTGGTGAACTCATTCCAAAATCAATCGCGATTTTTTCTACAGAAAGTTATGCTCTTCACACTTCGCGTCCTTTGATGATTTTCTATCGCGTGACCTATCCGGTAATGTGGCTTTTCAACACAATCACCAATGGCGTCGTTAAATTGCTGGGTCACGATCCATCTGATGAACACGACGTTTATTCTGGCGATGAAATCAAGCTTCTCGTTGACGAATCTACAGCCAGTGGGTTGATTGATCCTGAACAAAATGAATATGTTGACAACGTTTTGGATTTGGGCGACAAAGACGCTGAAGCGATTATGACCCCAAGGACCGATGTTACATTCATTGACATTAATGATTCAGCTGAAGAAAACCTTGAGACGATAAACAGATATTCCTATTCGAGATATCCCGTTTGTGATGGTGATGCCGACCATCTTGTTGGCTTTGTCCACATGAAGGATTTGTTTGGAATTGATAAAGAAACTCCAATGAGACAGTGGCCAATCAGAAATTTGATTGCAGTGCCAGAGACTTGTTCCATTTCAAAAATGATTCAGGAACTCTCATCAAATCGCACTGAAATTTGTGTTGTTGTGGATGAGCATGGCGGAACTGCTGGCATTGCAACGCTTGCCGACATTCTTGAGCAGATTGTTGGTCGCATTGATGACGAATATCGTCATGAGGTTGACGATGCAGTAAAACCGCAGGCAGATGGCTCATTTAAACTTGATGGAAGGATGTCAATCGCCGATCTTGTTGAGTTGCTGGGATTTGAACCAAAGGGTTCAAGCGAGGTTGAAACAGTCGCTGGCTTAGTTTTAAAACTCATGGACAGAATTCCAAATGAGGGTGACTCTGTTTCAATAACAAAAGAAATGGCAGAGGAAGCAATTGAAGCAGAATTCGAAGTTCTTAAAATGGACAATTTGAGGATAGATACAATTTTGCTCACAATTGACCGTTTGCCGAAATAGTCGTATAATTCATAACTCCATTGCAGAATTGCCCGGGTGGCGGAATGGCAGACGCGTCGGTCTCAAAAACCGATATCTTCACGGGTGTGTGGGTTCGAATCCCACTCCGGGCACCATTTTAGTTTCGAACTGTGAATAATGGAGGTCGTGTTGCTGAACGCAATCGTTGTTGATGATGAGAAACCAGCTCGTGATGAACTAATCTATCTACTCAGTGAAGTCGGCGGTGTTGAAGTCGTCGCTGAGGCGGATTGCGCAGCTCAAGCGATTGCGGCTTTACAAGAACACCCCTGCGATGTTTTGTTTCTCGACATTAACATGCCTGATGCGAATGGACTGAGACTTGCAGGTGCGCTTCGCACACTTCGTTTTCCTCCGGCTGTTGTTTTTGTTTCGGCCTACAGTGAATATGCAGTTGACGCTTTCGAGGTTAAAGCAGTCGATTATCTCTTGAAGCCTGTTGACGAAAAACGTCTCAAGAAAGCTATTGAGACTGTTGAAAAAAGCGTCGTTATGCAGCATAAATCTCAAAAAGGTAAACAAATTGCTTGTGAGAAGTCTGGCAAAAAAGTAATGATTAATGCGTCTGACATCTTGTTTTGCACAGCGCGTGATGACTATGCCTATGTAGAAGCAAAAGAAGGCAAATTTTTCGCTCCTTCTTCGCTTTCAAGCATTGAAAAGCAACTTGACGGTCTTGGTTTTATGCGCGTTCATCGCAGCTATCTTGTGAATTTGAATTGCGTTAAAGAAGCAGTTACTGCAGAAAATGGTGCGATGACGCTAAAAATCGAAGGCACCGACTCAGTTATCCCTGTTTCAAGGCGAAAGATACCTATGCTTAAAAAAGCAATGCAGGTCTAGACGGCATTGGAGCTAAAAGACAACAACATTCGCGAACTCGGGAAAAAAATCGAGAGCGACATTCAAGCAAAAATCCCAATTGCGATTAAAGTTTTTTGCGTATTAATTATTGTATTCACCGTTCTTTCAATAGCCAGAACGAGTGCATCTTTTTGGAAATATCTTTTTCACATTATTTCAACGACTGCTAATGGTGCAGGACTTTCAACCGCAGTTTGTGAAGTAATAAATCTTGTGGCGGGTGCCGGGATTTCGATTTGCAACATCTTTTTGAGCATCATGTTGCTTGCATCAAAGAAAAAGGAATCAGCCCGCTTTATTTATGTTTTATATCTGTTTTACGGCGCCGATTTAATCACATATGTAATGCTTAATGGCATTGGGCTAGAAATCATATTCTACGTAGTGGGTTTCATTATTTTGGTTGCTCTTCAAATTTATCTTGATCCTATGCTTGGCGAAGAGCGTTCGATGAAGATGCATAAAATTGAGGAAGAATGGCATGAGGAGCAGGACGCGGGAACGATTGGATTTGATTCGTCGGGAAAAGGCGCTATTGAGATCAATTTCTTTAATCTCTTTTGGATTTTCCTCGTTTGCTCGATAATTGGGCTTGTTGCTGAGGAGCTCTATCACTATTTCTTTGTGGTTCCTGGTGAATTGCAAGATCGCGCAGGACTTTTGTTTGGACCCTTCTCGCCAATATATGGTTGTGGGGCTGTGATTATGACAGTTGCCCTAAACCGCCTTCACAAATATCCCATTCTCGTTATTTTCCTTGCCAGTGCCATTATTGGAGGTCTTTTTGAGGTAGTTGTTAGCTACTTCATGGAATACACGTTTGGCGCTGTTGCATGGAATTACTCTTCGGAAGTTCTGCCTTTGTTTGGCGGGCGAACTTGTGCGAAATTTATGATTATGTGGGGCTTTATGGGTGCAATATGGCTAAAGATTTTTATGCCAACTGTTGTTAAAGTCGTAAATAAGATTCCCTGGAACTGGAGATGTGTCGTAACTGCTGTAGCGACAATCCTCATGGTTGTTGATGTGGTCATGACATTACAATCGCTTGATTGCTGGTATATGAGAATTTCTGAAGGAGAGGAATCTGCTTCGAAGTCAAACATAACACAGTTCTACGCAACTAATTTTGATGATGACTACATGGAAAACCGTTTTGAATCGATGACAATTAACCCGGGCGCCGCAGTGCGTAATAATTAAGCGCTCGCATTATTTGAGCTGGTAGTTTCAATATAAGAATTATTTGAGTTGTTAGCTTCGATTGAAGTGCTTCTGTTTGTGAAGTTTATCCTTTATTCTGTTTTTGCGTGGGAGACAAACCAAAGGATAGTGCGGTTATAAGTTACATTTGAGCTGAGTGTTTTCACTTGGGAAACGAAGTGGTGTTAACACTCTCGAAACAATTTCACAAGTTTTTTTATCTAGGGTAAACCTTTTGTTGTAGAATGACTAAAGCAATGACGAACACATGCGACATAAAAGCTTTCTTCATGATGTCTACAATGATGTAGGCCTTGGCCTACATATATCTAATACCCCACTCTTAAAACTTAATATCCATTTGTCAAATTTGTGTTTAAGATAAATGGTGCAAATTTCAAAAAACAACTAGCGGTTTAAAGGCTGTCCATGATTGAACTTAAAAACATTAACAAGACCTATCAAAACAAGAAGAATAAAACTTCTGCACTAAAAGATGTTAGTCTCACGATTAACAATCATGAAGTGTTTGGAATTATTGGCTTTAGTGGTGCAGGAAAATCTACGCTTGTGCGTTGCATTAACCTTCTTGAAAAACCTGATAGCGGTGAAGTTTTAATCGATGGGCTAAACATTTGCGAGCTTGGCAGAAAAGAGCTTAATGAGAAGCGCAGAAAAATCGGAATGATTTTTCAACAGTTCAATTTGTTAGAACAGCGCACAGTTTTTAAAAACGTTCGTTTTCCACTCGAAGTAGCAGGATACTCTGGACCAGAGGCTGATGCAAAAGTGAACAAGCTTTTGGGACTTGTTGGACTCACAGAAAAGGCCAGTGTGTATCCTTCTCAGCTTTCGGGTGGTCAAAAACAACGTGTTGCAATTGCTCGCGCCTTGGCCACCGACCCTGACATTATTCTTTGCGATGAAGCCACAAGTGCACTCGACCCAATTACCACGAAGTCGGTGCTGGCTTTGCTAAAAAAACTCAACGAAGAACTGGAGGTCACAATCGTCATCATCACGCATGAAATGGCTGTTGTTGAGCAAGTTTGTGACCGTGTTGCAGTAATTGACAGCGGGAAAATTTGTGAGGTTGGAACCGTGTCAGAAGTATTTACAAACCCACAGTCAGAAGCAACAAACAAATTGCTTTTCCCTGAGAAGTTTGTGGAGGTGATTTAAATGGATCAACAACTAATCTCTCTTCTTGTTGCTTCCACTGGGGAAACAATTTACATGACAGTTCTGTCAACATTTGTCGCCTATTTGATTGGCACACCTCTTGGAGTTCTTCTTTACATTACCTCAAAAGAGGGAACTCGCCCGAACGCTGTCGTTAACTTTATCGTTGGACTAATCGTTAACGTATTGCGTTCAGTTCCTTTCCTCATTTTGCTTGTTGCAATTTTGCCTTTTACACGACTTGTTGCAGGCACAACACTGGGAACTAACGCCACAGTTGTTCCTTTGATTGTTGCAGCTGCTCCCTATGTCGCCAGAATGGTCGAGTCTTCTTTGAAAGAAGTTGACCCAGGTGTCGTGGAAGCTGCTCAGTCAATGGGCACATCAAGTTGGCAGATTATCACAAAGGTTTATTTGCCTGAAGCTCGCCCTTCTCTGTTAGTTGGCGCAGCAATTTCTCTGGCAACTATTCTTGGATATTCTGCAATGGCTGGTTTTGTCGGGGGCGGTGGCCTAGGCGCTGTCGCCATTAACTATGGCTATTATCGCTATCAAACTGACATTATGCTAATCACAGTTTTATTGCTTGTTGTAATTGTCCAAATTTTCCAGGAAGGTGGCCTTCTCCTCGCAAGGCGCACCGACAAACGACTCAAATAAAGTGCTGAATTTTTAAGTTCGCATTTGATTAGAACCAGTTTTTATAAGAAATAGAAAGATTTAAAAGATTAAAGGAGACAAAATGACTCTCACAAAACAAAGACTAACAAAAGTGATTGCAGTTGCAGTTGCCGTGTTCCTATCAATTTTTGCACTTGCTGGATGCTCCTCATCGTCCTCTTCAGATTCAGGCTCATCTAGCTCCGACAAAACAATCAAAGTTGGTGCATCGCCAACTCCTCATGCAGAAATTTTGAATCATGTGAAAGACACTCTGAAGCAAGAAGGCTGGGATCTTCAAGTTGTTGAATATAACGACTATGTTCAGCCAAACACTGCTCTTGAGTCTGGTGATTTAGATGCTAACTACTTCCAGCACATTACCTATCTCAACAACTTCAATAAAGAAAACGGAACTCACATCGAGTCTGCAGCTGACATTCACTTTGAACCGATGAGAATTTATGCTGGCAAAACAAAGAGCTTGTCAGACTTAAAAGACGGTGCAACTGTTTCAGTTCCAAATGACACAACTAACGAAGCACGTGCACTTCTTCTTCTCCAGCAAGAAGGTCTCATCAAATTGAAGGATGGCGCTGGCACCAACGCTACTAAACTTGACATCGTCGAAAACCCAAAGAACCTCGACATTCAAGAAGTCGAAGCAGCACAAGTTCCACGCACAGTTTCTGATGTCGACATCCTCGTAGTTAACTGCAATTATGCACTCTCAGCAGGACTTGAAACTTCTTCAGCTCTCGCAGTTGAATCAGACCAAGGCGAAGCTGCAAAAGCATACGTTAACGTAATTGCTTGCAAAGAAGGCAACAAGAACAGCGAGAAAATCCAAGCTCTCGTAAAGGCAGTCCAGAGCGACGATGTGAAGCAGTTTATTGAGAGTAAGTATAGCGGAGCTGTAGTCCCTCTCTTCTAGCCAAAAACAATTCTGAGCGGCGCTTTTCGTCTGCGACACTTCGGGCTGTGACCTAAGCACAGCTCCTCAGTGTCTCGGCGAAAATCGCTCGCTCAGATGTTGCAAACACCTGTTAGTTTGTTCCTCGGAGTTTCGGGCGAATCTGCTCGCTCAGATGTTGCAAACACCTGTTAGTTTGATCCCAAGTGTCTCGGCGAAAATCGCGAACTGTCTACTATCTCAAGGAAATGTGTTTTTTATTTGGCAACAGCAGTGATGAGCTGAACGCCGACACGAATGCTTGTTGAGGATTGGTTTAAAGATTGCGTCGCGACGCATGAGTGCCCCGAAGTCTTGAGGGCACTTTTTCATGTGCTAACATATATTTCGTAAAAATACCCAGCGTATAAGGAGTTTTGATGCTAGACCTTAAGTTCGTTCGCGACAATCTAGATGCCGTCTCAGAAGCAATGAAAAATAGAAATGCACAATTTGATGCTAAGCGTTTTTCCCAGCTTGACAAGTCTCGTCGCGAACTCATTGGCGAAGAGGAAGCTCTGCAGGCAAAGCGCAACGCTGATTCAAAAGCTATCGGTGGTCTCATGAAGGACGGCAAGGCTGACGAGGCCGCTGCAATGAAAGAAAGCGTTCGCGAGATTAATGACAAACTCGACAAGCTCACCGCTGAGCGCGAGAAAATAGATGCTGACCTCACCGATCTTCTCATGCATGTTCCAAACTTCCCTGCGGAAGGCGTTCCTGTTGGTAAAGATGAAAACGACAACGTTGAGGTTAGACGCTGGGGAACTCCTCGCGAATTTGATTTTGAAGACAAACCGCACTGGGATCTTGGCACCGACCTTGACATCATCGATTTCGATTGTGGCGTAAAACTAACGGGTTCTAGGTTCTATGTTTTAGGTGGCGCAGGTGCCAGACTTGAACGTGCGCTCATCAATTTCATGATTGACACACATGTTTCTCGTGGCTACAAAGAGTGGTGGGTTCCAGCTCTTGCAAATAAGACAACGCTAACTGGAACAGCTCAGCTTCCTAAATTCGAGGATGATCTTTACAAAACAACAACTGAAGGGCTTTACCTCATTCCAACTGCCGAAGTTCAATTGACAAACATTCACGCGCAGGAAACTTTGAAGGCAGAAGAGTTGCCAAAGAAATATTGCGCATTTACTCCATGCTTCCGCGAAGAAGCAGGAAGTGCTGGTCGTGACACTCGAGGCATCATTCGCGTTCATCAGTTCAGCAAAGTTGAGATGGTAAAAGTAACTACACCTGAAACTGGGTTTGATGAGTTAGAAAAAATGACTGCAGATGCAGAGAACATTTTGCAACTTCTTGGCCTGCCATATCGCGTGATTACACTTTGCACAGGCGACATTGGATTTTCTGCTGCTAAAACATATGATGTTGAGGTCTGGATGCCAAGCTACAAGGGCTACAAGGAAATTTCAAGTTGCAGTTGCTGCACCGACTTCCAGGCTCGCCGTGCTGGCATTCGTTATAAAGACCCAGACAAATTTAAAGGCAGCCGTCTTTGCTACACGCTCAACGGTTCTGGTCTTGCTGTTGGGCGCACAATGGCTGCTTTGCTAGAGAACTACCAAAATGAAGACGGCACAGTCACAATCCCTGAAGTGCTTGTTCCATACATGGGTGGTCTCACAAAGATTGAGAAAAACTAGCTCTGCTCTTTAATTATTGTCAAAAACAAAGAAAATAGTGTGCGCGGTGTTTTTTATCATCGCGCTTCTTATTGCAACAGCTACAATCATTTTCTCGTTTACTCGCTGGTGTGTGGCCGATGATGCCCAGGACATTCAAGGCACATGGATAGTGGATGACAGCGACACGACAATTCAAGTCACCGACACTGAAATCAGAATGACTAGCGACATGATTTTTACCTATTCTCTAGATACTGGTTCAAAAACAATTAAAGAGCGGCTTGACAACAAAGAAGGTTCCGCACACTATGTATTTTCGCAAGACCGAAACGAACTTGTAATTGCTGACATCAATTTAGATGCCGTCTCTTCCTATTTTTTTGATGCAGGCAACTTGTTAAACACTGTTTTTAGTGGAAAGTACAAAGCCACAAGCGCTCCCTATGTTAGCAGCGTCGATGATTCAAATGTTACTCGCTTGAAGCGTGCCAGTTAAAGCTAGAAAAATAACTCTTAAAAGCGACAGGGTAGAGATACTTGTCGAAGTTAATTGTGTATTTACAAAAGAAGTCAGACTTAAAATTGCAGATAGTGTGAGTTCTCGATTCCCTGGAATTCTTGAACACGCATGCAGGAATTCTCATGGTCCAAGGTTTGGCGACTGCATAAACACTACATCGCTTGCGCACACACTAGAGCACATCATTATTTGGCATTTACAAAACTCTTCAAACCTAAACATCGGACATAACACTCATTCTCTACAGTGCGTGAAGGAGCAGGTGGAAGATGTGTGTTACTCATCTAATCCAACCAGAGATGAGATGTTGTTGAAAGTTGTCAAACCCGATTTACAAAACATGTCAGACTTAAAAACAGAGTTCATTACAAATAATCAGCCTTGCGCGAGCAAGAAAAAGAAAGAACAGGTTTTAACAGAGGATTTCAATAAGAATAAAAACGATTTATGCGACACCGCGCCTTATTTACAAAATATGTCAGACTTTAAAGATTACTTGCAAAAATTTCAGGAAATAACGGCATCGAAGCGACAAGATGGAGAGGATCAGGATAGAAATGTGGGAGCGCGAATATATGTTGGAAAAACAGTGAAAGTGGCTCCCGACCTTGCAAAAATCGAGCTTAAATATTATGATGATATCCGCGCGTTACGGGCTATTAATTGTTCAATTAGCGCGCTAAATAAAATCATCGAAACTTGTTCTGATTAGGAGTCGACGCATTTTGGAAACATTCGACGGACTTTATCACTTCCTTTTCGAAACCTTTGGTGGCATAGCAATTCTTCTCGGCGCTGCATTGCTCGTTAGCATCCTTGCTTGCGCGATTATGGAAAAGCGTGCAAAAAAGGCCTTGAAGGAGCGTCAGGAAGCGTTAAAAGCCCAGCGTGAAGAAGACGATGACTGGGATGATGACGATGATGACGATTGGGACGATGACGACGAATAATCAGAAAGGTTTTACTAATGTCAGACTTGGTTTATGTTAGAGATAAAGATTACATTCCACGCATAGCTGCCGTGCATGATCTTTGCGGCTATGGTAAATGCTCGCTTGGCGTTGCAATCCCTGTTCTTTCGGCTGCTGGATGTGACGTTTGTCCTGTGCCTACTGGCCTTTTTTCTTCTCACACTGCATTTCCTGGCTGGTATATGCATGACACGACTGACATTCTTGACGACTATCTGAAGGCTTGGGAAGGAATTGATGTCAACATCGACGCAATTTATTCTGGTTTTTTGGGGGACCCAAAGCAAGTTGAGATTATTGAGTCTCTTTATGAGAAATATCCAGAAGCAATCAAGTTTGTTGACCCCGTAATGGCAGACCATGGCAAGGTTTATCCAACATACACCCCAGAGCTTTGTGATGCTATGGCAAAACTTTCAGCTCGTGCTGACGTATTGACACCAAATCTAACGGAGGCAGCAATTATTCTAGGTCTTCCTATTGGAGATGAATGGGAAGGGACCGACATCACAAATGGACGCGCGCATGAACTTGTCAAGGCGCTTCTCGATCTTGGTGCAAGAAATGTTGTCTTGAAGGGCATACAGCGCAAAAACGAGACAGTTATTCGCAATTTTGTTGGCGGGGAAGAAGTCGACGGCATTGTTGAGGTTAGCAACGAGTTTGTGAACTATATGCTTCATGGAACAGGCGATGTTTATGCTTCATGCGTACTTGGTGGAATCATGAAAGGCATTTCGCTTGTTCGCAGTGTAGAATTTGCAGGAGATTTTGTGCATGATGCGATGATTGTTAGCTCTAAACAACCGCATTTTATGGAGCGCGGAGTGAGTTTTGAGACCCTTCTCCACAAGGTTTGTGATTTAAAATAGGAGTCGGCTAAAAGCTAGCAGAATGTTCAAACCATAACACGCCAACTGCCTTGGCATATGGCGTGTTTTTTCATTGGAGAAAAGAAAATGAAGTCAACTCTCACAGGCAGGTCTTTCTTGAAGATTGTCGATTTCACACCTGCTGAAATCGAAGAAATGCTTTCTGTGGCACATTCGCTCAAAAAGAAAAAGAAAGATGGAGAGGCGCATTGCTATTTGGGAGGCAAAAACATTTGTCTTTTGTTTGAGAAGACTTCCACAAGAACGCGTTGTGCGTTTGAAGTAGCAGCTCACGATCTTGGCATGAATGTTACCTATCTCGATCCTGCCTCTTCACAAATGGGAAACAAAGAATCTATCGAAGACACTGCTAAAGTTCTTGGGCGCTTTTATGATGGAATAGAATATCGCGGTTTTCTGCAAGAAACTGTTGAGTGCTTGGCACGAGAGTCGGGTGTGCCCGTCTGGAATGGACTCACCGATGATGCTCATCCAACACAAATGATTGCCGACATGATGACGATACAGGAGAAACTCGGCTTTAATCTAAAAGGAAGAAAGCTTGTGTATGTTGGCGATTCCAGAAACAACGTTGCGAATTCACTTGCTGCTGTTTGTGTTAAATTAGGAATGCATTTTGTCGCATGCGCCCCATGTGAATTGTGGCCAAGCGATTCTCTTGTGCAGGAGTGCAAAGAGACTTGCGCCACTACTGGAGGATCAATTTCTCTTAGTGAAAGCATTGATGATGCTTGTGTTAATGCCGACGTTATTTATACAGACATTTGGGTTTCCATGGGTGAGCCTTCTGATATTTGGGGGAGTCGAATTAATCTGCTGAGCCCCTATCAAGTAAACAATCGTGTAATGAAACGTGCTGGCGACAACTGTATTTTTATGCACTGCCTACCCTCTTTTCATGATTTAAACACCACAGTTGCTCAAGATGTTTACAAGCAGTTTGGAATCTCTGAGATGGAGGTGACCGACGAGGTTTTCCGTTCGAATCAGTCTGTTGTTTTTGACCAGGCGGAAAACAGAATGCACTCCATTAAAGCAATCATGCTTTGCACTCTGGCTAGCGAGTGGGAATAAGCACAAAGCTGTCTGAATTAGCGCTTTGCTTGTGAACACATTTTTTGGAGCTAATTAAAAGTAATTGATAGACTTTAGTCTGACTGCAATATTGCTTGCCAAGACGAATGTGAAATGAGCACTAGGCGCTAGCATTGCGCCTATGAGTGCATGTGTAGAGTGTGCTACGCTGCTACTTTTTCTTTTTCGACGAGGTATTCGACAACTTTCATGAAGCGTGTGCGCATTTGTTCACATTCGATGAGGCCGCCATCTGAGGCAAGGCGCTGCCTGAGAATCTCGTGGAAATAACTGAGCATTAAATCGTTGATCATGTCGAGGTTGTCAGCCTTTATGATGCCTTCTGTCACAAGAGGCCGCAATATGTCAAGGTTTCTTTCGATTAGAGTTCCTTGGTATAGCATGTCTTTAACGCTAGCTCCAACATTCTCAAGTTGTGCAGGGAACAAACGATAATATTCACGAATCATCTTTTCAAGTGGCACTTTGTGTTCACAGAAGAAAATCTGGTTGAACACTTCTGGGTTGTCAAGTGCGTAAACGGTAAAAACTTCCCAGGTGTGAAGAAAAATATCATAGTGATTTTCGAGTTTTTTGAGATCCGCTACAAGACTGCGAGTGTATTTTTCTAGATAGCTCATTGATGACATTGTCACAAGTTCATCAACGTCGTGGAAATAGAAATAAAGAAGTGAGGAGTTGCACCCTGCTAGATCTGCAACTTTTCTTACAGTAATTTTTTTAATTCCTTCTGTTTCGATTATTTCTCTAGCAGCAGAAATGAACATTACAATGATTTTGTCACGTTCAGCTTCGCTATATTTAGTTCTGCCCATTACCACTCCTTAGGCTATTTTTTTTCAAATTTTACCAGTTTTTTGTACAACAAATTGGAGCTGTTTAATTAATATAACCATAGTTTTATCAGCTATACAGTGAGTTTTTGTTTCATTAATCGTATTCGACAAAATTGTAATATCATTCTGGGTTATCAGCGATTAAACTCATTACAATTTCTGAACCATTCTTTAAAGAACATTTAATTATAAAAATGAAGTGTTGATTTTTCTTTTTTACACTTCATCAATGTATACATATAAAATCATGCCAGCAAGCGGTGTTATGTGCGTAGTGCTTGATTTTGTGTTAATCCAAGTAAAAAAAGCGAAATATATGCGGCATTTGTGAGTTGTGCTTCCATTGTCATTAAGCTCTAGTCACAAAAAAGGCTGCCCGAAAGCAGCCTTTGAGCGTTACCGACTCCTGGGAAAGAGCTGGTTAATATTTAAAGCAAAGTCAAGGGAGTTAGATCTTTACTTTAAAAACAGTTTGTTCATCGCAGTCAGTTGCGAGAGCATCTAGAGCTGTTCCCACGCGAGAATAACGAAGTTTGTATTGCTCCTCGACTGGAGTGTTTGGGTCTCCAAGTGGATATGGAATTGAGATTGTTGGAACAATTCTGTTTGCGCCGACCGTGAGAGCAACAGGAACAAGGTTGCACATGTGCACTACTGGATAGCCTGCCTTCTCGAATTCTTTAACCATCGTTGCACCGCAACGAGTGCAGGTGCCTCAAGTGGAGGTCATAATTACGCCATCGACTCCTTCTTCCTCAAAGAAAGGAAGCATTTCATTGGCCATGCGCGCAGCTTCAGACTCTGTTGTTCCCGTGCCAACTGTTGTGTAGAACCAGTCGTCGAGCTTTCCAATCTTGCCTTCTTTTTCATATTGGCGAAGAGCATCGATTGGTGTGCAAACATCAGGGCAAGCATCGGCAGCTGCAGGGTCATATCCTGCGTGAATTGTTTTGTAGCCGCCCTCTGCTCGGTTAGGGAGTTTGTCAAGACCAGCTACGTTGTATCGGCCCCAACGAGTGGCAGATGCAGATTGAATTCTGTCTGGGTTGTCTACTGGAACAATGCCGCCTGTTGTGCAGAGAACAATCGTCGCCTCTGAAAGATCTTTGATTGCAGGTGCAATTGGGACAAGATCTTTTTTGGGAATGATGAGCTCTGTTTGGTAGTCCTCGCCCTTGATTTTCTTGATGAGCATTTGCACACCACGATAGGCAGCAGTGTTTTCATAAACATCTTCGAGGAAAACTTCATGGCGGCAGCCGCGTGCGAAGTAGCCTTCTTCATCGGCACCACGAGTTGGCTCACCTGCAAGGAGACGATTTGCAAAATCTGTCATTGCAGGAACGTCTTTTCTCATTTGAGCAGCAGCATTGTGACCCTTCATGATGAAGCAGTCTTTCTTAAACATGTCAACACCAGGGTTCTCAACATTCATTGAGGTAATGCAAGGAACTCCATATTTCTCAGCAACAAGCTTGCAAACATTACCGCAAGCTACGCCATAGCGGCCTGCTTGGAAAGCAGGACCTGCAAGGAGCATGTCGAATTCGAGGCCATCTAGCATTTTCTCGATTCTTGCAAGTGCCTCATCGGTGTTTGAGCCCATGAAGTTGTCTCCACAAATGATTGTGTGAGTTACTTCTGCGTCTTTAAGTTGAGCATTCATTGCCACTGAAGGGCCAACTAAACCTTCTATGAGCTCTGGCTCATAATCTGCAGTGTCTTCGCCACCTTTTCCACCGAAGAATTGGTTTAGGTAAACAATTACTTTCTTAGTCATGTTGCACCCCCTAAACTTCTCTCATGGTCTTAATGCAGAAACCTGAAATGTGGTCGCCACAGAACCAGTTGTTGTCTTCCATAATGACTGACCCATCGTCACGACCTGATTTGCCGAGGATTTCGTCATAACCCCAAGATCCTGACATGCCATCGCGGTTCAGTGCTTCAAGATTGCCAATAACTGTTTTGCACGCTGGGAGGTCAGAAAGCTCACCAACGTTGCCTGTGGAAACAAGAGCGGTCATTTTTTCGTCGAGCGTAACAAGCGGTTGTCCAAATCCGTCACGTCCAACCGATTCATTCGAAATACCAACAACAGGAATGCCTGCGTCTTCAAGAATCACCTGGCAACGAACGTAGTCAGCATCAGGGTTTCCATAACCTTCTTCAGTTACAAGGGCATAATCTGCTCCAAGATTGAGGGCCATGTTGCGAACCATAATGGCTGAACGCTCTTTTTGTTCAAGAGCAACGTTTAAGTTTGACATGATGACACCTACAAAGTTAAATTCTTTGCCGTCATGCTTCATGAGCTCTTTTAATGTTGGGAAGTTTTGCATCTCATAGGTTGACCATTTTGATGACGATGGCATGAATGAGCCAGAAATTATTGCGCCATCGAAAACCTCTGTTGGACTCACGAAAGAAGGCAGATATTTATTCATATCCCATCCATACCAAAGATCGTTGTAGCCCAATGCCTCCATTTGCGATTGAGGCTGCAGAACAGCAACAACATTTGGGAGCTCCTTGCGTGAGTCATCGCGCTTCAAGATTGGGTCAAACTCATAAACCTCAGTCTCTTCCACAGCGACATTCTCTGCAATTTTTCCAATCCACTCGGCAAAGCGGTGGCCTGCCCAACGAAGAGCATGGTTGCATTTTTGCTGTTCATGTCTCTCGAATTCTTCATCAGTGTCACCAACTAAGCAAATGTTAATGAGTTTTGACCAGTAGGTGTGCTTTGCTCCTTCGCCGCCCATGTCAATAACACCGTCGCCGAATGAACCCCATTCTTTTGCCACAACTGTGACGCAGCAGCCTTTAAAAGCTTTGAGTTCGCCTTCGCCTGCAGGCACGACATCATCAGTTACGCCCGGGAATAATGTGCGACCATCAACGCGCATTCTTGGCTCAATAGTTTCGACGACTGGACAGATTCTTGTGTCGTCACCTGGGTGAGCAATCACAATGTCAACATCTGTCAAGTGGTCGTCTTTTTCTTTTAAGTAGTCAATAGCTTCTTGCTTGTTTATAGTAAGAATGCCATTCTTAAAAGAATTTTCTGTTCCAAGAACCACGTCTTTTACTTGGATATTTCCAATCTCCAGTTTCATCGATTTCACACTCCTCTCATTTCTAAACGTGAACAAACAGCTTGTGAGGAATACCCTCAAATTGCGTTTATTATACTTAAATTAAACATGTTTGTCAAAAATAGGCTGATTATTTTTTAAATACCTGAAATTTTGTTTAAATAATCATATTCCGACAGTAATGGCATGTTTCTCATGAAACAAATGTTATCGCGATAAGTTCAGTTTTCCTAAACGGCTTCAAATTTTGTTCAAAATATCTTGATAAATATTCAAAAATAATGTATTTTTAGACTAGCTAAATTAATTCAGCGTTTTCTATTTTGTTGAATTAATTCGGTCAGAAGTTCGACTGCTGATGTGAAGGGAGGGGTTGCAATGGTAGTTTGGACAAGACAAAATGTTCTTGTGCTAAAAGAACTTGAAGCGAACGGCAGCTTCATTTGCCGCGAGCAATTCCTCCGTGCTAAGTCAGACACAATTTCTGACTATTACATCCAGGCCTATCGATGGCTAACTGATCAGGCTAGAAAACAAATAACAGTTCCAGATGACCTATATTTGCCAATTTGGCTAGCTCTCACAGAAGAAGCCAGACTTCCTGAGGCAGAAGGTGAGGTTTCCCTCACAGTTGATGTACCTGATGAACAACTCTTTATCATTGATTACAACAAGTGGGGATATGTTTTGAATTACATGTATGTCCCCGTTGATGACAACGATGAACGTGCTCATGACAAAAAACTGCGTGATGCAGGAATTGTTAACGAGGCTTCATTAATCATGAGTGATAAGGGAAACATGTTTCCTCAGTTTAAAAGCGAAATAATTCGCAGCTGGCCGCGCTGTTGCACACCTTCTGATGACATGCAGAATAATGTTGGCTGTGTTTGGGAAATTCGTGATGAGTGGATTATCGAGAGAGAAATTTATTGAGTTTTCAAGTGAATGGTCTTTTAAATATTTGTTTTTAGTTTTTTGAAAGGAGGAATTTATTTCTTTATAAACATTAGAAAAAGGCGGATTTATTCGCATATTTAGTTCGAACAAAATTTATCTTTGACGTTTTATTATTCTGCTCATGCAACTTCAAAGATAAATAGAAATCCGCCACAATCGCACATTTAGGAAGGGAATTAAGAGAGGTGAATTATGAATAAAAAAGAACTGAGCAACCCCGTGTTTATCATTTCGCTCATTATCGTTGGCGCAATGGCAATTTGGTCAGTAGCTGGCAACGAGAGTTTCGCGGCTGTTGCAAACATTTGCTTCGGTGTTTTGACATCCGATTTTGCTTGGCTATATCTCATAGCGATGCTTGTGTTTTTCTTCTTTATGGCTTGGTGCGCTTTCGGTAAATTTGGAAAAATTAGATTAGGAGCCGACGATTCAAGGCCTGAGTTTAAAAATTTCACATGGTTTGGTCTTTTGTTTGGATGTGGCATGGGCGTTGGTCTTGTGTTTTGGGGAGTTGCAGAACCTTTGACACATTATCTTTATCCTCAAGCTGGCACAGGCATTGAGGCTGCAACACCAGGTGCAGCAGACTTTGCGTTGTCATCATTTTTTATGCACTGGGGAATTCTTCCATGGGCTAACTATGCCGTTGTCGGCCTTGCCCTTGCCTACTTCATGTATAGGAAGAACAAAAAAGGCCTGATTTCAGTGATGCTTGTTCCTTTGATTGGTGAAGACAGAGCGAACGGCTGGCTTGGAAAGTTGATTGACATTATTGCTGTTTTTGCAACAGTTGCTGCTGTTGTTACTTCGTTAGGACTCGGAGTCATCCAAATTAACACTGGCATGAACTATATGCTTGGTGTTCCAAACACTTTGACCGTTCAAATCTTGATTATCGCGATCATCACAGTTATTTACACAGCATCAGCTGTGTCGGGCATTGAAAAGGGAATGAAAATCATTTCCGACACCAACCTCTACATCGCTATTGGCCTCATGATTGCATGTTTCTTGATTGGACCTATGGTTGCCGATCTCAACGGCTTAACTCAAGGCATTGGCAATTATATTCGTGATTTCTTTAGCGTTTCACTCGGCATTAGTGGCTATGATGCTGATGCTAATTCTTGGGTTGGTTCATGGAGAGTTTTCTACTGGGCTTGGTTTATTGCATGGGCTCCATTTGTTGGCGTGTTTGTTGCTAAGATTTCTAAGGGACGCACAATTCGAGAGTTTGTTTTGGGTGTTGCCCTTGTTCCTGCAATCGCTTCATGTGTTTGGGGCGCTATCATGGGAAACCTTGGAATCAACCTCGTTGAAATTGGAAGAATGACAATTGAGGCTGCACAGCAAGCTGTAGCTGACCCTTCTGCTGGCTTGTTCGTGATTCTGCAACAATATAGCGTTTTTGGAATTCCTGTTGGACAAATCCTCTGCTTTGTTGCTCTTGTGTCGCTCCTCTTCTTCTTCATCACTTCAGCAAACAGTGGTGTTTATGTTTTGTCAATGCTCACCTCTGAAGGAAATCTAAATCCTTCAAATTTCAAAAAGATTCTTTGGGGTGTCATCATCGCAGTTGTTTGCATTGGCTTGCTGATGGCTGGTGGCGGCGGAAGTGGCGCTCTGAAACCGTTACAGACCATATCTCTGGTTGCAGCGTTCCCTTTCATTCTCGTTATGTTTGCCATTTGTGGTTCGTTTAAGAAGACACTTGCGCAAGGGGAAACCAAGACGCTTGAAAAAGAGCGCATTGAGGAGCTTAAGTCACTTCTTCAAACAGAGAAAGTTGAAGCATAGCTGCTAGTTATTTATTTTGCGAATTTAGTCAACTATTTTATGGCGATTAAATTTAGCTTGTAAACTTGTTAAAACATAAAACGGGGGTCGTAAGGTCCCCGTTTTTATTTGTGCCATCGTTATTTAGTTCTGCTATTATGGGAGTCACGTTTTAGGGCGGGGTGAAATTCCCCACTGGCGGTGTTAGACCTTTAAGAATCAATGGTCTCAAAGTCCGCGAACTCTCGAGAGGGAGCCGAGCTGGTGAGAATCCAGCACCAACGGTAAAAGTCCGGATGGGAAAAGCGAAAGGAGCTCAAATGAGCATTTCTCAAAATTCTTATGCAGTCAGCAATCATTCAACTGGAGACGGAAGAGGCAAGTGGGACACACGCCGCGTCGCTGTGAGCGCGCTTTTTGTAGCACTTTCAATTGTCACTAGTTTTATCGAATTTCCGATTTTTCCTGCTGCACCATTTTTAAAGTATGACCCTTCGGGCATTTTCTGTCTGCTCGCTGCTTTGCTTTATGGCCCTGCAACTGGTTCTGTTGTTGTGGCACTGCCTTGGGTTTTCCGTCTGTTTACGAACCCTGCTGGCGCAATCATGAGCCTGATCATGGGGCTTGCAGGCGTCCTTGTTGGTTCTATGATTTATCGAGCTAAGGGCACAAACAAGGCTCTCGTTGTTGGTCTTATTCTCGCGGTCGTTGCATCTACGGCAGCTGCCGCTGTCATGAATTTGATTGTTACTCCTCTCTATACAGGTGTTCCAGTCGAGACCGTTGCGGGAATGATAGTTCCAATCATTCTTCCGTTCAACTTAATGAAGTTCACCATCAACAGCGTTGTTGCAGGACTTGTGTTTCTTCCATTGAAGAAGGCTTTAAGCTAGCTTGCGAATCGCTGACCTCAAACACATTTTTTTCTCTTATGACGAGGTACATTCTTTCGTCATAAGAGATTTTTCTTTTTCGCTAGACGAAGGCGAGCATGTGGCTTTAGTTGGACGCAATGGAGCAGGCAAATCTACGCTTGGAAAGCTTGTTGCAGGTCTTCTTTCTCCTGATTCTGGTGAAGTTGAGCTCATGGGACTTGTGTGCTTTGATCATTTAGGTGTTAATTCTCAAAATTATGAAGAAGCCAGGAAAAGCATCGCATATGTTGCACAAGATCCTGCAACTCAGCTTGTAACCGAAACTGTTGCAGGAGAGCTTGCGTTTGGCCCTCAGAATTTGTGCTTGAGTGTCGAACGGATTGATGAGCTTGTTGCGCTTGAGCTCGATAAAGCAGGGCTTGGAGAAATCGCTGAGAGAGATCCAATGACGCTTTCTGGCGGCGAGCAGCAGTTGGTGTCTATCGCAGCTGCAATTGCTTCAGAGCCAAGGTTGGTTGTTCTAGATGAACCAACTGCTTTCCTCGATGAACAAAATGAGAAAAGATGCATGAGGTTAATAGAAAAAATTTCTAACGAGTGCACAGTTTTGCACATTACTCACAAGTCTTGTGAAATTGCAAAAGCAAATAGGGTGATTGAGCTTTGATTGAATTAAAAAACATTTCATTTGGTTTTGAAAACAGAAAGCTATTCAGCGATTTTTCGCTTGTTGCAAACGATGGCGAGTGCACAGCAATAGTTGGACCAAATGGAGCTGGCAAGTCAACGCTTCTAAAGATTATGTGCGGTGTAATTAAACCAGATTCAGGGGAAGTGTTGCTCCAAGGTCAGCCTCTTTGGGAGAAGAAGCTATTTGGTAAGCATAAGGTAATTAAAAATCACGCTTCGCTCATTGGCTATGTCATGCAGAAGCCTGAGATGCAGTTATTTGCTGAAACTGTTGCTAAAGACGTCGCTTTTGGACCTGAAAACATCGGTTTCACAAAGGATGAAATTGAAGACTCGGTAAACAAGTGGTTGAACTATTTTGACATTGCTGGAATTGCAGAGAAATCGCCTTTTAAGATTTCTGGCGGCCAACAAAGAATGGCAGCTATTGCTGGAGTTTTGGCGATGGAGACGCCAAATGTTTGCTTTGATGAGCCAAGCGCATCTCTTGACTGTGGATCGGTCGAGAGACTTCATCAGCTAATTAGTGACTTGAAAGCAGAAGGCAAGGCGGTTGTTTTAGTTTCGCATGACAGTTCCGAAGTCGAAAAACTTGCAGATCAAGTTGTTCGTCTTCATGCATAAATTTTTGCTTTTGCTTTAAGGCATCTTAATAAATGAACTTTGGTTAAACAAAAATAAGAAAAAATAGTTGATAGCATTTATGGGATCAGGAAAAAAAATAAAAGCTGGGCAATATGTCCGTCGAAACAGCATATTGCACAAGTGCGATGCGCGCGCCAAAATCTTGGCATTTGTTGTTTTTGTAATTTGTGTGTTTTCGTTTTTTAACATTTGGGTTCTTTGTGGAATTGCAGTGTTTCTGGTCGCCTGCTGCGCCATGGCTAAAATCAACTTTTTTTCTCTAGTGCGTTCAATTTTGCCTGTGCTCATTGGTTTTGCCATAATTTCATTTTTTAACGCATTTGTCATCCATGAGGGCGAGGTGGTTTTTGCTTTAGGAAGTCTTTGTATATATAGTGTTGGTGTCTATCGTTCCTGCCTTTATGCTGTTAGGCTTTGCATGACACTTCTTGCAGGCGCTTTTCTTTTAGCTTGCACTTCTCAAATGCAATTGACTGAGGGGCTTGGCAAGCTGTTTTCGCCTCTTCAAAAAATCGGAGTTCCTGTGTCGGAACTTTCATTTGTCTTGGCACTCGCTTTGCGTTTCGTCCCTGTTATAAATTCAGAAGTCAAAACCGTGATTACTGCCCAACGACTTCGCGGCGCTCATTTTACGCGAGGAAGTTTTTCAAAACGAATTAAAGCAATCACCTCACTTGTAATGCCGGTGACAGTTGGTGCAATTCGCAAGGCTGAAGAGCTCTCCTTTGCGCTTCTCTCTAAAAATTTTGTCCCCGGAGCGCCTCGCACTGCCTGGGATTATGAAGGGTTTCAAAGACGAAAAAAAATCGTAACAAAAAAACCAAACACACGTGTATAATATTAAGTCGTTTCTTGTCCCCATAGTCTAGAGGTTAGGACGCGGCCCTTTCAAGGCTGAGACACGGGTTCGATTCCCGTTGGGGGCACCATCTATCTTTTCGTTTTTCTACCGAAAAACGGGAATCCTGACGTTGCAAACCAATCTGAACGGCATCTTAGCCCTGCAAACGCTCGGGCAGTGCACTAGCACAGCTCCTCACGTTTTCGTGAAAATCTGCCCGCTCAGATTGCTTTTCGCTCCATTGGGAATTCGCAACGTTACTTAGCGTCATCTCCGTTTAAAGCAAATCTGAATTCTCAGTTAAATTTCTACTTCTTTTTTCAGTTCGCAAAAACTCAATGGTTTTATCTCGCGTTTTCGCGAATCTTTACCCTCAGATTGACTTCTGCTTCATTGGCGAATGTCGTCTATTGGCGCTTGTGGATCAAGTTGTCAGCTGATTTTGTCTGGTGTTTATTGCATTGAGCGGTTAGTGAGAGAGTTTTTTGTTTATGTTTTTAAGAGGTACTTTTACTCATTTTAGGTGCGTTCTTAACACTATCTTTATACACTCAATGTAAAATATTTACATTATGGACGCGAGCCATAAAAGGGGAGTGCACGGTCGTGCACATTAGAAAAGGAGAGGTAGTGCTCATGAATCAACTACAGTTTTCTCGTCGTACCTTTTTAGCTGGTACAGCAGCAACAGCAGGCATTGCTGCACTCGGTCTTTCAGGATGCGGATCAAGCGGCTCTAGCAGCAGCTCCGGTTCTTCTGACAAGCAAAAAGCTAAAACAATCACAGCTGCTCCAGCCTACACATCAACAAACTGCAACCCAATCGGAAACAGCTCAGCATTGATGTTGGCAGCAACATGGCATGTTTTTGAAGGCCTTTATGACCTCGATTTGACAAACTACAAGACATACAACGGACTTGCAGACGGCGACCCACAAAAAGTTTCTGACACTGAATACACAGTCAAACTTCGCAAAGACGCAAAGTTCAGCGATGGCACCGCAGTCACTGCAGAAGATGTTGTAAATGCATTCGAACTCAACATTAAAGATGACACCTATGGCGCATTCTTGTCATTCATCGACTCTGTCACTGCAAAAGATGACGAAACTGTCGACTTCAAATTGAAGTTTGCTTTCGAAACACTTCTCAAAGGACGTCTTGCACTTGTTAAGATTTTCCCTAAAGCACAGAGTGTTGATGATTTGAAGACAATGCCAATCGGCACTGGTCCATGGATGTACGAAACAATCAATGGCGACGACGGTGGCACAATCGCCTTTGTTCCTAACCCAAATTACAATGGCTCAAAACCAGCTAACAATGAGCGCATGGAGTGGAACATTCTTCTCGACAACACATCAAGAACAACAGCTGTAACGAGCGGTTCTGCAATGGCAATCGAGAACGTTCCTGACGCAAATGCCGACCAAATCACAGGTGCTGGCATGACGGTTGAATATGTTCCTGGATTTGCACTGCCTTTCCTCATGTTCAACACAAAGAAGGCTCCATTCGACGACAAAAAAGTTCGCCAGGCATTCTTCTACGCAATTGACGTTGACAAGCTGATTTCTAACCAGATGGCAGGACACGCAAAGGCTGCAACTTCGTTCCTTCCTGAGACATATGCAAACTATCACAAGGCATCAACTGTCTTCTCATATGACCCAGAAAAGGCAAAGTCACTTCTTAAAGAAGCAGGACAAGAGTCAATCACTTGCGAGCTCATGGTTAACAACAACTGGGTAAAGAACCTCGCTGCTCAAATTAAAGAAAACCTCGCCGCTGTTGGAATCGATGTAACAATCAATGAGACAAAGATTGACTGGGCAAAACTTGCTCCATCTGATGACACTCTTCCATATGATGTAATGCTCACTCCTGGTGACCCATCATGCTTCGGCAACGATCCAGACCTCCTCATGAACTGGTGGTATGGCGACAATGTTTGGACAAAAGGCCGCTCATGCTGGGCTGGCACCGATGAGTGGAAGACACTCCAAGACAAGCTCCAGTCTGCACGTCAAGAATCTGACTCTTCTAAGCAGCAGTCAACTTGGAATGAGTGCTTCGACCTCATTGCTGAGAATTGCCCAATTTACCCATTGTTCCATCGCGAGACAGGCACAGCCTACGATTCAAACAAACTCGAGAACTTTGGACCAATTGGCACAACTGGCCTTGTGTTCCTCGGCGCAACTGCTGTCGAATAGGCTACGTCGCTTTAGGGTTCTAAATATCTATTCAAGATAGATTGTTAGAGAAATTCAAGTTAGCCTTGGAGGGCACGAGCTTTAACTTGTAATTAAAAAAGGCGCTGCAACCGCTGCGCCTTTTTGTCTCTGTCAAATGTAAAAGCTTTTCGTTTTAGTTTGGATGCGAAAATTTGCATTCAACGCAACATTTACTTAACTTTCCATTTTTTATTACGTTAACGAGAAAATAAAGCATAGTCGCATCCAATTTAGTTCATAGTTGCGCTTGAGCGCCCAAACTACACATCTTATGCGACTTCGACAAAGTGCGAACGTGGAAGCACTGATTAAGTTCCTAAGAATTTATCTCGCAGGCTTCAATATTTAGAAGCTCAAAAGCGACCTTTGCGAGAGGTGCTTCGTTTATCGTTCTTTCCACGATTAGACTAGCCACATAAAAGCGAGATTTGTGGGGAGGGGGTGCTCTAGGTAATTCAGAATGATTTTTCGCAAGTGCTGTTTTGTTTGCTTGCACTGGTTTTAATCTTTAAGAATTTCAACCTATCTACCATTCAAAACACACCGTTCGGCGTAAATATTAAAAATATTTTTAATTGTCTTGACTAATAGCTGGTGGGGTGTATATTCTTTAGTGTTAAAAGTACGCAGATTTAGTTCTGGGAGTAAAAATGAAGACAATTTATTTGGACAACGCGGCCACTACTCGCGTGCGTCAAGAAGTAGTCGATGAAATGCTTCCCTACTTCACGGAAGAATATGGCAACCCTTCTTCGATTTATTCGCTTGGACAAAGAGCATCTGATGCAGTTCGCGACGCCAGGGGCAAGTTGGCTTGCGCTCTAAACTGCTCGCCAAAAGAGCTTTTTTTCACTTGCGGCGGTTCAGAAGGCGACAACTGGGCGATTAAAGGAACTGCGCATGCACATGCTAACAAGGGTAAGCACATTATTACTAGTGCTGTTGAACATCATGCAGTCTTGCATTCTTGTCAAGCTCTTGAAAAAGAAGGTTTTGAGGTCACCTACCTTCCCGTTGACGAAGGTGGTCTTGTGTCAGTCGAGGATTTGAAAAAAGCACTTCGAGACGACACTATTCTTGTGAGCATTATGCTTTCAAACAACGAGATTGGCACGATTATGCCAATTAAAGAGCTTGCGAAAGCTGCTCATGAACACGGCGCAGGCACGTCTCCTCAAGGCGGAGCGATGTTTCACACCGATGCGGTTCAAGCTTTTGCCCACATGTCAGTCGATGTTCAAGACTTGGGAGTCGATTTGTTAAACATCAGTGGACACAAATTCCATGGACCAAAAGGAGTTGGCGCACTCTACATTCGCAAGGGTGCTAAAGTTCAAAACTATTTAGATGGCGGCGCGCAGGAGCGTGGCAAACGTGCCACTACCGAAAACGTGCCGGGAATTGTTGGCTTTGGTAAGGCTTGTGAGCTCATGCGCGCTACTCTTGATGAAGACATGGCTCGGGAAAAGGAGCTTCGCGATTTTGCTATTAAACGCATTTTGAGCGAAATTCCTCATTGCAAACTTAATGGCGCATGGGAGCCTCGCATGGTAAACAACGTAAACATTTCGTTTGAGTTTATCGAGGGTGAAGGCATGCTTTTGCAAATGGCAGGCAATGGAATTTGCGTTTCATCTGGCAGCGCATGCACCTCTGGTTCACTTGATCCATCTCACGTTTTGTTGGCAATTGGACTTCCTCATGAAATTGCGCACGGTTCAATGCGCATGACGCTCGATCGAGACACAACAAAAGAGGACATTGACTTTGCGTGCGACACACTCGCTCAGGTCATTAGCAACTTGCGCATGATGAGCCCTTTGTATGAAGATTTCAAAAATGGTAAATATGAGAGCATTATCGACGGCTACAAAGCCGCTGGTGTGCCTAACTGTAATTAGGAGTTGATAATAATGGCAATGGATTATTCTGACAAGGTAATGGACCATTTTACCCACCCGAGAAACGTTGGTGAAATCCCAAACTGTAGCGGTTGTGGCACAGTCGGCAATGCCGTTTGCGGTGACATTATGAGAATTTATCTCGACATCGATGATGATGGTGTCATTCGAGATGCGAAATTTAAGACTTTTGGCTGCGGTGCTGCAATTGCAACAAGCTCGATGGCAACAACTCTCATTAAGGGAAAAACAGTGCAAGAAGCTTTAGAGGTCACAAACAAGGCTGTTATGGAGGCGCTTGATGGTCTGCCACCAGTGAAAGTTCACTGCTCGCTTTTGGCCGAAGAGGGCATTCATGCGGCACTTTGGGATTATGCTGAAAAGAAAGGCATCAAGATTGAAGGTCTTGAACGACCTGTCAGCGACATTTCTGAAAAAGAACACAATGTGGAAATCGTTGACTCCCCAGAGGAGCTCGAAGACTAGCATCAAAGAAGTTTTTTAGTTTATGTTTGCGCATGTGCATGCATTAATTTTGCGCATGCGCTTTTTTCTGCTCTAGAAGCAAAATTTCTTAGAGAGACCTCTTTTTTAAGTCCTTTAAAACATTTTCTTAATTCCGATGGATTTGCGAATAAGTTCTTTAATGAGTTTGGGAACAATTTGATGGTTAATTATTTTGCCAACTTTCGGAGCTTCTTAATTAGTCAATTGTTTGGCTAGTTTTCCTTGAACTTTATGTTATTCAGGGATTTATTAAAAAAGTTTATAATAAACCAGTGTGTAGGGAATACCCTGCCTTTTAAACGCAGCTAAAATGCACCGATTGAACCCATGGAGGAAAGATGGCGAATTCAAATTTGGACCGAGCAGCTAACATTAAAGTTGTCGGAGTTGGCGGTGGCGGCACAAACGCTATTAACCGCATGGTGGAAGCTGGAATAAAGGGCGTTGAATTCATAGCAGTTAACACCGATAATCAAGCGCTCATGATGAGCAATGCTGACAAAACAGTTCACATCGGCGAGGAAATCACACGCGGACTTGGAGCAGGTGCAAACCCTGAGATTGGTTGCCAGGCAGCCGAGGAAAGCAGAGATGCTCTACGTGAGGTTCTCGCTGAAGCCGACATGGTGTTCGTTACCTGCGGTGAAGGTGGCGGAACTGGCACTGGCGCAGCCCCAATAGTTGCTGAAATTGCTCGCGACGAAATTGGTGCGCTCACGGTGGGCGTTGTAACAAAACCTTTCTCATTTGAAGGACGTCTTCGCAGAAATCAAGCAGAACAAGGCGTTGAACTTCTCGGCTCTCGCGTTGACACAATGATTGTTATTCCTAACGATCGCCTTCTTGAAATTGTAGATAAAAAGACATCGATGCTTGATGCGTTCCGCTTGGCTGACGACACTCTTCGTCAAGGCATTCAGGGTGTCACCGACCTCATCACAATTCCTGGTCTCATCAACCTCGACTTTGCTGACATCCGCACAGTCATGAAGGACGCTGGCACTGCGATGATGGGCATTGGCTTTGGTCAAGGCGAATCGCGTGCGCTCGATGCTGCTCAGGAAGCCACGAATTCTAACTTGCTTGAGACGTCAATTGATGGCGCTACTAGAGTTTTGTTCTCAATTGCTGGTGGCATGGATCTCACCCTTTCGGAAGTTGCTGACGCCGCTCGCACAATTGAGTCATGCGCCGACGAGAACGCAAACATCATTTATGGACAAATTGTCGATGAGTCTCTTGGCGACAAAGTTCGAGTCACAGTCATTGCTACTGGATTCAAGAACTCACCTCGTCAGACTAAGGCCGACTTTGGAGGCGGTGCTTCTGGGCTCTTCCAATCAACCGAGGCTAAACCTGCAGCACCTGCTCCTGCAACTCCTGCACCTGCACGTGTTAACTTTGGAAGCGCTTCTAACCCTCAGCAAGACGACGACTACATTCCAGAATTCCTTCGTCGCAGAGGCTAGATTCGCAAGTCGTTCAACACTATCCTGAGAAAGCTAACTAGGATTAGATTCTCAATTTAGTTGTAGCAGCCACTTGATTGATTAGACTCTAAACGTTCATTCAAACTAAAGCTCCAGTTTTTCTGGGGCTTTTCTTTTTTGTTGCCCAGCGAAAACTATTGTTAAAATTTAAGTCTGACATGTTTTGTAAATAGGTATTTAATGGAACAAATTTCTGAAAATAATGCACATAGAGGGGAAGCCGGCTCTGAAGTTAGTGGCAATTCAGCTCCCGATGTTGCAATAGCAATAACAACATACAATCGACGCGACTTGCTTCGTGTTCTGCTTGAGTCTATTCGTAGCATGACTGTGCAGCCAAGTGCGATTTTTATGATTGATAACGAAAATTCTCCTGCTACAAAAGCGCTTGCAGATGAATTTAATGTCGAACACTACATTGGCATGGAGGAAAACACAGGTGGCGCTGGTGGTTTTTCAAGGGGAGTTGAAGAGGCCTATCATGCTGGACATGAGTGGATTTGGGTCATGGACGACGATGTTTCCGTTGAACCTAATGCGCTTGAGCGACTCGAAGTGTGGGCGCGAGAGGCTGAAAAACAGCTTCATGCAGGAAAAACTCTGAGTGAGACTGCAACTGTTTTTCAATGCAGAAAATATAACTGGGATGGTTCGCTGTTCTATTGGCAATATCATTTTTGGAACAAGTTGGGAATTCCGAATCCTTTTGCGCCAAGCGCATTCGGTGATGAAGAGCGCTCTCGTGAGATGAACACGATGTGTTTTGAGGGGAGCATGTTTCACCGCGATGTGGTAAAGGCGATTGGGCTGCCTGATGCGCGTTTTTTCATTTATTGGGATGATACAGTCTATGGTTATCTTGCTTCTAAAGCCACGAAAATGCTCGTAGTTAACGAAGTTATTATGCGAAGAACACGTCCTTTGAAAAATGTCAAACTGGGAAGCGTTCGCAAACTCAACAGCACAAGCAACATGAGCCGCTACCACATCATGAGAAACCGCGGTCACATGGCTCATTATTTAATGGAGCATGGTGACTACAATCCTGTTGTTTTCGCATTTGGAACTTTTTTGACGCTCTGCAAAGAAACGATTCGTTTGTTTGTGTCACACGAAGTCAAGTCTGGTTTCCCAAAGCTAACCGAAGGAATGAGAGATGGAAAGGTCATCAGAAAAGACAAATCCTGGATGCCTTTTTCTAAAGTTCATCCTTTGTAAAGTCAGGTGCTCATCGTGAGCTGCAAATTTTCTCAAATAACACATGCAATGGCAAACGCTTGTCTAGAATTTGACGTCTTGAACTCAAATGATGTGGATGTGTGTGGTGCTTGTTGTGATTCTAGAGCAGTTGAGCCTGGAAACATTTTTATTTGTAAAGGTAAGAACTTCAAACCTGAGTTCTTGGCATCAGCAATCGAAAAGGGTGCCGTTGCTGTTGTTTGTGCGTCGGGAATGGGACTCGACATTCCATCTTCAGTGCCGTGTGTAGTTGTTTCTGACATTCGGCGCGCACAGGCGCTAGCCTCAAAAGTTGCATGGGGAAGCCCCGATGAAAAGCTAACAATCGTTGGCATTACCGGAACAAAAGGCAAAACTACGACCGCTTCTTTCGTGAAAAGCGAGGTTGAAAAGTGTTGCGGAATGCAATGTGGATTCATTGGCACTCATCATGTTTTTAATGGTAAAGACACAATTGAGCCACCTAACACAACGCCAGAGCCGCCTTATCTTTATCGTTATCTGCACGAAATGGTTGAAAATGGGCTCAAACATTGCGTAATGGAAATTTCATCGCAGGGTTTGAAATATGACCGCGTTTGGGGGTTGAGTGTTGACGTCGCTGCATTGATAAACGTTGGGATTGATCACATAGCGCCAATTGAGCATCCAAGCGTCGAAGATTATGTAGCATCCAAGTTCAAAATTGCCGAAGTTTCCAAGAATTTGATTGTTAACAAAAATCTTTCACTTCTTCCTGAGGTTGAACGGTTTGTTAATGAAGGAATATGCGAGCTTCAAGGCAATGAAGACATAAATCTTGTGACTTTCTCGGATGATGACTTTGATGGAAAGCTAAAGATGTGTGGTTCTTACAACAAAGAAAATGCTGCTTGCGCGTTGAAAATTTGCAAGTTGTTAGGCCTTGACGAACAAACTTCAATCGAAGCCATTAGTGAAGTGGCGGTTGAAGGGCGCATGGAAGTGAGCACGTCAAAAGACGGTCGGCTTGTGGGAATTGTTGATTATGCTCACACTAAAGATTCCTATCTGAAGTTTTTCGAAGCTGTAAAAGAGATGTATCCTGGCGCATTTGTTATCACCTATTTTGGTTGTAGCTCCGGAAAAGCTCTGCGACGTCAGACTGAACTTCCAGAGGCAGCTGCCGCGAATAGCGACTTCGTGGTTGTGACTTCCGATGAGCCTTTTGCTGAAGATCCAACAGAGTTCGCGCAAAAAATAGCAGCTAATTTGCCTAGTAGCACAGCGCATGGTGTTATTCCTAACCGTGATGATGCTTGTGATTTTGCATTTAAAAAAGCGGAAGAAGTGTTGAAGTCTGACATGAATTGTAAATGTGTCGTTTGTGCTTTGGGAAAAGGCAGCGAAGACACTTGCCCTTGTTCAACTGGCGACATTGCAATAATTCCTGACACGAAACACGTTCCTCAAAAAATTAAAGAACATGACGAACAAACCTGCTGATCCGTCTCTAAACCTTTCAAGCGAGATTGGAAAAGCTAGCGCTATGGCTACAACTTCTGGTGCGCCTTTTGCTTCTAATAACAATTCAGAGTCTTCCTCCAATGCTTTGAGTTCTAGGGGCGTTGATTTTTTGCAGTGCGCGAAAACCGCCATGGAAGCTCAACTTGATGTTAATGTGCAGTCACCGTCTAGTAACGAGAAACAAATGTTTAGAGCTACAACTTCTGGCTGTGAATTATGTCCAAGAAAATGCGGGGTTGAGCGCAAGCAAGGAAAAGTTGGAGTTTGTGGGGCTGGTGAGGTTGCGCAAGTCGCGCTTGCCGATTTGCACATGTGGGAAGAGCCTCCAATTACGGGAGAGCATGGAAGCGGAGCAATTTTCTTTTCGCACTGTCCACTAAAGTGTGTTTATTGTCAAAATCGACAAATTTCGCGTGAAGGCAAGGGAAATGAAGTCACCCCGGTTGAACTCGCACAAATGATGCTTGATTTGCAAGCACGTGGAGCTACCAATATTAACCTTGTAACGGGAACTCACTACCTTCCTCAAATTGAACAAGCTCTGACACTCGTCGGTCGACTACCTTTTAAAAATCATGTCAGACTTGCAAGCGAAACTGTACCTGGCTTGGTCGAGAACAGTTCTAGAAGCTACACTGCATCTCCAAATAATGTGTGTAAAAATGATGACAGAACAGGGCATTTTTGCTCTGGTGGAGAATTTAAAAATCATGTCAGACTTGAAAGTGAAGGCGTTGCCAGCAAATTTAGAAATCATGTCAGACTTGCTGATGAAGTGGAAATTATCGGCAAGTTAGACATTCCGATTGTTTGGAACACTTCAGGCTTTGAGACTGTTGAAACCGTGCACAGATTAAACAGATTCGTTGACATCTATTTAACTGATTTCAAATATTTTTCAGAAGAACTTGGAAAAGAACTCTCGGCAGTTAGTAACTATTGCAAAGTTGCGACGGTTGCAATTAAAGCCATGCTTGATAAAGGTGGAGACACATCTTCTTCTTTTACAGATGAGATTAGCGGCGCAAACGACAAGCAGCCCGAGGTAATCATTCGCCATTTGATTTTGCCAGGTCATATCGAAGATTCCAAGAAAGTAATTAAGCATGTTTTCAACAACTTCGGCGATTCAGTCACGCTTTCGATATTGAACCAATACACTCCTGTGTTGAAAACAGCAGCTGATTCAGGAGATGAATGGTCGGCGCGTGTGCTGCGAAAGCATCCTGAGTTGGGAAGATCTGCTACTGATGAAGAATATGAAGAAGTTCTTGATTTTGCAGACAGCCTTGGGATTGAAGAATATTTTTGGCAGGAAGGCGAAACTTGCAAGGAGTCATTCATACCAAATTTCTAGTATTACTATTTACAAACTGATTGCTTGTTATTTAAAGATTGACTTCACTAAATTGCAATTAAACCGAGAATGCTTTCCTTCTAATTTTGATAGCAGATTAAAATTATAGAAAGAAGTAATTTACTAGTTGTATTTTGCCCCCTGTGGACCCGCGCAAAAAATGTGTGTTTTTTTGGTGTGCTAAAATTTAAGTCCACGTTTAGAGCGATTTATAAGGGGATTTTTTAATGTCCTTCATCGATAAATTACCGAAATTTTCATTTGGTCAGCCTGTTGACATGGCGATTGATCTTGGAACGGCAAACACTCTTGTTGCCGTTGGTGAACAAGGCATCGTTATTAACGAGCCAAGCGTTGTCGCAATCGAAAAAAGCACGCAGCGAGTTTTGGCTGTTGGTCATGAGGCTAAAAACATGATTAATCACACGCCTGATGCGTTTACTGCAGTGCATCCTTTGAAGGACGGAGTAATAGCTGATTATGACATCACCGAGGCGATGCTTTCTGCATTCATCGACCGCGCCTTTGAGAAGAGCAGCGTTTTTCAGCAGAAGCCACGAATCGTCATTTGCATCCCCTGCGGTGCTACTTCTGTAGAAAAGCGTGCCGTTTTTGAGGCGGCTATTCAGGCAGGCGCACGCCAGGCATTCTTGATTGAAGAGCCAATGGCGGCGGCAATGGGTGCCGACTTGCCTGTAACCGAGCCGACTGGTTCGATGGTTGTAGACATCGGCGGCGGCACAACTGAAGTTGCAGTTATTTCTCTCGGCGGCATCGTGAGCTCAAGTTCTTTGCGTCTCGCGGGCAATCGTCTTGATGAGTCGATTGCTATGCACTTGCGCGATCTTCTCGGGATCAAGATTGGTGAGCGCACAGCCGAGGTTATTAAAATCAAGATTGGTTCGGTCACGGAATTCCCTGATGGTCATGAACGTGACATGATTATTTCTGGTCAGGATGTCTACACCGAACAACCAAAAGAAGTTACGATTCAGTCTGAAGATGTACGCGCGGCGCTTCTTCCTCAAATTGATGAAATGGTGCTTCACATCAAGGACACTTTTAAGTCAACAAACCCAGACCTTGCGTCTGACATTATTTCAAATGGGATTTTGCTAACTGGCGGCGGTGGCCTATTAACTGGCCTAGATAACTACCTTGCCGCCGAGCTTGACATTCCAGTTTTCTGCAGTGACACTGCGCTCACGAATGTTGTAAACGGTTGCTTGAAAGTGTTAGAGTCGCCAACAGCACTTCGTCAGACGTTGATGCGCACTCGCTAAAAGTGCGCCCTTTACTGGGGTTTTGTGTCACATGAACGATAATTTTCACAATAAGACACCAATAGTTTATGTAGTCGCTTTTGCGGTGATTGCTCTTCTGTGCGTCGTTTCGATGGGGGTTTGGGCTCGCGAGGGAGACAGCGGAATTTTGCATGCGGCGCAGCAAAACGTCACCAAGGTGTTAAGTCCTCTTTCTGTAGTTTCTCAATCGGCATCAAACACCGGCAATGATGTTTCTAGAGATGCGGAAAACAGCAGTGCAAGTCAAGACACACTTTCGTCTTTAAAAGAGCAAAATGCTGTGCTCACAGCGCAAGTCGCGAAGGGCGAAGAATATCGTCAGGAAGCGCAACGTTTGCAGGAACTTTTGAACTTGAAGGATCAATATAGCATTGATGGAGTTAGTGGTCATGTTATTGGCCGCACTACAGAGAATTGGAATCAGACAATCACAGTTGATGTTGGAACAAATGATGGCTCGTTTGTTGGTGCCACAGTTTGTGCTTCTTTTGGTGTGATTGGACAGGTCACATCTGTCACCGACACAACCTCTGTTGTTCGTTTGTTAACCGACCCTCAGTCGGGCGTTGCTGGGATGATTCAGTCATCGCGCGCGACCTGTGTGGTTAAAGGTTCACTCGATGGCTTGATTGTTGCTTCTAACATTCCTGCTGGAACAAATGTTTCGGTTGGCGACATCATCATCACAAGTGGCCTTGGCGGAAGTTTTACTAAAGGAATCATTATTGGAACTGTCACTAAGGTGACAGGCAATTCTCAAGATGGAAGTCTTGAAGCGACAATCAAACAAGCCGACAAAAATACATATGAGGAAGTGATAATCGTTAAGTCGGCAGGAGGCGACTCTTCGAGCGGTGGAGGGTCAAACTAACATGAACAAAAAAATCATGATAAACATAGTGTGTGTGGTGGTTGTCCTGTTGCTTCAGCTAATAGTGTCGCCTTCTCTCCCCATCGGGGGAACGACGCTAAACTTCTGCCTTGCATATGTCGTAGCAATTTCTTTGGCCTTGAGGGAGAATCCAAAGATTGTTCTTTGTGTTCTTTTGGGAATTATCATGGACTTAACGCATGGCGGCCCAGTTGGTGCGTTCACTCTAATCTTTTTACTCATTAACGCGACTTGCGTTTCTGTTTCGGCGAACATCACTTCTTCTGGCACACTTGAGAAATCTGTTATTGCATTTGTTGCGTGCGCAGTTGCTAATTTGCTCCATTGCCTGATTGTTGGTGTGGCCACTCCTGGAATTTCACTCATTACAGCATTTACATCGGGAGCACTTTGGTCTTTGATTTTTGATGGGGTGATTTCCGTTCTTTTTCTTCTCATTTTGTCGAAGATTCTCGTTGACGATTCTCGAGATGCGTGGAAGTCATCATTTTAGAGTGGCCGCCGAAGGAATCTAAATGCTTCAGGCTTTATTAATAGCAATAATCACTGCAGTAATTCTGGCACTAGTTGTAGTCTGCGTTCTCAAAGTAATTGATTCACGACAGAAAAATGCGACTTCTGTCAAAAAGGACGTCAGAGAGGTGGGCGCGAAGCAGGTCATTTCGACCGAGAAAAAAGTCGATGACATCGAACTGAAAAACGAAAACAAAGACAAGGTTGCTACAGAGCGACTTTCAAAAAGAATTGTTGGATTTGGGGCTGTAACAGGTGGAGTTTTCGCTCTTCTTTTGGGGAAACTTGCATCAATGCAGCTTTTTAATCAAGATTCCTATGAAAGGGCTGCAAACGAGAACCAATATCGCGTTGTGAACACACCAGCATCGCGCGGTGTAATTAGCGACCGAAACAACCGAACGCTTGCCTATTCTGAAAATGTTTCAGCTGTTGTAGCTGAAAAAGATGTTTCTGACGACTCCGATGTTATGCGTCGCTTGAGCGCTGTTCTTGGAATTCCGTTTGGAATTGTGAGAAAAAGAATTCTCGATTCGACTGCCGGAGCACAGAGCCGTCGCGTAGTTTCCGACAAGGCAAGCGATCGCGACATTGCATGGGTGCTTGAGCACAAAGACCGTCTACCTGGTGTTTTTGTGGAAAACAGGACTGTCAGGAAATATACATATGGCGCTTTAGCCGCGCACGTTCTCGGCTACACGGGCTATCCAACTGAAGAGGAGGTTGCATCTTCTGAAGACCATTCATTGACACTCGATGTTTCAAATGGGAAAAGCGGCATCGAAAAACAATACAACAGTTTGCTTTCTGGCGATGCGGGGCAGCGCACGGTTCGTGTTGATGCCGATGGCAACATAGTCGAGGTCAAAAATGAGGTCGCTGCTGTTCGAGGCAGTGATCTGCAGCTCACTCTTGATGCCCATGCTCAATATATCGCCGACAGCATGCTTGCTGACAAATGTCACGACGGCAAGGCGTCCACGGGTGCTGTGGTTTGCATCGAAATAGAAACTGGTGGGATTGTTGCCATGTCTTCTTTCCCAACATATGACCCCAATCACTTCACCGATGGCATTCCTGAAGAAATTTGGAACCTTTATTCGAAGGAAGAGTCGCGAAGCCCAATGCTCAATCGCTCCATTTCTTCTGGCTATGCGCCTGGTTCAACAATGAAATCAATGTCGGCAATGGCAGGGTTGAAATATGGACTCACTTCAGAGGCTGCGGAATATAGTTGCACTGGAGAGTGGGACGGATTTGGCTCAGGAGATGTTCAGAAATGCTGGCTTTTAACAGGCCATGGTGACATTAATCTTCATCGCGGTATCGTCGTTTCATGCGACGTAGTTTTTTATGAAATTGCTAAGCAATTCTTTTTGCATGGGTCGGCAGGTTCAAATGACGTTTCTGACACTGCATTGCAGGAATATTATGAGCTTTTCAATTTGGGCAAAAAAACTGGCGTCGATTTGTCAGATGAAGCTGGGGGCAGAATTCCAACGCCTGAGTGGAAAAAGGAGCGCTGGAGAAATGTCCCTTCGCAGGGAAACTGGGTTGCTGGCGACTACACTAACATGATTATTGGTCAAGGCGACGTCTTGGTGACGCCAATTCAGTTGGCTTGCGCCTATTCTACAATTGCAACTGGTAAGGCCATGAAGCCTCATCTTGTGAAAGCAATCAAGAATTCAGAGGGCGACACTGTTGTTGAAACTCAACTTGAAACTCTTGTTCAGCCCGATTTGAACGAGGAGAACTTGCATTTTGTGCAAGATGCGCTTCATGACATGGTGCAAAGTGACAAGAATGTGAAGGGAGTTTGTGACGACCTTGGCATAGACGTTGCAGGCAAAACTGGCACTGCAGAACACGCCAATGAAATTCCAGACACCTTATTCGTGGGATATGCACCCTATGATGAACCCAAATATGTTTGTGCTTGCGTCTTGCAGCACGGTAATTCGGCAACGCTTGATTCTGCTCCAATTGTTTGCAACGTTTTGAACGCGGCAATTAAAGGCGAAGGAGATGCGACTTTAGAGGTTGGTTCAATCGCAGGTTATGCTGGTGAGGAATTGATCAGCGGTGCAAACCCAGGTGCAAGTTTGGGTGCACGCGGAAATTAGCGCACAAGTGGTTAGTTACTTAAGACTGAAGCGTGGATGCGTGTGTCAGAGAGCAAGAGACACCACGTGGCACATCTGCATGGGGTTGAATGTATGCAGATGTTTACAGTGGGTGCTACATTGCCTATTTTGCAGGCATTGAATTTGTACGCAAGTGAAGATTAGTTTAGAGTGAGATATAGAACGACTGAACAGCTAGGATTAAATTGGCTAAGCTACCAACATTAGATAACGTGGGCGGATTTTCCCCGACCGGGGGAAAGCACAAGCATGTGCGCAAAATCCCTGCACCGGGTGCCAAGCTTCCGTTTTGGTTAAGCGCGATTAACGTGCCTTTGCTCATTGTCCTTTTTCTTTTAGTTAGCTATGGCTTGCTCATTTGCTATTCGGCTGTTTCTGAAAATGACGAATATTCGTTCATGCGGCAGATGATGGGCCTTGGCATTGGCATTGTTTGCTGTTTAGCTGCCTATTTTTATGACTACAAAGTCTTTGAGAAGATGACCATCCCACTGTTAATTTTGACTGTAGCGATGATTTTATCGCCGCATTTGCCAGTGATTGGCGTTGAAGCGATGGGTGCGCGTTCGTGGGTGAAAATTGGAATGCAGTTTCAGCCAGGTGAGCTTGCTAAAGTCACAGTCATTCTTTATGGCGCATCGCTCATGGCAAAATATGGCGGAAAGCTTGACGACTTCAAGGAATATTGCAAAGTAGCAGGCATGCTTGCGATTCCATTCATATGCATTCTCACTCAGCCTGACCTCGGCACAGGACTTGTGTATCTTGTCATTTCAGCAGTGGTTGTGATAATGGGTGGCGCTCGAGCTCGCTATGTTCTCATGACAGTCGGGCTCATCATTGTTGCCTTTCTCGCGTTGCTTGCCCTTGACGAAGTTTTGAAAACGACAGCATCAGATGGCACAGTTGAATACAAGCTTTTGAAAAACTATCAGAGAAACCGTCTGTTTGTGTTTCTAAACCAGGGCGGCACCGACACTTCTAGTGAAGGCTACAACTTGCATCAAGCAATGATTGCTATTGGTTCTGGAGGGTTTTTTGGCAAGGGTCTTGGCGGCGCTACGCAGTCGACTCTTGGTTTTTTGCCTGAAGCCCCAACCGATTTTATTTTTTGTGTTTTGTGCGAAGAACTCGGCTTTGTTGGTGCACTTGTGCTTCTTGCTCTCTATGCGGCTCTTTTATATTTAACTATGAGAATCGGTCGCGATTCAGGCGATTTATTCGGTATGTTAATATGTTTAGGAATTAGTGCGATGTGGTTTTTCCAAATTTTGGAAAACATCGGAATGTGTTGTGGTGTCATGCCAATCACTGGAATTCCGTTGCCATTTGTGAGTTACGGCTCATCGTTTATGATTGTGAATTTCACTTGTTGTGGCCTCGTCGCAAATGTATGGCGCAAGTCAATTGCTGGCGGCGGTTCAACTATGTCGAAAGGTGTGAAATATGCCAAGACAATCTAGGTTAAAACAGGTCAATTCAATTGTGAAAAAATATGTCCCAAAGACCGAAGACATCAAAAATGTTGGTGCCGAAATCGCCAAAATCTCAAAACTTGAGGACATGACTCTAAATGTTTTGTTGTTTGTTGACAATCATGCTTCTAACGAGGCGTCGACAGTAGTTCGCAACCTTTTCATGACATCTGTTCCAAATGTTCGTTTGCAAATTTGCTATTTTGACAACAACGATGTGAACGTCGACCGTTCCGCCGACATGGCTGTGATTGTTGGATGCGACACTTCTTCTGTGGTGGATCTTTTATACAAAGTTCGCGAAATGGCTGTTCCTTGCTACATTGTCTTTGATGGATTCACGTCGTCATCTGTTTCTAGTTTCCTTGCGGAAAGAGAAATAGCAGGTGATTACTGCATTTTGAATCCCGAAGAAAAAGAATCGGTCGCGATTATGAAGAAGAAACTTGGCACATGGATTGCTAACGTTTGTGTTGGAAAAAAGTTTGCTTTTGCAGCTGCTTTTCCCTTTGTTGCACGTCCGCTTGCTATGGAAATTGTTCACTTGACTGCAATTGAAAACACCGCAGTTGGAATTGTTCCGTTTTTCTCAAAAGCTGACTTTCCAATCATGCTTTTGAATCAGCTGTGTATGCTTGGACAAATTGCCACAGTATACGGCAAAAAAATTGACTTAAACCTTTTAAAAGAAGCTGCTGGCGTTTTGGTTGCTGCGGTTTTCGGCAAAAAAGTCTTCAAAATTACTAACAAAATCATTCCTCTTCCTGCTTTTGTTATCTCTGGAGTTGTTGCGCTTGGAACCACTGAAGTCATTGGTCGTGCCCTAGTTTCCTATTTTGAGGCCGGCGGGGACATCGATGGAGTCGTAGAGCTTTTGAAAAAGACACTAGAGGGCTCAAAGGTTGCTAGCGATGCAGTAAAACCAATTGCATCTAAAATAGCCGCGACCGTCAGGGCATAGGGCTAGGTAGAGATTAGAATTAAACTCGTTTGCTGATTTTACTTGAGTGGACCCTTTTCTTTCTTTCTCACCCGATTTTGTTCTTTATTCCTTTTGCCGTTAAAATCAGTTGTGGAATTTTAAGATTTTGGGAACATACTTCTTGTTCTTTCAACATAAAAGGAAAAAATGCCTAGCAGAGTTTATAAATCCAGCATGGATTCATTGATTACGCCACTTCTTCGCGAGGTTGAGCGACCGTCGCGCTATCTTGGTGGCGAATGGGGTGTCACAATAAAGCCCGAAGACGAAGTTAATTTTCGTTTTTGTATGATTTATCCCGACACCTATGAATTGGGTCAGCCGAACCAGGCTCTTCGCATTCTGTGCAATGCTGTCAATGCAGAAGACGGAATGTTTGCCGAACGTGGCTTTTTGCCAGCAGTAGACATGATTGAAAAAATGCGCGAGAGAGACATCCCTTTTTTCTCGTTGGAAACTCACACAGCTCTCAAGGATTTTGATGCGGTTGGAATTACAGTGCCACACGAGTTAGCCTACACTAACATTCTCGAAGTTCTCGACCTTGGCAAGATTTCTGTTCTGACTAGTGAGCGCGAAGAAAACGACCCAATTATTATTGGTGGCGGACCTTGCACCTACAACCCTGAGCCACTTTACAGTTTTTATGACGCTTGTCTGATTGGAGAAGGTGAAGAATCGCTGCCTGAAGCGCTTCGTTTCATTCGAGATTTGCGAAATGAGGGTGTTTCGCGTGCTGAAATTGTTCGTCGTTTGGCAGAAATTTCTGGAACATATGTCCCCTCTGAATATGAGCAAGATAAAGAAGGTCATGTGGTGCCGAAGGACGGTTCGTGTGCGCCTGCATTTGTTGAAAAGCGTGTATATGCTGGCTTTGCAGAAAGCGACGCCTGGGAGCCTGCTATTGTGCCCTACATGGACATAGTTCATGACCGCTTGAATGTTGAAATCCTTCGCGGTTGCGCGCGTGGATGCCGTTTTTGTCAAGCAGGCATGATGTATCGCCCAATTCGCGAGCGCAGCGTTGAAAACATTGTGAACGCAGTGAAGCGCGGCATCGAAGAGACTGGCTATGAGGAAGTTTCCTTGACTTCTCTCTCTTCGACAGACCACTCTCAAATAAAAGAAATTTTGTCTCGTTTAAATAAAGAGGTAGCCAAGCCTGGAAGCGGAATTCGAGTTTCAATTCCATCTCAGCGCGTTGACTCTTTTGGCGTTGAGATGGCGGAACTTGTTGCAGGTGCGAAGCGCGGGGGTTTAACGCTTGCGCCTGAAGCTGGAACCCAGCGCATGCGAAACATAATTAACAAAAATGTGTCCGAACAGCAATTGCTAGATTCTATTGAACATGCGATGGATCTTGGCTGGCGTCGATGCAAGCTTTATTTCATGATTGGTCTGCCAGGCGAAACTGATGAAGATGTCATTGGAATTGCCGAACTTGCGGAAAAATGTTACAAGGTGATGCTAGACAATGTTGACAAGTCGCAGAAAGGCAATTTGTCACTTTCGCTCTCGGCAGCTGTTTTTGTTCCAAAGGCAAACACGCCTTTCCAGTGGTGCGGGCAAATTGATTCAGACGAGGCATATCGCCGCGCTCATTTAATTAAATCATCGCTCAAGCACCGCGCAATCAATGTTTCCTATCACGAGCCAAAAACCTCCCTCATTGAAGCTGTAATGTCGCGTGGAGGTCGCGAAATTGCTGATGTGGTTTACAAAGCATGGCTCAACGGCGCTCGTTTTGATGCATGGAGTGAGTTCTTTAACGAAGATGCTTGGAGACTCGCTGCTGATTCTTGCGGAATTGACCTGCAAGTTGAAGCTCACAAAACTTTTGATGTGGAAAAGCCACTACCTTGGGATCACATTGGTTGTGGAATCGACAAAAAGTTTCTCCTTTCTGAACTTGAGAAATCGAAAAACGAGTCAACCACGCCTGACTGCACATCGGTTGGAGTGAAATGTTCTAGATGTGCTGCATGTTGGAATTTGCCTTGTCGAAATCACATTGAGGGTGTTCGAGAGTTTGCATATGAGGGGGAGAAATAATGGAGGCGGTTGCAAGATTTCGTTTGCGAATGACTTTTGAGAAACTTGGCAGCCTCGCTTTTCTTTCTCATCTTGAGGTGACTAGTGCACTTGAGCGAGTTGTGCGCAGGTCAAAGCTGCCATTTGCGGTTAGCCAAGGTTTTTCTCCGCACATGAAGCTGTCGTTTGGCAGCGCTTTGCCTGTTGGAGTTGGAGGAACAGGCGAAATTGCAGACGTGATTTTGAAGGATTATGTGAATGTCAACGATGCGCTTAAAAGCTTGCAGAAAGCGAGTTCTGAAGGCTTGCGCGTGATCGATTGCAAATACATCGACATTAAGGCTCCTGCTGCATCTATTGCTTTTGAGAACAGTGTCTATGAGTGTGTTTATGACGGGGAAATTCCCGATTTTGACGTTCCTGAAACGATTGAGGTTGTTAGAAAAAAGAAATTAAAGGTTCTAAATGTCGATGATTACCTTGTTGAGATGCCAACCATTGAGGGGCAGAATCTCACTTGTACGCTGCGTTCTTCGCAGGCTGGAGCGTTGAGAATCGATAAACTTCTCGAGAGTTTTCAAATTGAGACGCCTTTAGTTTCAATAACCAGAACAAAACAGTTTTAAAAAATTGGCAATTTGTTTGGACTTTTTTAAACTTCATGTATAATAACTAATCGCACTTCAAATGAAGTGTTTCTCGCAAAGCGGGGTGTTAGCTCAGTTGGTTAGAGCGCCGGCCTGTCACGTCGGAGGTCGCGAGTTCAAGTCTCGTACATCCCGCCATCAAATCCCGAATGTTTTTTTTGCTTTAGTGGGTTGTGCTTTGAACTGGCTGCCCGGTTAGTTCTGATAATAGAAAATGGCGATTTGTGTTCGGTTTTTTAGGCCCAGCTTAGACAGAATGTTGCTGATGTTGTTGCGCACCGTGCCTTCGCTCAAATAAAGACGTTTAGCAATTTCTGAATTGTCAAAACCTTTTGCGATTTCAATTACGATGCTTTTTTCTCGAGGAGTGAGATCAAAACCCTCAAGTTTTCCTTCACTGAACTTATTTGCTTTATTTTGCGAATCAGCTTTAGCAACAGTTTCGCATGATGAAAGTGTCTCCAGTGAAACCTCAGTTTTTGCTGTGGCTTGTTTATTTGAAAAAAGACCCTCAATGTAGCCCATAACTTCATCTCCAAGCACGCGCTGACCTGCTGCTACGCTTCGAATTGCGGGGGCTATTGATACAACATCTTGTTTGATTAAATAGCCATATGATCCTATTTTCAGAGCGTGAACAATGTATTCTTCATCGGAAAAAGTTGACAGGAAAAGAACCTTCGCACTTGGGTGCTTTTTTAGCAATTGTTCGGCTCCCTCAAGCCCATTTGTCTCTGGCATTTGAATGTCTGTCAGCACAACATCGGGCGAAAACTCTTCATATAGATTCAGGATTTCAGACCCACTTGTGCCACCGCCTGCAAATTCGATGTCTGGTTGCGCATTGAGAATTGTCTTGAGACTTTCCACTATGAAGTTATCGTCGTCTACAACGATTGTTTTTATTTTGTCACCCATAATTTCCTTGATTCTTATCTGTTGCTGGTTATTTTTAATTTCATTTTTGTTGCTTTTAGCGTCTTATTTCTAGTCACGCTTTCTGTGTCACTACTTTTCGAATGACTGATTTTTAGATCTGTTCTGCCTTTTTTGGAATTGTTGCAAAGACTGTAAATCCATCATCTGCAAATGTTTTGAATGTACCGCCCTGTGATTCAATGCGCTCTCGCATACTGCGCAAACCAAGCCCATCGTTCTCACGTTCCGTATCTTTACCAGGTTCGAATGAAGTGCTCTCTCTTGGGTTGTTCGAAAGACTGAACTCTTCGCTTTGACGTTCAAGGTTTTGGCTTCCTATTGTTGTGCAGCCCCCATTTTTTGAAAAGTTGGCTTTTGTTTTTACATCATTGCACCCGCCATTATCTTTAAAGCGGAATCGCCAAAAGCCGGGGTTTTCGACGATAGATATTGAAACGCGAGTGGCATTGCTGTGCTTGATAACATTTTGAAAGCATTCTTTGACAAGAATGAGCATTGTGTCGGCAATGTTTTCTGGCATTTGATCGATTAAACATTCTGTTGAGACGGTAATTCTTGGGTAGTTGTTTGTAATGTCTTGAATTTCTTTTGGCAGGTCACGAGCCTCGGCGTGTAATGCATGAATGCTTTTCCTCATGTCGTCCATGGCCTCATGGAGGGTGCGTCCAACATTTTTTAGATCTTCGATATAGGTCACATCATCTTGATGGATCACTTCCAAAGCGTCAACTTGATATATTGAACGAGTCAGAAGATGTCCCACATTGTCGTGTATGTCTCGCGCTATGCGTGCACGCTCTTCGAGAGTTGCGCGATGCGCTTGCATGTCTCTCAATTGTTCTAAATGAAGAGATTCTTTTTCGTATCGAAGTTTTGTTTCTTCAAACAAATCACGGTTGTTTGCAATCTTAAATTTTGCTTTTATATAGCAGGTAGTGTTGTAATAAAGAAGCGATGCAAGGATCATCAGTGCAATGTTGAACACTATTCCTGTGCTGTTCAGATCATAAAGACTGGCGATGCAAAGCGAAATTCCAACTAGCTTCTGCCAGTTTTCTTTGCACTCAAGATAGATGTAGACGCAAAGTGCAATGCTGAACTTTAGCGGAAAAAGAAAAAGCGAAGCAATGGTTAGTGCCAAAGCGGTCAAAAACTTGAGCCATGAATTATTTATTACTGTAAAACATGTGGCAGTGATCGCAACCAAAAGGGAAATGACAACATATGTTGCAGGCTGGGCTTGTATTGTTGCAAATTCGGCAGAATCTAGAACATTGATATAGACACCAAAAAGCAAACAGCAAGAAATCAGAATTGCGAATTTGTTTGCCAGGTGATTCATGTGTTTATTTTACAAGTCGGTTTTACCTTCAATCTTTGAAGTGTTGCATAAAAGCTTACGAAAAAATAATGATTTTGTGTATAATGCGTTGAGTCACACAAGGTGGGCGTGCAAAGAAGCTATTTATGAATCGGCCAAAAGGCCACACAAATGCGCCAGTTTGCCTTAAAAGTTTACAAAGAACAGGAAAAACAAATGGATAAAAAAGCACCTCTTGCGATGCTAGTTGTTTTATATGGAAGCGCTTTTATTGCTGGGTTTAATGAAAACCTTGTGAACATGGCATTGCTCTCGATTATGAACGAGTTTTCAATAGATTCGATTACGGCACAGTGGCTTGTAACAGGCTACATGATTGTCGCAACTGTTGTTGTAATGAGCATGGCAGTTCTATATCAGCGATTCCCTTTGAGAAGACTCTATTTCATTGCCGCGCTATTTAGTTTTGTTGGTTCAGCTCTGGGGCTGTTTTCGCCAAATTTTGAAGTTCTCATGGTTGCGCGTCTCATTCAAGCCCTTGGGACGGGAATTTTCATTCCGCTCATGATGAACACAATACTAATCGTGACACCGAAAAACAAACTTGGAACCTATTTTTCAATTGGCGGCTGCATGATAACTTTTGGCCCCGCTTTTGCTCCTGTGGTTTGTGGCGCAGTGGTGTCTGCTTTCGGGTGGAGATACATTTTCGCTATGCCCACAATTGTTGTTTTGATCCTTGCGATTATTGCAATTTTTTGCGTCAAGAATCTTGAGAATCACTATCTGAAGCTAGACGTTGCTTCAGTGGGTCTTGCAGCTCTTCTGCTGTTTGCGCTCAGTTTTGGGCTTGCTCAAGTCATGGTTGATTGGACTATTGGCGCTCCTGCACTTGCATTATTTGTTTTAACAGGCATTCTTTTTGTTATTCGACAACTAAAAATTGACAACCCTCTCATAAATTTAAACCCAATGAAGTCAATTCGCTTCTGGCCTTCAATTCTCATGACTTCGATAGCTATGATTGGAACTTTTTCGTGTAGCGTTTTATTGCCAATTTACTTTGAGGGTGCGTGTGGCTTGATTCCGTTCATTGCTGGTCTTGTTTTGTTGATTCCAGTGCTGAGTAACTGTGTAGCAACAATATTTGCGGGTCGTCTATTCGATAGATTTGGAGAGTGGCCTCTGCTTCCTTTAGGTTTTGCATGCGTGACTGCAGGTTTTTTGTTGCTGACTTTTTTCTCTTCTACTCTTTCGCTTCAGCTTGTGTTCTTTGCCGCAATCGTTGTTTATGCTGGAACAGGCTTGATTTTTTCTCCTTCGCAAACTGCTGGCTTGAAAACTTTAACGCGTGAGGAAAATCCATATGGTGTTGCTCTAACAAACACTTTTGTCCAAATTGCTGCATGCATTGGGCCTTCACTCTACACTGGGCTCATGACTTTTGGACAAAACGCTTCTGTGAATGCTGCGACAAATGCAAATCTGGCACTTGCAGAAGGTTTTTCGCTCGCTATGACAGTTGCTTCAGTGTTTGCCTTAGTTGGCACATGTGTAGGCTTTTTCTATGCACGAGCTGCCAGGAAGAGAGTGTCTGGTGCTGCGTCCGAACCCGTGTGTGGAGCAGAAGAAAGCACTTCGCTGCTACAACAAATTATGCAAACAACCCCTTGGTGCATTAATGAACATGCAAGTGTTCGCTCTGCCATGTCGACGATGGTCAAAAAAGAAGTTGGCGGATTGCCTCTTGTCAATGACAATCACGAGGTTGTGGGTTTTGTTTCTGATGGCGACATCATGCGATATATTGCAGAAAAGTCGCCTTCAGTTACCTCTAGCTATTCACTGTTAGAAATGGCTAACAACCAAACACTGGAAGAAAAGGTTAATGAACTTTTGCGTCTTGAGGTTGGTGTAATTGCGACAAACAAAGCAATTTCAATTGATTTAGCTTCCACCCTTGAAGAGGCCTGCAACTTGCTTGCTGACAAAAAATTGAAGAAGTTGCCTGTCATCGATGATGGAAAAATTGTTGGAACAATAAACAGAAGTGACATTATGCGCTTCATAATGCAGCAAAGTTTGCAAGCATAGAGCATTTCCTTCTGCCATTTTTTTAACAGGACATTTGGTAGGAGATGAATGTTTGTGCATTATTTTTGTGCAAGCACAAACGTTAACAGGCGATTCGTTTAAGACGGTCACTTTTTCTAATAGCATTAGTTGTTTAGCTGGGTTGCTAATGTAGACTTTTATGATTTTTTGTAAGCCACTAAACATAAAAAACGTGACTTCTGTCACTAGCGAAAAAAGTGGCACTTTGCAACAATAGTTTCATGATGGGTCTTAGTCTGGAGGAATTGTGAACGTTGTAGAAGTAGAAAATCTAGTCAAACGCTATGGCGATGTTTTGGCGCTAGACCATTTCAATCTCTCTATTTCGCGAGGCGAGATTTTTGGTTTGCTTGGGCCAAACGGAAGCGGTAAAACAACGGCGGTAAACTGCATTCTTCAGCTCTTAACATTTTCAAAGGGCAAGATCAAACTATTCGGCGAAGAAATGACGCCTTCGCGCTATGACATTAAGAAACGAATCGGTGTTGTTCCCCAAAATGTTGCAGTGTTTAACGAGCTCAACGTTCATGAAAACATCGATTACTTCTGCAGTCTTTATGTGGATTCTAAAAGAGAGCGAAAGAAGCTTGTTGATGAAGCCATCGAGTTTGTTGGACTTCATGATTATGTTAAGTTTCGTCCAAAGAAGTTGTCGGGAGGCTTGTTGAGGCGATTAAACATTGCATGCGGAATTGCACACAAACCTGAGCTGATTTTCTTCGATGAGCCAACTGTGGCTGTTGACCCTCAAAGCAGAAATTCGATACTTGAGGGGATTATGCATTTAAATCATTTGGGGTCAACAATCATCTACACTTCGCACTACATGGAAGAAGTTGAGGAAATTTGTTCGCGAATCATGATTATGGATCACGGAAAAGTGCTTGCGCAAGGAACAAATGATGAACTGAAACGAATGGTTTCAATTGGAGAGCGTGTGCGAATAGAGGTGGCAGAAGCAGGCGATTGTTTGTGTGATTTACTACGACAGAAACCCAACATTCTCACCGTTGATTACGACGGTCAGGTTTTGCAAATCGCTTGCAAAAATTCAAGCCACAATGTCGCCGATATCCTTGAAATTCTGCGTGAAAAGAATGTTGTGCCTGGGCGCATTTGGGCCGAGCCACCAACCCTAAACGATGTGTTCCTCGAAATTACCGGAACAGAACTTCGCGATTAACGGGGTGTGATTATGTTCCAAACATTCAAAGTCACTGTTCAAAGCTTTTTTTATCACCCAGAGGTTTGGATTTGGACACTCGCGTTCCCGATAATTCTGTCAACGCTTTTTGTGTTTATGTTTTCTTCAATTGATGAAATGACTGAGCTCAATCCCTTTGATGTTGCTGTTCTTGAAGATGAGAATTATTCTGAGAGCAACTTTTCTGACGTTGTTTATTCTTTGTCTGACGAGGGCGACGACCATCTCATTAACGTCATTGAAGTCAAAACAAAAGAAGTTGGTGATGACCTCGTTAGAAACCAAAAGGTGGAGGGTCTTTTGTCTGTTGGAAGTGATGGCAAGCCTCATTTAACAACGCTTTCTGTTTCTAAGCTTTCGGGAAACATGCATCAAATTTATGCCAGCATTCTTTCTCAAGTGTGCGACTCCTATGTTCAGAATTCTGAGCTAGTCACCCAAATTGCGAAGGACAGCCCAATGGTTTTTGCAAACCCGTCCAAAATTGAAGAAGCTTTAGATCAGCCAAGCTATGTTTCTGACTTTTCTCTGACTGAGAACACGCCTAAGGAGACTGTGCGTTTCTATTATGCGTTGCTTGGCATGGCTGCTCTCATGGGAGCTAATGTTGCGCTCATGAGCGTTGTATCAATTCAGCCAAATTTAAGTGCTGTTGCAGCTCGACGTGCTGTAGGAAGCCAATCACGAGGCAAAATGTTCCTGGCAATTTTTCTAGCAAGTTGGCTTGTTCAGTTTGCGTGCATGCTTATCGCCTATTCTTTTATTCGTATCGTCGTAGGAATAGATTTTGCAGGTAAAGACATCTATTGCGCAATTGGTCTTTTGGTGGCGTCATTGATGGCATGTGCTGCTGGAGCAATTATAGGAGCTATTCCAGGGATACCTGGTGGCTCGAAAGGCGGAATCATCGCAGGCATCACTTCAATACTGGCGTTGTTTGCTGGTCTTTATGGCGAACCAAGCATGCGTCTTGCCGATGAGATTTCGGCTTCTGTCCCAATTCTTGCCAAGCTAAACCCTGCAAAGGTAGTGACTGACATGTTTTATAACCTCTATTACTATGACACTCTAGGGCCATTTTGGAACACAGTTCTAATTCTCATTGCATTCTCAGTTTTGTTTGTCGCTATCTCTTTGATTTTTGTAAGGAAGCAACGTTATGAATATGTTTAAATCGGCACTCAGGATTGTCTCCAAACACAAAATTTACTTTCTAATTTATTGCGTTCTTTTTGCTGTGATGGGAGTCTTTATCGCTCTTGACCTTCCAGTTGGAGAGCAGACTGCTGGTGATTTTGAAATCGAAAAGTCAAATTATGCTGTTATTGACCGCGACAATTCAGAATTGTCTAATGCTTTAATCGAACACCTGTCTCAATTTGGAAATCGAGTAGACATAGCTGACGACAAGTTTGCGATGCAGGACGCAGTCGCAAAAACGAAGGTCACGCTTTTGATGATTATCCCGCAGAATTTCGAATCGAATTTGTTGAGTTCTGTGAAAGAAGGAACTGTGGCGCCTGAAATCCTAAAGGACGGCAGAGCTGATGCTGATTCTTCCTACCTTGTTTCTTCTGCTGCTGACAGCTTTGTAAAAATGATAGCTGCAGCCGCACAGTTGAAACCCGACGATGACATTGACACTTTAATTTCTCAAGTAAATTCAGCCAACATTGAAAAAACTACCACTGAACTGCTTGTTCGTGACGCATCGGGTGCACCAATCGATCGACTTGCATTCTATCTGGAATGGTCGGTCTACACACTAACATGTTCAATCATGATTTGCATTGGTGTTGTTCTTTGTGCATTCAACAGGACTTCTTTGCGTCAGAGAAATCTCGCTAGCCCTGTATCAAACATTTCTGCAAATATACAAGTTGCACTTGCTTGTTTTGTGGTTATGGTGATTTGCTGGCTGTTCACGATTGTGGTTGGCTTGATTGCATTCGGCAGTTCGCTTTCTTCGATTAATCCTCTGAATGGTGCGCTAATTTTTGCTCTTTCTTTCTGCTTCGCTCTGTTCCCGCTAGCTTGTGGTTATTTATTAGGTCAGCTCGGTGCAAATGCTGGTGCGCTAAACTCAATAGGCAACATATTAGGACTTGTTTTGTCATTCCTTGGTGGTGCATGGATTAGCCTCGATTTGATGAGCGATTCGATGAAAGCGTTTGCGCAATTTACACCTGGTTATTGGCTTTCGACTGCTATTAACACTCTCGCACACACAACTTCGCTTGACTCTTTTGCTCTAGCAGGCGTCGGACAGTCGTTCTTAATCCTTCTTCTGTTTGCAGCCGCTGTCTTCTCGATTGCATTGGTTGTGGCGAAAAGAAGGCGGCTATCTGTCGATGGTGGGGGAAATGATGCGGCAACTGCTGTCGCCTAGTTGGACCGCAAGATGCTCATGCATCTAATGCGGTTTGCTGAAGGTAATCTTTTTATGTTTTTTCGCTTCGGATAAGCAGATGTTTCTAGAAATGAGCATCTGATGTTGGTTTGGAAGCTGTGATTTAAGTCTGTGCTAGATTTTGCTTAAAAGATAGCCTTCGCGCAGGCCTCCTTTGCGAATGTCGAGTTCGTCAACTCCAGCCGCCTTAATCAACTCTCCAATAATCAGGCACCCAGGAACTACAGAGTGAAGACGATCAGGCACAGCTCGCACCGCTACATGTGCAAATGCATTGGCATCTTTTAGCAGAAATTCTATGACATCTTGCACGTCGGTTGCCCAAATGTGTTTTGGAGTTTTCTCCAGATTTTTCATATCTCGCGTTAGACGCGCAATCGCACGAACACTTCCGCCGATGCCATAGAGGTTGTTTGAGTTTGAAATGTTGCAGTGGCATTTTTTTATAGCAGAGCTTGCCGATTCTTGGATTTTTTCAATTTCTTCTGCTGTGGGGAAAAGACCTGACACGAATTCGGAATATGTGGAAACGCATCCAATTTTTAGACTCTCTGAACAAACTGTGGTTTCAGCATACCGCGTGATTTCACAAGACCCACCACCTAGGTCAATTAGCGTTCCGTCCTCGGTTGGGATTTGAAGAAATGCACCTTTCATTCCAAGTCGAGCTTCATCAAAACCGCTCAGCAAATCGATTTTGTGATTAATCCGCTTCTCAATTGCCCTAACAGCAGCTTCTGAGTTCTTTGCATTTCTCAAAACTGCTGTTGCAAAAATGAAAATTGTGTCGCAGCCCAGATTTTCTGCGCGCTCTATGTGACGATTGAGCGTTCGCGATGCCTTTTCAATTCCGGATTGCGAAAAGAAACCGTCGTGAACATAGTTTGAAAGGCCAGCTACGCTCTTTACATCAATTAACTCTTGAAAATCACGGCTGTTCGTAGCTCCGCAGTTGAAGACCGCCAATCGAATCGTGTTTGAGCCGGTGTCTATGACCGCGATGCGACGCGGACGGGATTTAATATTGGCGAAAGTTTTCATCAAGGCCTTTTCAAAGTGAGATTTAATAGTGAATATAATTTTATTTATGGATGAAATTATTGCAAACAACTTTCAAGAATTGTGCCGATATACAAGCGAGAAATGTGCGCAGTCGCTCGTTTCCTATCTAAACGAGATTTTATTGATAAATGAGCACATTAACCTGACGTCAATAAGCGATTTTCAAAAAGCGTGCTTGCTTCATTTGGAAGACTCCCTTGTGGCGCTGCCCGACATGAAAGCGGCAGCAGAGGGCAATTATTGCGACATTGGCTGCGGCGGCGGATTCCCAGGAGTTGTTCTCGGTGCTGCAAGTGGGCGTGAAACCCATCTTGTCGATTCTCGTGCTAAGAAAATTCGGGTTGTATCTGAGGCGATTCAAAAATCGCGTATAGATGACTTCGCGACTTTCAAAGGTTATGCGGAACGAATCGAGGATTTCTCGGCAAAGCATAGAGGACAATATGCAGTAGTGACCGCGCGTGCCCTGTCGTCTCTTCCATCTCTTCTTGAACTTGCTGCTCCTTTGCTTGCAAAAGGTGGCACTTTTATAGCGCTGAAGTCAATAATTGATGCGGAAGAGGAAGAGTGGGGCATGTCTCTTTTAGACATGCTTGGATTAGAGCTCGTGAACAAGCGAGAGTTGGAACTAAGCGATGGTGTTACGCAACGCGTGATTTATTCTTTTAAGAAAACGGGCAAGTGTAGAATCAAACTTCCGCGCCGTGTGAGCCTTGCACAGAAATCTCCACTAAAGCCAACCTAATCGCTATAGACTACTCGTTGTTGCTTGTCCAATTTTTGGAAAACTCTGGCAAAAACTCAAATGAGAGTCAAGATGAATTTAGATTTTGCACTATGTAAATGAACTTCGAATCAGCTTTTCAAAGTTGTGATTAGTTAATTATGAGTTGTTGTTTTAAAGTTCGGCTCGGCGACTTTAGCTTTTTTATAAGGTCGCGGCTTGTCTATTTTGCCTGGTTGCTTTTTACAATCTTTTTAATGACGTTAAATGACTTGTCACTGATGACATGTTCGATGCGGCATGCATCTTCTTCCGCGGTTTGTGGGTCAATGCCGATGTTTTCCAGGTAGGAAGTGAGCGTAGTGTGACGGTCATAAATTTTTTTCGCTAACTTCTCTCCTTCTTTTGTGAGAAGAAGGTTTCCTGTGCGCTCGACTTCAATGTAGCCATCGTTTTTGAGGATTTTTACCGCACGGCTAACACTTGCCTTGCTGTAATCCATTTTTTCTGCAACGTCAATTGCTCGAACAATTCGCATCTCCTCTTGTAAACGAAGGATTGTTTCGAGATACATTTCGCCAGATTCTTGTAAGCCCATAATTTCTCCACTCCCTGAAACTTGAGTTGATTTTAGCACAACTCAGGTTGTCGATGGCTAACTCTAAATTGTCTCAGCGCTTAAACTATAATAATTTGTAGTGCGCATTTGCGCATTTAAAGAAAATCGAAATAAGAGGTGTACATGTCTCTATCAGCAATTATTCTGGCAGCCGGCGCTGGCACCAGAATGAAATCTAAGAAACCCAAGGTAGCTCACGAAATTTTTGGAAAACCGATGGTTAATTATGCAATCGATTCCGTTAAGCAGGCCGGTGCAAATCGCACAGTTTGTGTCGTGGGATTTGAGAGAGAGCAAATCGAGCCGCTCTGCGTTGGTTGTGAGATTGCCGTGCAAGAAAACAGGCTTGGAACCGGCGATGCTGTTAATTCCGCCCGTGAAATGTTTAAGGGTGTTAAAGGTTCTGTCATTGTGACGTATGCAGATTGTCCTTTGATTACTCCTGAGACTTTGGGAAAACTGGTGGAAGCGAGGGAAGTCAGAGATTCCGCTGTGTCGGTTTTGACTATGGAGCTCGATGACCCGACCGGCTATGGACGAATTGTTCGCGATGAACAAGGTGACATTATCTGCAATGTCGAAGATAAAGACTGCACAGACGAGCAACGCAAAATCAAAGAGTGTAACACTGGGTTTTATTGCTTCGATGTTGAACTGCTTTTTGATGCACTCTCAAAGGTTAATAACGACAACGCTCAAGGTGAGTTTTATTTGACTGACACTCTTGAGATTTTGTGTAGAATGGGCAAGAAAGTGACTTCTGTTCACGCCGAGGACACAACTGAACTTCTCGGCGTAAATTCACGCTATCAGCTCTCTGAAGCAACAAAAATTATGCAGCGTCGCATTAACAAAAAGCACATGCTTGCAGGCGTTACTATGTGGGATGCTGAGACTACAATCATTGGTCCTGATGTCGAAATTTCAAACGATGTTGAAATCTGGCCAAACACAATGCTTCTTGGAAACACAAAAATTGGAGAAGATTCAGTGGTTGGTCCAAACACACGACTCACAAATGTCGAAGTTGGAAAAGGGTGTCGTGCGGACGAGACAATCGCAATTGATTCTTTTGTCGATGACGGCGCGAACACTGGGCCGCGTTGTTACTTGCGACCTGGTGCGCATTTATGTAAGAACTCTAAGGCGGGCACTTGCGTCGAGATTAAGAAATCAACTGTTGGCGAGGGTAGCAAGGTTCCTCACCTTTCATACATTGGCGACACCACAATCGGAACTGGCGTTAACTTGGGAGCGGGCACAATTACCTGCAATTATGACGGGAAGAACAAGCACAAAACCGAAATTGGCAATGACGCATTTGTGGGTTCATCGACGATGCTTGTTGCTCCTGTTAAGGTAGGAAGCAATGTGGTTATCGCTGCTGGTTCAGTTATCACGGAAGAAGTTCCGGATGACACTTTGGCATTTGGCCGTGCAAGACAAGTAAATAAAACAGACAGATTCAAGGATTAGGAGACTCACAATGACTGAGATGCAAAAAACAATGGCACTTTTCTCTGGTTCGGTTTATCCAGCGCTAGCGGAAGAAATTGCTAAAAATGTTGGGTGTGAGCTCGGAAACATCAAACTTGAAAAATTTGCTAATGGCGAAATTTATGCTCGTTATCTTGAGAGCATTCGTGGTTGCGACGTGTTCCTGATTCAATCGGTTGCAGGTGCGCACATTAACGACGCGCTCATGGAGCTATTGATTATGGCTGATGCCGCAAAGCGTGCTTCGGCAAGGACTGTCACCGCTGTTGTGACACATTATGGGTATGCTCGTCAAGATCGAAAAGCTGCTGCTCGTGAACCAATTACTGCAAAACTAGTTGCCGACCTCATGACTGCGGCTGGAATTCAACGCGTTATGACAATCGATCTTCACCAAAATCAAATTCAGGGCTTCTTCAATTTCCCTGTTGATCACTTGACAGGCCTTCCAATTCTTGTCGATTATTTCAAGGCAAAAGGTTTGGATAAAGAAGACGTTTGCATTGTTTCTCCTGATGTTGGACGTGCTAAAGCGGCGAAGAAATTCTGCGACATGATGGATGCTGATTTGGCTATTATGCACAAGGGTCGCCCTGGTCACAATAAGGCAGAAATCACGGCACTCATTGGTGATGTTAAAGATAAAATCTGCATCATCAACGATGACATGATTGACACCGCGGGCACTATCGTTGCTGCAGCAGAGACTTTGAAGGCAAAAGGCGCAAAAGAAATTTACATTTGCTGCACCCATCCGGTGTTATCGGGTCCTGCATTCGAGCGTCTTGAAAATGCTCCAGTTAAAGAAGTTGTATGTTGCAACACTATTCCTGTGCCACCCGAGAAGCAGACTGGCAAAATAAAGCTTGTTTCTGTTGCTCCTTTGTTTGCGCGCGCAATCAACAATGTTTACAACAACGGCAGCGTGTCAACATTGTTTGATCCTGATTTTGCACTTTAGATATGACGATTTCAGGTGTTTATCAGATTCGTTTGTGACGCGCTGCACTAGCAGGTTTTGCATTTTGGATTGCGAGTGTTTTTTAATGCGTTTAGCGTTTTTAAAATGTCTTTGTTCCAAACGGGTGTTATTTAAGACATCGAATTAGTGATTTTAGGCTTAATTTGTGAAACTTCTAAATGGGATTTGGTTTTAAGAAAAATGTTGATTGGCTAATCGTGGGGCTCGGGAATCCGGGCCCTGAATATGAGCACACTCTGCACAACATGGGTTTTGACACTGTCGATGCATTGGCAGAAGTTTTGCGTGTTAACTATTGGAAGGATGGATGCGGAGCGCTTTATGCAGAGGCACAAACCCCTGAAGGTGCAAATGTGGTTCTTGCGAAACCACAGTCTTTTATGAACACATCTGGCGGACCAGTTTCATCTCTTCTGAAGGAATATAAACTCAGCGTTAAAAACTTGATTGTTGTTCACGATGACCTTGATCTCGAACCTGGAAGAATCCGCATTAAGCAAGGCGGCTCAGCCGGCGGACACAATGGCTTGAAATCTATTATCAACAAATGTGGAGACACAAATTTCATTCATGTTAAGGTCGGAATTGGGCATCCTCCAGGGCGAAAAACTGTTATTGATTGGGTTTTGTCTAAACCATTGAAGGCTAACGCAGAAGACATCGAGTTTGCGATTCACAAGGCAAAAGATGCCTGCCTTGCTCTCACGCATGAAACAGTCCCAAACGTCCAAAACAAATTTAACTAGATTCTCATTAACTCCATCTGTTTTTTCTTGATTAGTTTTTCTTGCTTTGAGTTTTCCTGCTTTTTTGCAGTGTGATTTTCGCACACATTTAGTGTTTTGTTGTTTTGTTATTTAAAGCTGTTCTCTGCAGCATTAGCTGATTTTCTTTTTTGATTTTTACCAGTTTTATCGACTGTGAATGTATTACAAGGATATGAATGTATTACAAGAATACCTTTTCCTGGTTTTTGTATTTTGATTTATTTTTCATGTTATTTCGGTTGATAATAATTTCTTAGATAGCAAATGAACTGCCATGAGCGTTGTGTGGCGCTCAAAAAGGTTAAAAACGAAACTGGTTTTACTTAAAAATGGCTTCAATCAAAAAATTTACAATTGACGGTTTAGCGAAAGGCGAGCTGGTCGACAAAAAGTCTCGTTTTATCGCTCAAATTAAACATGTCGAAAGCGAAAACGAGGCGCTTGGTTTCATCGCTGCTGTAAAAAAGGAGCACGCTCAAGCGCGTCATAATGTTTATGCCTACATAGTTTCTGGCACTGAAGACGGGACAAACTTGCGCATTCGTTTCACTGATGATGGAGAACCATCACAAACCGCAGGAAAACCGACGCTTGAAACTTTACAGCATGCGAACTTGGAAAACGTGGCGTGCGTTGTAACGAGATATTTTGGAGGAACGTTGCTTGGCACAGGTGGACTTGTGCGTGCCTATTCCGGAGCAGTCAAGACAGCAATTGAGAATGCAAAAGAAGACGGCAATTTAGTCGAGATTATTGAATATGATGAGCTTTGTGAGACATGCTCTTATTCTGATTTCGAATCGCTAAAGCATAAAATCTCGCAACTTAGTGGCGTTATTCTTAAAGTTGAATATGGCAGTGAAGTGATAATTAACTATAAGATTCCAAAGAGTCAGGTCTAAACGGTTTTAAAAACTAGTGTCAGACTTCATTTGAATATATATTTACAAAACAAGTCAGACTTACTTTGTAAAATATTTAAAAATCATGTCAGACATAAAAGTGGAAATCGATAAACAACAAAAAAGCCTGATGATCTGCATTCTGTGCTGAAGATGAGAATGGTAGTGAAGCAAATCGGTTTGGGACAGCAGGCAGCAAGTTTGGAGGCAAGTTGACTGGATTTGAGACAGGTGGCGACGCACATGATCGGACGCGCAGAGTTTTTGGCGAAGAGGCATTCACGAAAATTCAGAATTCCAAGGTGTGCTTGCTTGGTCTTGGGGGAGTTGGGTCCTATTGTTTGTCGTCGCTTGTTCGCGCAGGCGTTGGGAATGTTCTAATTATCGATGGGGATGCATATGATGTCACTAACATAAACAGACAGGAGTTTGCATTTCTTTCAACTATTGGGGAAAGAAAAGTAGATGTCGCAAAGGCCTGTGTTGCGGAAGTGAACCCACAATGCACAGTTAAAACCTTCGACGAGTTAATCTTGTCAGGAAACATTGGAGCGACGGTCGACGTTATAGAGAGTTTTCAGCCAGAATGGATAATTGATGCGATTGATGCAATTTCAATCAAGTTATTGCTTGCTGAACACTTTGTTCGCGACAGAGACAAAGTCTGGTGCCAATGCTTTAGCACTGATGGAAATCAGCTCTCCAAGCCATTAGAAGTTAGTAAAGAAAATGTCTCTAGTAAAGAAAACATAGATGAAAAATCTTGCGTTTCTCTGACAGAGAAATCGGGGAAAAACACAGTACAAGTGCGTAGACTTGGATATATATCTGCGATGGGAGCTGCTAACAAGCTCGACCCTTCTCGCATCCAAATTTCGAGTTTGTCAAAGACATGCAACGATGGCCTGTGTAGAATAATGCGCAAAGAAGCACGAAAACGAAACATTCCCGATTTCACTGTTTGTTATTCAGATGAGCAAACAGTGATTCAGCCTGAACAGGTAATCACGCGCGACGTCGAGAAAAAGATTCTTGGATCCGTTTCGTTTATACCTTCAATAATGGGGATAACAATAGCAGCACATGTGATTAGGTCAATTGCACAAAAATAAAGAAATAGTACTAAACGGCATAGGTGTAAGTGTAAATTGCTTCGATGCACATATGCATCTAGCTTGGGTGCCTAATCTTGCCGACTATCTTAAAGAGCTCCAACAATCAAATCTGCACGTTTTTGCAAACACAATTTCTCCCGAAGAGTTTTTGTTTTTAAAAGAACGATTAGCTTCCATTGAATGCGAGCTTAACGATTTGTATAACAATTTCGCTTTTGCTTGCGAGACACCAAATTTAAAAATCATGTCAGACTTCCGTGGTGAAGCTTTGTGTGGTGGCTGGTTGCAACATGAGAGCCAAAGGAAAAATTTACAAAGTAAGTCTGACTTGGATTTAAAAGACAGTGCTCCTGAACAGGCAAAAGATGATTTAAAAATCATGTCAGACTTAAATTTTAAAAGTTTTAGCAAAGTAAAAATTGGTGTTGGCGCTCACCCGTGGTACTCGCAAAATTTTAAGTCTGACTTGTTTTGTAAATGCTTGGAAGAAACTCAGTTTGTTGGAGAAATTGGACTTGATTTTTCTAAACGTTTTTCTGAAAGGGAGAAGGAAAGCCAGATTGAGGTGTTTAAAACTGTTTGTTCTGCTGTCGCAAGCGCACCTTTTGAAAACACGCATAATCAAAACTTAGACGCTCACGGAGCAAATTTTGAGAGCGCAACTCCTAACAAAGCACATCCACAGAATGAAACAGTCCATAAATCGCCTATTCAAAGTGCAACTACCCAAAACCTTCCCTGCCAGTCAACAGACGTTTTGTTATCAGATGCTAACTCAGTAAATTCAGCGTTAGCGTTTTGCAACAATTTACGAATCATCTCTGTGCATTCTTGCAAAACGAACGGATTGACGCATGAAATTCTAAAAAGTTCGGGCTGTCTAGAAAATTGCATTGTAATTTATCACTGGTTTAATGACGATTTTGAAACTTTAAAGCGATGCAAAAAAGACGGCTGTTTGTTTTCTGTGAACCCCCGCATGCTCGCTACAAAAAATGGGGCAGAAATTGCGCGCCAAATTGGCTCTGAACATCTTCTGTTTGAGACTGATCTCCCACGAAAAGAGGGCGAGACGCTCGCAGTCGCTGACGAGTTAGAGGCTATAATTCAGTTATGGGAGAAGTTGATCAAAACGGAAAATGCTATGTAGAAGTCATCGCTCATTTCAGCGATGAGGGCACGATTACGCCACTCGAGATAATTCTTGATTCGGGGCGAAGGTTCCGCATAGATCGCGTGACTGAAAGACGCTATGCTCCCTCGCTCAAATGCGGCGGTTATGGCTATCGCTACACTGTGATGATTTCGGGTAAACCTCATTTTTTGTGGCAGGATGAGAAAGCGTTCTATGTGCAAATGGGGAACAACTCCCGGCTAGAGGCTTTATAGGAGAAGATTTTGAATACTGCGGTAATTGTTTGTTCAAGTGATTTTAACGAAAAGGCGTTCCGTGCGCTTGATGATAAGGGAATGTTTGACTATGTTATGGCGGTTGATGGTGGCTATCAATATCTGCTTGACATGGACCGTCGTGCCGACATTGTTCTGGGAGACTTTGATTCACTTGGATGGGAACCAAAAGGCATTCACAGCTGCAAATTTCCAGTAGACAAGGACGACTCTGATCTCCAACTCACAATAACAAGACTTTTGTCCTATTCCTATGATCGAGTTTTCATTTTCGGTGCACTTGGGCGTCGTCTTGATCACACACTTTCCAACATTCGCATTGGCGGAAGCGCAGCCAGGCGTGGTTTGCAGGTCATTTTCGTAGGAATGGATGAGACTGTGTTCATGCTAAAGGGCGGAAAAGCATGGGAGGCAGACGTCATGGAGGACTTTTCGTCTGTCATTGGCGAAGATGGATTAACAAGCGACAGTGTCGAAAACGCAGGTGACAATTCTGAAGCTTCGTCTGAAACTGAAATCGTCGGAACTTTCAAAACAGGCATTGCAGAGCTTGATGATGACCCCGATTTTATTGTTGCTAAACACGGATTCGCAGTTAATGCAATGATTGCTTCGTTATCAAAAACATCAGAAACTGTGGCATCTTCTGATGTTAATGCAGACGACGTTGAGGGAGAAAACTCTGACAATGCAGAAAAAACGGGAGAACAGGTCTCTGATGCTCCTGACGCCGAGTTTTCTGCTGGAAATAAAACAGCACTTGAAATTACAAAAGATGGCTATTTTGTTGCGCCAGGCACGACAATCTCACTAATGCAAGTAGAACCGACCGTTGAAGGTTTGTTTATTCGAGGCTTGAAATGGGAGTCTGACGATGCGAAGATTTCTGAACATCCTTCTCTTGGACTCTCAAACGTCTCAACAGAAGAGCCGATTTTAATTTGTTTAGACGGTGGAACAGCTGCTGTCATCGTGAACTCCGCAATCTGCTAGCAATAGCATTTAAACTGAACAAACGCATGCGAGAGTAGCTTTTAGTTTGCTTTGTTAGGCGGTGCGCATTAGCTTTTCATAGATTCGAGTTTTTACGATTCCAAAGTTACTCATAGTTTTAGGCTGTGCGTTTTAGTTCTTCGTTGACTTGAGTTTGACGATTCCAAAGTCGCGCATATTCTCCATTTAACCTGATTAGGCCGGAATGTGAGCCATCTTCAATTATTTCGCCTTGTTTGAGGACAACGATTCTGTCGAGGTTAGCAACTGTTGAAAGCCTGTGCGCTACCACAATTGTGGTTCTTCCTTTCATGAGCTTTGCGAGAGCGTCTTGCACCGTCGCTTCGCTCTCGGAATCAAGCGCGCTCGTGGCCTCGTCTAGAACCAGAATTGGCGCGTTTATGAGCATAGCGCGAGCAATCGCGATGCGTTGACGCTGGCCTCCTGACAGTTTGACGCCGCGCTCTCCAGTTAGAGTATTAAAACCTTGTGGTAGGCTTTTGATGAAATCATATGCATTTGCATTTTGTGCGGCTTGCTCGATTTCTTCAACAGTCGCACTTGGACGTCCATATGAAATGTTTTCGGCAATTGTCCTGTGGAACAGCAGTGGTTCTTGTGGAACATATACGATTTGTCGTCGCAACGATTGCTGTGTCACATCAGCAACATTTTGGCCATCGACTAGAATTTGGCCTACTTGGATGTCAGAGAGCCTCAGCAAAAGTTTCGTTAATGTTGTTTTTCCTGAGCCCGAAACCCCAACTAGCCCAACTTTCTCTCCGGCATTGATTTTGAGATTAAAGTTGTTGAAGACAGTCGTTTTTGAGCCTCCGTCGGTGTATGAAAAGCCAATGTTTTTAAACTCAATTTCTCCGTTATTGACGTGCATGTCTTTTGCATCGTGCGCGTCGTCAACAAGGCGTGGTTCGTCAAGAACTGCCGTCATCGCATATGCGTCACCGAACGCCTTATTTTGGCGTTCAAGCGCATTTGCAAGGTGGTTGAATTGCTGCGTTAGTGAATAGGTGTAGGTAAACATAATTATTAGCGTGCCTGGGCGAATGCTAAACATTGTGTTTCCTACACAAATGAATATTCCAACTACAGTCATCATCACGAGTGCAATTGCAGCGGTGATTATCCCGCGAATGAGAGACGATTTCATTCGAATCGAGTCGCGATTGCGAACGTTTACTGCAGCTTCATCAAAAATTTTCTTCTCGTAATCTTCTCTTCCGCAGGTTTTGACTGCCAATATGTTTGTTACTGCATCACTAAGTTCTCCTGACAGAGAGTTTTGTGCAACCGATGCTTTTTCATTTAGATGCAGAATTCTCTTGTACATTTTGTAGGAAGTGAAGGCATACAGGCAGAGAATCACTAACAAGATAGCGACATATTGCGGGATTAGTGGCGCTAGCAATGCGCAAGTACAAATTACACTCATTAAAATTGGCATGAACGGATAATTTATGTTTCGAATCAGCTCTTGATAGGCGTTTAAAAATTTCGATGTTGCCGATACGAGTGCGCCACCATAGTTTGATGAATGGAAAGCGACCGATTGGTTGCAGAGGCAATCAAAACAAGTGATTGACAGGTCATAGGTCACCAAAATGTTTAGCTTGTAGGTTGCATAATCTTGCAGTTTTGATCCCGCTTGGCCAAGCAAATTTATGAGCACGAGAGATATTAAATAGGGTGCATAGACATCAAACAGTTGATCTTGTGGCACATATCCAAGTGAAACACGGTCCACAATCTTGCCCATGATGTAGGGATTTCCATAGGTGAGGCAACCGACAAATATTGCAGTAGAAGCGATTAGAAGCACAAAATATCCCATGTGCTTTTTCGTTGCTTGCCAATAAAAATAAAGACTTCTTGTAGTTAATGACTGTTTCTTGACCATACCCCACCTATTTAAATAGCATTTAGTAATTTATTTAAAAACTTTAAGCAAGCTTCCCATTTATAAAGAAGTTTACGTCTTTATCGCTTGATTAGGACTCTTGTTAGTCGTGGAAAAATGAAATTGGATGCACGGTATTATCGTCTTTTATGTCCATATTTGAAGTATCGACATCGCTTGCTTTTGCGCCCCACATTATTGAGTTGTTGCCATACATGCTTCGAAGTTTGTCAATTTTCTTGTCGAGGTGCCCTAGTTTCTCGCGATTTTTGTATTGGTCATCAATCGTCAGCTGAATAGGCAGATCATCTGATTCTAGGTTTGAGCACGTTACATAAAGCCCACGCGCTGGCATTTGCGGAAAAAACCAGTTGGTGCGCATAAGTTCCCAGGCAATGTCGCAAATTTCGATTGTTATGTTTGTTCCTATGTCAAGCTTTTTTTGTCTTGAAATGAAACCTAGGTCTTCACTGCTCCTAATTGCGACGCTCACGGTTTTTGCACGCACACAATCTTCGCGCATCCGCTGCGCCACGCTTTCAGCGAGCATGTGCGTCACAGCTTTTGCTGTCAAAAAATCATCGATATCGCGGGGAAATGTTATTCCGTTTCCATAACTTTTAATCTCGCGGTCAACGTCGCAATGGTCGGGGTTAAATGTTTTTACTGGAGAAGTGTCGTTACCGTTCGCAAAATCTCGAAGGACAAACCCCATTTTCCCGAGTTCGCTCGCTAGGAATTTGTCGGAGGCATGAACGAGCTGCTCGATTGTAAAAATGCCAGCATTATTTAACCTGCGTTCGGTGGCTGCACCAACATAGAGCAAATCGCGAACTTTCGACCTCCAAACTATGTCTTTGTAGTTGTCACGTGTGATTATGGTCACAGCATCTGGCTTTTTGTAATCGCTTCCGAATTTTGCGAAAATTTTGTTCCACGAAAGCCCCACAGAAGTGGTTAGACCTATTTCTTCTTTTACGCGTCGGTTTACGTCATAGGCGATTTCTTCAGGCGTCATTCCTAAACATTCGTGTGTGTGGGTTACATCGACCCAGCACTCATCAATTCCAAAGGGTTCAACCTGGTCAGAATAGCTGTAATAGATTTTTCTAGTGTCTCGACTGACGCGTTTATATAAATCAAAGTTCGGTGGAACAACAACCACATCAGGACAAATTTGTCTTGCTTCGCGAAGCGTGCAGGCAGTTTTGATTCCTCGTTCTTTCGCTACTTGGTTTTTGGCCATAACGATTCCATGGCGAAGTTCTTCTTTGCCGGCGACAACCACAGGTTTATCGCGAAGTTCTGGGTGTTCTTCACATTCAATTTGCCCGTAGCAACAATTTAGGTCTATGTGAAGAATCATCCTGTCCATATTCATATTTTCTCATAGCTTAAATTCGCTAGTTATGTTTCTTAATTGCTTGACTTCTCATTCTTTGCTTTCGTCTTGTTTTTTAAATCTCAATAACAATAACGAGATTATTTGAAAGTAGTCAGTTTAAGTGATATATTGTGGTTCTGCAATTTAAGTTGTTCTGTGCTTTTCGCGTGTTTATCTGCGTTTTAAATCATCTATTTTTTTGGGTTGGGGGATGCATTTTAATGCCATCTGAGATTGTGTATGTTCCAAGGAAGGGAACGAATTCGCGCAAGTGGGACAATTTGCGAGAGCGATTTTCGTTTGACAATGAGCCTTTGCCTCTTTGGATTGCAGATATGGATTTTCAAGCTCCACAGTGTGTCATCGATGCTCTTGGTGAATATTGTGCGCAGGGTGTTTATGGGTACTACTCTGTTCCAGATGACTATTTCGATGCAATCATAAAGTGGGAAAAAGAGCATCATGGTTATAACATCGAGCGCGAGTGGATATGCTTTTCGCCTGGTGTAGTTGCGGGTTTCAATTGGCTGTTGCAGTCTTTTACTGCGCCTGGCGATGCTGTAATCATTCAAACTCCAGTTTATTATCCGTTTAGCGAAGCTGTTGTAAATAATGCGCGCACACTAGTGGAAAGTGAATTAGTTCGCACAGACACAAGCTACAGAATTGATCTCAACGATTTTGAACAAAAGGTAATTGACAACAATGTGAAGGGCTTTATTTTCTGTTCTCCTCACAACCCTTGCGGTCGAGTTTGGACAAAAGATGAAATAACGAAGCTGTTAAATATTTGCAAAAAGCACGGTGTCATTGTTTTGTCGGATGAGATTCATCAAGACATACTAGCGAAGGATTATGTCCACGTTCCCGCTGCAACTGTGGGTGATTTTAACGATATTTTAGTTACCATTTCAGCTCCATCCAAAACATTCAACGTTGCAGGCTGTCAAAATTCTTTCATTGTGATTCCAGACGAAAATTAAAGAGAGCGTTATTTGGCACACACAAAAGAGCTGCGCATCAATACAGGTAACCCTTTTGGATACATTGCATGCACAGCTGCTTTTAATGGCGGTGAGAATTGGTTGAGTGAAGTTAACGACATCATCCAAGACAATTACAAGCTTTTGAAAGAGACCATTCAGTCTAGGTGCCCGAAAGTTTGGTTTGCTGATTTGCAGGGGACCTATTTGACATGGCTTGATTTAGGTGCATATGTTTCTTCTGAAGAACTTGTTGATTTTGTGATTAATGACTGCGAAATCGCCCCTGACTTTGGTTCTTGGTTTGGCGGGCAAAACTCTAATACATTTATTCGAATAAATCTTGCTACCAGCAGCGAAAATATTAAACTCGCTGGGCAGCGCATTGCTGATGCTTTAATTAGGAAAGGTTAGGTAAATGGCAGACAACGACAAGATTGTAATTAAAGACCTCGTATTTTCTTATCCAGGAACTGACAGGTTAATTCTAGAGAACATTAATGCTTCATTTGAGCCTGGCGAGTTTGTCTGCATTTTGGGTCAGTCTGGTTGTGGTAAATCGACTCTGCTTCGATTGCTGGCTGGCCTTGAGAATGCAACTTCGGGCGAGATTAGCATTGATGGAGAGATTGTAAAAGATGCTTCGCTTGATAGAGGTGTTGTTTTTCAGGATTATGGTTTGTTCCCCTGGATTACAGCAGGCGAGAACATCACGCTTGCAATCAAGCAACGTTTCCCAGAAATGAGCAAGGAAGATCGTGAAAAGCTTGCCTATGAAATGCTCAAAAATGTTGGTCTTGATGCTGATGTGTTTAAGAAACTTCCAAAGGAACTTTCTGGAGGAATGAAACAGAGATGTGCCATCGCGCAGGCATTTGCGATTGACCCACCAATCTTTTTGATGGACGAGCCTTTTGGTGCCCTTGATGCTGTTACAAGAGCGAAACTCCAAGATCTTGTACTGCAACTCTGGAGAGGCCAAGAACCAAGAAAAACTGTTTTCTTTGTTACGCATGATGTTGATGAAGCTTTGCTTTTGGCTAACAGGATTATCGTTTTGGGCCAACGCCCATCGAGCATTATTTTCGATGTGAAAGTTGCTGATGACTTCTGCGTTTCGCGTGAGCATCAATATGACAATCCTGAAGTTGCAACACTTCGTGGAGAACTCATTAGACAAATCAACAAAGACGTTGTTGATAGGGTCGATAGTTAATCTTTTATAGGAAAGGAAGGGAGATTAATGGTTTATTCGAGAAGGGATTTCTTCAAGATTGTTGGTGCCGCTGGTTTGGCGGTCGCAACAACAGGCATGGTTGGATGTTCGAGTGGCGATTCTTCGAAATCATCTGACTCAAGCGGAGCTGTAGAGCAATCTACCGTACGCTGGAATTATGGCACAAGCGGCAATGTGCTTGTGGTTATCGCAGAAGACAAAGGTTATTTTAAAGAAGAAGGAATCACCATCGAGAAAGTTGAAGCTACCGCTGTTCTCGATGCTATGGGTCTTCTTTCTTCTGGCAAGACAGATGTAGTGTCTAACGCTGGCACCTCAAATCCATTGCAGCAAATTTCAAATGGTGTGGACATTACCGTTTTTGGTGGTCACATGCTGACTGGTTGCATGCCAGTTGTAGGGCAAAAAGGAGCTGAGTGGAACGGCATTGAGTCTTTTGTTGGCAAGAAGGTTGCGGTTAACCCAAGCTACTTCGCATTTACTGGCGCATTGATGGAAAAGGGATATGACAAGCCACTTGAAGTTTGCGATTGGCAAATCTTTAAAGACTACAATGATGCTCTAGCTGCTGTTGTGCGTGGTGATGTGGCATATGCACTTCTTGGTACTGGACAAACTCAGACAGCAAAGAAAATGGCTGCTGATGGCGAGATTGACATTGTTGCCTATCAAAGTGACATCATGGCTGATTATTCATGTTGCCGCATGGTTGCTAATTCACAATGGGTCAAAGACAATCCAAACACTATCAAAGCTATCAACCGAGCTCTTATTCGCGCTCAACAGTGGTATGAAGCGAACAAAGATGAGTCAGTTAAACTCCTTGCGAAGGCAATCGGAGCCGATGAAGACTATGTTGCAGCATATATGCTCGACGAACATTACCGCGTTAATGTGGATCCTCTTAAAGACGGTGTTGAACGAGCTTGGGATATTCTCGGAAAAACTGGCTATCTTAAAGAAGGCAACGGAATCAACATTGACGACCACATCAACTGCGAACTTTACAAGAGTGCTCTTGATGACTGCAAGTCAAAATATGGCAAAGATGATGAGGCCTTCTACAAGAAGATGGAAGAGTTCTATCAAAAACACAACGCTTAATTTTAATTACGCACTTTAATTATTAATTTCAAGGAGCAATGATGAAGAAATTTAGTGGCCTATGCAAAAAGTATTGGCCAACCGCCTTAATTTTTGTTGGGTTGGTTGTTTTATATTGTGTATTGGCTAACAACAAACTGGTTAACGCCTATCTTTTCCCATCGAGCGATATGGTTTGGAAAGCGTTCATGGATAATAAAGACCAGTTTATCCCCAATATGTTTGCAAGTTTCAAACTGCTCGTGCCTTCAATTTTCTTTGCTTTGTTAATTGCTCTTGTTCTCGGTGCAATTATGGGTCTCAACGAGCGCATTCGTGAGATTCTTCATCCTGTAATTTATGCATTTTCTGTCATTCCAGCGATTTTGCTTTCCCCTTTTGTTCTTATGCTCGCCCCTTCAATTTTTGTAGCGTCAGTCATTTTGATTGTCTACAACATTGTTTGGGCAACTCTCTTTGCAACAATTACTGGAATTATGACGATTGACAAGCGCTATTTAGACAAAGCCCGAACTCTTGAAATTAGGGGAGTAAAGCGGTTTTTTAAGGTAATTCTTCCTGCTGCAAGTCCTGCAATTTTAGCTGGTTTCGTAAACTCCCTCAGAAGTTCATTTCTGATGCTCGTTTTTGCAGAAATGTACGGCGCGGGCGAAGGCATGGGCTACTTCGTAAAGAAATATGCTGACCTTGGAATCTTTGCTAACACATGGGCTGGTTTTATTTTCATGGTGGTTGTTTTGATTGTCGTTATGCAAATCTTTGAAACTATTAAGAAGCGAATGCTGCGTTGGACCATTGATTAATGGTTTTTTAAACGAGGGTCGCAAATGCGGCCCTCTGTTTTTGTATTTAACTTTCATTTGGAGGCTTTAACTTTTATGAAAATTACAAGTGTAGATGTGATGCAAATTAAAAGCGGGAATGCTGGTGCAACTCGTGGAGCCTGGAGTCCTGTCATTGTTCGGGTTAACACAGATGAAGGCATTTCTGGTTATGGCGAAGTTGGTCTAGCCTATGGAAAAGGTTGGCGCGGCGGATTTGGAATGGTTTGCGATTTTGCAGAAGTGGTTATTGGGCTCGATCCTTTTAAGTCTGACATGATTTGGAACAAGTTATTTCGCGAGACTTTTTGGGGAATGGGCGGTGGAACCGTCGTAAGCGCAGCAATGAGCGCCATTGATGTTGCTCTTTATGACATAAAAGGTAAAGCCTTGAACGTTCCTGTCTATGAGTTATTGGGCGGGAAACAAAATGACGATTTGAGGGTTTATGCCTCACAGTTGCAATATGGCTGGGGTGATAAATATCCTGTGGGTCGACTTTCTGACGTCAAGCAATATGCTGAAGTCACGACCGCGATTATAGAGGATGGCTACGATGCTTTAAAGGTTGATCCTTTCGCAGTCCCAAAGACAGGCATTGAATGGAATCGCAGGGGGCCTCTCACAAATCAGGTTCTAAATGAGGTGGTCAATCGTGTTGCTGCAATGAGAGAGGCTGGCGGTGATGACATTGATATCATCATTGAGCTTCATTCAAACACCGACACAACTTCTGCAATTCAACTTGCACATGCTCTCGAGCCTCTTCGGATTTTCTATATGGAAGAACCTGTGCATCCTTTGAATTCAGACATGATGCAGATCGTTGCAGAAAACACTTCTATTCCGCTTGCTTCAGGGGAGCGAATTTATACTCGTTTTGGATACCGCAATTTCTTCGAGAATCACTCTCTCAAAGTTTTACAGCCTGATCTTTGCACATGCGGTGGAATTTCAGAAGCTAAAAAGATAGCAGAAATGGGCCAAGTTTATGATTGTAATGTTCAGGCACATGTTTGTGGAAGTCCAATTTCAAAGGCAGCAGCTTTGCAGTTAGAGGCAGCTATTCCTAACTTCTTGATCCACGAACATCACCAACGTGCCCTCGGGAAAGAGAGTCGCGAGAGTTGCATTTATGACTATCAGCCTGTTCATGGTAGATATAAAGTTCCCGATTTGCCAGGAATTGGGCAGGAACCTACGAAGGAGGCAATTGAAAACTCTATAGTTCACACTGTTTCTTCGACTTTGCGATATTCAATGTAGAAAGGCGTTTTATGGCAAAAACTGTTTTTGTTCATGAATTTGGCGATACTGTTGGGGTCGTGTTGCAAGATGTTGTAGTTGGAGACGAGCTTGTAATCAGCGCCTCAACTGAATGCAGTGGTGATTCCTTTTTTGCATGTAATGACATCCCCCGATTTCACAAGGTTGCACTATCTGAAGTTGCCAAAGATCAAGATTTAATTGAGTATAGCGAAACGATTGGCGTTGCAACCGCGATGATTCACAAAGGTGAACTTGTCCACATTCACAATTTGAAGACTAAGAGGTGGTAGTGATGTCTGATTCAACTTGTTTTAGTGGATACAGACGCGAAAATGGCACTGTTGGAATTAGGAACCATGTTCTCATTCTTCCATTAGATGCAGTGTCATACAGCGTTTGCAGAGCCGTAAATTCAATTGTTAGCGGCACTTCAACTTTTTATCATCCCTATGGCAGAATGCAGTTTGGCGCCGATCTTGACCTACACTTCAGAACGCTAATCGGCTGTGGGAAGAATCCAAACGTTGCAGCTGTAATTGTCCTTGGCATTGAAGACGAATGGACTTCAAAAATTGCAGAGGGCATTTCATCTGCTGGCAAGCCTGTCGCGAAATTTTCAACTTCAGGAAATGGAGAATTAAAGACTATCGAAGCCGCGTCTAGGAAGGCAGTTCAGTTTGTAAAGTGGGCTACTTCCTTAAAACGCGAAGAGGCATCGATTTCGGAATTAACGGTTGGGCTTAAGTGCGGGGAGTCTGACACAACGTCTGGAATTGCGAGTAACCCTGCGGTGGGAGTTGTCGCCGACAGGCTTGCAGCAGCTGGCAGTAACATGTTTTTTGGCGAGACTCCAGAGCTAACAGGAGCCGAGAATGTTGTTGCGAGTCGTTTTGCAACTAAAGAATTACAAGATGAATTTCTGAAAATCTGGCAAGAATACTTCGACTTTGTTATGTCAAAAGGTGTTGACCTGCTTGGGTCTCAACCAAACGAGGGAAACATTGCTGGCGGGATCACCACTATTGAGGAAAAAGCATTAGGAAACATACAGAAACTTGGCACATCAAAAATTGTGGGAATATTAGACACCTGCGAAATTCCAAATGGTGGCTCTCGCGGTTTATATTTTATGAACACATCGTCAGCCGCTGCCGAAATTTTGACTGCCTTTTGCGCAGGTGGTGCACAGGTTAGCCTATTTACAACAGGAAAAGGAAACAACGTTGGCAACCCTCTTTGCCCAACCGTTAAAATTTGCGGAAATGCTCAGGCATGTCTTGATTCTTCAGAAAACATTGATGTTGATGTTAGTGCAATAACAGAAGGAAAAATGTCACTTTCAGAAGCGGCAGACTTGATACTTAAAGAAACACTTCATGTGAGCAGTGGAAAGTTAACAGCAGCAGAAATATTGAAGCACAATGAATTTGCTCCTATTCGTTTATTTCCGCAAGCATAGAATTCTTTAGGCGCAGTGTTTGCTAAACACGGGTTGCAGACACGTCCTAATGTAGAAGATTCAAATGAGCTATCGCTACTTATACTCTTTTGAACGGCTTCTCGTTGTCGTTTTTGTCATTAACCCAGTCGGGTCGCAAGTTGCGGGGCTTAATCGTATAATTAAGCAGTTAACATAATCAGTTTAAAGACTAGAGGGAATCATGCCAGTTCAAAATTTAAGAGATACTGATGCTGAAGTTTATGAGGCAGTGCGAGCTGAACTTGGGCGCCAGCGCAACTCCATTGAGTTGATTGCTTCAGAAAACTTCACTTCTCGCGCTGTAATGGAGGCAATGGGAAGCGTTTGTACGAACAAATATGCCGAGGGGTATCCAGCCAAGAGATATTACGGCGGTTGTGTGAACGTCGATGTGATTGAAAACATTGCGCGTGAGCGTGCATGCAAGTTGTTTAACGCTAACTTCTCAAACGTTCAGCCTCATTCAGGCGCTAATGCAAACTTGGCTGCCTATTTTGCGCTAATCAAACCTGGTGACAAAATTATGGGAATGAGCCTTGACCATGGTGGACATTTAACTCATGGAAGTCCAGTGAATTTCTCGGGCAAACTCTATGACATTTGCGCATATGGTGTTGATCCTGAAACTGAAACTATCGACTACGATGCCGTTGAAAAAAGAGCAAAAGAAGAGAGACCTGCTTTAATCGTGGCAGGAGCGTCAGCCTATCCTCGAAAGATTGATTTCAAGCGTTTTGCAGAAATAGCTCACGAGGTCGGGGCCTATTTGATGGTTGACATGGCACACATCGCTGGGCTTGTTGCAGCTAGGTGTCATCAAAATCCAGTTGACTACGCTGATGTTGTTACCTCAACCACGCACAAAACCCTGCGCGGACCTCGCGGCGGCTTTATTCTCACAAACAACGAGGAGCTTGCAAAAAAAATAGACAGTGCTGTTTTTCCTGGCACGCAAGGTGGTCCTTTGATGCATGTAATCGCAGGCAAAGCAGTTGCTTTCGGCGAGGCTCTAAAGCCAGAATTTAAAGATTATATTGGGCATGTTCTTGAAAATTGCCAGAGCATGGCTAAGGGAATCGCAGACGGAGGTCTTCGTCTTGTCAGTGGTGGCACAGACAATCACCTGTGTCTTGTCGACCTCACCGCTGCAGGTGTTACTGGTAAAGAGGCAGAGGCTGCTCTCGGAGTTGCTGGTCTGACCGTTAACAAAAACACAATTCCAAATGAAACACGATCGCCATTTGTCACAAGCGGAATTCGCGTTGGAACCGCAGCAGCAACGACTACGGGTTTAAATTCTGAAGAGTTCTACCATGTTGGTGACATGATTTCGAGAGTTGCATTTAATGCAAGCGACGAAGCAACTCTTAAAACCGTACGTGAGCAAGTTTCAAATATCCTCGAAAATCACGTCCTTTATGAGGGAATGGTTTATTAGTTATTCCTTTTTTGGTTTCTTTATTTAAGAGACAAATAAAAGCACCCTCGATATTGCGCGGGTGCTTTTCTCTTTGTCTAACACGTAATTTATGACTGTTTGGGTGTTTCTTTATTCTTTTTGGGTAAAAGGCTTTTTTTGAATTTATTTACTCGCATGTAAAAACAAGAGCAATGCCTATTTTCCCCGTCGTTTCGCCACTTCTCAATTTCTGTATCACCGAGTTAAAACAGAGAATTCTTAGAAAAGTCGTAAAGGCAAAAAATAATCGAATTTTTTATGTGACATTAAAAAACTGTTACCTAGTTGTAACCAATTCATGAATAATTCGCGCTACTGTATTTAGTGACAATTGGGCCATCGGAGTGAAATTATAATTAGGTTATGGACGAGAATAAATACACAAAATCACTTGATGATTATGATTTAAATGCGTTGCGCGGGGCCTGGGTGGAGATAGACCTTGGGCGTTTGCGCAACAATTTTTATGCAATTAAACGCTCGCTAAAGCCTGGCACGAAAGTGCTGAGCGTTGTTAAAGCTGACGCATATGGACATGGCGCCGTGCGCTGTGCAAAAGTTTTTGAGAGCTGCGGAACCGACTATTTTGGTGTCGCAACCGTCCTAGAAGGCATTGAACTTCGAAGGGCTGGAATCTCAAAACCAATTCTCATGCTTTCTCAACCGCCTTTCGATGCAATTGAAGCATTGCTCGACTTTAACATTATGCCTTCAGTTTTTGATTCCGAGTTCGCAATTCAGTATGGCGAAGCAGCAGACGCACGAGGCGTGCACGCCCCATTTCATCTTGCCATTAACACAGGCATGAACAGAATTGGTGTGTCTTGGAACGAAGCGGCAGAGTTTGCTCGTCTCATTTCATTCCATCGAGCTCTAGACTTGGAGGGATGCTTTACGCATTTTGCCACTGCCGACGAAATTGACACGCTCGATTTCGAGAGACAGGCAAATCGTTTCAAGACTGCAATTGATGAGATTCGTGCAGTTGGAGTAAATCCTGGAATTGTACATTGCTCTAACTCAGCTGCCACTTTGAAATATCCTGGTGTTCATTTCGACATGTGCCGACCTGGAATTATTCTCTATGGCCTAAAGCCTTCACCTGTAACAATTCCGAAAATTGAACTAAATCCCGTTATGAGTGTGAAAGCTCACATCACCGACGTTCGCAGCGTGCCAATTGGGGAAGGCGTGAGCTATGGTCTTCATTACAGGAGCCGCGGCTACGCTAAAGTTTGCACGATTTCTGTTGGGTATGCCGATGGCTTGCATCGCGCATTAAGTGGCAAAATCGACTTTCTTTTCAGAGGGGAGAGGCATCCGCAAGTTGGTTCGATTTGCATGGACCAGTGCATGTTTGAAGTTTCACAACGTCGCTTGGCTGTTAATCCTCAATCAGATCCGATGGTCGGAGAAGTTGTTACGATTATTGGCGAAGACGGAGATAATTGTGTGTCTCTTGATGAAATGGCTGAAGCTGGCAACACTATTAATTACGAACTGGCTTGCGACCTTGGAGCAATGCGTTTGAACCGCATCTATGTTTGATCCAATAGCCTACATCAACGAGCCAAGATGGCAAAAGGTTTCGCTTGGGCTTTCTCGGATTGAACTATTACTTGAGCTTCTTGGGAACCCACAGAACCAACTTAAGTTTGTTCATGTTGCAGGAACTAATGGCAAGGGTTCAGTTTGTGCCTATCTTGATGCAATTTTAAGAGAGGGTGGCCTAAAAACAGGTTTATTCACATCACCCTACATTGATCACTTCGAAGAGCGCATCCGCGTGAACAATGAAGATATTGATATCAACAATCTCACGAAAATTACTCTTTTGGTGAAAGAAAAAGCTCTCCAAGTTGAGAATCAACTTGGAGAGCATCCGACGGAATTTGAGTTGATGACGGCAGTTGCGTTTGTCTATTTCTTCCAACAGATGTGCGACATTTGTGTGGTCGAAGTTGGTCTTGGGGGACGTCTTGATTCTACGAATGTGATAACCCCTTTGCTTTCTGTAATAACAAAAATTGGCCTGGATCACACAGCAATTCTTGGTGACACTCTTGAAAAAATTGCATATGAGAAAGCGGGAATAATTAAGCCTGGTGTTCGAGTTGTTGTCGATCAACAAACAGAAGAAGCCAGACTTGCAATTGAAAAAGTTGCCAATAAAACAAACTCAGAAATAATCTATGTTGACAAAGCCTCCTTGCGACAGGGCGGTCTTTTAATGTGCTGTAGACAAAACGAACCTGTCTTTTCTGAATGTGATTGTGAAGATGTTGTTTTTGATCATTCGCACCGCAGAAATTATTTAACTAGTTCGGTTGAGCCTTTTTCTAGCATCGATGCAGATCGCCTCTCAAACTTGGCGCATGTGTGTGACTCAGAAAATAATTGCAATTTACAATTTGTTTCTGGAACAAATAAATCCTGTGAATGCAACTCTTACTTCCATTGTTCGTTTAATGCCACTAGAAGTTTTTTATACAGAAACAAAAGCTATTACACTCAACTTCTTGGTGCCTATCAGCCAGAAAATGCAGCAGTTGCAATTGAAGCAGCCTTCGCTTTGGGCATAGATGAGAGCAAAATTCAAGCTGGCATCGAAAATGCAACTTGGCCAGGTCGTTTTGAGCTTTTTTCGTGCGGGCTTCCTTGCCTTGTATTTGTTGACGGTGCGCATAACCCTGATGGAGCAGCTGCTCTTCGTGATTCGCTTCTTGATGTTACAAAAGCCCTTAAAAACCGTGTTTTTTGTAAACAAGAACAGAATTTGCAAATCATGTCAGACTTGAATAATGTAGATTTTCAAAACATGTCAGACCTCAAAGTCGACACAGCAGATTTCGATCAAACGCACAAGTCTGACATATGTTTGAAAAATGTAAAAATCATCGCTGTAATGGGAGTTCTAAAAGATAAAGACGCACGTGGCATTCTTGAAAATGTTGGTGATTTGATTGACGAGTTTTATGTCTATGAACCCAACAATCCAAGAAAACTTCCCGCAGATGATTTGTCGGCCTTGACTTTTGAATATGGCGTTACCCACGAAACTTCTAATGCAAGAGGGGCACTTGACGCCGCGCTTAAATGCGCTGTGCATGAAGCCACAAAAAAAGACACCCAAAGTGTCATTGTTTGCTTTGGGAGTCTTTATTCAGTCGGTGAGCTTCGAGCCCATTTGAAGGAATTTGCTAGTTAAGTTATTTTCTCTAGCCCTTAATTTTTTGGTGACAATAGACCATAGCCGCCGTCGAGTCTTCTGTAAAGAAGGTGAACATCGTTTGAATCACGGTCGGTGTAGATATAGAAGTCGTGTCCAAGAAGGTCCATTCTTGAAAGTGCTTCTTCTTCGGTGCAGACTGTGTAGGTAATCTCTTTACGACGAATAATGTCGTCTTCGGTCAACTCATTCATTAATGCTTCGATGTCAAGATCTCCGCTTGTGGCAGCTGCAGCCAAAGGAGCTTCACCTGCTTCTCTTCTTCTCTTTTCATAGGTGCGAGTCTTATATTTGCGAAGCTGGCGAACGATTTTTGCGGCAGCGATGTCGATTGCTGCATACATATCAATGTCACGAATTTCGACGCGGGCAATTTGTCCCTTTAATGTCACTGTAACTTCGCAGGTTGCCGGCGTTGGATTTGCAGGATTTTTCTCACAGTACAAAACTACGTCGCAGTTGATGATGTCTAATCCAAGTTGTTCGACGGAGTCTTTGATTTTCTCTTCCGCATACTTCTGAAGAGCATCTGTGACTGGCATTTTACGCCCTGAAACTGAAAACTTCATGGCATAACCCCACTTTCTCTAGTTTCCTCTAAGAACGCCTTCATTATACTGCATGCTATAATTTTGCAATGCGTTCAATCCACGAAAACACCCGTTATATTTGGCAAAATTGGGGCGAGCCCAGGAAGAAAAAACTCCAGTGCTTGGGCAGAAATTTGCTACTTTTGTTGCCTGCGGCAGTGTTGTTGGAGACGTTTGTGTTCAATTTCAATTACTTTATTACGCTAAAAAATGAGCCCATTGACATGGCGAGCCAAATTACTGCAACAAGGACCAACAAGACTAACGAAGATGGAATTTCGCCATTCGTTCTCACGAGTGCAAATCACACAATTGAGTTTAAAAACGTAGACACGAAGGTCAACTCGTTGTTTCTTGATTTTGACGACTCTCAGAAGGCTCAAGCTTTGAGGGTAAAGATCCAGTTTACCGACGATGCTCATGTGAGTTACTTTGATTCAACTGAATATACAGAAGGCATTCCGCTGTCTTCGCTATCTACCGCAATTGAAAACACACATTACATTCGAATCAATTGCTCTGGGCAGTTGCACAATATTAAAATTGAGGTTGTTTCTGACGGCACACACGATTTGGAATATCCGATTTATCTCAACACTATCGAGATAAACCCGAACAGGCCTTTTGATTTCAATTTTGTGCGCTTTGGTTTTGTCCTGTTTGCAATGCTTGTTATTTATGCCTTCAGACCGAAGTCTGCAATCTATCGGATCATGATTCGAGAAAACGATTTCGCATCGAAAACTTTGATTGTTGGTGCCACTTTCGTCGAGATTTGCTTGGCATCGACTTTTATGTTTTTTGGCTCTAATTTAGTCGGTATCGCAACTTCAAGCTATAACTATGGCGATTGGGATGGTCACTCCATAGTGAATTCCTATCAAGTCGGCGGAAAGAATTCGCAACAATATGCACTACTAGCCCGCGCTTTTGCGCAAGGGCAGGTTTCGCTTCTGGAAGAACCACCGCAATGGTTACAAGAAATGGACAACCCCTACGATAAAGTTTCACGTGATGAAGCGGAAAAAGAAAGCGGGGAAGACTACCTATTTGATGTTGCCTATCGTGATGGCCATTATTATGTTTATTTTGGTGTTGTTCCTGTCCTGTTGTTTTATTTGCCGTTTTATTTATTGACTGGATCCGATTTCCCTACCGCAATTGGTGTTTTGATTGCGACGATATTTTTCTTTGCGGGAATAACAGCGTTGCTTCATCGTTTTGCGAAATATCACTTTAAGCGCGTTAACCTCGGCATTTTTCTCATACTTCAAGTTGCAATTGTTGTGTGTTCGGGCACTCTTTATCTTTTAAAGTTCCCGACTTTTTATTCGTTGCCAATTGCATGTGCGATAGCATTTACCGTTTGGGGACTTTATTTCTGGATGATGGGAAGGCACAGAACCCACAAGAAGCTGGTTTTCTTCGCTGGTTCTTTGTGCATGGCGCTTGTTGTTGGATGTCGTCCACAACTTGCAATTCTTTCATTCCTTGCGTTTCCTTTGTTTTGGCGAGCATACATTAGTGAGAAAAGGATTACCACCAGGGATGGATTGCAAGAATTCATTTGCTTGATTGCGCCATATGTGATTGTTGTTTGTTGTCTGTTTGTCTATAACTACGCGCGCTTTGGCTCGCCGCTGGATTTTGGCGCCAATTACAATCTCACTGTGAACGACATGACAAAACGAGGTATCAACGCTGGTCGAATTGCCCCAGCGCTTTTCATGTATTTTTTCCAGACTCCGGCTACAACTGGTGTTTTTCCGTTCATTCAAGAAACTGCTTTTGAGTCGACCTATTTTGGACAAACCATTCGTGAGGCAACTTTTGGCGGAATATTTGCTTGTCTTCCAATTCTTTGGCTAATAATTATTGCTTTCCCTGTCTTGAAAATTCGTAATGCACAACGAAAAACTAAAACAGTTAGCGGAGTTGTTCTGGCTCTCATTGTTAGTGGTGTTATTGTTGCAATTCTTGATGCGGAAGTTGCAGGAATTTTGCAACGCTATTACGCTGATTTCTCATTTATGTTTCTTGCGGCGGCCGTTCTCATTGCGTTTATTCTTAACGAAAATGCTCTTCTCTCTTCGTCTTTGGATGAGGCGGAAGAGGAAAGTCTCTCGCGCGGAAAAGACATTTCAATTGTGCCTTTGCACTTGAGTTCTAATCTTTTGTACAAGGTTATAATACTCACGGTCACAGTGAGTGTGATATACAGTCTGCTCCTTTGTTTTGTTCCTGAAACAGGATGGTATTCCGATGTTTATGCGTGGAGTTACGAGGGATTCAAGCAGGCATTTTTGTTCTGGACCTAAAAGTATGAAGGAGATTGTATGCAGTTCATTATTGAAGAAACCTACGAAGACGTTTCACGTGCTGCGGCCGACATTATTGCCGAGCAAATTCAGTCGAAGCCCGCTGCCGTGTTGGGCCTTGCCACTGGATCTACTCCAATTGGAACCTATGAAGAGCTTGTTGCGAAGTTTAAGCGCGGTGAGGTATCTTTCGAAGACATAACGACTTTTAATTTGGATGAGTATGCAGGACTCGATGGAGATCACGACCAGAGCTATCGCTGGTTCATGAATCATCATCTGTTCGATAACGTCGACATTGACAAGGTGCGCACTCATGTTCCATCTGGTAACAGCGATGATCCAGAGAAAATGTGCGAAGACTATGAAAAAGCAATTGAGGAAGCTGGCGGCGTGGATTTACAACTTCTCGGGCTTGGCCACAATGGACACATTGGTTTTAATGAGCCATGCGATGAATTCCCAGTTGCTACGCATTATGTTGAGCTAACTCGGTCGACGATTGAGGCAAATTCTCGCTTGTTCAACTCAATCGATGAGGTTCCGACGGCTGCCTACACAATGGGAATTGGCACAATCATGAAAGCAAAAAAAGTCTTGCTCCTTGCAACAGGTGAAGGTAAGGCAGAAATTGTTAAGAAGGCTTTCAAGGGAGAAGTTACACCACAAGTTCCGGCTTCGATTTTGCAAAGTCATCCTGATTGCACAATCATCCTCGACAAAGAGGCCGCAAGCCAGCTTTAATCGATTGTTAGTTTTTAAAGCCAGAAATAAAACTTATCTGGTTTTTTTATTCCCTGCTATTTAAAATGCATGTCAGACTTCAATGTTAAATTGAACATAATTCTTGAATTTTTAAGTCTGACATAAATTTTAAATTTCATTTTTGGTGTCAGACTTCGTTTGTTGATTAGAGAATCGTGAGGTCGGCAGCGGTTTATGAGATTTGAAAAGCATGTCAGGCTTTGATTTTGAGGTGTTTAATTTTTAAGTCTGACATAAATTTAAAATTTTAATATCAGGTCAGACTTGCAAGTGAATGCAAAATTTTTTATTTTAAAAACATGTCAGACTTCATTGTTAAGGAGCACAAATGGCTGTAATTAATGGAAAGGTTTTCGTAGATGGCGCTTTTGTAGAAGGCAAAAACGTAACGTTTGAAAATGGGAAAATCACTGCTGTTTCTAAAGGTGCAACAGATTCAGGAGAAACTGTTGATGCACGTGGTTGCTATGTAATTCCTGGTCTCGTTGACTTGCATTTTCATGGTTGCGTGGGTGCAGACCTCTGTGATGGAAAAGTTGAATCTATTGTAAAAATTGCGAAATTTCAGGCAAGTGTCGGAACAACTTCAATTTGCCCAGCTACAATGACCTATTCCGAAGAGATTTTGACGCCAATAATGGATAGCGTCTCTCAATTTGTTGAAGCGCAAAAGAGAGGTGAAACCCCAAGCGATTGTTCAACTTTTGCTGGCATTAACATGGAAGGCCCCTACATTTCTCCTGACAAAGTGGGGGCACAAAATCCTGCATATGTCCATGCCGGCGACATTGCAGAGTTCAATCGACTAAATGATGCCAGTGGAAAAATGATTAAGCTAGTAGATGTCGCACCAGAGGTCATTGGGAATCTTGACTTCATCAAACAAGCGACCGATGAGGGCGTTCGTGTCTCGATTGCTCACACCTGCGCTACTTTTGATGAGGCGAACAGTGCTTTTGAAGCGGGTGCTCGTCAGATGACTCATTTGTTTAATGCTATGAATCCTATTCATCACAGGAAGCCAGGTCCAGTAGTTGCGGCGTTTGATGATGACAGAGTAATGGCCGAATTAATTTGCGATGGGATTCATTCTCATCCAGCTGTCATTCGAATGGCTTTCAAGCTGTTTGGAGATGACAGAATCATATTGATTTCTGACACCATGCGGGCTTGCGGCCTTGAAGATGGAACATATGATCTTGGGGGGCAGGACGTTACCGTTCATGGTTCTCTTGCAACTATTGCTGACGGTTCGATTGCCGGAAGTGTTACATGTTTGCCCGATTGTTTGCGCTATGCTGTAAAAACCGCTGGCATTCCGCTTGAAAGTGCAGTGAAATGCGCAACCGAAAATCCCGCTCGCGCTCTTGGAATGGGTGGAAAAGTGGGCACAATTTGTGAAGGAGCCTCGGCCGATATTTTAATTTTGAACGAAGACCTCACATTAAACAGTGTTATTCTTCGTGGTGAGAAGATTGCCAGCTAGAAAGCAGAAAGGGTTTTCATGTATAAAGTTCATTGCTTAAATAACATTTCAAAAAAAGGCCTCGATTGTTTCACAAATGATTATGAAATTGTCGATTCTATCGATGAAGCTAACGTGATTCTTGTTAGAAGTGCAAACATGCACGATATGGAGCTTCCTGATTCGGTTAAATGTGTTGCACGCGCTGGTGCTGGCGTTAACAACATTCCACTTGAAGCTCTTGCAGAAAAGGGCATCCCCGTTTTTAACACGCCTGGCGCAAATGCAAATGCAGTAAAGGAGCTTGTATTGGCAGGTTTGCTTCTCAGCTGTCGCGACATTATTGGTGGATGCAACTGGGTTCGCGATAATGCTGAAGATGAGAATGTTGGCAAGAGTGCTGAGAAAGCTAAGAAGGCTTTTGCTGGCGGCGAGATTTTAGGAAAAACGCTTGGCGTGGTTGGTCTTGGAGCAATCGGCCGCCTTGTTGTCGAGTCAGCAGAGGCGCTCGGCATGAATTGTGTTGGATATGACCCGTTTCTAAATCAGGAAAAAGCAAAGGAAATTAGCGAGAAACTTTTGTTTACTGAAGATTTGAACGAGCTTTTAAGCAAGTCAGACTTTGTGACAATCCATGTTCCTGCAACGGCAGAAACTTCAGGAATGATAAATGCCGACGCGATTAGCAATATGAAAGACGGAGTTGTATTTTTGAACTTCTCTCGCGATAAGCTTGTCAACGACAAAGACATGGCTCAAGCTCTTGAAAGTGGAAAAGTTGCTAAATATGTAACCGATTTCGCAAACCCTGCAGTTGTAAAAATGACTAACACAATTGTCATTCCTCACCTTGGGGCTTCAACGGCTGAGGCTGAAGACAACTGTGCAAAAATGGCAGCTGAAGAAGTTATGGCCTATCTTGAGCGTGACGAAAAGATTCATTGCGTAAACATGAAATAAATCTATTTTCATTGAACTAGTGGGAATAAAAAGATTTATTAAGTAGCTAAATTAGTTCTTTTCTTAAACTGTAGTAATTAGTCTGTTATAATTTCAAGTCGCACGGTTCATATTGTGCGACTTTTCTTGTTAGATGGTCGAGTGGCGCAGCGGGAGCGCAGTTGCCTTACAAGCAAACGGTCGGGGGTTCAAATCCCTCCTCGACCACCATCTTTTCTAAATCCAATTTTTTCATAGCGTTATTGATTCTAGCTTTGGATTAGTTGACTGTTTCTAGTTTGTCAGCCTTAGGCTAAATCTTAAAAGTAAATCTTTATTGTTCTTCCTCACTCTGAAATCCAAGCGCAGAATTCTAGAGGTTAGATGCTCTTTTCCTGCGATGCTATTCATGATTTTAGGGACAAAAGTTTTCCGCAGCCCTAACTTTAGTAAGAGGAACTATTTTGCTTGAAATTCGACATTCACAAATCACTCACATTATTCTTCTTAATTAACTCGTTTTTATAATCAGTTGCTAATTAGTTTTATATATTCATTATCTTCTTCAGTGAAGATTCATCTTTAACGTGAAAAATTCAACAGTTTTTCTTCATTAGCATCGTCACAATTTGTTCATTTGTGTCTTCACTAGTTCAACACTAAATCTCTCACTTTCTTTTCATTTCAATCCAAGTTTTCAATATGCATTTTGTGGGTAAAAGTTTCACATGTTTTTTCACTTTTATTTTGAAACTTAAATTTGTCGTCGACGAAGCGAAACGCAAGTTTGATCTTAAAGGGGGTTATTGTGAGGCTAAAAGTTTTGCCCGGGCTGAGCAGAAACATAAAAGTTGCACTTTGTTCAGGGCTTATTGCTGCTGGTTGTGCAGGCGCGTTTTTGGTTAGTGTTAAAAGTGATGCGGCTGCAAAAGAGCAAGAGGTTGCCAGTGATTTTGGAGGCGTTAACGTTGAGGTGTGCGTTGCCAATAGAGACATTGCTGGCGGTGAAACCATTAGAGAAAGTGACATTGAAGTCAAGCCGTGGGTTAACTCTCTTCTTCCAGTTGATGCGGTTAGGGATGTTTCTGAGTGTGAGGGCAAGCAGTTAGGCTCAAGCATTCTTAAAGGTGAAGTTATCTCTTCTGCACGATTTCAATCAGGAGACGCAAAAATCAACGCGCCAACTGGCAAAGTTGCCGTTTCGCTTCCGTTGAATGACACGTCATCGGTTGGAGGTACACTTCGGGTTAATCAGAAAGTTGACGTTTATGCGACTGGATCAACGTCTACTACGAAAATCTGCTCAAATGTTCAAATTCTCGAAACTTCAAATTCTGACAAGACTGTTAATTCAGAAACTAAATGGATTACAGTTGCTGTCGACAAGGAAAAAGCTCAAGAGGTTGTGAGTGCTGCGCAGAAATTGAGCTTATATGTTGTGCTTCCTTCCGACAGGGAAATGCCACAAGTTGGCGATTTGATGGAGGAATGAAATGCTTAGTTCGCTTAATCAAGTTTTTCAAAAAATGAAACTCACTCTTGGAGTTTTGATAGAACACTACGAAAGGCAGAGTTTTTGTCCTGCTTTAGCGGACCTAAAGAAAAAACTTTTCGTTAGATTTGGACGCGAGAAAAATGTGCACATACAACCTAAAGATTGCAAACCTGGCTGTTTAAAAAATGTATGCTCGAATTGCGCATTCAAAGAAACAAGTTGTGCTATTTGTTTTGAAAATTTTGATGCTTTATTTTCTGCGGCCATGGTTGAGGGAAGCGAAGCGAGCGATTCTGTTACTTTTTTCCTTCCGCTAAATGAGCTTGTCAATTTCGTGAATTGATTATTTTTAATTTTCTTTTCAGTTTCTTTATGGGTTTTTAAATTATGAAAAATCTTATTTGTATCGATTCAATGTGTCTAAAATCTCCTACTGAGTTTGGGCTACCTGTTAGTCTTCTGGCGAGAGAAGATTGCCTCTTCGTGAGCGATGGTTTAAAGGCTAGAAATGCCGCTAGATTGCTTGATGAAGGTGCTAGAGTTTTGGTCATTTCGTCTGACGATGTTGACTCCATAAATCTGGCAGCAGCAATTAAACACGACCATCTTAATCTCTTCGTTGCTCTGGTTGTAAGGGAAATTAGTGGTTCTCTTCGATCTAGAAAAGATGCTTGTCGAATTGACGAACTAATCGTTGTTGATGAATTAGAGAGCTTCTTTAGGAGAGATAACGATCTGAAAGATCAGATTTTAGGGATTGATGATTATGAAATAGATGAAAATTGCGCTCTCGAAGTGCCGGAAAAGGAAATTGTAGATTCCAAGCAGTCGTGCTGGACGATGACGGTCTTTTCTGGGTCAGGGGGTGCAGGAAAATCTTGCGTTGCTGCAGTTTCGGCAAGCTTGATGGCCTCCTTGGGTTTTAAAACACTTTTAATTGATTCAGATTTTCAGTTTGGAGATCTTGCAGCCGCTTTCAGAGACTCGAATGTTGTGAATTATGAGGATGTGGTGAGTAATGGCCGTTTGTCTGATGCAGCTAAGAATTCTTTCAACGTTAGTTCAAGTTCAATTGAAGGAGAGCTTATCATTCTGGCAGCTCCGAAACGTTTGGAAGCGAGTGAAACTGCTTGTGATGTTCTCCCAGCATTGCTAGATTATCTCTCCGCTTGTTTTGATTGCATAATTATCAACACTGGATCTAACTGGAGTGATGCACATGCGCATCTATTGAAGTTTTCATCGGCGTGTCTGTTTTTAATCGATCAGAGAGTGTCTTCGGTGCGAGCGTGTGCGCATGCTCTTGACCTTGCCGAGCGTCTAAATGTTTCAAGCGCTTCATTTAAATTTGCACTGAACAGATGCTCTAGGAAACAATTAATTTCATCTTCTGATGTCAAGGCAACCCTTCGTTGTGCTGATGTTTGGGAGTTTAAAGATGGCTCCTTGGAGGTTGAAGAGAAAATGTGTTGTGCGCGAGTCAATGATTTAGTTTCGCAGAAGAACGCACTTGCTGTTTCCATCTTCAATTTTTTGAAAGACGTTTGCCCCCTTTCTTCTAAAGACAGGAAATTGTCTAAAGGCGCATTGGAAGAAGGCCTGTCATGAGCTTACAAGAGATGGTGAAATCAGCTGAATTCACGAGAGCAGATGCTCTTGGAGTGAAGATTCTGAGTGAAACTCAAAGTGAAGTTTCAGTGAGAGACCTCAAAGAAGAGGTGCAACGATATGTTTCCCTCGATGACATAGCCTCTATGCTGTTAGATGATCCGCGACGCGCGCGCTCGGAACTTACAGGTGCATGCAAACAGGTGTTTCTTAACAATGAGCAATTTGCTAATTCTAAAAGCAGAGAAGCGGAATTGACTTCTGCATTGATGGATGTTGTGTTTGGAATGGGGCCAATTGAAGATTTTATCGTCGATGAGGACGTCACAGAAATAATCATCAATGGTGCAAGCGAAATATATATAGAAAAACGTGGAACTCTGGAAAAGACTGACTTGCAATTCGAGGATGACGAGCAAGTTCGTGTGCTCATCGACAAAATTTTAGCTCCTCTTGGAAGACGCATAGACGAGGCAAGTCCGATGGTGAATGCTCGTTTAATGCGCGGTCACAGGGTGAATGCTATTATTCCTCCGATTTCTCCAGATGGCCCAATGGTGACTATTCGCGCATTTAGAAGAGACGTACTTTCGCCGGAAATAATGCTTGAATCTGGATCTATAGAGCAAAAAGTTTATCAATTTTTAAAATGGATAGTTCTTCTTAGGAAAAACATTGTGGTTTCTGGTGGGACCGGAAGCGGTAAAACCACGATGCTTAATGCAGCTAGTTGTTTTATTCCTAAAGGTGAAAGAGTAATTACTATTGAGGACTCTTTGGAGCTAAAGTTCTCTTCTGATTTGCATGTAGTGCGGCTGGAAGCTCGCCCACAAAACACTGAAGGAGTCGGTGAAGTTACAATTCGAGATCTTGTGAAGAACTCACTGAGGATGCGACCTGATCGAATTATTGTTGGGGAGTGTCGAGGTGGAGAGGCCCTAGACATGCTCCAAGCCATGAACACTGGACATGACGGTTCCATGACGACAATTCATGCAAACTCTAGTGAAGATGTCGTCGAAAGAATGACTGCCCTGGTTAGATATGCTGTTGATCTTCCTATTGATGCGATCATGAGCCAGCTTGGAAGCGCGTTTGATTACATTATTCAAGTAAAAAGAGACCGTAGAGGTAACAGATACCTGAATGAAATATCTTCAGTTCATTTTGATAGACTTGCAAGGCAAATTTCTATAGAACCCCTTTATTCTCGAGAGCAATTTTACGAAGGTGGAAATTGGTTTTCTGATGCTGGGGTTCCAAACTTGGCTCTTTCCTTTGGGTTTGCGGAGGCTAAGGAGGTTTTGGAGTGGAACTAAGATATTTCACACTCTTCGTCTGCGCTTTTTGTTTCTTAGGGATTAGCATTTTTTTCGCGCTCTTGGTAATTATTGAAAGCTGTCAGAAGCAAAAAATTTTGTGGAGCATGGGCGAAACGAAAGATGGAAGCTTTACTCAACTCATCTTTGGTGTGTCTAACAGAGTGTTTGGAAGTTTGAGTTCATTAATCCTAAAATTGAAGTTTATTGATAGTAATGCTTGCAGCGTTGTTACCTATCTTTCACTAAAAGGCGTAATAGTAGAAGCTAAAACAGCAGTATCGTGCTTGATTCTCTTTTCGTTTGTTTCTGCTTGTCTTACTTTCATTTTTACCATTTCTTTAATTTGCGCATTATGCGTAGCATTTTGCATCTTTTTTGCATTGACGGCGTTTTTTACTAATTTGCTCGCTAAGGAATTGAGTGGGCTTCGCGAACAAGTGCCAGATGCAATTCGTTGTTTGTCAACTTGTGTTAGGTGCGGACTTTCATTAATGCAGACATTTGAGCAGGCTTCGCATGAATGCAAAGGGGCGCTTGGGCAAGTTTTTCTCTTGGCTCACAATCGGTTAAACATGGGTTCTTCAGTTTCTGAATCATTGGAAGTTTTTGAAAGCGTCAGGGAAATTCCCGAACTCAAATTCATTGCAGTAGCTTTTAGCGTTCATCACGTGACAGGGGGCCCAATTGCAGACGTTCTTGATTGTGCACGTGAGTCGGTTTTGAGTGAGCTTGAGCTTGCAAGAACCCTTCGCATTCAAACTGCTCAGGCCAAAATGTCAGCCTCAATTGTGACTATATTGCCGTTTGTTCTATTGGCGCTGTTTTCGTTTATGAGTCCCGGTTTCTTGAATCCTTTTTTCTCTAGTTTTGTTGGAATTTCGATTCTAGTGCTTGCATTATCCATGCAACTTACAGGTGTAATGCTTGTCAGAAAGACACTTGCGAAATGTGAGGAGTGAAACATATGTGTGCATCATCTGAAATATTGTTGCTTCTTACCACTGCGATTATGGCGTTTCTTGCTGCTTTTAGTTTCTCTTTGGAATTGGAGAGCAACAAACGTGTTGCGAGGGTTAAAAACTGCCTATATTCTGAATCTCCTTTAGCAAAGGAGCAACGGTTGTCGATTGAGGACCGCCTAATTAGCTACTTGGAGTTGGGTGGTTCGAAAGAGTTTAAGTCTAATTTTCTTAATAGGGTTACAAATTTCTTTTCAAGCTCACCAGCTTTGCTAAGTGAAATTGTTTTTGCTGGGCTATCGGGCAGAGTTTCGCCGAGCGTTGTCGTTGCTGCTCAATTAAAAATTGGTCTATTAACAGCCGTCATTTTTGGTTTCATTGGTTTAGTTTTTTCACAAGAGCTACTAATTCTCGGTTTCTTGTTTGGATTATTTTTAGGGTTTTCCTACCCAAGAAACGTTCTAAAAAAAATGAAAGAGAAACGTTCTTTAGAGCTTGAGCAGCACTTGCCTGAAATGCTCGAAATATTAAGCATTGGTATGAGAAGTGGCCTTTCCTTTGATCGTGCGTGTGAGATTTACACAGCAAATTTCAAAACCATAATAAGCAGAGAAATTGCTTCTGCACAACAACTTTGGCAGAGCGGGATTTTGTCACGAGAGAATGCCCTTCGCGATGTTTCAAAAGGATATGACTCACTAATGTTTTCCAGAACCATCGAGGGATTGATTAGAACCTTGAAGCTTGGAAGTTCAGTTAGTGAATCTTTAATGTCTACAGCCACAGAAGCTCGTTCTGTTTATAAAGCAAAGCGAGAAGAACAGGTTAGAAAGGCACCTATCAAAATGATGATTCCGACAGGCGCCTTGATTTTGCCCGCAATGCTCCTCATGATCCTGGGCCCGGTTTTATTGGAGCTGATCGGGGGAGGTGTTTAGGAATTATGAGTTTATCGAATAGAAAGTTGGAGGTTAGCTATGGATTTATCAATTTGGAAAGCTGTTCGCAAGCATTCAAGAATCGCTGTACAGAGGTTGAGTTGTGCATTTTGCAACTTGCAGTCAAAGCTTGTGTGCAAAAAAGGGCAGGGGACCACCGAGTATGCAATTCTTGTCGGAGTGTTGGTTGTGATTGCAATTTTGGCAATAGCAGTGTTCAAGCCGAAGCTCCAAGAACTTTGGGATGCAATCTCGGATGGAATGAACTCGCTTTAAGGAAGAGAACTGTTTTTGATCTTGTAGCTCTTGAAAGAAAATTCAAATCTCAAAAGGGTCAATCTGTTGTTGAATTTGCGATTGTTGCTTTCGTTGTATTGTCGGTGATTGTTGCCTTAATTGTGCTGTTTAACAAGTTAAATGATGGAACCTTTCTTGCTCATGCTATGACTTCATCCTCTCACAATGTCACACATTCAATTGCTGGAGTTATCGATGCGTTTTCGTTCTGACATTGCCTTGAAGATTAAGGGAGCAAGCGGGCAGGCAACTTTGGAAGCGGCCTTTATGATTCCTGTACTTTTAACTTTGATTTTGCTTTTAGTGCAACCTGCAATCATTTTTTACGACCTGATCGTTATGAATTCAGCTTCTTCTGAAGCATGCAGGCTGGCTTCTGAACCAGGGTCGCAAAAAAATGCCGATATTGAGTATTTAATCAGAAGAAGACTTTCGGCTGTGCCTCAAGCAGACTTGTTTCACATTCATGAAGGAGGTTGCACTTGGCAAATCAATATTTCTGGCAGAGGATCATCAAAGGTTGAAGTGAGCATATCGAACAAATTAAAGGCGGTTCCTCTAATTGATGTTGCGCTCCGGGCTTTTGGTGGTGCTACTAGAAATGGGGTAATCGAGATTTCTGCAACTTCTAAACAAGTTGTGCAGCCTGACTGGGTGGGTAAAAAATGATGGAATTATTGAAAAACTCCAAAACTCTTTTTGTTGATTCTCAACAGTTGCGCAGACAGTTTAAAGGAGCAATTGCAATTTCGCAACCTTTTTCAAAGTGCTTGATAAAAAATAAAAAGGTGAGACCCTACTCTTTTCTGCGACTTTTCAATCTGAAAAAGCATTGCTCATTTGGGGAGACATGCGAAAAAATTGATGATAAGAGCGGGCAGATGGCTGTCGAGTTGAGCATTGTTTTTCCCATCATGATTATTGTTGCAGTTGTCTTAGTTAATGCACTTTCTTTTGCAAGTGAATGTGCACGTTTTGATAGAGAAGCGAGAAATGCTATCAGGTGCGAGGCGTCAACGCCTGCTATTAATGAGGGCTATTTCGGACCTGCATCTAGGATTGAATCGGCGTTGCAGTCAAGCTTTTCTGCGTCAAATGAAAGCATAAGTGTTTCAGTGAGTAAGAGTTCTTTGTTTACCACGCGCTATGAGTGCGAGCTGATGTGGTCTCCAACATTGTTTGGAATTGGAATGAAAACTAGCGTGTTTGGTGTGCAATTGTTTCAGTTGTCGCATAAATGCGCATTGAGTGTAAATCCCTACCGAGCAGGTGATGTTTTATGATTAGCAAGCTTAAATCGAGCAAGGCCAGCGCTTCGATTGGTGGTGGAATTTCAATCCTTGTAGCGCTTGCTTTAATGTTTACTGGGGTTCGGCTGTATCAAATCGAAACTGAGGCTGCTTCTATCCAAGAGACATCGGATGCGTCGGTTCTGGCAGCGGAGGCGCAAGTGGCTAAGTTCTATAACGTTGCGAACACATGTGACACTGCCATTGTCGTTATGAATGCGGCTCAATATGTTCTTTGGGGCACAGCTATAGTGTTCGCATGCGCAGGCAATGTTGCTACTAGCGCTGATTTAATTGCCAAGGCAAATGACATCGGTGAGGCTCGTTCGTCTTTTTCGGCAACAGCGAAAGAGGGGCTCTCTGTTTATCAAGAGGCACTACCTTTGCTATCAGCGGTTAGCGCACTAAATGTTGTTCAAGAAAATGAACTAGATTCTGGCAATTCTTTGGGGATTGCTGTGCTTGTTCCAATGAAGGTCAAGGAAATAAAACTTGACACTTCTGCTCTTGAAGAAGCGGAAAGTAAAGCAAGCTCCCAGGTTGATGAAGTTCAAAAAGAGGCAGAAGAATTACAAAAACTAAAAGAAGAAATGGACAAAATTAATCGCGAAGCGTGGGTCTTAGATTGTGGCGCAGACCCTGCCTATTGTCTTTATGAAAGAGCATCATCGCTATCAAACATTTCTTCAACTGATAATCCACATTATTCCTCTCCTGATGCATGGGATTTTAATGTTGCTTTTCGTCGCTCTTTTGCCTACTTCCAATCGAGAAAAGAAACTGAGTCCCCTCAGGCTTTGGATGATTTGAGGGAGCGTTCAAGATCATATCTTCGTAAGGATTATTACGAATGGTGCGTGAGCGAATTTGAGGATAGTCTTGGAAATTTAGGAGATTCGGGGCAATATGTTTTGCCAGAGCTTTATTCTGAGGCAAATAGTTTTAGGGATTCAGACAGATACAACGAGAACATTTATCCCATAACTGAAAGTTCTGGAACTAGAACAATGCATTCTAATCCCGGCATGCCTTGTGCAGCTGGTTTTGTCTCTCTCGGGTCTTGTTCGCAGTTTGATTCTGAAGAATTTTCTGAGTGCGATGTTTGTGAGTTTAGCACCTCGAATGTTGGCAGTGTTGCTTCTGCGACAACAAACACTGTCAGTGGTTTTGAACATTACTATCACCAGATTCGTGCATTAAAGGATTCATTTGACGAGGCGAAGAAAGCCTTTGATGAAGCATCTGGAAAGATGAAAGATACGCTTAATGAGGCAAATGATGCCTTGTCTAGTTTTTTAAACGAGGCGAAAAAGGCGAGGATTAAAGTGTCGCCTCCTGGCAGAGACGGTGCAATTTCTCTCACTGTTTCAAAGAATGGGAAAAGCAAGAGTTCTGTTGATAACTTGTTTGTTAGAGAAAATGATGAGCCTGGGTTTACTTTTGCAGTTTCGGGAGCAAAGCTTGAAACTGATAAAGCAGAAAGCGGAATTTCAATGCTCATGAAAAGGTTGGAGCCTAAGACCGATGACAACAGCGTTGTTGCACGAGTTTGGAGAAACATCCTTAATCAGTTTGGAGAAGAAAAGGAACTTTCGGGCAACTTGCTTAATGTCGAATCTTGTTCAGGTGAGCTATCTTCAGAACTTGCTGGTCATGCTAAAAACTTGCTATACGACACTCTTGATGGATTAGGATTGTCTCCTTCTGATTGGGTTGCTAAAAAACCCGTAATAAGAAACACGGAAAAGGTGATTAAGGGGTCAAAGGATGATTTTGCCTCTGCGTTTGAAAGCGCACAGTCGCTTGCTAGGAAGTCTTCTTCACCTTCTACTAATTTCATGGCCGCTGTTTCAAGTCTTTTAAATTCAGAGTTTGACGAAGAGATAAAGAAAGCAAAGTTTGATGTTGCTGTTGCTGACTTGCCAGTAATTGGAGAAGTGAAAGTTGAGGTTGATTTTGAAAAACTGCTCGGGGAAGAGGGTAGAGCCAGGGTAAAGGGTGTGATTTGTGAATTGCAAGATGTTCAGTTTGGAAAAAACGATATTAGGAGCTGGAAATGAAGAAGAAGAAAAGACCGCGTTATAAAAAATATGATTGGCCAGAAGTTGTTAGAGGAAACAATGGCTATTTTCCATTTGAGAGCTACTGGTCGTTCTATGAAAGACTCAAAGGGCTCGAGTTCACAGAGAAAGACAACATTACGAGAGTTTTTATGATGTGCAACAGTGTTCACACGGTTGGCATGAAAGAACCAATTGACATAGCTTTTGTTGATGCTTTTGCTTTTGTTTTAGCAGTTTATCATGATGTGCAACCTGGTTCACTCTTGACACACAAAGATGCTGAAGCTGTTCTGGAACGATTTTCAAGTGCTGAGCCATGGGTAGAGCCTGGAGAAACCTTGCTGTTTGATAAATATTTTGCAGAGGAGGCTGATCGTGAAGAAATGTCCAGTGTGCAACAGTAGATTGTTTGATGATATGGATGTTTGTTACAACTGTCTTCACCATTTTGAAGACATTGACGACATCAAAGAAGAGTCTGTTGATAGTTCGGAGGTCAGTTTTAATGTTTCTGCTGATCAAAATCTTGATGCTAACTACGCTTCAATTTCGTTTGAAATAGGAGATTTCTTAATCGCTTTTAAGAATTTTCTTGATGACTACTTCAAATGTATCAAATGTGCTTAGGACGCTTGTGGAGGGTCAAATGGTAATTTGTGGCTGTGTTAAAATTTCTTGTTAAATTGCACAAAAAACGAAAGAAAGTAAAGAACCGTTAAATGAGAGTAATGCTTGCTGAAGACAATGATCAGAACAAAGACTCTGACGAGGTAAAAGACTCTAGAAATAATCAAAATAAATCAAATGAGGATAGCCATAATAAAGAGTTTCTTGGCTCGCCTTCTCCAAACAGAAATTCAATTCCTCCGAAGATGAAATCGCGCCGGACGGTGATAGTGACACTATTGTGCTTCTTGGCGCTAGTTTTTATTATGTCTTCGCTAGTGAATCCTTTCAAAAGCAACGATGTTGACGAACTTGATACGTCTCAGTTTGTGCAAGCTGTAGAGCAAGGCAGGGTAAAAAGCGTTACATACTCTGCAAGTGAATATACTGTCGCAGGTGAATATTACCCTACAACTAATCCTGGTAGCGAGATATTGTCTTCACTAAACAAATCGATTGAAGCAATAAATTTGCAATTAGAAGAGTCGGGTGTTGTGGATGCTTCTGGTAATGCTGGAATTCAAACAAAAACTCTTACTTCTGATAAGGCAGATGAGCCAAAGAAGTACAAAAGTGTTTATGTTGGAAGCGATTCTCTTGGTGAGTTGATGAAGCAACACCCTGAAATCAGCTATTCCATTACTTTACCTAGCGGTTTCTGGAACATCTTGCAATCACTTCTTCCAATCATTTTGATTGGTGCGATTATGTTCCTTTTCTTAAATCAAATCACCAAGCAACAGAATTCTCAAATGGGCTTTGGTAATTCAAAAGCTAAGAAATACACAGAAGAGCGACCAAGAGTTACATTTGATGATGTAGCTGGTGTTGATGAGGCAGTTGAGGAGATGCGAGAGATTAAAGACTTTTTGGCTGATCCTCGAAAATATCACAAGATAGGAGCAAAAATCCCAAGAGGCTGCTTGCTTGTGGGCCCTCCGGGAACAGGCAAAACTTTGCTTGCAAAGGCAGTGGCTGGGGAGGCAAGTGTTCCTTTCTACAGCATTTCAGGTTCTGATTTTGTTGAAATGTTTGTTGGTGTTGGTGCTTCTCGCGTTCGCGATTTGTTTAAACAGGCACGGGAAAGCGCTCCATCAATTATTTTTATCGATGAGATTGATGCTGTTGGACGTCAAAGAGGCGCTGGACTTGGCGGAGGCCATGACGAGCGTGAACAAACATTAAACCAGATTCTTGTCGAAATGGATGGATTCGATGAGAAAGACTCCGTTGTGCTCATTGCTGCAACAAACCGTGCTGACGTTTTGGACCCAGCTCTTCTTCGTCCAGGTCGTTTTGATCGACAGATTGTGGTTGACACTCCTGACGTAAAAGGTCGTCGTGCGATTCTTGATGTTCATGCGAAAGATAAACCTCTTGGTAGCGACGTAGATTTGGATGCTATTGCAAAAATTACGCCTGGTTTCACTGGCGCTGATCTTATGAACTTACTCAACGAATCTGCGCTTTTGACTGCGAGAAGAAACAAAAAAATTATCACCCAGCGTGAAGTTTCAGAATCGCTCGAGAGGGTTATCGCTGGTCCAGAGCGCAAAGGAAGAGTCGTCACCGAACAAACCAAAAAGACTATTGCCTATCACGAAAGTGGCCATGCGCTCGTTGGATTTAGTCTTGAGCATGCTGATCCAGTGCATAAGATTTCAATTATTAGCCGCGGACGTGCTCTTGGCTACACATTAAGCATTCCTGAGGAAGATAAAGTTTTAAATTCTTTGTCGGAGATGAAAGCACAACTTGCAGTTTTGATGGGTGGTCGTGTTGCTGAAGAGATTTTCATTGGCGATGTGACTACTGGAGCGTCTAATGACTTGGAACGTGCTTCAAAGATTGCACGCGCTATTGTTACGCAGTATGGCATGAGCCCTCTTGGCAACCAAGTTTTTGGCCAGCCAAATCACGAAGTCTTCTTGGGCAGAGATTATGGCAATACTCAGGACTACTCTGATGAAACAGCGCGCAAGATTGATGAAGAAGTGTCAAGACTCATGAAAGAAGCACATGATTGCGCATTTGAAATTCTGAACGCCAACAAAGAACACATGGATTTGATGGCAAGTGTTTTGATTGACCGTGAAACTGTTGAAGGTGAAGCTTGCCAAGCATTGCTTGAAAACAAGTGGGACGATTATCTTTCACGTGAGAAAGATATCATTGCAAAAAGAGATGCTGAAGAAGAGGAAGCTCGCAAAAAAGACGAACTTGAGCATCCTGAACTCCTTGATCCTGAAAAGCAGGAGGAGCTTCCAACTGACCCCTATTTTGATAAATATGGGGCAAGATTCGATTTTGGCGATTTTGACGATAAACACTAGTAGTTTAAAAATTGTGGTGGACTAATTGGATAAGAAACGTGCTCATTTAATCGGGCAAATTAAATGGCTACTCATATGGATCGGAGTAGCCATCCTTTTTAACATAGGCGTTTGGGTGGTAGAAGGAGAAGTCCGAGCTCAGGAATTTTTGGCAGGCTATCTAACTGAGCTTTCGCTGTCGATTGACAACGTCTTTGTTTTTCTCATGATATTTCGAAGCTTTGGCGTGACGGAGCATGCTCAGCACCGATGCCTTGCTTGGGGAATCATTGGAGCAGTAGTGCTGAGGTTCCTTTTTATTTTCTTTGGAATTGCACTCATCACAACTTTTGAGTGGGTAGTTTGGATTTTTGGCGCATTCCTAATCATTCAGGGAATTAAGATGTGGCTACCTGAAAAGGAATCTGATCCTCATGATTCGTTCATTTTCAAGACGGTTTCTAAGGTTTTCCCTGTCACAAAGGAACTTCATGGCGACAGGTTTATGGTTGTCGAAAATGGGAAACGCATGATGACGCCTCTTTTGGCAATTCTCATCCTCATTGAAGGTTCTGATATTATTTTTGCTGTTGACTCTGTTCCTGCTGTACTCTCAATTTCTACAGATTTGTTTGTTGTTTACACTTCGAACATCTTTGCAATTCTTTGTTTAAGACAGCTGTTTTTTGTAATTGAACATCTTGAATCGAAGTTTGAATATGTGAAATATGGAGTTGCTTTTATTCTCGTGTTTACGGGAATAAAAATGCTCGTTTCCGCTTTTGGAATTCACATTTCGACTTTCTTATCGATTTTTATAATCGGCGGAATATTGTTCCTCTCGGTGCTGATTTCCTATTTAATTTCCACTCGGCGAGAAAAGCAAGGCAACAACTAGCGCTTTGAACGCAATTTTCTTTCGTGATAAAATAATAAATTCGTTGCGAAAAGTACACTAAACACACAAGGAGCAACTGTTTTGATTAAGGATAAGACTATATCTATTACAAAACGAATCTTCATTTTTTTTCTGGCTGTCGCTTTCGCCTTCTCTTTAAGTTTCACTGTTCCGCCTTTGAGAGCATTTGGTGAGACAACTCAGGAAAAGTTAGATAGCGCGCAGGCCCAACTCGATGAAGTTAATTCACAGCTCGAACAAATTCAGTCAGAATTTAATGACTTAAACGAAAAGCTTGCTGCAACTTCTCGTGAAGTTGATGACGTGAACGATCAAATTGCTGAGCAGCAAGAAGTTTTGAGCAAAAAACAAGATGAATTGGGCAAAAGGATTGCTTCAAAATATCGTGGTGGCGATGCTGGAATGCTTGATTTATTCTTGAGTTCAACCGACTTTTCTGATTTTGCTAACAATTGGTTTCTAGCTTCTAAAATCATGGAATCAGACAATGAGCTGATCAATGAGGTAAAAGCGGAAAAGCAAAAACTCAGCGACAAAAAAGCTGAACTTGAGCAATTGCAAGCTGCGCAAAAATCTCAAATTGATTCAGTGGCTGCAAAGCAACAAGAAACGACTGATTTGGTAAACAGCTTGAGCAGTGATGTCAAAGACCTCATGGAACAGCGTGATGCTGAACTAGTGGCAGCCGCAGCTGCCGCTGCAGCTGGCAACAACCAGATTTCTTCTTCAAATTATTCAGGAGGAAGCGGTCAGACATACAGCGGTGGCGGATCAATTCCCCATGCTAATTCTGCCAAAGGTCAAGCTATTGTGAATGCATGTTTTTCAACAGGGTCACCTGGTGCTGGCTATTGTGCGATGTGGGTTAGCCGTGTTTATCAAAATGCCGGTTGTGGATATCCTAGTGGCGATGCAAAAGACATGTATTGGGCCTATTGCACATCAAGCGACAGGTCACAATTGGAGCCTGGAATGATAATTGCCGTTCCTTCACACACCAACGGTGACAATTGGGCTCAAATATATGGACATGTTGGCATTTACATTGGGGATGGAAAGGTTATGCACAATATAGGAGCTATTGTCACGACCGATCTCGATTCATGGATAGCAACGTTTGGAACGACCTACACAGTTAAGTGGGGATGGGCCTAAATAATCAAAAAACATGTTTAAAAGTCCCCAGCACTGGGGACTTTTTTAATTCTTCTTTAGCCTAAAAGACATGAATTAGACAAACAAAAAGCGTTAAAATTAACCCGTTATCTTGGGGTAGGAATCTAAGGAGTAATCATGATTGTAAAAGCCGACGTGGAGAAGTGTTTGGTTGCTGACACTTTAGCTGAAGCTGTTAAAGTAGCTAAAACAGGAACTTGCCAAATCTCTATTCAACTCGCACGCTTCGAAAAGTTTTATCATGAAGTCAGACATCAGGTCGACAATGAATCTGAAAACTTCCAAAAACTCACAAAGTTACTTGATACGCTCAAAAAGATTCATCTTTTCCTTAGTAATCAAAAGCAATTTGATCAATTTGCAAAGGGTGCAAAAGAATTAGTTGAAAGCACTGAAACTTGCGAAACTACAAAGAAGGCTTGCAAAGAGCTTCTGGAGGGAATTGAACTTTTCCAACTTGATTACTATGCGCATGTTGAAGCACATTCTTGCGCTTGTGATAAAAACATGAAATCACCTTGCAAGGCTGGGTGCCCTGCTCATGTTAATGCATCTGCCTACATTGGACTTGCCTCAGAGGGCGACTTTGATGGTGCAGTTAAAATGGTGAGAAAAGACAACCCATTTGTAACGGCTTGTGCTCTTGTTTGCATGCATCCATGCGAGGACTATTGCCGTCGTCGTGGGATTGATTCAGCTGTTAACATTCGTGGTGTCAAAAAACTTGCGATTGACAACTGCCATGCCGATGTTGTTTCAACACCACCTCGTCAAGAGCCAACTGGAAAGAAAATTGCTGTTATTGGAGCTGGCCCTTGTGGTCTTTCTTGCGCCTATTATCTTGCAATTATGGGGCATGATGTTGATGTTTATGAGTCTCGCTCTAAGATGGGTGGAATGCTTCGCTATGGTATTCCAAAATATCGTTTCCCACGCGAGAGACTTGATGAGGATGTTAATGCAATTCTTGGCGTTGGCGGAATTAATGTTCAAATGAACTGCTATGTTGATGCAGATAAGTTCAATGAAATCAAAGCCTCGCATGATGCAACATTCGTTGCAATTGGTGCTCACACTGGAAAAGGCCTTCGCATTGAAAATGTTGATGCAAAAGGCGTCATGAGCGCCGTTGAGATTTTGCGTGCGGTCGGCGATGATGATTATCCTGATTTTGAGGGTCTAAACATTGGTGTTGTTGGTGGCGGCAACGTTGCAATGGACTGTGTGCGCACAAGTGTTCGTTGCAATGCAAAAAATGTATATTGTTTCTATCGCAGACGTGTCGAGGATATGCCTGCTGACAAAGTTGAGATTCATGGAGCTATGGAAGAGGGAGTTCAGTTCCTTGCTTTGCAATCTCCAGTTGGTCTAAATGTTGATGATAATGGCCATTTAACTGCAATGAGAACACAGCCTCAGCGTTTGATTGAGGTTCCTGGTGGTCGTCCAAAGCCAGAGCCTGATACAGAAAAAGAGGAACTTGTAACGCCAATCGACATTCTTCTTTTGGCTGTTGGTCAGGACATTGTTTGTGGACCATTCGAAGATGCTGGAATGAAGACCCAATGGCATGCGTTTAAAGCGAATGAATTCCTCGAGGCAGAAGACATGCCTGGAGTTTGGGTTGGTGGCGACTGCCAAACAAGCCCTGCATCTGCAATTATGGCAATCGGAGCTGGCAAAGTTGCTGCATACAACATTGATAATGCCCTTGGTTACAACCACACAATTGACCCTGGTGTAAAGGCAAAAGAAAGCTACCATCAATATCCTCAATATGCTCCACGTGAAGAAATTCACGAGAGACCTGCAGAAGAGCGCAAACACGATTTTGACTACATTGAACTCGACATTGAACCAATGGCAGGACGTCGTGAGTGCGGTCGTTGCCTGCACTGTGATCTTTGTGGATGGGACACACTTTACCAAGTCCCACTTTCAGAAGATGAGAAGACTTCAACTTCTGTTGACTAATTTATTTGAGTAGCTAGCGATGGCATCGATTGTTTTTACCGTGATAAAATGATTTGGTTATAAAACCATTTTATCGAAGAGGTGTTTCATGGAAACAATCGATGTCATTCGCAAACTTCTAAAAGAGAACGCTGGAGTTGATCCAGATGACGTTACTGATGATGCTACGCTCGAATCCTTAAATCTTGACTCTATCGATGTTGCAGAACTCATTTGCAATCTAGAGGACGAGTTAGAGATTGACTTTGGAAACCCACAAGACATCAACACTGTTGGCGATGTTATCAATCACATTAAAAGTTTATAGTAACTAATCGGCTCTGATGGGCTTGCCCTCGTAGCTCAGTGGACAGAGCACCTGCCTCCGGAGCAGGGTGTCGCAGGTTCGACTCCTGTCGAGGGCACCATATTTTACTTTTCTCTGTTAATAATTCAAGAAAGGAATAATTTAAATGTTTGAGAAACTCTACACTCCTGAATATCAGCCAACTGGTGAGGAGATTGCAGTAATTAAGACTAACAAGGGAACTATCAAAGTGCAACTTGCAGGAAAAGACGCTCCAATTCACGTTGGAAATTTTATCGAACTTGCCAACAAGGGCTTTTATGACGGATTAAAGTTCCATCGTTATGTTCCGAATTTTGTAATACAAGGTGGATGTCCAAACACTCGTGGCAAGAGCGCTGACGAGGTTATCCTCGGCGCACAAACTGGCATTGGTGGTTTTGGAACTGGCGGTCCTGGATATTGCATTAAAGAGGAATACACGACTAATCCAAATAATAAGCATTTAGACGGAACGCTTGCTATGGCAAGAAGCCAAATGCCAAATTCTGCAGGTTCTCAATTTTATTTTTGCCTTGGGCCACAAAGTTTCTTGGATCCAAACTACACTGTGTTTGGCCAGACCATCGAAGGCCTTGATGTGATTGGCGAACTTCGTGTTGGCGACGACATCGAAAGCATCACTATTGAAAACAAGTAATAGCCCTCTTGCTGGTAAAAATTTACCGATTTTAGAACTCGTATATAATTAAAGGGTTATAAAAAACTAAAAAAGGATACGCAGCGTGAACGAAACAACCTTTTCAAGAGCGAACGGACTCTATAAGGCAGGAGACTACCGTGGTGCACTTCGAAAATACACTGATTGTTTGAGAGACGAGCAAAATCCTCTTCAACCTGGAGAGTATGGAGCTCTTTATCATCACATTGGAAATTGTTTAATGAAGATGAAGAATTCTTCTGAGGCAATTCGTGCGTATCTGCAAGCGGAAGAAGACAGTGCATACACAGCGGGCGCGTCGCTTCACACGAATCTAGGCAAGGCATACAGCTCATTAAAAGAATATGACAAGGCTATTGATGAGTTGCAAATTGCTATTAATGACGAAACTTATACCAGTCGATACAAGGCATTAATGAGCCTTGGCAACATCCAAATGAAAATGGGTGATTCGGCAGATGCTGGAAGAAATTTCCGAGAAGCTGCACTAGACCCAAACAACCCAGACCCAGCAAAGTCCTTGCTCAACTTGGGAGTTTGTTTCATGAGTCTTGGGCGACCAGGTGATGCTATCGCTTCATATGAAAGCGCGAAGCAGTTTAACATGTCAAATGACACGCGCAATCGCCTTTTGGCAAGCATGGGACAAGCACATGCTGCCAACAACGAACCTGAGGCTGCTGTAGAGTGTTTTAAAGAAGTAACAGCTGATGGAACATATCAGCTCTCTGATTCTGCGTCTGTTGACTATTCGCGTTGCATTAGTGAGCTTAACAAGTTGGCAGCGGCAGAAGCGACAGCTGTTGACATGAGTGGCCTCGATGTGTCAACCGCTGACGATTTGACTAACAGCAGCGACCCCTATTTCTACGATGACGGAACCGAGGTTCTAGACAAAGTTCCTGGGTATATTGATGCCTATGAGGGTGATGACGATAAGTTTTTCACCGCCACAGAAGATGAACTAAAGGAAATCTACAAACAGCAGGCGAAAAAAGAGCGCAAGCGCAAAGGTGTTGGCCTAAAAATCTTGCTTGTGTTTATTATTCTTATTGTTTTGATTGTAGGTGCCGGTGCGGCTGGTTACATTCTTGGTTATGGCTATCCAACTCAGCAAATGACAACTACTGAGCTGTTCAGCAACCCATCGACCACGAACAGCGCATTTTCATCAACGGTAAGCGAATCTTCGCGCTCTCAAATTGTTAATTCCATCGTGAAGGATGACAATGTAGAAATAGAGGGTGTAACTCGCGGCATGAATGAGAGCAAGGTTTATTCGAAGGCAAAAACCGAGCAAGGGGGCGAAATAACCTATGTCATCACGATGAAACGTGATCTTGTTGGTTGGAAAGTCTCAAATGCTGAGCTCTATTTTGCGTCGCAAAACAGTTAGGTGAATTCGCCGGAGCTTTAATTGCTATATAAAGTTATTGATAAGCCAGACCTAGAGTTGCTGTTTAACACGTTTTTGGGCAATGCAACTGTCATTGCACCTATAAAGATGAAGAAGAGCTATTCATTTTCAGAAGTTCATTCTTTTGACGAGGTTGAGCTTGACTATCACACAACGCTCACTTCTTTAAAAAAGTTCTTTATCCCGAAACACGAAACGTTATTTGAGTTCGATGAAAATAATGAAATTCACGATTGTGAGATTTATCCAAGGTCGCGCGTTTTGTTTGGTGCTCACGCCTGTGATATCAACGCGATTAACAACCTAAACCTTGTGTTTGAAGATCAAGAGCGGCCTGACCCCTACTACAAGAAGAGAAAATCAAAAACAATGATTGTGGGCATTTCCTGTATGCCGACAAAAACTTGCTTTTGCCACAACCTTGGGGTGCAGGAAGCAAAAGGTGGCTATGACCTGTTCCTTCAGGACCTAGGTGACAGATATTTTGTTTCAATTGGAAGTGTTGAGGGCGCCGATGTTTTGGAATCATCTTGTTCGCCTCGTGACACCACAGATGAAGACAGAAAGCTATTTTTGGAAAGAACTCGACTACGCCAAGAAGCCTTTTCGAAAGAAATTCCAGAAATACAAGAGATACCAATGCTCATGGACGCATTTCACGATGACCCGTTTTGGGAAGAAATGGGAAAGAAGTGCCTGTCTTGCACGGCTTGTGCGCAGGTGTGTCCAACGTGTTATTGCTTTAACATAATTGACACCTTGAATGCGAATGGCAAGGGCGGGAAAAGGGAGCGCATTCCTGACTGCTGCACCAATCCGGAATTTGCGCAGGTAACAGGTGGCTTTAATTTCCGCGACAGCAATGTTTCTCGCGTCAGACACCGCATGTATCACAAGCTAAATGGATTCTATTCAAAATATGACAGATATCTTTGTGTTGGCTGTGGCAGGTGCGCGCGTGCTTGCAAAGCTGGCATCTCTCCATCTGAAGTGTTGAAATTCTTTGCTAATAAGGAGTTTGAGTAGCGTGGCATTTACAGAATCAGAAACGACGCTACAAGGTCAGGCACTGCTTAAGGCCGATCCATACCGTCCTTGGGAGGCAAGAATCACAAGCATTACGCCCCTCACAGCGACTGAGAAGTTATATGAACTGCGCTTGATTGACGAGCGTGTTCGTCAGGCGTTTAGACACAAGCCGGGACAATTTGTCATGGTTTCTGTTCTTGGGGTTGGTGAGGCACCAATAGCGATTTGTTCGAGCCCTGCCAAAGTTGGTTTTTTTGAACTTACAATCAGAAAAGCCGGTGCAGTGACGTCGAAACTCGATTCTATGCAGTGTGGTGACATAGTGGGAATTCGTGGCCCATATGGTCATCCTTTCCCCTATGAAGAAATGAAGGGAAATGACATTCTGCTTGTTGCTGGAGGAACTGGAATAGCTCCACTTCGTTCACTCATCAACAACATTCACGACGAGCGTGACCAATTTGGCAAGGTAGTTATTATTTATGGTTCTCGAACTGCAAGCACAATCATGTTCCGTGATCAGTTTGAGATGTGGCGCCATCGCAAAGATTTCGAACTATATCTTCCTTTATCGCAACCTGACGACGATTGGACTGGCGAAGTTGGATATGCAGGCGACATGTTTAAATATGTCGAAGTTAATCCTGAAAACACCTATGGAGCAATTTGCGGTCCTCCTGTTATGTATGCAAGTGTCATTGAAGAGATGCGGAAAAAAGGTATTGAGTACGATCGCATTTATATGAGCTTTGAGCGGCACATGAAGTGCGGAATGGGCAAATGTGGTCACTGCCAGGTGGGTCATCAGTATTGTTGCCAGGATGGACCTGTTTTTAATTATTGGGATGCACAAAACATGCAGGGGTCAATCTAGATGATTTGTTCCAATGCAAATAAACCAACTTTAGGCTTTTTCGAGCTTGAGAGTTGTCATGGTTGTGAGCAGCAAATTCTTAATGCCGATGAAAAGCTTTTTAACGTTTTTAATCAGGTCAATGTTGTTTATTGGCCAAAACTTTCAGATAGAAAATCGCCTGCTGCAGTGGACATTGCTGTCGTGGAGGGTGCTGTAAAGACGCCAGAGCAGGAAGAATTTGTCAAGCAACTTCGGGAAAATTCTAAAGTTATAGTCGCGATTGGAGCTTGCGCTTGTGGCCTCAATAAAGATGCCCTAGGCGAGAGTGTTCACTTTCGCGCTTTAACAGATTTTATCGACGTTGATTATTGTTGCCGTTGTTGTCCCATTGATACAAATCAATTTTTAAATGTTTTGCAAAAGGCAATTGGTGGTAGAAACACGTTTGAATCCAGTGCTTGTCTTTGTGGAGAATGCAAGAGCAATGAAAAAGGTTGCTTCTATGGACAAGGAAGGCTCTGTGCCGGCTTAGTTTCAATGTGTGGTTGCGATGGACTTTGCACTAGATTGAACAAACAGTGCCGGGGTTGCAGTGGGATTTCTAAACATGCATGCCTTGAAACTGCTTTTTATAATGCTGAGAATGTTACAAATGTCGATGGGAACGATGCTTTTGTGAGTTTTTTGGATGTTTGTAGCATTGATCGTTTTCTTGAAAAGAATGTCGAAGGGCTTACCGGAGATGATGCTCTTTTTGTTGAGGCTAGATTTGATGGAGAAATCTCGCAAGAGCTAGCTCTAAATTCAGCTTCAAAGTTTGAAAAGAAGAATAATTTAACAATTGATTCAAGAGATTTGATTCTGCGTGAAATCCTTCGCCTTGCTGAAAGGGCCCATAATGACATTACATCTTTAGTGTTGTCAGAATTTCCCCAAATAAAAGGCTATGTTGACTTCCAGGAGTTCGTTGAAGCCGACAGTGATTTTCTTAAGAAATGCCTTGAATTGAGGCACGCTTTAACAAACATTTTGTCAGAAATCAGTGGGCGAGCAGTGCACCCGATAACGGTTGAAGTCGGTGGTTTCAGTAAAGCCGTTTCTGATGTGGCGCTCAAACGCATGAGTGAAGAAATTGATTCCGAGCTTGATTTTGCTGTTTCTCTCATTGATGAGTGTTCAAGCAATTGGGAAAAATCAATTCTTGGCGAACAAGGAACGACTGTGCTCAAAAGAGTTCTCGAAAACTGGGACGATCTCACCGACAAGGCTCGTTTTGGCGCGGCGAAAGCCGGGTTGCGCCCGCCTGAGACCGACTCAAGGAGAGAATGTATCGCTCGTGCCGTGGAAATTGTTGATTCGTTGCAAAGAATCACAGATTTTTGTAGAGACCTGCTGTAACTAAGCCCCACATTTGCATTTAAGAAACATTACTTGAGTGTTTTTAATAAATGCTAGCTGTGAGATAATTAGCTATTGCATTTCGTTGAGGGGAGAATCTATGAATGCTAATGAGTCCCTGCAAATCCTAAAAAATGGAAACGCTCGCTATCTTTCCGCAAAATCAAATGATGGTAACATCTCGCTTAAAAAAAGAAAAGAAACTTTTGAGAATGGGCAACACCCACATGCAGTTATTCTCACCTGCTCCGATTCGAGGGTGGTGCCAGAGCACATTTTCATGGCCGGGATTGGTGAGTTGTTCGTTATTCGTGTTGCAGGAAACATAGTTACTGACACACAACTTGCAAGCGTTGTTTATGCGGCTGAACATTTAAAGTCAAAGCTCGTTGTGGTTTTGGGGCACACAAATTGTGGTGCCGTAGGAGCTGCGATTGGTCATGCTGGTCATGGCTGTTTGTGCGCTTTAACTGCTCCTATCGAAGAAGCTATTGGAAGCGAAACTGATGATTTAAAAGCTTGTGAATTAAACGTTAAAGCAAGCGTGGACAAGCTTTTAGCCAACGATGAAGTTAAAGAGCTCGTTTCGGATGGTGTGACTGTCACAGGCGCTATTTATGACGTTGAAACAGGAGAAGTGAAGTTTCTGTAGTCATGAAGACACTTTCTCTTCATGTTTAAGGCGGTTGACGATACTGCAAGTGTGCCCGCTTTAGCGAAGGGGGTTCTTCAATTTAGCGGGCACTAATTGATTGTGTCTATTGCGCCTAGTAAAGAAGACATCTCTTTCGTGACGATCTTAGTTAATACTTGAGTGCTGATTCTCTATTTTTAGTGTGTGTTTCTGAAGCCGCGAGAGCAATTTAGCTAAAACTGAGGGAACAGCATACAATCTGAGTAAAGTCTGTCGTAGTTTTCTAGATTTGAAAGTTCCAGATAGTCAATTTCAGTCGCAAGCGTTTCTATTTCCTCTTTGACTTTCTTGCTCATGAGTGTCATGTAGGCACCAGTTTTTGAACTGTTGCCGACATAGACTAGCTTATCTTGCACGCAAGCAGGCAAAATTCCGCTGCCTACGAGCGAGTCGACCGACAAGTGCGCCCCAAATTGGCCTGCAATGAAAACTTTGTCAAGGTCTTCCATGTCAATTCCAGCTTCATTTAATAACGCCATGAAGCCCGAGAGAATTGCCCCTTTTGCCATTTGTACCTGTCGCACATCGCTTTGAGAAACAATGATTTCAGGGTCTTCACACATCACCAGTTCACGTTTTGTGCCATTCATTCTAATGAATTTTTTGCGCCAATCGTCATCAGGTAGTCTGTCAGGTTTAATAAAAACACCACTCTTTTGAATAAATTCGTTTACTACAAGCTCTCGAATTACAGCCAAAATCCCACTTCCACAAATGCCTTCAGGTTTTTTGTCACCGATTGTGTCTAGTTTGATTTCGTCGGTGAAGATGTGAACGTCTTCGATTGCACCTGCAGCTGCTCGCATTCCTGAAGAAATGTTCATTCCTTCCAGAGCTGGTCCAGCAGCACAAGAACAACTGAACAATTTTCCGCATTTAGCTAGAACTATTTCGCCGTTCGTGCCAATGTCAATAAATAGTTCGTTATCGTTAGATTTGTGCATTTCGCACACATATGCGCCTGCAACAATGTCTGCACCAATATATGAAGAAACATGTGGCAGGCAATACAGAACACAATCGTCACTGCCTTTGAGTCCAATTTCTTTGGCAGGCATTTCTTTTGCTTCTTTAAAAGCTGGCTGGTAGGGCGCTTTTCCAATTGACCTGGCATCAACGCCTAAAAGCATGTGCATCATTGTGCAGTTTGCAGCGACATTTATATTCTCAATTTGTTCAATAGAAACACTAGATTGTTTGCATGCACTGAGCATTAACTCATTAAGAGAGTCTACAATTGCTTTTTGTAGGTCAATTATGCCATCTTCGCCGTGTTCATATTCATATGTAATGCGTGTAAGTACATCGAGCCCATAATGCTTTTGTGCGTTAATGTCAGAGGCGCTGCTCAGCTGCTCTCCTGTTTCTAGATTAACCAAAGTTGCGACTACTGTCGTCGTTCCAATGTCAATAGCAAATCCATAGCCGATGAGGCCTTCGTCTTTTTTGAATTTTGGCATTTTGCCAGTTGTGAGAACTTTATGCTCAAGCTTTTTTTGCATTAACTCTAAAGTCAAGTCGCTCGTTGGGCGGGCAAGACATGATAGCCTAACGCCACTATCTAAATCTTGTGGTTTAAGCCTTTTTCTCTCATCATCTGAAATTTCCGAACAGTTGCCTTCGAGTATTCCGACTTTGCTGTGTTATGCAGAGCGATGCATTTACGGTTACTGGTATAGCAAGGGATTTTCACCCTAATTCCCCTGTGTGGTGAGCTGCGCATTAATAACGCTACAGATTTGCAGAAACTTCAGAATGATAATTTGTTTATGAGACAAATCCCACACGCACGATGTTCGCGCCAATCATCTTGCCATTATTTGAAATTCTACGCCACAAAGCGTGACAGTCGAGCGTGATTTAGGAGAATCCTCACAACAATTATTAGGTTGGTCACTTTTTGATTGGTGAGTGTGATGTATGTCGCAACAATGAAGCATTATGTGCTCCGTACTCAATTTGATGGCGTGCGCTTTTTAATCGTAACGATTTAACTCGTTTGCGTTGTATAGCAATTGTCTGATAGCATGTTTTTAGTTTAAAAACTAGGAGTTTGTTATGAATTGTTGCTCAAATTGCGGTTCCTTTGTCCCTGATGATGCAGTGTTTTGTTCGAAGTGTGGGTCTAAAATCTCACAGCAGGTAAGCCAGCCCAGCGAATCATATCAGCAGGCATATGCCAACCATATTGATTCAAAGCAAGTTCAGGTTAATCAAGACAGTAATTCACAAGTTTATGCTAATCAAGCTTGTAATTCACAGGCACAGATCAATCAGGCTAATCAAAATTACGATGCACAATATCAAACAAATGCAAGTTGGCAGCCAACCGATGCGGTTTATTTTGATGTAAAGCCTGTCATGTCTGATAAGGACCGCACCCTTCGTTTGATTGCATTCATTTTCAATTTAATTTCAACGATTGCTGTTTGTTGGGCCTTAATTCCTCTTGCCTGGATGATTCCTATGACCGTAGTCAGCTGGGGGATTTACAAAGGAACACGCAAGAACACTGTCGCATTTGGAGTTTGCACTCTAATATTTTTGAGTCTAGTAGGAGGAATTCTGCTTTTGTGCTCGCAAAAAGACGACTAATCGTTTTTTAACAGGGAAACTCTGTTCTAACTATAGATTTTTTTGGCTTCACGGCAGCTAGTTTTCTTTTTTTAAAATCCTGTGTTTGTTCTAACCAATTAGGGGTAGATGACTTGCTTTTTGCCTCATTAGTGCTATAGTTATATGTTCTATCGTTATGTATCTTGGGAGGATTATATAAACTAATGACATCAGAGTCAAAGACCCCAAAAACCATTTCAAAAAAAGAGAATACAGAAGTTGATAGCGCAGAGACTGTAAGCGACGTTAAAATTGTGGCCAAAACTGAGAGTGCCAAAAAAACCAAAACGACAAAAGCCGCAACGTCAAGTGCTTCAACCAAAAAAACGGCTGCTAAGTCTAGCACTGCAAAAAAGACAACCACTAGAAAGGCAACAACTAGTGAGGGGCTAGAAGCAGAAGCCGAGAAAGATGCTAGCGCGACAACTGTCAAGAAAAGAACTACAAGGAAAACTACGACCAAAACGGCTACAAAAAAGACTGCTAGCAAATCCACAACTGGTGAAGCAGATGTCATAAATGTAGCCGAGGCGGAAAACAGCGATAAAGAGACAAAAAAGACTGCAAGAAAAACAACGACAGCAACAAAAAAAGCTGCTGCTAAATCTTCGGCTAAAAAATCAAAAGATGAAGGCGACAATTCAGAAGCAGAGAAGACAGTTTCTGAGTCTGTAGTGAAATCGTCTGCAAAATCAACAAAGACAACTGCTAAGAAAAAGCCTGGCAGAAAGCCGAAAAAAACGGAAGACGCAATTGAAGTTGCTCTAGTTTCTGACGATGGAGAGCTTGCAGAAGTTGGGAGAATGGGCGATGCGCCAGATGAAGATGCTTTATTTAATGATGACTACGATGATGTAGATAGCGAGGATTTGCTAGAAGGAATTCCTGACGAAGAGCTGAAGAGCACAGAGTCTAATGTTAAAAAGCTAAAGACAGTCACTCCACGCTCTAAAAGCGGAGCTCGCAGAAGAAACGTTGACGTCTCAAGGACTTTGTTAACTGGCGATCCAATTCGCATGTATTTGAAAGAAATTGGCAAAGTTGACCTACTTACCAAAGAAGAAGAGGTTGACCTTGCAATGAAAATTGAGGCAGGGTTAAAGGCAACGGAAGAACTCGAAGCCGCTGAAGAACAGGGAATTGAACTTTCGCGTCGTGACAAGCGCCGTTTAACAAGAATCGAGAATGTTGGACTTGATGCGCGTTCTGCGTTGATGGAAGCAAACCTGCGCCTTGTGGTTGCTAACGCAAAGCGCTACATTGGTCGTGGGCTTTCGCTTCTCGACCTCATTCAAGAGGGAAACCTTGGACTCATTCGCGCTGTCGAAAAGTTTGAATACAAGCGTGGATACAAGTTTTCCACATATGCAACATGGTGGATTCGTCAGGCAATAACGCGTGCAATTGCAGATCAGGCAAGAACTATTCGTATTCCTGTACACATGGTTGAGACTATTAACAAGCTCGTTCGCACGCAAAGAAAACTTCAACAGGAACTTGGCCGCGACCCAAGCCCTGAAGAAATTGCAGTTCTCATGGACATCACGCCAGAACGTGTGCAAGAGATTCAAAAGATTGCGCAAGACCCAGTTTCTTTGGAGACGCCAATTGGTGAAGAGGAAGACTCTCAGCTCGGTGACTTTATTGAAGACGAAAAAGCTATTGACCCTGCTGAGGCTGCAAGGTTTGCAATGCTACAACAGCAGATTAGAGAAGTTCTTGGGACTTTGGGAGAGCGTGAGAGGAAAGTCATTCTTCTGCGTTTTGGGCTTGAAGATGGTCATCCGCACACACTCGAGGAAGTTGGCCGGGAGTTCAAAGTAACTCGCGAGCGCATTCGTCAAATTGAAAGCAAAACGCTAGCCAAACTTCGTCATCCATCGCGTTGTGGAGTGCTTCGCAATTATTTACAAAAATAACTCGCAGATTCATTTATTTGTGTATAATAGGTAGTCGCGCCGTTAAACATTTCATAAAGGCGCGAATATTCCTCGGTAGCTCAACGGCAGAGCATCCGGCTGTTAACCGGAGGGTTGTAGGTTCGAATCCTACCCGGGGAGCCATTTCTTTTGACTCTCTTTTTTTATCCTAGCTAATTTTAAGTTTGCGCATTTAAAAGTCGTATTAGCGCAGTTTTTCAGGTTGTAAATCTCTAGTTGCGCGTCTAGTCGCTAATTGGCGATTTTAATAACCGCACTGGAACTTGCGGCTAGCGTTCCCCGAACATTGATTTCTTGAAGTCTTTGATCTTCTTGCCATATGTCAGCATTGCTACGACGTCAAAGACTCCATCTAAAACCAGAACCCAGCCGGTGAAAATCATTACCGTTTCAGCTGGACTCATAATGATGAAAATTCCAAGAAGCATGAGAATTGCGGAAAAGATAGCTAAAGGCATTCCACCTTTAATGCGGGCTCTGACAAAAGCAATTCCTTCTGCAAGTGTTGTAGCCGCGTCGACAATGACAATGAGCCCGAGAACAATTGTGAGTATTCCCATTATGAGCATCGGTTGAATAAGACAAAGCGCGCCCATTATGAGAAACAGAATTGCCACAATAAACGAATAGCCACATAAAAATCTGCCGTAGGAAAAATAGCCATACAATGAGAAAATTCCCATTGTTAATAAAGCAATGCCCGTGATGACGCAGAGAATCCAACCCGATGATGCTGGAAGAAGAATAAATAGCAACCCAACAACTATGGTTGCAATTCCAACTAATAAAGAATCGATGGTTACTTCTTTTAGGAAGTTTGAAAACTTAGATGCCATTTTTATGTTCCTTTCGACTTTCTAATTTCTTTTTTCGGGAAGACTGTTTTTATATATAGTTTTTTGATGCTTTAAATTAGCTTCAAACAGTAAATCTTTATCTCGACTTGTTTTGTTTAGACTCTCCCTCAACTTTTAACCTTCATAGTAATTCTTTTGGCATTTTTGGTGTCTAAATCAATGAATTATAATTCTTTTGTATTAGTCGAAATAGTTTGGAGGACAAATGAAAACTGTTATTCCTGCTGCTGGGCTTGGAACTCGTTTTTTGCCAATCACCAAAGCCGTGCCTAAAGAGATGTTGCCAGTTGGCGGAAAGCCTGCAATTCAGTGGATTGTGGAAGAAGGACTTGATGTCTCCGATGGTGTTGTCATTGTGAATTCGCGCGAGAAAGCAGCAATTGAACAGCATTTTTCTCCTGATGAAAAGCTAGTCAATCATCTTCGTTCAAAAGGGAAAGATGAACTCGCCAATCGAGTCGAGCATGCTGGCAATTTAAATGTTGAGTATGTATATCAAGATGAGGCTTTGGGCCTTGGTCATGCAGTTTTGTGCGCATCTCCTGCAACTGGAGATGAAGCATTTTTTGTTTGTCTAGGAGACGTTATTGTTCCCGGAAACAAAATGCTTCCTCGCATGAAAGAGGTTTCAGAATCCCATGGTGGCGCAAGTGTAATCGCTGTTGTTCCAGTTCCTGACGAAGAGGTTCACCGTTTTGGAATCATGGGCGGTGAAAACTTGGGTGAGGGTGTTTGGAAAGTTGACACATTGGTAGAAAAGCCTTCGCTTGAAGACGCTCCCACTAATCTTTGCGTGTTCGGAAGATATCTTTTGTCTCCACGGGTTATGAAAATTTTGGCGGAGACAAAGCCTGGCGTGGGTGGGGAAATCCAGCTCACTGATGCGCTTTTCGCCCTTTTGTCAGAAGAAGAAATGTATGCTGTGGAATTTGCGCCAGAAGATGGCCTTGACACAGGCACTCCAGAAAGTTGGTTATTTGCAAACAACTTTTTGGAAAAACATGTATGATGTTAACCATGTTAATCACATTCGAACATTTCGTAATTCCTCGATGTCTTCTTTAGGCACCTTTAGTTGGTGCATGAACTGAATATTATTCTTTTTCTTATTCAAAATTTAAAATTAAAGGAGAAGACTACACAATGGCAAACATTTTAAAAAGTACAGAACAGCTCATTGGCAACACGCCTTTGGTGGAGCTGGTTGCTACGGAAAAGGCTGTTAACAATAAAGCTAACATTTTCGGAAAAGTTGAGGCTTTCAACCTCACTGGTTCAATTAAAGACCGCATTGCTTTGTCGATGATTGAGGAAGCTGAAAAGTCTGGCGAATTAAAAGAGGGATCTGTAATCATTGAGCCCACCAGCGGAAACACAGGCATTGGACTCTCTGCGGTTGGGGTCCATAAGGGATACCGCGTGATTATTGTTATGCCTGAGACATTTAGCGTTGAGCGTCGAAAGTTAATGAAAGCATATGGCGCCGAGGTGGTTTTGTCTGACGGCGCAGGTGGAATGAAGGGCGCAATTGCAAAAGCCAAAGAGCTTGCAGCAGAAATTCCAAACTCATTTATTCCGAGCCAATTTACGAATCCTGCTAACTGGAAGGCTCATTATGATACTACTGGTCCTGAAATTTTAGATGCTCTTGATAACGAAGTCGACATTGTTGTCGCAGGTGTCGGCACTGGTGGAACAATCAGTGGAATTGGCAAACTTTTCAAGGAAAAGGGACTTGTTGTTAAAATGGTGGCTGTTGAGGCTGCCGCTTCTCCAGTTCTTTCTGGAGGACAGCCTGGACCTCATAAGGTCCAAGGAATCTCTCCTGGGTTTATTGCAGATGTTGTGGACATGAATGTTATCGATGAGATCATTAAAGTTGAAAATGACGATGCACTAGAAACGGGACGTGAGTTTTCTAGAACCGAAGGAATATTAGTTGGCATTTCTGCAGGTGCTGCAGTGTGGGCAGCAAAAGAACTTGCTAAGCGCCCCGAGAACGAAGGCAAGAACATAGTCGTTATTCTTCCTGATTCGGGCGATAGATATTTATCAACTGCACTTTATGAGGAATAGAGAATTTGGACACCGAAAAAGTAATCCACGAAATTATCGCGAACCGTCATCCTTGCGTTGAGGGTGACGGTCGCGCACCTCATCGCGAGGTAATTCAAGATGTCATTAAAGATGTTCAAGCTTTAATGTATCCATCAATTTTTAATGATCACAGAGGGGAATATGAGCTAGTCTTCGATTTAAGAAGAAATTTGTCTTCTGAAATTGAGATTGCTCTTTCAGAAATTGGCGTTATAGGGCGTGAAGCTGAAGACAAAGCTGCTGAAGTTGCAGATGATTTTGTTGAGCAATTGCCAAGAATTTTAAAAATGCTCAATAAAGACATAAAAGCAATTTATGATGGAGACCCCGCCGCTTTGTCCTACAAAGAAATTGTTCTTTGTTACCCTGGCTATTTCGCTTCTTTTTGTCATCGTCTCGCCTATGAGCTCTACATCAGGAAAATCCCTGTTATTCCTCGTTTGATAAGCGAATTTGCTCATCAAAAGACAGGTGTTGACATTCATCCTGGCGCAACTATTGGAGAATATTTTTGTATTGATCACGCGACAGGAATCGTGATTGGCGAAACCGCCGTTTTGGGAAATCATGTGAAGCTTTATCAAGGTGTGACCATTGGCGCAAAAAGTTTTGAGAAGGATGAAAATGGAAATCCTGTAAAGGGCGGAAAGCGTCATCCTAACATTGGCAACAATGTTGTAATTTATGCAAATGCAACTATCCTTGGAGGAGACACCTTTATTGGCGATGGTTGCACTGTTGGTTCAAACACTTGGGTTACAAAATCGACTGAACCTGGAACTTTGGTCGTCTAGTTTTGCAAATGCTATGTTGATTTAAATTTTGATTGGCGATAACCCTTTTAAAATTGTTTGTATTAAAAATGCCCCGCTCGAGCAGGGCATTTTTAATTCCTAATATCTTTTGTCAGGCACTCTTCTTCAGCTTAAGGTTGACAAAGAGAGCTGCTCCTCAAGGTTAAAAAAATCGATTGTTTATGAAAGCTGAACTTTCTCTGCATCCTCTGGGTGGAACTCATTTTTTAGGTCATAGATGTTGTGTCCAGTTGACTCTCCGAGTTCGCGTCCTTTTAATGCATATGTTCTGATGAATCTTCTGTCATCAATAGCTGACCAATGCTCAACGTCCCATGTGAGGTAGCCGTCAGCATCCGATTTCTCGTGTCCAACGATGATATCAACCTGTCGGCCGTCAATCATGATTTGCATCAAGTCATCCCATGAATCGATTTCTACGTCACATTCATTGACTTTGTCCCAAATCTTCATTTTTCCTCTTTCTTCTAAAACACTCAAATCAATATCACAGCAGAAAAATTCTAGCACAGGGCTATCGTTTCTTAATTACCTGCGATATGAGAATTAGAGCAAGTGAGAATAGAACCGACGAAGCGCCCCACACAACCCCCATGCCAATCCAAAAGCTTTCGGGAAACATCTGAATTAGGAATGAGTCGGCCGGAAAGGTCCAGGTGCCAGAAGCAAAAAACAGGGAGTGCATCCATGTAAAAAATGAATCAAAACCAACGGTAATCCATATTCCAAAAGCAGCAAGAATTAGGATTGCAAGAATTGAAGATTGCAACAGAAGTTTCGAAAGCTCATTTCTTCGACCTATTATTAGTGCGAGCACTGCAAGCACCAATGATGCAATTCCTAATGCTTTGAACAGGTCTGTCATTAGATTGAACACCCATGTGCAATCTTGCAAATGGGTGAGCATCGATTCGTCAAGGGCGCTAGTTGGAATTCCGAGGGTTGCAAGCACGCTTTTAAGTCCTTCTGGTCCAATTAACCCTAACGAAAAATCCCTTGTGCTAACGCTAATTTTTGCCATCGCATCCGATGACAATCCCACAGAAGCGGCATTAGAAGTCAACCTTGAAACTATTTCTGTGACTTGTGGGATGTGGATACAAACCATTAGTCCTGCCAAAATGATTGTTATCGCCAAAACGATTCTTGCCAGTGCTTTTGGAATTACTAAGAGCAAGACTCCTCCTCATAATTTGCTTTAGAACCTTAAATTATAATTGTGACATTGAAATTTGCGAAAATGGAGGGGCGCATAGTGAATACTCTTAACGATGAATATAAGCAAATTTTGTGTGAACTTGATGGTGATTTGACTGGCAGAGAAGCTGCACTTGACTATCTAGTTCGCAGTGACGTCGACGCTCATGGAGAACCTCTCAATTTTTCTTATTTTCCCTATCTTGTGAATGAAAATTTAAACAAGCATTTTGAAGAAATTGTTTCAACCACTCATTCAATACTCACAAAAATCATTCGCCGCTATTTAGAAGATGCTAATTATAGAGAACTATTTGGTTATTCAAAACAGCTTGAAGAGTTGATAATGCTGCCCTGTCAATATTCTGAGCTTTTGCCAATGGCTCGCTTTGACATTTTTATGGATGAAGAAACTCTAGACTTCAAGTTTTGCGAGTTTAACACCGATGGAACAAGCTGCATGTCTCGTGACCTTGTTCTGGGCGAGGCTATTGCTAAAGGTGATGCTTTTAAGCAGTTTGCAAATGCACACAAGTCGGTTGAGAATTATGAGCTCTTTGATTCTTGGGCGAATCAGTGTCTGAAAAACTACAGGGAGTGCTGTTTTTATCGCGAGAATCCTCTTGTGGTGATTGCTGATTTCATGGATGAGCATGCAACTTATTCCGACTTTGACCGATTCGCAGATGCATTTAAACGTTGCGGTGTGAGAGCTCGAGTCGTTGACATTCGCGATCTTGAATTTGATGGAGAGCATCTTAAAGACAACAAAGATGGTGAAGTTGTTGACTGTGTTTATAGACGCGCTGTAACATGTGACATTCAAAATAACATTGATTCATGCTGTGGTTTAATCGATGCTGTTGCAGCAGAAAAAGTGTGTTTAGTTGGGCACTTTAGAACCACAGTTGTTCACACAAAAACTGTAAACATCGCTTTATTTTTGCCTGAAACAAGAAGGTTTTTAACAGACTCAGAGTGTGACTTTATTGATTCTCATTGCCCTAGAACCTATCGTCTCGATTCTGGTGGCATTGTTGATGTAAACGAAATTCAGAACAATCCTAATGGATGGATTTTGAAACCTGAAGATGATTACGGCGCAAAAGGTGTTTTTGCAGGTCCTGATTTTGAGGATACACAAAAATGGGCTGAAGTTGTGAAATCACATGTTAACACGGGTTATGTTGCACAGGAGTATGCTAAGCAACACAAAACAGATGTTTTGTTTACTGGCGAAAAACTTGACAACACGACGCCAGTGCAAAAGTTCAATGCGATGCCAGGACTTTATTCATATAACGGAAAATTTGCAGGCATTTATTTGCGTTGTGGCAATGAGGGAGTGATAGCTGTTGACCACAATGGGCTTGTCAAGCCTGCTTTCAAGGTTGATTTCTAATTGTTTGCCTAATAACTTTTCCGCACTTTGTGACATTTGAGTTTGCGTTATACGAATAGATTTTTATAAAAGTTTTAGATGGAATATGAAATCTTTGGTTAGTTTTGTCTAGTTTGAATTAGTGGGTGTTTACTGTGGCAACTGCAGAAATTGTAATAGATTCAACTTCAAAGGTGATAGATAGAGCTTTTACCTATGCTATCCCTAATCGATTTTTGCCTCACGATGTAACAACAAAAACTTTATCTAAAAATTTTTGTGAATCTAGAGAAGCAAAGTTTGTGGAAGTTGGCAAGGCTGTTCTTGTTGAATGCCGAAATAAACCTGCTGTGGGGTTTGTCATTTCAGTTAATCTTCACCAAAACGCAACTGATTTAGATTTTGAAGTCAAGGAAATTAAAGACGTTTTGAGCGAGAGCTATTTTGAAAGGCAAAGGGCAGAAGAACTAATTTGGATAGCTCATAAATATGTTTCGCCACTTTCAAGCGCTGTGCGACTTGCTTTGCCTTCTGGTGGAACGCCACATTTTGTATCTCATAAAGACGGCACAACTTCGTTAGTAAAAGCATCTCGCCGACCTAAGAAAATCGAGTTTGACAAAAAAGACGTTGATTCAATATTTAACAACTACTCAGAACCGGAGCATTTAACGTCGGAGCAAAATCATGCTATTAATGTGATTGAACAGATGCGATCTTTGCAAAACGGCTCTTGTGTTTTGCTTGATGGTGTCACAGGCTCTGGCAAAACAGAGGTCTATCTTCAAGTTATTTCAAAAGTTTTGAGTGAGGGGAAAAATGCGATAGTTCTTGTGCCTGAAATTTCCTTGACGCCACAAACCGTTGCGCGTTTTAAGTCGCGCTTTGGTGATGAGATTGCTGTTATGCATTCAAAAATGACACAAGCACAAAGACGCCAACAGTGGTTTTGGATAAAAGATGGCAACGCCAGAGTGGTGATTGGTGCACGAAGTGCGCTATTTTCTCCTTTAAAAAATGTTGGAATAGTTGTTATCGACGAGGAACATGAAACTTCCTACAAACAGGAAAGTGCCCCGCGTTATCACGCACGAACTGTCGCAAAGAAGTTGATGGAAGAGGCTGGGGGAGTGCTTGTTTTGGGCAGTGCAACTCCGAGCATCGAAGCTATTTATTGCTCAAAGCATAACGCAGATTGGAGAAGAGTAGAACTCAGTGCAAGGGCCACGGGGCAATCTATGCCAAAAGTGGAAATTGTGAACATGACTACGCTTCCGAAAGGCGGTAAATACAGCCTGTTTTCTCCGCATTTGAAGTCTTCGATTTTTGAGGAGTTAGGAAAGGGGCACAAGGTGGTGCTTCTTCTTAATCAGCGCGGCTACTCAAAATTTCTTTTGTGTCGAGATTGCGGCTTCGTTCCTGAATGCCCGAATTGCTCCACCTCTTTGACCTATCATGAAGATGGAAATAAGTTGAAATGTCATCACTGTGGCTATGACGTAAAGTCGCCTGCCGTTTGCCCTGCTTGCGGATCTCCCTATTTAAAAAGATTGGGAACTGGAACTCAAAAAGTTGAAGGGGAACTGCGCCTCTTGTTGTCAAAGAGACCAGGTTTTGAAGATGTTCTAGTTGTTAGAATGGACGCCGATACAACCGAAAGGGCTAATTCACATGAGAGGCTCCTTAGAGAATTCGATGATGCAAGTCGCTCTGTTCTTTTGGGCACTCAAATGATTGCTAAGGGTCTTGACTTTGATGAGGTTACGCTTGTTGGAGTGATTAATGCTGACACTGTAATGCACGTTCCTGATTTTAGAGCTTCAGAACGCACTTTTGATTTGATTGAACAAGTTAGCGGGCGTTGCGGAAGGTCAACTTACGAGGGAAGAGTCATTGTGCAAACCTATGAGCCCGATAATTCGGCACTGCGCGCCGCAAAAGAACATGACAGGGAGTTGTTTTTGCGCGTGGAGCTGCCAAAGCGAAAAGTATTAAAATTTCCACCTTATGTTTCACTAGTTAGGCTTCTTGTTTGGTCGACTGACAAAGAGCTTGCTCGCAAAGACATTGACAGACTGCGCGAACGAGTCGTTGATGAGTTGTCAGAAGAAGAAGCGTCTGGTCTTATTATCTCTCCAGCTTCTGCTTGCCCGTTTGAGAAGGTGCAAAAGAGCTGGCATTTTCATGTTTTGCTAAAGGTGCCACTCGAAATGGAAATTTCTTCTAAGATTGAAAAAGTGTTTCGTTGTTTCAATGCTTCTAAAGGAGTTTCGACAGCTGTCGACGTTGACCCAATTTCCCTAGTTTAGCATCTGTGGGTTTTTAACTAGCCTGCCAATATTCTTTGCTTTGTGCTTTAGCAATGCAAGTGTGAAAGTTGTTTTTACAGCGTCTTTGCTGTGTGTTTTTTGTGGCGTGCTTGAATGACTTTTTCTTAACAGTGCTATAATATAGTTCAGGTTTTTTGAAATTTTTCATAGACGCTTTCTGCTTCAGGAAACCGATCTGCATTACCCGTGTCTGCGGGGGAATTATGTCTCTCTTCCAATTGTATTTTGGATGGGATTATCTTTTATAGGGAGGAAATATGAATAACTCAAAGACAGCTATGTCTTGGATTAAGCTTGCTGTAGTTGCTGCATGTGCAGCGCTTCTTGCTTTCGCACTTGTGGGATGCGGCTCTTCTTCAAGTGATCAAAAGAGCGATGATACAAAGAAAGAATCTGTTGAAATGCCAACTGAATCAAAGCCTATCGTCGTTGACAAAGAGAAAAAAGAGATTAGATACCTTGCTGAAGTAAATGACATTTACTTCACCGAAAACACACGCCATGCAATTGTATACAAGGGCGGTTCGAATGGAGACAAGTCTGTTCTCACTGGTCTTGGCGATGAAAAAGAGTTCTATCAAGACATGATGGATCTCGGTTTCACTCCTGGAAACAATCTAACAGCTGCTGATATGTCTGCGGCTCCTGGTGAGGGAAAATCTATCGAGGGCGACAAGCTTGACGTTACAATTCAGTGGGACGGAAAAGATCCTTTCCCAATTGAGAAATGCTTCAAAACAACGAATGGCGAGCAGAGACAAGCCGACTGGAGATTTGGAGGCAACATTGATCGTGCAAAAGCAAAGAATACCGGATGCGTACTTTGCCTCGACTCCTGTGCAGTTGGAATTTGTTCTGACGCTGCTTGGGAATCAAACACAACAACAGCAACTAACTACACTTGGTTCAACGGTCGTGAGGACGTCCTCCCAGCTGGCGGAACTAAAGTTGTAGTTACATTCAAAGCTAAGGCTTAATGCCTTGCTTGAAAGCGTCTATTTAAATTAATTTGAAAGATAGCCACGGCAACTCACTGTGGCTATCTTCATGTTCGGTGGGTTAGCTTTGGTTAATTGATTATGGAGGTAATAGATGGCCCTTTTAAAGGGGAAAGAAAAAGCGGAAAAGGTGATTGAACCTGACACCAGAACGACAGGTGTTAAAAAACTTGAGACATTCATGAAATATTTTTCCTATGTTTATGTCTCTTTTTGCTGGGCTTGCACGGTTGAGTATTTTTGCTTCGGTCAGACAAGCATTCAGATGTCATATTTTGGATACATCTTTTGGTATGTGTTCTTGATTGGTCTTGCTGGAGCGATTTATGGAGGACGTGGACATCGCCGTGGTGTTGGCTGGAGAGGAACTCTGGGCTCAGTGATGTGCACGATAATGTTTGCGATTATCGTCTATGGAGCTGATTTTGCGCATATTGTGCGCGCACTTGGCATGTTCACGAAGCGCGGTTTCTTCGGTATTGTTTTCCATTGGAACATTCAAATGGTGTCCTGGTTACTGTTTGCATTCTTTGTTCTTGGTGGCATTGCTATTTTTGTTTACGAATTTGTCCATAAAGCCCCTGAAAAACCATATGAGGACGAAGAAGAGAGAAGACGCTCAATCTACCAAAGTCGCGTCAAGTGGATTTCATTTTTCATTCTTTTTGTAATAATTTTAGTTTGTAGCTTCTATCAGCCAGTTCATGATGCAATTGGATATGTCTTTAATCTTTTGTCAGCTGGTGACATTGAAAAGGTAAAAGAACTCATTAGAGGAACAGGTGTTTGGGGACCTTTGGTTTCTACTTTCTTGATGGTGTTCCAGTCTCTAGCTGCACCAATTCCTGCTTTCTTGATTACTTTTTCAAACGCTGCTGTTTTTGGCTGGGTTTGGGGAGCGATTCTTTCTTGGTCATCAGCTATGCTTGCGGCTGTAATTTGTTTTTATATTGCACGTTTATTTGGACGCGACGCCGTTATGCTTTTTATGAGCAGAGGTGCTTTGGCTAGTGTTGACAGATGGTTTACAAAGTATGGCAAAAATGCGATTCTCATTTGTCGCCTTCTTCCATTTGTTTCTTTTGACTACATTTCATATGCTGCTGGCATTACAGGCATGAGTTTTCTTGACTTCTTTATTTGGACAGGCATTGGCCAGCTTCCTGCAACTATTGTTTACTCCTATGTAGGATCAACCTTGACAGGTGAGATTTACACCGTGTTTATGGCCATGATTATGATGTTTATCATTGCGGGCGTAGTTTGGTTTTTTGCGCTCGTTTGGAAATCACGTCATAAGGAACTCATGGATGAATCTAACGAGACTGCAGATGCTGAAGCTGCTGCAAATGGAAAGTCTGCGATTGAAGTTAATGCTGAAGGCAAATTCAACACGCGCAGAAAGGCGAAACCTAACCAATCTAGGGCTGAGGCCGATGTTGTTCCTGTGCAGCCAATTGAAGAAGAAGCAATCTCAAGTGGTTCTAATTCGGTAAAAGAATCTGATGAGTCAGTTAAAGAGAATGTTTCGGAGTCTTTTGTAACCAAAGAATCGGAAACCTCTGTTGAGGAATAGTCATGGCTTCGGCTCTCGAATTTTGTAAAAAAAACTACAAGCTCCTTGTTTTCTTGGGGCTTGTAGTTTTGATTGTAGTTTTGAATTTTGTTTTTGGTTGGTCTGACATGATTGCTAATGGCCAATTTATAGACTGGCTCAAATCGATGCTAGTTGAGCATCCTGTTACAACTGGAATCATTTATGTAGTGTTATCAATAATTGGATGTGTAGTTTTGGCCCTGCCTGGCGTTATTTTTGCAATTGCGGCAGGCACTTTGTTTGGCGCGATTACTGGAACTTTTTTGTGTTGGCTCGCCGTGACGCTTGGCGCAATGGTTTCATTTCTTGTCGGACGTTATTTTTTGAAAGATTCGCTAAAGCCAAAACTGTCTCAGAATAGGCAGCTTAACAAGTTGTTTTTTGAGGGAGCTCACAAAAGTGACATTTATCTCCTTGCAATCACGCGGCTGATTCCGATTTTTCCCTATAACCTTCAAAATTTTGCATATGGAATAACAGACATAAGCTTTTTTTCATACACGCTCTATTCCGCAATTTTTATGATTCCGGGGACTGCAGTTTACACAGTAGCTTCAGCTGGGCTGCTTGATGCTGACAACCGACTTCTCTATTTTGGTTTTGCGGCTATCCTGCTGATTGTCACACTTTTGATAGCCTATTTTTTGAAGAAGAAAGCGAACATTGAATAATGAGTTTTTCTACAAAAATGATTTGCCTTGAAAAAGGGCATTATCCTTTCAAGTGCTATCCTTCTAAAAAATGCAAAGATGTCTTGTTTCCAGCATGTGCGTTTCCTTCTCAATTCCCAAAAACAATGGAGGCAATTGCCAAAGTTTGCAACGATCACGGATGTGGAGTTGCATATGCGTGTTGTGGTCATCCATTGGATGGCTATGGAGTTCATGGCGGCACGGATCGTGTTCTGCGCGGAATAGAGAAAAGGCTTAAAAAGATTGGTTGTGAGCGTGTAGTTGTTTTGTGTCCTAATTGTTGGAAATTAATGCGTGGGCGTTTGCAATTGCCAGTTGTTTCAATTTATGAATATCTAAAAGAGATAGACCTTAAACCTTCGACTTCTGTTGCCGAGGTACACGGAAAACTCTTTGTTCCGTGTCCTGATCGACCTGCCCACGAGCTCGAATCAGAAGTTAGAAGTTGTGTTTCATTTGAGAATGTGGAAACGATGTCAAAGGTTCCGTGCTGTGGTCTTTTGCCTGAAATTATGGCAAAAGGCCCTAAATCCGTTCAGAAATGCACTCATAAGGTCATGGACGCTGCAGAAAACGAAACAATTATCACCTATTGCGCTTCATGCCTTGGACAGTTTTCGCGTTTGGGCAATGATAACTGTGCCCATGTTTTATCGTTAATTCTTGGTGTTAATGAAGTGCCTGATTCTAAGAATGCTTTTATGAACAGGGCAAAATGCAAGTTTGCAAAAAACTGCAATCCTGTTGTGTAGCCGAGCTCATTGCTCTGTGCTTCGCTTTTGTGCGCAGTTCCAATGATTATTTTTTTAAGTCCATTTCGAGTTAAGCCTTTTTTATTTAGGTGTTATTTACGAACTTGAAACGTGAATACATTAAATATTGAGCTTTAGTGCTAGGCATAATTTTTAGGTGATAATTTCTGCATTAAAACAATGTCTGAAAGGCAAATGTTATGAATGAATGTTTAAATGCCATCCCAGGACTTTCAAAAGTTGTGTCTTCTCGGCAATATCGGGAAGCGCTTTTACTGCCCTTGGAGGTAGAAGAACAATATTCCGACTTTGCACATGGCGAATATAACCAAAATTTTATTTTCGAGCACCCCACAACGCACAAAAAATTGTTGCTTCGGGTTGAGCGTGGTTCTCAAATGGGAATCGAGAATCAAATTGAATATGAATATTCTGGCTTAAAAGCCCTTGAGAAATGTAATCGAACTCCGAGGGCTTTTTACTGTGATGGGTCTCGCTCACTTTGCAGAAATGGCGTATTGGTAGAGGAATTTCTTCCTGGCGTTAAACTCGACTATGAGAAACGATGCCATCTTAGCGAAGCTGCTTCAATCTTTGCTGACATTCATTCATTTCCAATCCCCGACAACACTGGCCTAATAAAAGCAAACAATGCATTTGCTGAAATGCTTGCAGAATGCAAAAAGATGGCGGCAGTCTATTTCCAATCTAGCATCTGCGAGTCTAGAATTAAGGCCCAAATCGTGCGTTTAATTTCTGAGGCTGAGAAGACACTTGTTCGACTTGGAGAGATAAACAATCATTTCTCAATCATTAACACCGAAGTTAACAACACTAATTTTTTAATAAATGAAAGCGATTCTGAGCCTAGCTATTTAATTGACTGGGAAAAGCCGCTGATTGCCGACCCCGCTCAAGACATCGGGCACTTTTTGGCAGACACCACTACATTTTGGAAAACCGACTTTTTCTTCACGCAGAGTGAGAAGATTGATTTTGTTGGCGAATACATCGACGACATTTCTGGTCGTTTTAAAGATGATGGCTTGAAGGATCGCTGTTTGAAGTTTGCGAATTTTACTTGTTTGCGAGGAATAACATGGTGTGCGCAGGCAAGTGTGGATTATGCAAGCAATTCGAAGGAAATACTTGATGACGTAACACGTGAAAAACTTGGTCATTATTTGGACATTAATTATTTGAAATCTGTGTCGCTTTAATATTGGTTTGGCACTAAATGCTTCTCTCACTATGTTTAGAGGAGGTTAGTCTTTTGACAAGGGGCCTGGCAATGGGGTCACACATGAATTTGGAGGCTGTTAAAATAGTGACTGACATGTGGGGTTTGTGCCAAGCTTAAAAATTAGAGAATACATTGATTCAATGAGTTGCAATTATACAAACATAAAAACTATAATCCTTTTCACTAGAATTCCAGTAGCGGGAAAAACCAAGACTCGACTCAGTCCTTTTTTGACACCCGATGAGTGTGTAAATCTTCATTACTCTTTTATGGCAGATGAACTAGGGGTCATCTCTTCGATTGCTGATCGAGTTGATGTCTGCTATTTTGAAGATGGAGAAGCGACAGATGATGACAAAGATGAATTCCGCTCATTTCTAAACGATGAGATTTCGATTCCTTTTTGCACATTTCCGCAGCGGGGCACCGACATTTTTGACCGGATGAATAATGCTTTTAGTGACTCTTGGGCATTCGGGGCGCCTGGTCGAAAAGTTCTGGTTGGCTGCGATGTTCCGTGCATAGATGCAGACTCAATATCATGTGCGTTTAGAAGTCTTTTAGAGTCTGATGTTGTTATTGGCCCAACTGATGATGGGGGCTATTGCTATGTCGGATTGAATGAGCTAAAGTCATGCATCTTTCACGTTAAGAACGAAGGTCAAAAGACGGTTTTAGACGACACTTTAAAACAGTGTGGCAAAGAAACTCTTAATGTGGCTCTTGGAAAAGAAGAAAAAGACGTTGATGTTCCAGCTGATTTTTATGAATTGTGGAAAAAGAGAGAGTTTCTTTCGTCGAATAGCTTAACAAAGGTTTTTCTTGATAATTTCGATACTTCGCGTTTTGAGCTCGCAGGGCTATGCGGAAGCGTTGTTTCTGTCATTGTCCCAATCTATAACGAGATTTCTACAATTTCTACTTTTTTGGAAAGCGTTGGTCCAATAGCTGAGAAAGCCGAAATTATTTTTGCTGATGGAGGGTCTAGCGACGGAACTGTCGGCTATCTGCAGGAAAACCTGCCTATTAACGCGCGATTAATTCGAACTGAAAAAGGACGAGCTAAACAGATGAATGAGGCTGCCAGGCTTGCAAAGGGTGATATTCTCATGTTTTTGCATTGCGACTGCCGTCCTCCAAAAAGCCTTGTTGAGCAAGTTCGTAAAACTTTGAAGAAAGCCAACTGGGGATGTTTTGGAGTGAAGTTTGACGACTCTGATCCTCTTATGAAAATCTGTCAAATAATTTCGAATAATAGGATTTATGACCGAAAGGTAGTATTCGGAGATCAAGGAATCTTCATTAAAAAAGATCTTTTCTTCGAGATTGGTGGCTTTCCAGATTTGCCAATAATGGAGGACTACCAGCTTTCACTCACCTTAAAACAACGAGGGGAAAAAATTGGTGTTGCAAAGGGGCTGATAGAGACATCGAGTCGTCGCTATCATGAAGGGGGAAAGCTAAAAGTTATGTGGCAGATGAACCGCCTGCGTAAAGCCTATCGCGACGGCGTTCCCATAGAGGAAATCGCTGCGGCATACAGAGACATTCGATAATCTTTTTTAGAGCGCATTTTTAATTAGGTGGCATTCCAAAATTTCTGCCGCACGACGACAAGCTTTTAAACAAGGGCGAGTCTCATAATAATTGGCTGGCCTAATTGCTGGCTCTTCTAGCTCCTCACCCTTTTTGAGCCCTAAGAGTTCTCTGCAAATGATGCTTCCCTCTGATTCTTCAAATTGATTGCAGAGTTGACGCACCTTCTCATATAACTCCTTTTTGCCTTGAGAGTCTTTTGGGTCGCTGTAGCCCTCCATTTCTCCTAAGACCATGACCATTCCAGTGACAGCACCGCACACTTCCCGAAGCTTCCCGAACCCTGCTCCAAAGGGACTAGATTTCTTTGCAGCCTCGGCAGGTGTTAATCCCATTTCTTCTGCAAATGCACAGTAGACTGATTGGCAGCAGTTAAACCCTTCGCGAAATAATTCTTCTGCTGTGTCTGCTTTTGCCATTTCTTCTCTCCTTAATACATTCTATAAAAGCACATTGCTTGGTGTTATGCACGTGCGCCACGCATAAAGCAGCTCAAATCTATTTTTATGGTTGCTCAATGCGAAAAAATTCATTAATTATGTTTAGTTTTGTGTAAGTTGTAAAAAAGCACAAATCAGTTGCCATCAATCTAGATTATTTCTTTTAAGACGTCGATTACTTCTTTGCAGAAATTGGGACAGAACTGCATCATTTTTCCTGACTCTGCAGCTGTCGCAAGATCAGACCCCAAAAGATTAGTGCACAAAAAGCTGGGATATTTCTCGTGCATTCTTGCGTTGAATTCACTCACTTTCTTGATAAGTTCCGTCTTGCCTTCTTCATCGCCAGGAGTGTCGATTCCATATTTTAATCCTATGACCACGTTAGCCGCAGCAATAGCACCACAGGTCTCGCCGCAGAATAAACCACCACCGAATCCACTGCATGCCTTCATTAGGTCAGATGCTGACCTATTTGTTTCATCAGAAAATTGTGAAGCTACAACACTTCCACAGTCAATTTGGTTCATGAATAAATCTTGAATTTCGTCTGTCGTGATTGACATCTTTCCTCCTAGTTACTTTGCATAAATTCTGCCATATATTTCGGCGATTGAGTGCGTTTAAGTGCCTTTGTCGCATGTGTTTTAATAAAAAATTGATTTCGTATTTTGTGCCTTTAACCCTGGGTTAAGTCAAGCTTGCTAACTCATAAAGGATTTAAGTTTCTTGTAAGGTGCTTTTCCATTTGAGCTATGAGTTCATCTTTTTTGTTATTGCAGACTCCAGTTTGCACCCATTCAAGGGCGACTCCTAGTTTTTCTTTTATTCGTGGACCTTCATCCATGCCTAGCGCTAACAAGTCTTTGCCAGAGATTTCAAGATCTCGCACGTTGAAAACATACCCGTCAGCAAGCAAATCGTCGAGTGATTTTTCTATTTCGTCGTAAACACTTGTTTCTCGTTGATATTGTGAGGCATGCCCTAAAGAGTCGGCACGCTTGAGTTGCAATAGTTGCCGAAAGAGCCACACGTTGCCACCCATTAGCCTAATTGTTCGTGTGATATTTTGTTTCTCAGGGGAAAGCGTGTCGTTGTGACGTTCGACAAGGGTTATGACTTGCTGCTTTGTCTTTTTGTCAAGGCACATTCGGCTCATTACGTTTTTTGTTAAGGTTGCACTCTGAACAGCATGTCCGTAGAAGTGTCCTTGTTTGTTTTCATCGAGAAAGAATGTGGACGGTTTGCCGATGTCGTGGCAAAGTGCTGCCCAGCGCAAAAGTTGCGTGTTTTTTACGTGGGCGACGACGTGGGCGATGTGGACCCAAACGTCGAATGCGTGATATTTTGTCTGTTGATCAAACCCTCTGCATGCAGTGATTTCCGGAAGAGCGACTTCTAAAACGTCGGGACACGAAATTAGTGCCTCAAGAACATGTTCGCCTTGAAGCAGTTTGTTGATTTCAGAAGTTGTTCTTTCGTTCGAAATTGAAAGAATCCCTGCCTTTTGACGAACGGCTTCAGCCCATGTTTGTTCTTCGATGATGAAACCTAACTGGCTTTTAAAGCGACATGCCCTGAGCATTCTCAACGCGTCGTCTTTAAAGCGCTTCTTTGGATCTCCAACGCAACGAATGACTTTTGCCTTTATGTCTTTCATCCCTCCAAGTGGATCAAAAAAGCCGAGTCGAGGGTTGAATGCGATTGCATTCATAGTAAAGTCTCGGCGTTTCAGGTCTTCTTTGATTGAGCGCACGAACTCGACAGAGTCGGGGTGGCGTGCGTCGAAATATTTCCCTTCAACGCGATAGGTTGTAATCTCAATCGTTTCTTGTTTTTGATGAGCTGAGGTTTCATTTTGATGGTGTGGAGTTTCTTTTTTTGCTTTGACATCTTTCATGAAAGCTTCAGGCCTGACACAAGTATCTGCGCCACATTCATCTAAAGAGCTTTCAAATAGAACAGAGATAGTGCCGTGCTTCTTTCCGACATCGAATGTCTTTAGACCCGCTTTGCTAAAAACAGCTTCTGTTTCATTTGGCTTGGCGTCTGTTGCTATGTCGTAATCGTGTGGAGCATAGCCAAGAATAGAATCACGGACACAGCCTCCGACCACCCACGCTTCAAAGCCCGCATTTTCAAGTGTGTCGATGCAAAATTTCGCGCCTGCACTTAAATTCATCGTGGAAATTGACTCTTTATTCATGAGCTTTGAAATCTCCCTTTGCCTGCGCGTGTGTGATATTATCTAACGGTTAATTATACGTCTGCAAGGCGTTAATAAAACGCTGTACGAAGGGTTATTGAAATGAAAATTTTTGGTCTTGGAACTCCAGAACTAATCGTTATTCTTATTATTGTTCTTGTTTTGTTTGGCGCAAAATTTGCAAAGAATCTTCCTAAAATTGGAAGCTCTCTTGGAAAAACAGTTAAGAACCTAAAAGATGGCTTGAACGAGGGCAAAGAAGAAGCAGCTGAAGAGGAAGAGGTTGAGTCTACTTCAAAACCTAAGAAAAAGGTGAAAGTTGTTGAGGTTGAAGATGACGAAGACATCGAGAATGACGATGAACCAGAAGCAGCTGAGGAAGCAGATGCTGACGATGAAGAACCTAAGAAAAAGGTAAAAAGAGTAGTCGTTAAGAAATAGCAGATCTTGCCAAATGCTTTTTAAAGTGATGTATTTCGCAGAACTAATGACACAATAATTCAGTTAAGGATTAGCCCAGTTAGGGCAAATAAAACGAGGAGAAAAAATGACTGATTCAGAAATTATTCTTACGGAAGAAGGAAAACAAGACCTTCTTGATGAACTTCATTATCTCGAAACTGAGAAACGTGCCGAGGTTGGAGAGCGCATTAAGGTTGCACGCGAGTTTGGTGACATTTCAGAAAATTCTGAGTATGACGATGCGAAAAATGAGCAAGCGATGATGGAAGGCAGAATTGTTGAGATAAATCGCATTTTGCAGGAAGCAACGATTATTTCTGCTGCAAAAAAGGGCTCTAAAATAAACATTGGCAACACCGTCACAGTTGAAATGAACGGTGCTGAGCGTGTTTTTACAATTGTGGGTGGAGCAGAAAGCAACGTCGCTGCTGGCAAGATTTCTAATTTAAGCCCTGTTGGACAGGCTCTTCTTGGATCTAAAAAAGGTGACACAGTAATAGCAGTTGGGCCAAACGGCCGCGAAACTCAAATAAAAATTTTGTCATTTAAATAGTTATTGGTGATATGGCTGAAGAAACACTAAACAAACTAGTTGCAGAGGACGACCCAGTCCAAGTGCGCAAAAACAAGCGTCAAGCAATGATTGACGCTGGCGAAAATCCCTATGGTCATGCTTTTTCTCCAAGCGATTACGTTGGTGAGCTTTTGGAAAAATATGCTGGTCTTGAAGATGGCGAACTCACAGAGGATGAAGTTTCCATCGCAGGGCGTTTAATGGCAAAGCGTGGCCAAGGCAAGGTTGCCTTTATGGAGGTAATGGACAGCACTGCAAAAATGCAAATTTTCTGTAGAATCAACAACCTTGGCGACGAGCAATTTGCAAAGATGAAAGAACTTGATGTCGGTGACTGGATTGCGGTCACAGGCACCATGATGAAAACAAAGCGCGGAGAAGTTTCGATTTGCGTATCGTCGTTTGAATTGATGAGCAAGTCTCTTCGTCCTTTGCCAGAAAAGTTCCATGGTCTCACTGACAAGGAGACGCGATATCGTCAGCGTTACGTTGACCTCATCATGAATCCTGAGGTAAAAGATACTTTTGTTAAACGCTCTGAGATAGTCTCAGCGATTCGCCGCTTTATGGATAATCGTGGCTATCACGAGGTAGAGACTCCTTTTTTGCACCAGATTCTTGGTGGTGCAAATGCCAAACCGTTCATAACTCACTTCAATGCGTTAGATATTGATTTCTATTTGCGCATTGCAACTGAGTTGCCTTTGAAACGTCTCATTGTTGGTGGAATGGATCGTGTTTATGAATTGGGTCGCCAGTTTAGAAACGAAGGCATGGACCCCTATCACAATCCAGAATTTACAACGATTGAGTTCTACGAAGCATTTTCTGACCTCAATGGAATGATTGAGATTACTCAAGCGTTAATCCAGGACGCTTGTATGGCGGCAAATGGCACCTTGCAAATTAATTACCAGGGAACCGACATTGATCTTTCTGGAGATTTTGCAGTTGCCACAATGAGTGAACTTGCTTCTAAATATTCAGGTGAAGATGTAAACATCAACCGCAGTCGCGAGGAGCTTGCTTCTATAGCGAAGAACAATGGTGTTGATGTTCAGGCCGCTTGGGGTAAAGGCAAAATTTTGGCGGAAATCTTTGAGGCAGTTGCAGAAGAGAAGCTGATTCAACCTACATTTGTCACGGAGCATCCACTTGAGGTTTCTCCGCTCGCAATGAAATGCCCCGATAACCCAGAGCTTACCCAGCGCTTTGAGTTGTTTATTTGTGGTCATGAATATGCAAATGCGTTCACCGAATTAAATGATCCAATTGATCAGGCAGAACGTTTCCGAGCTCAAGTCGCTGCAAAGGACATGGGTGACGATGAAGCAATGGGATTTGACGCCGACTACATTCGTGCACTTGAATATGGATTGCCACCAACTGGTGGTTGCGGCATAGGAATTGATCGTCTTGTGATGCTGTTGACCGATTCCGCTTCCATCCGTGATGTTCTTTTGTTCCCGGCAATGAAACCATCTGCTGACTTTACTAAAAAGGCAGACTCAGCTCAGAAAGTCGCTGTTGAAAGCGTGGTTGAACCTGAAACAATTGATTTTTCTAAAGTAAAAGTAGAGCCTCTGTTTGAGGAAATGGTGGACTTCGATACGTTTTCAAAGTCTGATTTTCGTGCAGTAAAAATTTTGGATTGTGAAGCAGTTCCAAAGTCGAAAAAACTTTTGAAGTTCACGCTTGATGATGGTGAAAGAAAAGATCGCACTATCCTGAGTGGAATTCATGATTATTATGAGCCTGAACAGCTAATTGGCAAAACTGCAATTGCGATAGTGAACCTGCCGTCGCGAAAGATGATGGGCATTGCCTCAGAAGGAATGTTGATCTCGGCTGTACATGAAGAAGAGGGTGCTGAGAAACTTCACCTTTTGATTGTTGATAATCACATTCCTGCAGGTGCAAAACTCTACTAGTTAATAGTCGTCTTGGTCACGCAATTTTTTATGAGGGCGTTTGAGTTTAAATGCCCTCTTTTTATTTGCATCTAGCTAGTCATGATAGATGCAAAAGTTACGGCTTAAGTGTTTTGAATTGCTGAAGAAATTTTGTACCTTCTCGAGTGATTTCTCCCTTAGCAATGTTTCGAACGGAGAACGATTGCTGGTGATTGTCTGTGGGAAACACAACTTGAGGTTTTCCTCAAAATAATCCAAACGTTTTTATGTATAAAAAAGTGGAAGACTTCCTAATGAACGGTTGTTTCCGAATTTGGAAACTATTATTTACTTCGCCGCCAATAAAGCATTTCTCTTTTAAAGCTTAACAAGATTGCTGGGCAGTCGCGTTTTATATAATTATTTAAGGTTTGAGAGTCAATACAATGCCTCTTGTGCGGCAAGTTATTTCTCATCTATTCTGCACGTGGCATTTCATGAAAGCGATTGACTTCTTTTTATTTGGAGAGAACATGAACATTACTGTTTATTTGGGTGCTTCCTTTGGGAACGACCCTAATTATAAAAAAGCTGCCGAAGAATTTGGCGCTTGGATTGGAGACAATGGTCACTCTTTAATTTATGGCGGCTCGAAAGTCGGGCTCATGGGCGCCGTTGCAAAAAGTGCACTTGATCACGGTGCACATGTAACTGGAGTTGAGCCTCATTTCTTTATTGACCAAGATTTGCAGTTCGAGGAAGTATCTGATTTGATTGTGACAGAGAACATGCAACAGCGAAAAGCTCTAATGTTACAAAAGGGTGACGCCTATGTTGCTCTCCCAGGAGGAACTGGAACACTTGAAGAGATTTCAGAAATCATGTCGCTGTGTTCGCTTCATCGCCTGCACAAGCCATGCTTCATCCTCAATCTCGACGGCTATTATGATCCTCTGCGAACACTTCTTGATGAGATGATAGAAAAAGGCTTTTCAACGCCTTCGCGTCTCTCAGAAATTCAGTTTGTTTCTACTGTCGCAGAATTAAAAAAAACTCTTTCGCATGTGCTTGAGAAAAGTAGCTAGCACCTTTAATTTATTTTTAACTCCTTTAAAAAGTGGCCCTAGCAGACACTTTTACCAAACTTATTCCTCAGGTGAGTTTGTATTCGGCACAAAGTCAATTCCAATTTGTGAAGAAGGAACTTTACCAAGTGTGTTTCCCGGGTGTATTTGTTGTATGAATTGATAGCTTGTTCGTGGGGATTAACACACCTTTGTCACATTTAGTTTCTTCCTTGAATTTATGTATGGCACCAATTTAGCTTTAATTAACGTAAATACTATTGTTGTACCCTGCAAAACTTGCCTAAATGTCATAACTTTTATGCCTGGCACTAATGCAAATGGGGTGCCTAACTTGGATTTATGTTGGCTGATTCCTTAAAAATTCAGAGATTTAAAAAGTTTTCGCTAATTTGAGTTCGCATGTGCTAACATAGGTATCGGTAATTTATGTTAGCTATTGCTAACAGTTAATTTCTCAGGTTAATTATTTGTTGCTTATTAAATGTTTGGGAGTTTTTGGATGAAAACAATGAAAGACGCTAAGGTGGGTGACGTGAGCATTGTTGCCAATATCCAAGGGTCTGGGGCACTTCGTCGCAGAATCATGGATATGGGCATCACTCGTGGCACTGCACTCAAGGTTGTTAAGGTTGCTCCGCTAGGAGACCCTATGGAAATCGAGTTGAGGGATTATCATTTGAGTTTGCGTCGCAAAGATGCAGAAATGATTGAGGTGCAATAATGGGCATGTCAATCGCACTTGCTGGCAATCCTAACAGTGGCAAAACGACTCTTTTTAATGCTCTCACAGGCGCTAACCAATATGTAGGCAATTGGCCTGGTGTAACTGTTGAAAAGAAACATGGATTCATTAAAGGCCACAAAGACGTTCGCATCACTGACCTTCCAGGAATATATTCCTTGTCCCCCTACACTCAGGAAGAAGTTGTTGCTAGAAATTTCCTTCTTGATGAACGTCCAGATGTAATTCTGAACATTGTAGACGGCTCTAACATTGAGAGGAATCTCTATCTCACTACACAACTAATCGAGCTTGGCATCCCGGTTGTGGTTGCTATTAACATGATGGACGTTGTTCGCAAAAGCGGCGTTACTCTTAACACGAAACTACTCGGGGAAAAATTAGGCTGCTCAGTAGTTGAGATTTCAGCTGCAAAAGGCGAAAATGTGCAGGAAGCCGCTGAACTGGCAATTGAAGCTGCAAGGAAGGGCGACAGAGCTCCGTGTCATAGCTATGCGGGTTGTGTAGAACACGCTCTGGCGCACATTGAAGAGCGCGTTTTGCATGATTTCCCAGAGTCGATTCAAAAATGGTATGCAATTAAAATCTTTGAGGGCGACCAAAAAATCCTTGATAAGATTGGCGTTTCACAAGAAGATCGTGAGCATGTGCAGCATGACATTGAAGCTGCTGAGCAAGAACTTGGGGATGATGCGGAAACAATCATCACTAATGCAAGATATGACTACATTGTTCCAATCGTTAAAGAGTGTAAAAAAGCACCAGAAAAGCCAAAGAAGCCGATTTCCGAAAAAATCGACAGTGTAGTCACGAACAGAGTCTTGGGACTTCCAATTTTTGCCCTTGTGATGTTCTTGATTTTTAACATCGCGATGGTTTGGGTTGGTCAGCCAGCAACCGACTGGGTAAACGATAACCTTTTTGGCGATGGTTTTTTTGTAAACAGCGAAAGCCAGCAGGCCTATGAAGAGGCTGCTGATGAGTATGCAGAAGGAAATTATGCTGATAAGATCAGTGGATATCTCGCTGCGGCTGAGGCTAAAGGCATTGACACTGAAGAAGTCTCAGGTGCGGTTGATGCATTAGCAGAAGATCCAGAAGACGCTGACGCTAATAAAACGCTTGATGATTTTGTGACCGCTAATGCGTCTTTCACGGCAAGAGATGTTGACTTGTATGAAGACGATGTCCCAACTGGAGACAAGATTGAGGTTACTTCTTCGGACTTTGAGGAAGCTGTCCTTGCTCAGGCTGACGAACCTGACCCTGCAGATTATGATGGTTTTATTCCTTCTTTAACTAATGCTGCAAGTGATTGGCTCGAGAGTCTTGAATCGCCATCATGGTTACAGGGCTTGATAGTTGATGGCATTATTGGTGGTGTTGGTGCGGTACTCGGATTTGTTCCACAGTTGATGGTATTGTTCATCTGCCTTGCATTTATTGAAGAATGCGGATATATGGCGCGTGTTGCATTCGTGCTTGACAGATTGTTTAGACGCTTTGGACTCTCAGGCAAAAGCATAATCCCAATGCTCATCTCAACAGGTTGTGGCGTGCCTGCGATTATGTCAACGCGCACAATTGAGGAGCCGAAGGAACGTCGAATTACTGTCATGACCACAACGATGATTCCTTGTTCTGCTAAGTTGCCAATCATCGCTCTCATTGCGGGCGCAGTCATGGGCGGTGAGTATGCGGCAGTAATCACAACTGCAGCCTACTTCGGTGGCATCTTCGCAATCTTGATTAGTGGACTTTTCCTCCAAAGGTTAAACCGCTTCAAGGGAGAGTCATCACCGTTTATCATGGAGCTTCCACAATATCATCTTCCAAAACTCACTTCTGTTTTGAAAACAATGTGGGACCGTGCATGGGCCTTCATTAAAAAAGCTGGAACCATCATTCTCCTTTCAACTATTGTGATTTGGTTCCTTCAGAACTTTGGTTTTGCAGAAGGCTCATTCGGAATGCTTGAAGAAGATCAAATTGATTCTTCAATACTTGCCGCAATCGGCAATGCTCTCTGCTGGATTTTTGCCCCACTTGGATTTGGCGAATGGCAAACAACTGTCACATGCCTAACAGGTCTTGTTGCGAAGGAAAACCTCGTTTCAACAATGTCTGTTATTTATGGTGGCAGCATTGGCGTGAGCGAGTTCTTCCGCGCTATGGCGGCACCTGCAGCACTTGCATTCTTGTTCTTCAACTTGCTGTGCGCACCTTGCTTCGCTGCAATGGGTGCAATCAAGCGCGAAATGAACAGCGCACGTTGGTTCTGGTTCGCCATTGGCTATCAATGTGGATTTGCCTACCTCGTTGGTACTCTAATTAATCAGATTGGCAACATTATTCTTGGTCAATTTGACTTTACTGGTGTTGTTGTTCTGCTTGTTCTAATAGTTGCAATCATTATTTGGAGAATGGTTGACAAAAAGCGCCAAGGCAAAAGCGCACTCTGCGATTGCGGAAGTTGCGGTGGTTGTCCTGCAAAGGATTTCTGCCACAAGTAGGCGCTAACTCTTTTTTGCGAATATATCAGCTGGGTTTAGTCACAGCAGGTTATTCGATATACTCCTAGATAGCCTCGTCGTTGACCGAAAAAGTCACGGCGAGGTTTTTTTGTTCGTCTTTAAGAACATAGAATTGATAATTGTCAATTTACAAAGAAAGGGGAAGTATGGCAAAGATGACAGAAATCAGATGGCATGCTCGTGCTGGCCAAGGTGCTGTTACTGCTGCAAAACTCATTGCAGACACTGCGCTTTCAGCTGGTGCCTACATCCAAGCAATGCCTGAGTATGGTCCAGAGCGCACAGGTGCTCCTTTGAAGGCCTACACTCGTGTTTCTGATCAACCAATCGAAGTACACAATTCAATCAAAACCCCAGACATCGTTGTTGTTTTGGACGAAACACTTCTTGATATTGTTGATGTTTTGGAAGGCATCAAGGACGACGGAGTTGTTATTTTGAACACTGCAATGACCGTTGCTGATGCCAGAAAGAAGCTAAATGCTCCTGAGAGTGTAAAAGTGGCTGCCGTTAACGCTTCCGACATTGCTCTTTCAACTATTAAGAGAGACATCCCAAACACCCCAATTTGCGGAGCTTTGGCTAAGGTGACTGGTGTGGTTTCTCTTGATGGGATTAAAGAACATCTCAAGACAACATTCGGTAAGAAATTTACGCAGGAAATCATTGATGCTAATTTAACAAGTGTTGATCGTGCATATGAGGAGGTGCAAGAATAATGCAGATGCCAAATCTTGAAACTTTCGACGAGTGGCGTCCGGAAGAAATTCCTCAAGGATATGTGTGCAATGCAGGCACAGCTAAAGAATATGTCACAGGTGGCTGGAGATCAAAGCGCCCTGTTTGGAAAAAAGATGCTTGCAAGAATTGCATGATGTGCTGGGTAGTTTGCCCTGATTCATCAATTCAAGTGAAAGACGGAGAAATGATTGGTATTGATTACGACCACTGCAAAGGATGCGGCGTTTGTGTTCATGAATGCAAATTTGATGCACTCTCAATCATTAAAGAATCTGAGGCTCTGGCGAAAGGAGACGAATAATGGCAACTTCACAACCATTTTCAGCTACTGGCAACCAGATGATTGCTGAGGCATTCCGTCAGGTTGATCCCGATGTAATGGCTGCATACCCTATCACCCCTCAAACCACTATTGTTGAGGGATATGCGAAGTTTGTGGCCAATGGACTCGTGCACACTGAGTTTGTTACTGTTGAATCTGAGCATTCAGCTATGAGTGCCTGTGTTGGTGCTTCTGCAGCTGGTGCTCGAGTGGCAACTGCAACTGCTTCTCAGGGATTAGCTCTCATGTGGGAAGAACTCTACATCGCTTCCGGCATGAGACTTCCAATCGTCATGGCGAATGCAAATCGTGCGCTTTCAGCACCAATTAACATTCACGGCGACCATTCCGACGTTATGGGTGCGCGCGACGCAGGTTGGATTATGTTTTTTGCAGAGACTGCTCAAGAGGCATATGACAACTCAATCATTTCTTTTCCAATTGCGGAAGATAGAGACGTTCATTTGCCTGTAATGACAACGCTTGACGGATTCACTACTTCTCATGCAATGCAATATTGCGTTAAAGAAGACGATGAAACAGTCAAGAATTTCGTTGGCGACTATGTAGGAGAAAACGGACTGCTCACATCTTCTGAGCCTGTGGGTCATGGTCTTTTTGCTAACGGTTCTTCATACATGAAGACACGCAAAGTACTTCGTGACACATCACGCGCCGCTCTTCCAATTATTGAGAAATATGGCAAAGAGTGGGCAGAAATAACTGGTCGTCCATTCGACCTTGTCGATTGTTGGGGATGCGAGGATGCTGACATTCTCGTTGTCGTTCTTGGTTCGGCTGGCGGCAATGTCCGTCATGTTGCAAGGATTCTTCGTGAGGAAGGCGTTAATGTTGGCGTAATTCGTCCTCGCGTTTATCGTCCTTTCCCTGATGAGATTATTGTTAATGCCATCAAGCAAGTTGCAGATGCTCGCAAATGCAGCGTGGTTGTTCTCGACCGTGCTGACAGCATTGGTGACCATTTTGCACCACTTGGTGCAGATGTCGCATCGGCTCTTTTTGCAGCAGGCGTTAATGTTCCATTCAAGAATTATGTCTTTGGCCTTGGTGGTCTTGACTTTACTGAAAAGCTTGTTCGCCAAATCATTTCTGAGGCACAAGATTTGAGAGACAACGGGACTGAAAGCGGTACTCTTAAATTTATTGGATACATGGATGAGAAAGGGGAAGAATAATGGCTAATTTGAAAGAACTTTCTCAACTTCCTGAAAGACTTGCTCCAGGCCATCGCTTGTGTGCTGGATGTGGCGCTTCAATGTGTGTTCGTCAGGTGCTCATGGGCGTGCCAGAGGATTGCCAACCAGTAGTTGGCTGTGCAACTGGTTGCTTGGAAGTCTCGACTACGATTTATCCATATAACGCTTGGAATGTGCCTTTTATTCATAATGCGTTTGAAAACTCAGCAGCGACGGTTTCTGGTGTTGAAGCTGCGTTCAAAGCAATGCAGCGCGCGGGAAAAATTCCTGAGAATAAAAAGTGCAAGTTTGTGGCATTTGGCGGTGACGGTGGCACCTATGACATCGGCCTTCAGTCTTTGTCAGGTGCAATGGAGCGCGGACACGACATGGTTTATGTTTGCTATGACAACAATGCCTACATGAACACAGGCATTCAGCGCTCATCTGCAACCCCAAAAGGTGCTTGGGCAACGACTTCAGAAGTTGGTGCAGCACAGCAAGGCAAGCCACAAATCAGAAAAGACCTCGCAAGTGTGATTGCAGCTCATCACATTCCATATGTTGCTCAATCTACTGTGGGACATTGGAAAGATCTCACTGCAAAGGCAGCTAAAGCGTTTGAGTGCGAAGGTTCTGCCTTCCTCGTAGTGCTTGCTCCTTGTCCACGTGGTTGGAGATATTCCGAGGATTTGACGGCTCAAATTTGTCGTGCGGCAGTTAACTCACGTTACTGGCCTTTGTTCGAAGTTGAAAATGGTGTGTGGAACGTAACCGACGTTAAAGAGAACAAGCGTGTGCCTCTTGAGGACTTCTTGAAACCACAAGGTCGTTTCAAACATCTCTTTAAACCGGAAAATGCTGGTCTTCTTGAGGAAATTAAAGAAGATGTCGATTCCTATTGGAACTATCTCCAGGGAATGCAGACAGCAACGCATCCTGCAGAGTAGGCTCGTTTTAGGGTTTGCAGAATTCCGATTTTTGAATAAATAACAATGAAAAGCCTGGCTTTAGCTGGGCTTTTTTTCTTTTAAAGATTGTGTGTCTGGCACACGTGCTGGCGTTTGCGCAAGCTCAAGCGAAGTGCAGCGAAAGTCCCAGCGTGATATAATCATGACTTTAGCTAAAGGAGTTTTATATGAGCGATAATTCAGCGTCAAAGCTGCTGGTGGAAAACAGCGTAGCTAGAAGAATTGGTGCAGGAGATGCAAGCCTCTACGACTTTTCTGAAGACGCAATGGAATGTGCCGCGCAGTTTATGGGTTGGCGCGATTTAGCCTCAAGGCCTCCTGTTTCGCCAGGCTCTATCATTTCTTTCGCAAGACAGGCGAGAAATGACGGCTTGAACAAAGTTGTACTTCTTGGGCAAGGCGGCTCAACGCAAGCTCCAATGACAATCACAAAATATGACAAGCAAGATCGTGGAAATGTCACGTTTCGCATTATTGACTCGGTCTCACCTGTGCGTGTTCGTGAATTTTTGGAAACAACTAACCCTTTCGAGACGCTTCTTCTCGTCTCATCAAAGAGTGGTGGCACCATCGAGCCAAACTCGCTTTTAATTGCAATTAAACAGGCTTTCGCGCCAATTTTGGGAGATGAATTGCCTAACCACCTCGTTGCTATTACTGACCCTGGCTCTTCGCTTGACAAAATGGCGCAAGAAGAAGGCTGGCGAAAGATTTTCTATGGGAAGGAAAGCGTTGGAGGCCGTTATTCCGCACTTTCGGTGTTTGGCTTAGTGCCTGCTGCCTTAACTGGAATTGACATCATTAAGTTTCTTGAATTTGCAGCAGACGCTGAAGAGCAATGCAGAGCAGATGTGACCTCAAATCCCGCTGTTGAACTTGCTGCGTTTCTCTTTGAAAACTACGAGCGTGGTCGCAACAAGTTTTCGTTTCTCACACCAAAACGTGGTCGTGTTTTGGGCCTGTGGATTGAACAGCTCGTTGCGGAGTCATTAGGCAAGAATGGAAAAGGCGTCACGCCTAACATTGAAATTGACTCGCTTCTTCTCTCAAAAGACACCGGCGACAGAACTGCAATTATGTACGAAACTGAGACTGACTTTTGGGATGAAAAGGCTTCCTTTGAGTTGTCTTTGAAATATATTGATGAAAACATTCCTGTTAAGAAATTCAGCATTTCTAGTGTTTACGAGCTTGCACAACATTTTGTAATTTGGGAATATGCAATTGCAATGTGTGGATGGCTTATGAAAATCTGTCCGTTTGACCAGCCAGATGTTGCTTCTGCAAAAGCTGCTACTTTAAAGGTTTTGGAAGAAGGAAACCTTGATCGCGGAAGAAAAGTTAGCTATGCAGAAGAGGCGTACATGGGCGAAGCTCTTGTGTTTGCAAGTGATGCAATTCCTGAGTGTGACACATTGCATGAATCAATTCGCGCTCTTTTTGAGTCAATAGAACCTGGCGACTATTTCAGTGTAAATGCCTTTTTGCCATTTACTGGAGAAGGACGTCGTGAGGCTCTCGATAAAATTCGCTCAAGTGTGGCTCATGCATTTGGAGTTATGTCTTGCCTTGAAATTGGTCCAAGATTTTTACACAGCACTGGTCAGTTGCAAAAAGGTGGCCCTAACAACGGCGTGTTTTTAATTGTTTCAGCTAGTGAGCTAAAAGACATTGAGCTTGGCGATCATGCGAAAGCTCCAACTCTTGGAACTTTAGCACACGCCCAAGCGATTGGCGACATGCAAATCTTGAGTGAGAGAGGACGCAGAGCGCTACACATTCATCTCCCAAATAATTCAGGTGTTGCAATTCGTCTTTTGAATCACATTGTTCGAGACGTGATTGATGACATGATTATAGAAAAGCAGGCGAAATAGTTTTGAATCGTTGCGTTAGATTACACATAAAAGGCATTGTACAAGGGGTCGGATTCAGACCCTTTGTTTATCGTGAAGCAAAGAAGCATTTGATTTCAGGCTGGGTGCTCAATGCCTCCGATGGCGTGCATGTTGAAGGTGAAGGGGAAGAAAAAAACGTTGCCTCTTTTATTATGGCGCTTTCTGAAAATGCTCCTGCTGCATCTAGCGTGAAAGAAATTAGCATTGAAGACATTCCATTGCAACACTTTGAGGGTTTTGAGATTCGCATGTCAGACGAGGATTGCGTAAACGAAAAAACTCTTGTTTCTCCCGACATTGCAATGTGCACCGACTGCATGCGAGAACTTTTTGATAAAAATGACAGGCGTTATCACTACCCATTTATTAACTGCACAAATTGCGGTCCTCGTTTTACGATTATTGATGAGCTTCCCTACGATCGCCCTAAGACTTCGATGAAGAAGTTCCCGATGTGTGAAGCTTGCGAAATCGAATATAGAGATCCTGCAAACAGGCGTTTTCACGCGCAGCCAAATGCCTGTTTTGAGTGTGGTCCCCATGTTTATCTTGACGATTTTTGTTCCATTAAAGAGGGAACGAATCTCGAAATTTCAGATGCTATTTTTTCGGAATGTGCACGGCGTCTGAAAGATGGTGAGATTCTTGCAGTAAAAGGTCTTGGCGGTTTTCATCTCGTTTGTGACGGGAAAAATCCAGAGGCATTAAACAAGCTGCGTGCTCGCAAGCACCGCGACAACAAAGCGTTTGCGGTCATGATGAAAAGCGTAGATGTTGTGAGGGGTTTTTGCAATGTAAGCGACGCAGAAGCAAGCATTTTGGATTCTCCTGAAAAACCTATCGTTCTTTTAAAAAAACTCAGTTCTATCTCGCAGAACTCTCGCAGTTGCGGTGACAGTTACCTGACTCACAAGATTACTCACGCATCAATAAACGATGCCTTCGAGTCAGACGATAATTGCTCTGACACTTCTGCAGCAAAATGTTCCAATGAAGATTTTTCAGCAAGTAGGTGCACTGCATGTTTTAATCTTCCAGATGCTCTCTCTGGAGATTTGCCAGAACTTGGTGTGATGCTTCCATACACTCCCGTTCAAGCGCTTTTGCTTGAATCATTCGAAAAAGTTTCTAATGATGATTCTGCAGTTCTTGTTATGACTTCGGGCAATTTGCATGATGAGCCAATTGTCACAGACGATGATGTGGCAAAAACAAAGTTTTTGGGGATAGCAGATGCAATTCTTGGAAATGACCGAGAGATACTCACGCGTTTTGATGATTCGGTTGTGCGTGTTCTTGATTTTGGAAACGATGAGTCAGCAGTACAAATGATTCGACGTGCTAGGGGATATGCACCTCGTCCTTTGAGCGTTCCTTTTGAAAATGATTTTGAAACTTTTGCAACTGGCCCTGAGCAAAAAAACACATTCACTTTTGTGCGCAAGCAGCATGCTTTTGTTTCGCAACACAATGGCGACGTTGGAGATGTTGATGTTTCTGACGCTTGGTTTGAGACGAAATCTCGGTTTGAGAATTTGTTTGATTTGAGTGATCATTGCGCAATTGTGTGTGACAAACATCCTGAATATTTGACAAGCAAATGGGCGAAAAAACATGTAATTGAAGCAGAGGAACCGCTTGGGTTCGATGAAGTCTATCATCATCATGCGCACATAGTTTCAGCAATGGCTGAAAATGGAATTGATGAAGCAACCATCGGTTTTTCTTTTGACGGAACAGGTTTTGGTGCAGATGGTTGCATTTGGGGTGGCGAAGTTCTTCTTTCAAACCTTGAGACCTATGAAAGAGTTGCTAATTTTGCCTATTTTCCGCTACCTAGTGGGGCAGGGGCAGTCAAAAAACCAACTCGCACTGCATATGGCTTGCTTTATTCTTGCGATCTTCTTGATGAGGCAAGAGAGTTCGTGAGTGAGATGGGAGATGAGGCGAAAGCGTGTGAATCGCTCATTGAGTCTAGCACCAACACTCCCTACACTTCTTCAGTGGGAAGATTATTTGATGCTGTTGCTGCACTGTTAGGGATTTGCGTTCAGCCTACATATGAGGGCGAGGCTGCCATTGAGCTTGAGGCAGCCATGTTTAACTTCGAGTTTGATGATTATGATTCGGATGATGTGCGATATGCATTTGAAGTGCAAAAGAATTCCGCTACTGAACACTCAACAGCTCTAGACACTTCTATGTTTGTAATTGATCCCAAAAAAGTGGTCGCCGCGATTCTTGAAGACATTAGAAATAATGTTGACAAAGCGGTTATTGCGAGACGATTCCATGATGCAATAGTGAAGCTAGTTAGACTGATTGCGCAAATTACCTACCAAATTTATGGCATTAAAAAGTGCGTTTTGGCTGGCGGCGTATGGATGAATCGTTATTTGTGCGAAAGTAGTGTGGCTGCCCTAGAGAGCGATGGCTTTGACGTTATTCTGAACAGAGACCTGTCACCTAACGACGGTGGGGTATCATATGGGCAAGCAATAGTTAACTGTGCACGACATAGAGCGAAGGCGGTCGAAGAGTAGACATGTGCTTGGCAATTCCAGCAAAAGTTGAATCATTAGAGGAAGGCAACATCGCCAATGTCAACATCTTGGGAACAAGACGACGCGTTTCTTGCGACTTAACGCCAGATGTTAAAGTTGATGATTATGTTCTTGTTCACGCTGGTTTCTCGATTGAAATTGTTGATGAGGTAATTGCACAGCAGACCCTCGATTTAATAAAAGAAATGCCTGAGTTTTCGGAGATTTGTTAATGGAGCCAGTGCCAAGCATTTTGGAAGGTTTCCGCAATCCAGACCTTGCAAAAACGCTAATAAAAGCGATAGAGAACCACAATGTTGACAGAGATGTCAACTTAATGGAGGTCTGCGGAACTCACACGGTCTCGATTGCGCGCGCAGGAATTAAATCAATTATTCCGTCAAACATTCATTTGATATCAGGTCCAGGTTGTCCTGTTTGCGTTACTGCAAATGTAGACATAGACAAGGTTATTGCTCTCACTAAAATGCCTGATATTGTCATAACGACTTTTGGGGACATGACGCGTGTGCCAGGGTCGACTTCGAGTCTGCTAAAAGAGCAGGCACGAGGTGCAGACATTCGAATCGTCTATTCACCGCTTGACGCTCTGAATGTTGCTGTGGAGTCGCCTGATAAACAGGTGATATTTGTTGGAGTTGGTTTTGAGACTACAACCCCTTTGATAGCTTCTACTGTTCTTCGAGCAAAATCGATGGGGCTTAATAATTTCTCAGTTTTCGTGGCCCACAAAAACATGCCAGGCGCATTGGAAACTATCGTCAATGACCCTCAAGTTAAAGTTGATGGCTTGATTTTACCAGGCCATGTGTCAGTCATTATCGGCACGAAACCCTATGAGTTTCTGGCGCAAAAATATCACATTCCAGGTGTGGTAACAGGTTTTGAACCTGTTGACATTCTTCGAGGCGTAGAGATGTTAATGTGTCAGATTTCTGATGGTGAGGCAAGAATCGAGAATGCATATGCAAGAGCTGTCGAGTCCAAAGGTAATGTTGCTGCCAAGGAGGCAATTGCTAATGTGTTTGAAACATGCGATGCCGAGTGGCGTGGAATTGGGGAAATAGCTGGCAGCGGCTACAGAATTCGTGATGAATATAAAGAATTTGACGCATGGAGCAGATTTGGCCTAGAAGTTGAGCCAACTGTGGAACCGAAAGGTTGTCGTTGCGGTGATGTTTTAAGAGGTGTAATATCTCCAAAAGAGTGCCCATTATTCCGCAAGGTTTGCACTCCAGAAAACCCAGTTGGGCCATGTATGGTTTCTTCTGAAGGAAGCTGTGCGGCATATTATCGTTATTACTAAGGAGAAATTGTGCGACAAATTGCAATCGTGCCAGGCACGTTTGACCCCATTACGCTTGGTCATCTTGACATTATTAAACGCGCGTCTCTGCTTTTTTCCGACGTGATTGTTGGTGTTGCTGCATCTAAAAACAAGCATCCTAAGTTTGACATTGACACGAGAGTGAAACTTGTTAGTGAAGCCGTTGGCGACATGGACAACGTTTCAGTTAAGCCATTTACGAATATGCTCGTTAAATTTGCTAAAGACAATAACGCTGAAGTTATTGTTAAGGGACTGCGCGCGATTACTGATTTTGAATATGAGTTTCAGCAGGGTGCATTAAACCACCAAATTGATCCAAATCTCGAGAATGTCTATATCATGAGTGCACCTGAGTATATGTATGTTTCAAGCTCGGTTGTGAGAGAGTTACACGAACTCGATGCCGACATTTCTAAACTTGTGCCAGAGTGTGTGCTAAATTATTACGCAGAGTTGAAAAAACAGAAGTAACCTGATACTAGGAGTTTTAGGAAAAGAATGAACAAAGTAAAACCTGTTGGCACAAATCATCATATGCCTGTTGCTTGGCATGAAGAAATCGAAACCGACAGGAATGTCCCAGCAGGTCATGCAACTCTTCACGAAAAAACTTCCATTATTTGTCGCATGGCGGCTTTGTTCCTTAAAAGTGGTTCTGGTGGATGGCGTGTTCGAGATGCTGTAAACAGAACTGCCCGCGCCTTGAATGTCACGGCTACTGTGTCGATTGGACTCACCGACATTGAGTGTACTGTGCGAGAGGGCGCAGAACAGATTTCACAAACTGTTGTAATTCCAGAAAGTGGTGTTAACACCAATCTCGTTCTTGATCTTGATAAATTTCTCGTTGAGATCGACGACCATGGATATGACATCTCTGTTACCAACTATCATCTTCGAATGGATGAGGCCAGGAACAAGAAAGCTCTTTACAATCCCTATGTTAGTGGCCTTGCTTCGGCAGCTGCTTGCGGCGCATTTACTTTTTTGCTGGGCGGAGGACTCATAGAGATGATTTGTGCTTTTGTTGGAGCTGGAATCGGACAAATTGTAAGGAGACTCCTTCTTGCTAACAGAATTAATCAGTTGCTGGCAGTTGGTCTTGGAGTTGCATGTTCTTGTCTCGCATATTTCCTTTCGTTGTGTTTCATTAGTCTTTTTGTTCCCGACGCGTTGATGCATCAAATGGGATACATTGGCGCTATGCTGTTCGTTATCCCTGGATTTCCTCTGATTACTGCCGCGCTAGACATGTATTTGTTTGACATGCGAAGCGGAATTGAGCGCCTAGTTTATGCATCGCTCACAATTTTGCTTGCAACTCTCGTCGGGTGGATGCTTGCGGTCTTCTTGCAATTAAAACCTGGAGATTTTCTGCCACTTGACATCCCTGAGATTGGAATGTGCGGTTTGCGATTAGTTGCGGCTTTCGTTGGTGTCTTTGGATTTTCGATAATGTTTAACTCTCCCGTTAAAGTTGCATTTACTGCAGGCGTTATGGGCGGAATATCTGACACTCTAAATCTGGAACTCGTAAAATACTTTGGATTCGCACCTGAAATAGGAGCTTTTGTTGGGGCATTTACCGCAGGTATTCTTGCTAGTTTAGTTTGGCAAAAAACGAGGTATCCACGCACTGCCATCACTGTTCCCTCAGTTGTAATCATGGTGCCAGGGCTCTATCTTTATAAAGCTATGTTCTTTATGGCGCAGTTCGAAACAGGAGAAGCTTTCTCTTGGCTAATTCACGGAGTTATGGTTATCGTTTGCTTGCCGTTTGGGTTAGTTCTCGCTCGAGCACTAACAGACTCTCACTGGAGACACACTTCCTAGTTGCTTTTGCACGTTTTAGTTGCTGCGATTTAAAAACATCTAAGTTCTCGTTGCTTTACGCATTTATGTAGTTTTTTCGATTCAAATAACGCTAGTTAATGCTTTGAATTGCAAATTTTTAAGAGAATTTTCACCTTGATTGTATTTTTATTTGGGCATTACTGAGGTTTTCTCATTACTTTCATTGTTTTTTGACACGTTCGCTCAGCAGATGAGATCGTTCTCTTTTTAGACCTGCGTTAATCCTTCCTTTTTTCAATGTGCACAGAGGTTCTTCGCTTTCTTTTTAGTCATGTTTGAGAGGCATGCCTAGCAATATAATGTTTTGCTGTGGAGAGGTTTTTAAAGATTGTCAAAATTGGGCTTGTTTCAATCGTAATTGGGCTGGCAGTAGGGCTGCTGGTTTCCCTGTTTGCGCTCGCCCTTTTTTGGTGTAATTCGTTTCGCGCAACTCGCCAGTGGCTTGTATTGCTTCTTCCTTTTGGTGGGCTTTTCATTTTGGCAATTCATCACGCTGCGAAGGTGGATAACCCTGGTGGAACTAATCTCGTTATCGAGAGAATGCATGAGAAGAAATATGTTCGATGGGTCATGACACCTTTGATTTTTGTTTCGACCTTAGTTTCCCAGTTCTTTGGTGCTAGCATCGGCAGGGAGGCAGCAGCGTTGCAAATTGGTGGTTCTTTTGGAAGTACCATCGGCCGGTTGTTTAAGGTCCCAGATTCTGATTCTCCAATCATTATCATCTCAGGCATGAGTGCGGCTTTCTCTGCTCTTTTTGGAACACCGATGGCAGCTTGCGTTTTTGCCCTAGAAATAGAAAAAGGCAGAGTGAGCACGCCTCAAGCTATTTTGCCTGCAGCAATTTCAGCATTGATTGCCAGAGTAATTGCAGGCTTTTTAAACGTTCCTTTTTTAATCGCCGAATTGAACACCTCTCTTCCTTTTAACCTAGAAACGACTGGCATAGTTTGCTTTTTTGGATTGTGTTGCGCTGCTGCTTCCGTTATTTTTTCTCAGAGCATTAAATACACGAAAGTTCTCTACAAAAAGCTGTCTAAGAGCAAAATTCTTCCGATTCTGTGGTCATCGCTAATCATCATTGCAGGAACCTATCTTGTTGGAGATCAAACCTACAATGGCGCTGGGACTGAGACAATCCTAGCTTGTTTAACTAACGCATCTTTGAGACTTGCTTGGTATGTTTGTGTTTTGAAGTTGCTGTTTACATGCATTAGCCTAGGTGGCGGATTCCAGGGGGGAGAAATTATTCCTGCTCTGTTTGTGGGAGCTACTTTTGGTAACTTTTACGCTCAAATATTTTCTGTTGACGTTGTTGTTTTTGCTGCGCTTGGCATGATTGGTATGTTTTGCGGAATAACGAAGTGTCCTCTAGCTTCGCTTCTGCTTGCAGTTGAATTGTTTGGTTTTGTAACCCCTGAATTTTTCCTACTCGTTGTTGGAATATCTCTCATCGCATCAGGAAAATTTAGAATCTATTCTCAGCAGCAACTTGGCTTTCTTGAACGCATTTGGTAGAGGTTTATAGTCTCTTTCTTTGCTTTAACCTGCGTTTCATGCTTTGTTTTTGTGGCGCGGTTGTTTCGCTTTGCTCGATAGTATGCATGACTAATATAGAGTTCAGTTTTGCTTGCGGCACCGAGGTAAAGGTGTAATGCATTATTTAAACACTACGTCTTGTGACATTAAAAAACATGTTTACACTGGGATTATTTCAAGTCAGTTTCGATGCTGTTTCTGTTTAATTGCCAAGTGTTTAACTCTCTATTAAATTCAGTTTGTAGTCCAGTGTCTAAATTCATCAGTTTCATAATCGGAGTTATTCAATGGAAAAACTTAGGGATGGGAGGAAATGATGTTTGATTCTGGTAACACTGGATTCATGATTGTTTGTGCGATGCTCGTGCTGCTCATGACGCCGGGGTTGGCGTTTTTTTATGGCGGTCTTTCGCGCCGCAAGAATGTCGTCAACACGATGATTATGTGTTTTGGAGTGCTTGGAATTGTAGCTCTCACTTGGACCATGTTTGGCTGGTCTTTTGCCTATGGGGGGGATGGCTCGATTCCATTCTTTGGCGGATTTGACCAAATTGGGCTGTTTGGTTTGGTTGGCAACCTCATAAACGAGGATGCAAGTGCACTGTCGCATGAGACCTATCCTGCGTTAGTAGATGTTTTTTTCCAAATGGCGTTTTGCATGATTACAACTGCAATCATCACAGGCGCTCTTGCAGGAAGAATGAAGTTTGGTGCAATTTGTGCTTTTGTTGCCGTTTGGACAATTGTTGTGTATCCACCACTGGCTCACATGGCGTGGGGTGGAGATGGCAGCTTCATTGGTGACACAATTGGCGCGCTTGACTTTGCAGGTGGTGATGTTGTCCACATTTCATCGGGTCTCACAGGTTTGATCTTGGCTCTTTTGCTGGGGAAGCGCAAGGGTTTTGGAGTTATGAGCTACAGACCTCACAACGTTCCATTTGTAGCCCTTGGCGCAACACTTCTGTGGTTTGGCTGGTTCGGTTTTAATGGAGGAAGCCAGTTTGCTGCGGATGGTGTTGCAGCACTAGCTGTTCTCAACACTGTTGTTGCTTCTGGAGCAGGTCTTGTTGCATGGATGACTGTTGAGCGTGTTCGAAATGGAAAACCGACGTTAGTTGGTGCTGCAACTGGTCTTGTGGCTGGTCTGGTGGCAATTACACCTGCTGCTGGTTTTGTGGAGCCATGGGCAGCTGTTCTAATGGGCATCATTGTTGCTCCAATTTGCTACTTTGCTGTTTCTTTCTTAAAGGCCAAGATTGGTTACGACGACGCACTTGATGCTTTTGGTTGCCATTCGGTCGGCGGAATTATCGGCGGCATTTTAACAGGCGTTTTCTGCGTCCCAGATCTCAGCTGGACCGACAAAGGAGGTTTAATTTACACTGGCGATCCAAGCTTGCTGTTAAGTCAAATTCTCGGCATTCTAGTTACAATTGTCTTTGTCGCTGTAGCAGATGTTATTATCGGTCTTGTTATTAAGGCTATCTTTAAAGGGGACCTTCGTGTTTCTGAGGAAGAGGAAGCACTTGGCCTCGATGTTTCGGTGCATGGCGAGTCGGCTTACCCAGCCTACATCGGTCTTGATTAGAGTTGAAAGGAGCAAATCATGAAAAGAATTTCAGCAATAGTTAGACCCGAAAAGCTTGAAGCGTTAAAAGAGGCGCTATCGGCCGCCAAAGTTAATGGCATGACAATTTCGCAAGTGATGGGTTGTGGCACTCAGCATGGATGGAAAGAGTATTACCGAGGAACTGAGGTGATGCTTAACACGATTCCTAAGATTCGTTTCGAGATTATTACTGAAGAAGAACGCGTGGATGAAATAGTCGACATCATTTGCGAAACCGCAAGAACTGGCAATGTTGGAGACGGGAAGATTTTTGTCACACCAGTTGACGAGGTTGTGAGAATTAGGACAGGAGAGCGTGGCAACAAGGCAGTTTAAGCCATCACACAAAATTTGAACATCATAATCCTTAAAAGATGGGCGTTGAAATGACGCCCTTCTTTACTGCTATAATGTTTTCTTGTTATTTATTGTGGTCGCTTGGCTCAGCGGGAGAGCATCGCCTTCACACGGCGGGGGTCACTGGTTCAAACCCAGTAGCGACCACCATCTGAATGAATCTGACGGCGCACTTCGCGCGAAAATCTTCAACTCGAAAAATTCACGTACGCCAAGTACGCTAGAATTTTCCTCGTTCGATTTTCCCGCGAATTGCGCTCGTCAGATTCATTCAGAAACTATCGTATATGTCATTTTTGCTTGGTTTTGTTTGAACGCCATTTTATGATTGCTCGTTGAAGTCCGTCTCGATTGCCGAGCGAAAAATCTTCAACTCGAAAAATTCACGTACGCAAAGTACGCTAGAATTTTCCTCGTTCGATTTTCCCGCGAATTGCGCTCGTCAGATTCATTCAGAAACTACCTCCTATAGTCTTAGCTCTCCTTTATCTTCACATTGCAAGCGAATCTGAACTGCATCTTTTATCGAAATCCCTCTTGTTTATCCATTATTACCGTCCTGTTTTCTAAAAAAATACTTTCATTTAACAGGAAAAGTGCCTTATGTATGTTTTCCTAAACTCACATGTGTAATTTTTATGTTCCAAAAGAGAAACACTTGACATATGTCACTTCTGCTAAAACTAGTGCCCTTATATAATTGTTTTAAAGTTTTTAAATTATTTAAGGAGGACACATGACCATCATTATCGTAGTCATCGTTGTTATTGTGGCACTAGCCTTGCTGCTTATTTCGATGTACAACAACTTTGTAAAACTCCGCAATCTTTGCGACAACGCATGGGCGCAAATAGATGTACAACTTCAGCGTCGTCTTGATTTGATCCCAAACATTGTCGAAACGGTTAAAGGCTATGCAAAACATGAGTCAGAAACTTTCCAGAAAGTCACAGAGGCTCGTTCTGCTGTTGCAAACGCATCGACGCCTGAGGAAAAAATGGCCGCAGATAATGTCCTTACAGGAACATTAAAGTCGCTTTTCGCTGTTGCTGAAGCCTATCCAGAGTTGAAGGCAAACACAAACTTCCTCGAGCTTCAGAGCGAGCTTTCGAACACCGAGGACAAAATCAGCTACATGCGTCAGAGCTACAACGACGTTGTTATGAAGTACAACAACGCTTTGCAAACATTCCCTGGCAACATTTTTGCTGGAATGTTTGGCTTTCAAGCACGCCCAAGCTTTGATGCAGCGTCGGGTGCCGAGGTTGCTCCAAAAGTTCAATTCTAGAAATCCGTTCGTTTTTAAGGTGAGAATTATGCACTCTCAATACAAAAGAGCGCTATGGCCAACCACGCTTTTAATTGCCTTGTTTGTTTTTGTAGTCTTTCTGGTTCCGCAAAGAGTTGCTTTTGCGAAAGACTATTCGCTCACAAAAACAGACATAACTGCGACTGTCAACAGTGACACTTCCATGAACGTCACACAATCTCGCCAGGTAGAATTCGATGGCGTTTTTTCGCTTCTAATGGTTCCTCTCGGCAGTGATGCTGATTTTGAAATTGATTCAGTGACAGTTAAGAGGGTTGATGAAGCAGGCTTTGCCCCCGAAGAATTGCCACAAGTTGACTTTGTGTCTGAATGGAGATATTCCGGTGGGCCAGACGTTGCCGCATATACTATCGATAATAGCGATGGCACGGTTTATGTGTTTTCTAGCTATTCATCTGGAACCTACGAAATCACTCTAAATTATGTTTATAAAAACGCCGTCAGTGTTTATAAAGACACTGCAGAGCTCTATTGGAAGTTTGTCTCTGATGTGTGGGAAAAGAAGTCAAGCGATGTCACGTGCACGGTGAACTTGCCAGTTCCTGAAGGTGTTATTCCTTCTCAAGATGTTAGGGCATGGGCTCATGGGCCTCTAGATGGACACATCGACAACAATCAAACGTCCATTCAAATGAGCGTTCCTTCGGTGGCATCAGGATCTTTTGCTGAGACTCGCGTTTGTTTTCCGAATAGTTGGATAACAAGCTATGACAGTGCCTATCAAGGGGCAAATCCAAGACGTGAAATGCTTTCTTCTATTCTTGCTGAAGAAGATAAATATGCAAACGACGCTAATTTTCAACGCACAAAAAACTTGGCATTGTTATGCGCTTTGATTGCAGTGCCAATTGTTCTCATAATTGTTTTCTTGATCCTGTTCTTTAAATATGGAAAGGAACACAAGCCTGTGTTTCAGGGCGATTATTGGCGCGACGTACCAGACCCCGAATGGAGCCCTTGTGTGATTTCTCGAAATGAGAACTGGGGAAAAGAGAAGCAATCTGATTTAATCGCAGCAATAATGCATCTTCATGCACGAGGGATTATTAAGATTGAAGACTGTGGGCTATCGCACAATGATAAATCTAAGAGAAATAAGAACGATTATGTTATCTCTATTGGCAACCCTACGGCTAAAAAACTTTCTGCATTAGAGCGTGAAACATTGCGCTTTCTTTTTGAAGAAGTTCCTGTTGGCGTGGGAAAGCCTTCGTCAAGTACCTCGGCTTCTGTGTCCGCACAGAATAATTTATATGATTCGGGGTCTTCAGAATCTGTGCAATCTGCAGGGCAATTCGATGCAAGAGCCGAAACTCCATCAGTGTCGGTGAGCAATATTTCCTCTGTGTCGGTTCTTGGGGATTTAGACCCATTTGAAATATATAAAGGCACTTCGATTTTGTTCTCCGACATCTCTGACATGGCAAAAGATAATGGGGTTTATGCTGAATCATGTCTTAGTGATTGGCAAGGAGTTCTTTCTAAAGAAGTTGATAAAGCACAACTGTTCGAGGAAAAAGGAACAAAAATTTCAACAGTATTCAACACTGTTTCGGGAATACTTACAGGAATTATGTTCCTAATCCTTCTGGCCCTTATTTTCCTTTGGGATACCGACATTGTTTCTGGGGATCTTGTGGTTTATGGTATCTTCGCTGTGATTTTAATGTTTGTGGTTGGAATCATCTTCAAGAAAATTAGCCACCTGATGCTTCGACGCACAATTCGGGCGAACGAAGCCCACGCGAAGACTAAAGCGCTTAAGAAATGGCTTTGCGATTTCACAGCATTGGGCGAGCGTCCTGCACTTGATACAACTGTGTGGGGCGAATTCATGGTTTATGCCTATGTCCTTGGTGTTGCTAAGCAAGCCATTGAGCAGCTAAAGATTGCTAACCCGAACATTTTTGTCGGTGAGAGTAATGACATTTCTGTGATGCCTTGGTGGTTCTGGTATTCTCCAGGAGTTAATCAAACAGGCGCATCGTTTATTGATGGAATTTCGAGCCTGGAGACTTCATTTAATGAAGTCACGAGCGCCATATCATCTGCCACTGGCGGTGACTGGTCTGACGGCGGTGGCTTTAGTGGTGGAGGCTTCTCTGGTGGCGGCGGAGGAGGCTTCGGCGGAGGAGGCTTCGGCGGAGCGCGCTAAAATTAAAGCATGATTTTACAAGTAGAACATTTATCAAAAGACTTTGGCTTTGGGTCGCTGTTTCGTGATGTCACTTTTCGTCTCAAGTCAGGCGAGCGTCTGGCGCTTGTCGGAGTAAATGGCGCTGGAAAGACCACGCTTCTAAACATTATTGCTGGGGTAGAACACCCTGACAATGGAGATGTTATTGTCGAAAAAGGTGCTGATATTGGCTATCTTCGCCAGGAAGCAATTGAAATGGAAGACAACGAAGTCTTCGATGAGGTGATTTCTTCGCAGACTGAGCTCATTTCTCTTGAGAGAGAGCTTCATGCTTTAGAAGACGAAGTTTCAAAAACACAAGACGATTCTTTGGTTGCTCGTCTTGGCGAAGTTCGTGAAAAGTTTGAGCTTGCTGGAGGTTACACTTTAGAGGCCGACGCGCGCGCTGTTTTGTTCGGTCTTGGATTTAAAGAAGAAGACATGAAGCGCAAAACGTCTGAATTCTCAGGTGGCTGGCAAATGAGAATTGCCCTTTCGAAATTGCTTGTTAAAGCACCAAAAATTTTGCTGCTTGACGAGCCAACAAATCATCTTGATCTTGAAAGTGTGCGCTGGCTTGAGTCTTTTTTGAAGGGCTATTCGGGAACAGTTATTGTTGTCTCTCATGATCGTGCTTTTATGGATAACGTGGTCAATCGTGTTGTTGAGATTGCAAATGGTAAATCGGAGTGCTATGAGGGAAATTATTCTAAATATTTAAAGCTTCGTGAAATTAGAATAGAGCAGCTAAAAGAAGACAAAGTCAAACAAGATGCTGAAATTGCGCATCTGGAAGATTTTGTTCGTAAATTTAGATATAAAGCTTCGAAGGCTAAGCAGGCTCAGGATCGCTTGCGTAAACTCGAGAAAATATACGAAAACAGAATTGAGATCCCGCCGGAGCCGAAAAGGGTTCACTTCAAGTTTGTTCAACCACAGCGCACCGGTGATGAAGTTGTCAAAATGCGCTCTATTCACAAAGCTTTTGGTGACCATGTTGTTTATGATGACGTTGATTTTACGATGTATAGAGGTGACAAGATTGCACTTGTTGGCCCGAATGGAGCTGGAAAATCTACACTTTTAAAGATGGTCGCAGGAGCTATCACGCCCGATAGCGGCACGTTAAAGTATGGAATTCATGTTGACTACACCTATTTTGCCCAGCATCAATTAGATGAACTTGATGTTCGAAACACGGTTTTTGAAGAGTTAGATCAAACAGCGCCTGGATGGACAATTTCTCAAGTTCGCTCGCTTCTTGGAGCTTTTTTGTTTAAAGGTGATGATGTGGACAAAAAAGTTAGCGTCTTGTCTGGCGGTGAAAAGTGTAGACTAGCGCTTGCTAAGATGCTTGTTGAACCAAAGCCGCTTTTGTGTTTGGATGAGCCAACAAATCACCTTGACATCGCCAGCGTAGACGTTTTAGAACAGGCACTAAATTCATTTGAAGGTAGCATTCTGTTCATTACTCACGATCGCCACTTGATACGAAGTGTTGCCAATAAAATTGCAGAAGTAAAAGATGGACAAATCAACGTTTATAACGGCGATTATGATTACTATCTTTTTAAAAGCGCTCAAGACGAAATGATGAATAACGATGAGCTGGCACACGCTAAAGAAGAAGTTGCACGTGAATCTTTTAATGCAGCGAACCCAAAACATGCCAAAGGTCTTGCAGGTGGAGGAAAGATTTCTTCCTCTGATAAAGCTAATGGTGGAAATAAATTTGCAAATGGTTCAGGTCAGTCACGTGGAGGTGCACCTAAAACAAAAGAACAGAAACGAGCAGAAGCTGAGGCTCGAAACAAAATGTCCACAATCACTAAAGATTTGCGTAAACAACTGGCTAATCTAGAAAAACAGATGGACGAAGATAGCGCAAGAATCGATGAGCTTTTAAAAATAATGGCTGAGCCAAATTTTTATATGACCGCTGAAAACCCAACGGCGATAATAACAGAACATGCAATGCTCAAAGAGAGATTGCCTGAAATTGAAGCAGAGTGGCTGGAAAGAAGCGAAGAGTTAGCTGTAATCCAGCAGAACTGTTAAACTTAAGTCTATGAATTTTGACACTATTGCTTCATATGCCTGCATAATACTGGCTTTTGTGCCAGCAATTGTTCTTCATGAAGTCGCTCACGGGTTTGCTGCATATAAACTAGGAGACCCCACGGCGAAGCAGGCAGGCCGTCTTTCTCTAAATCCAGCGAAGCATGTTGACATTTTTGGAACGGTAATTTTGCCACTGTTTCTTATGATAATGAACCTGCCTGTGTTTGGTTATGCAAAGCCTGTTCCATACAATCCAATGTATTTTAAGGACAAAAGAAAAGGTGACTGTATTGTTGGACTTGCAGGTCCTTTGGCTAACTTTGTAATGGCATTTGTTGGCGCATTGATTATGAACCTCTTTAAAGGGGAAGCGTTTGCTATTTATAACAATGTGATTGGCTATTACTTTTATTTCCTGTTTTTACCTCAGTTTATTTTGATTAACCTCTATTTGATGTTCTTTAATTTGATCCCAGTGCCGCCACTTGACGGCTCATCGATAATCGCTCTGTTTATTCCTGAGGACAAGTTGCCAAAATGGTATGCAATGCAGCAGTATGCGCTTCCAATTTTGCTAATTGCGATAATTGTTATTCCATACATCATCAACATTGATCTAATTTCGGCCTATTTAAATTTAACTGCGGGAAATCTCGGACGCCTCATGATTCCTTTTTACTAGAAGGCAAGTTTTGAGTATCAACATCAAAACTGCAAACTTTGAAGGTCCTTTCGACCTTCTGCTTCAGCTTGTTCAATCTAAACGGGTTGACATTTCTTCGATTTCGATTTCGGAGATAACCGATCAATATCTCGCAATTGTGTCAAGAATGGTTATTTTAGACACAGAGACAGCGTCCGATTTTATGCTGGTAGCGGCAACTTTGCTTGAAATTAAAGCAAAGTCTATGTTGCCTAAACAAATTGTCACTTTAGAAGAAGATGAGATGCTTTCTCCATTAGAGGCAAGAGAACTTCTGATTCAAAAGCTGATCGTTTACAAGCAATTCAAGAATGTTTCCGCCCGACTAAATGATATGTTTGATGCCGAAACGCGCCACATCACGCGCACATTTGGTCCAACAAGTGATTTTAAAGAAGTAGCCCCGAATTTTTTAAAAGATGTTGAAGTTGTAGTTTTTTCTGAGAAGGCTGCATTGTTGCTTGGTCGAAAAGACCAGTTTCTTTTGGCTTCTTCTCACATTGCATCAAAGCCATTAAATGTTGAAGTGTTTGCACAAACTGTCTTGTCGAGATGCAAGATTGAAGGAAAGATGCGTTTTAGCGAACTTGTTAAAGAATCTCCTCGGCGTGAGATTGTGGTTGTAACACTGTTGGCAGTTCTTGAGTTGTATAAACGCAATCTTGTAAATGTTGAGCAAGTTTGTGAATTTGGCGACATTGAAATTGAAGCAAAAGAATAGGAAAGAATGAAAAATGTTTGAAGCGATTACTGAATATAAAACAAGGTCTGACCGTAAATTGATGCAAAAGATTGAGGCGATCCTTTTTGTGTCGGAAGGGGCTGTCTCGATGGACGATTTATGCTCAGCCCTTGGAGAAGATGCAGAAGATATTGAGCTTAGCATTGCTGATCTTGATGACTATCTCTTTGAAGATGAGTCGGCGTTAGAAATTAGAGAGGTTGCTGGCGGCTATCAGCTTTTTACAAAAGAAGAATATTTCGATGCATGCGAAAGCTTTATTCTTGATCAAGACAGGCGCAAACTTTCCGCTTCTGCTGTGGAAGTGCTCTCAATTGTTGCCTACACGCAACCAGTTACGCGTTCTCAAATTGCAGAAATTCGCGGTGTTAATTCTGATTCACTTGTAACAACTTTGATTAATAAAGGCTACATTTTTGAATCAGGAATCTCTACAGATGCAGGAAATCCTGCACTCTTATCGACAACAACACAATTTTTGAATTCATTTGGCTTAACTGATATTGAACAATTGCCTCCACTTGAGGAATTTGCACCAGACGAAGACGCAAGAATTTCGATTGCGGAACGTCTTGGTGCTCTAAGGTCAAGAAACACTGAACTTGCGGACGATGTCGACAGATAAATGATGAGATTGCAAAAATATCTAGCCAGAAGTGGTGTGGCTTCGAGACGTAATTCTGAAAAAATAATTGCTGAAGGGCGTGTTACTGTAAACGGACATGTGGTTAGTGAACTTGGCACGAGTGTTGATGAAAATGTAGATGTTGTTGCAGTAGATAGTGAGGTTGTTAAAATAGCGGCAGAAAAGGTCGTCTTAGCTTTAAATAAACCCTGTGGTTTTGTTACCACTATGGATGACCCACAAGGTCGTCCAACTGTGAAAGACTTAATTTCTAAAAGTGAACATATTGGACTTTTTCCAGTTGGACGGCTCGACTTTGACACAAGCGGCCTTTTGCTTGTCACAAACGATGGCGAACTTGGTGCTAAATTAATGCATCCTTCATCAGAAGTTCGTAAAACCTATGTTGCTACTGTACAAGGAAATGTTTTATCTTGCGATCTTGATGTTTTGAGAAGAGGTGTCGATCTGGGGGATTTTATAACTTCTCCAGCTTCATGCAAGCTTCTGTCGTCAGATAAAGATGAATCTGTTGTTGAAATCACAATTCACGAGGGGAAAAACAGGCAAGTCCGCAGGATGTTTTCTGCAGTAAATCATCCTGTTGTTTCTCTTAAAAGAACGAAATATGCAAACATTTCAATCGACTCTGTTAAGGCTGGCCAAATGCGCGAAGTAAAGGGCAAGGAGCTGGAAATATTGCGCTCTTTTGTATAGTGTAGAATTGTTTTTATAACAATAAAGCGAGGGGAGATTATGTCTAACACGGTTAAAATTGAGCCTCTATCAGGTCCAATTAAAGGGTCTGTCGCGGTTTCTGGCGATAAGTCAATCTCACATCGATCGATTCTTTTTTCTGCAATGAGCGAAGGAACTTCGAAAGTTTCTGGGGTTTTAGATTCAGCCGACGTTCGAGCTTCAATTGAGGCGGTGACTGCTCTGGGAGCCAAAGTAGATTTAAAAAAGCAGAGTGATGGCTCTCTTACTGGAGAGATAACTGGTTGGGGAAGCAAAGGACCAAAGCAACCCGCTGCTCCAATTAATTGTATGAATTCGGGAACCACGGCACGTTTGCTCATGGGAATTTTGGCACCTTGGAACATCGAGGTTGAAATTACGGGTGATGAGTCTCTTTGCATGCGACCAATGCGCCGAATTACGGCCCCGCTCATGTTGATGGGCGCAAAATTCTCTCCGGAGGGCGCAGAAACTCTTCCAATTACAATTCACGGAAACAGGAATTTAAAGGCTATTCAATATGAAAGCCCAATGGCTTCTGCGCAGCTAAAGTCGGCAGTACTGCTTGCTGGGGTTTATGCTAATGGAAAGACATCTGTAACAGAGCCAGAACAATCGAGGACTCACACCGAATTGATGTTGAGCCAATATGGCGTTGAAACTGTTGCTCAAACCAGATATGCCGAAGTTTCAGGACCTGTGCAAATGAAGGCAGCTGATTTGAATGTTCCAGGGGATGCTTCTTCTGCTGCTTTTTTGTGCTGCCTTGCTGTTCTTTTAAAGGGGAGCTCTATTACAGTTAAAGACGTGCTTTTAAGCCCCTCTCGAACTGGTTTTTTGCGAACCCTTGAGCGCATGGGCGCTAAAATCACTTGGGAAGTGAAAGGCTCGGAAGGCAAGGAAAATTATGGCGACATTCACGCTGAATATTCCCCAAACATCAAGGGCTGTGAGATTCCTGCTAAATATTTCGCAACAGTTGTTGATGAAGTTCCAATTCTTGCTCTTGTTGCATCTTGTGCAAAGGGTGTCACGGTTTTTCGGAATTGCGAAGAACTTCGCGCCAAGGAAACTGACCGCCTGCAAGCAATAATCGATGGTTTAACTGAGCTTGGCGCAAGTGTTTGGACCCATGGCGATGATTTGTTTATCGAGGGAGATCCTGACTTTGATTTGCCTGATGGGCTTGTTATGCCTTCTCATCGCGACCACCGAATGGCAATAACTTGGGCGATTGCCGGACTTGTGGGTAAGAAATCAATCTCTGTAGAAGATTTTGACTGCATAGATGTTTCCTATCCACACTTTCTTGACGACGTTAAAAAATTAACAAAAGGAGAATAAATGATTGTTGCAATCGATGGACCTTGTGGTGCGGGGAAGTCTTCTGTAGCAAAGGTTGTTGCACGTGAACTCGGGTTTTCATGCCTAGACACTGGCGCAATGTATCGTGCAGTTGCATGGCTCGCCAAGCACAATGGCGTGGATTTGGACGATAATGAGGCCCTTGGTAAAGTGGCTCGAGAATGTGAAATCGCTTTTGGGCACACGAATGAAGACCCAACACCAAATCAGGTGTTCGTTGATGGGCACGACGTCACAAGCGACATCAGAACTGCAGAAATCGACAAGGCCGTGTCTCCTGTTAGCTCAGCACCAGCCGTTCGTGAGGCGTTGGTTTTACAGCAGCAACGAATTGGTAATGCTGGCGATTATGTTGTTGAGGGACGCGACATTGGCACTGTTGTTTTTCCAAATGCTGAAGTTAAAGTCTTTTTGACGGCTTCTCCTGAGGAAAGAGCACATCGCAGAGTGCGACAAAATGCCGATAGGTGCGTGGGTTCCATTGATTATGAAGAGGTGTTGGCCGACATTATTAGACGCGATAGAGCTGACACAACCCGTGATACTTCTCCTTTAAAGAAAGCAGATGACGCAGTAGAAATTGACTCTACTGGCGATCACATCGAAACAGTTATTGCAAAAATTTGCGAGCTTGCAAACGAGCGTAGACGATAGATGAAAATACTTCGAACCGAGGAAATGTTTGACCTTCCCTTTGATGGAGAGTTTAACGTTGATAAAGAGGGCATCCCAATTAAACGCAGAATTACCCACTGGTTTAGTTGGTTTGCTTTCTTTGTGCTGGGTTTTATTGCAAAAGTCGCGTTTCGTTATAAAGTTATTAACAAGAGAAAAGTTACTGATTTTAAAGACAAACGCGGATGCATAATAATCGCAAATCATGAATCCTATCTTGATGCTGTGTTTGCTTTTCTTGGACCTCGCCCCAAATGCTGTCCACGAATTGTTGCTCGCGAGACTCTTTTCGAAGGTAAGCCATGGATTGCTAGGCAAATCATTGCGCGTGCCGGTGCATTCCCAATTTCGCGTGAAACTTCCGACAGAAAATCTTTAAAGCGTGCCGTAAAGATGCTGCAACGCAAAGAAATGGTTACGATTATGCCTGAAGGCACAAGAAGAGGGCGCGGAACGGCTGATCTCTCGCTTCATTCCGGCTTTGCGTTCATAGCTAAGATGGCTGGTGATGCTCCAATCATTCCTTGTGCATTTAGAAATGTTGGGAAGATTAAGAAAAAGGGTGAGCGCTTGCACTTTCCAAAAGTTGAAATTGAATATGGAGATCCGATTTTGCTCTCTGATTTTGACTGTTTTGAGAAGAAAGATAGGCTTGCGATTTGCAGTTGGTGGGCTATGCGAGAGGTTTTTGCGCTTAGGGATGCGATTAAGCCTGAACAAGTCGATATGAAAACTCTTTTTCCTAATGATATTGACTATTCTGATGTCGAAGAGGTAAAGAACCTGCACATTCATCACACAACGGAGGAACTTCTCGGTGGGTGCTAGGGTAAAAGTAGTTTGTGCCAATCCTGCAGGGGCTTGTTATGGAGTTGTGCGCGCGTTAGAGTTAACGAGCAAAGCTATTGACAGTGAACAAAATGTATCTACATTTGGTGAGATTATTCACAATCCAATAGTCGTTAATGATTTTTCTAGCAGGGGTGTCTCTGTTATCAAATCGCCGGCTGAGGCATGTGGAACTGTCGTTTTGCGATCACATGGTGTTAAACCAAGCGTTGAGCGAGAGATTGAGAAACATGCAAAAGTAATCGATGCAACATGCCCTTATGTCAAAAAAGCACAGCTTTCTGCTAAGAATTTAGGCGAGAGACATGAACTTGTGATTGTCGTCGGTGAGGAAGGGCATCCTGAGGTTGAGGCGATTGTTGAATATGCAAAACAGGGTGCAACCAAAGTTGTCTTAGTTCCGGATGTTGATAATCTTCCAGATTCTTATCCGCATAGTGTAGGAATTGTTTCGCAAACCACGCAATCTGAAGAAACTTTTTCAAAAATTGTGCGCGAAGTTAAAAAAAGAATGAACCGGGGACAGAAGCAACCTTTTTCGCCAGAGGGTTCCCAAAACCTGGAAATCAAGAACACAATTTGCAATGCAACGAAAGAACGGCAGGAGGCAGCACTTGACTTGTCGGCTAAAGCCAATGTAATGATTGTTCTAGGTGGGAAAAAGTCGGCAAACACCCGGCGTCTATTTGAACTCTGTCAAGAAAAATGCAAGCATTGCTTTCATATTGAATCAATGGTGGAATTAGACGCGTTAGTTGACTATATTCGCAAGATTTTATGTGAAAACTTTGATTCTGAATTTTTAATCGGTATAACTGCTGGTGCTTCCACACCTGCTTCTCAGATTGATGAGCTCGAATCTTTTTTAGATAAAAATTTTGTAGCTTCCTAAAGAGTTTGATTGCATTTCTTCTTTATCTCACGGAATAGAAACGTTGTTCTTTTGCTGAGTTTTTGCTCTCCAATTTTTGCGTTTATTTTGCGAAAAGCGCTTGGATAGGGGAATTTAATGGGCATGTTTTATACTAGTTTTGTAATAAATAATCTTTTGTGTGTAGATTTGGAGGGGCTATGACAGCATTTAATGATTTTGAATTTTATTCTCCAACAAGATTTATTTTTGGAAAGGATGCTGAGCTCAAAGTCGGAGAAAGATTAAAAGAAGCCGGAGCAAAACGCGCATTGATTCATTTTGGAAGTCACCACGCTAAAGAGTCAGGTTTGATTGATAAAGTTGAAAAGTCACTAGAAGACGCTGGTGTTGAATGGGTTGATCTTGGTGGAGTTCGACCAAACCCCGAGATTAGCCTTGTTCGTGAAGGTCAAAAACTCTGCAAAGAACATGATATTGACTATTTGATTGCCGTCGGCGGTGGGTCAGTGATTGATTCGATTAAGTGTATAGCTGATTCTGCTCACTATGATGGTGACCCCTGGGATTTTGTGTGCAAAAAAATACCCGTTACAGAGGCCTTACCAATTGCGGTCGTGTTAACTATTCCTGCCGCAGGAAGTGAATCGTCCAAAAACTCAGTAATTTCAAATGATGAGTTGGGATTAAAAACTGGTTTTGGATCCGACATTAACCGTCCAAAATTTGCTTTTTTGAATCCTGAACTCACTATGAGCCTTCCAGCCTATCAAACTGCTGCGGGTTGTACCGACATGTTTGCTCACCTTCTAGAGCGTTTCTTTGACGATGCAGAAAACATTCCAGCTACAGACAACTTGAACATGTCGCTCATGAAGACGATTCGTGCTAACGCTCTCCGAGTTTTAGAGGAGCCTGATAACTATGATGCGCGTGCAAACATCATGTGGGCAGGTGCCTTGTGTCACAATGGAATTGCTGGATGTGGTCGACATGAAGATTGGGCGACCCATGGCATGGAACACGAGCTGTCGGCATTAAAGCCAGACGTGACCCACGGAGCGGGGTTGGCTGTTCTTTTTCCTGCATGGATGGATTATGTTTACAAAGAAAACCCTGCTAGATTTGCGCTTTATGGCAGAGAAGTTTTTGGAATTACCACAACTGACGACATTGAGGCCGACGCCCGTGCTGCGATTCGGGCTACGCGTGAATTTTTTGTTTCGATGAACATGCCAACAAGGCTTTCAGAGTTTGGATTTGTGGAAGACGACATTGAAAAAATGCTTCCTACTTTAAAGGAAAACAAAGGTGAGCTTTTTGGTTCATTTAAGAAACTTACTATGGGAGACGCAGTAAACATCTACAAGAGCGCTCTCTAGGGTTTTTGGTACCGAGAGGTTGTAGTTTTGTGAGATGCTCGCATCGATAATGTGCGGCGCAAGCTAATGTGATGCCTGCTTTTGCAGGGTGTGACGACGTGTTAGTGATTATCCTGGAGCTGCTTGTTGGCTTTTATGGCGAACCAAGTATGCGCCTTGCCGATGAGATTTTGGCATTTGTCCCAATTTTTGCCATAATCTCGTGGCTTTAATAACAATGTGCCCATGTCTTCCTCAAACGTGCAAGCTAAATTGAGGGCACAACTCGAATTGAATAGCTCGCGCAAATGTGCGTACTAATTGAAGAAGTTTAGCCTGCGTTGTTCATTAAAGCTCTGTTAGAGTTTTGGGGGGTTATAGATTTAGCTGTTTTATGACTAGGTCAGTTTTATTTTGCGTTAACCAAGAGGACTGTAGGTATGGTTACGCTGTCGGGATCTGGTAGCGGTTGCTTAGCATATAGCATCACTTTGTGTATGTTCGTTTTGTTGATAGAATTCACGTTAGGCAAAAACTTTATCGGGTTTAATGAATCTTTAACTAGTTAAGAAAGACAAAATGAAGAATTTAAAAGTTGCAATAGTAGGAAGGCCAAATGTTGGCAAGTCGGCACTTGTTAATCGTTTGTGCGAGAGAGACGAGGCGATTGTTCACGAGCGTCGTGGTGTGACCCGCGATCGCACATACCACCCTTGCGAGTGGAACGGTGTTGCTTTTGATTTGATTGACACCGGCGGACTTGAGATGTCGGACGACGACTGTTTTAAAGGGGACATTCGCAGTTCTGCTCTGATGGGGGCAGAAGAGGCTGATTCCATTGTTTTTTTGGTAGATGGAAAAGTTGGAATTCAATCTGATGACCAGGACGTTGCTTGTCTTTTGAAGAAAACAAAAAAACAAGTTCATTTAGCTGTCAATAAAATGGACAACCCCGATGATGAAGGCGAGATTTGGAATTTCATGTCGCTTGGTTTCGGACAGCCAATCGCCGTCAGCGCTGTTCATGGCCATGGAACGGGGGATCTTCTAGACATTGTTGTTGACGATTTGAAACGAGTTGCTGAGCAAGATCAAGACGAAGCGGATTCTTTTATTGGTGAGGAAGATGATTTCATTAATGTTGCGATAATAGGGCGTCCTAACGCTGGTAAGTCTACTTTGACTAACAAGCTTACCGATCAGAACCGCTCTATTGTTAGTGATGTCGCCGGAACGACCCGCGACGCGATAGACACAGTCGTTGAACATGAGGGGCGAACCTATCGCATTATTGACACAGCTGGCTTGCGCAGGAAATCAAAGATTGACGACAATGTGGAATATTTCAGTTATGTGCGAGCAATGCGTGCAATTGATAGGGCTGACGTTGCTGTACTTGTTGTCGATGGCACGCTTGGCATCACGAACGAAGATCAGCGTGTTGCAAATTATGCAGAAGAGAAGCACTGCGCTATGTGCATTGCTCTTAATAAGTGGGATGCTGTAGAAGGCGCAGAAGCGAAGAAAGAAATTCGCGCTGACCTTGAAGAATTTATGCAGTTTGCTAGTTATGCTCCAATTCAGTCTATTTCTGCCTTGACAGGAAAGAAAGTCGATAAGATTTGGGATTCAATAAACATAGCATATGACAATTACTGCAAAAAATTATCCACTGCCAAATTGAACGAATGGCTTGCAGACATACGAAGTTCAGGTCACACTATCACTTCTGGAAAGGCCATTCTTCGCATGAAATATATTACTCAAAGTGGTGTAAAACCGCCGACTTTCCAAATTTTTTGCAACCGCCCCGACATAGTAACGCCTAATTACAAGCGGTTTTTGGAGAATAAGCTGCGGGATTCATTTGATTTGAGTGGAACGCCAATCAAGATATTTATGCGCGGAAAGGATTAGAGAGTTGCAGAATATAGCTGTTTTACTGCTTTTGTCGCTTGTATCTTTTTTGCTAGGCTCGATTCCTTGCGGCGTTTTGATTTCTAAAGTCTTTTTTCATAAGGATGTTAGAGATAAAGGCTCTGGAAACATTGGCTTTACTAACTCGATGAGATCAATGGGCAAAGTCGGCGGAGGAGCCGTTTTTGTTGGTGATTTTTTGAAAGGATTAGAGAGTTGCAGAATATAGCTGTTTTACTGCTTTTGTCGCTTGTATCTTTTTTGCTAGGCTCGATTCCTTGCGGCGTTTTGATTTCTAAAGTCTTTTTTCATAAGGATGTTAGAGATGAAGGTTCTGGAAACATTGGCTTTACTAACTCGATGAGATCAATGGGCAAAGTCGGCGGAGGAGCCGTTTTTGTTGGTGATTTTTTGAAAGGATTAGAGAGTTGCAGAATATAGCTGTTTTACTGCTTTTGTCGCTTGTATCTTTTTTGCTAGGCTCGATTCCTTGCGGCGTTTTGATTTCTAAAGTCTTTTTTCATAAGGATGTTAGAGATGAAGGCTCTGGAAACATTGGCTTTACTAACTCGATGAGATCAATGGGCAAAGTCGGCGGAGGAGCCGTTTTTGTTGGTGATTTTTTGAAAGGCATGCTTGCTGCCGCAATTGGGCTCTATGTTGCTCCAATTTTTTTAACTGGTGCTCAATTTCCGCTTTGTGAAAACCCAGCGGAGCTGACTGCGGCTTTGGCAACTTTTTTTGCAACTATGGGCCACATTTTTTGTCCATGGCTTGGTTGGAAAGGTGGAAAAGGAATTTCAACCGCGTTTGGAGCTAGCTTCATTTCCATGAGCGTTCCGGTAGCTTGTATACTCTTTGGAGCTTTTTTACTTGTAGTTTTGGCCACGAAATATGTGTCAGCGGGTTCGGTGACCGCAGCTGCGCTTTATCCTTTAGCTGCGTTTGTTACCCATTGGAATAGCCCGCTTCCTGCGCTCATCTTAAGCGTAGCGGGTCTTGTCGTTATCTGGGCGCATCGCGGCAATATTGTGCGCATTAAAAATGGAACAGAGCGAAAAATAGGAGCTTCGAAGAAGAGCGACAACTAGTTGCTTGCAGCTACTACAGTGGCGGCTACGTCGTTTCACAACGGTGTCAGTCATGAATGTTTGCACTGTCCGCACTGGTGACAGTCATGATTTTTTGTATCTTTCTTCATGATGGTGCTAGAAATTTTACACAGGTGTCAGTCTTGAATGTTTACACTGTATGCACTGGTGACAGTCATGATGCACTGGTGCCAGACATAAATAATACTGATGCAATGGTGCCAGACATAAATTGCATTAACCCAACGAATACTGTCAACCACTATGCCCAAATTTATACTTGATTCATATAAGTTGGATTTGTCGGGGGAGATAGAAGTCTGCCAATGGTGCCAGACATGATTTTTTGTATCTTTCTTCACGATGGTGCTAGAAATTTTACACTGGTGACAGTCTTGAATGTTTGCGCTGTATGCACTGGTGACAGTCATGATGCACTGGTGCCAGACATAAAAAATACTTAACATACTTGATGGAAACATGACTCAAATTGCAAAAAGATGTTTGTTTGCATGAGACAATATACTAAATATGATTCGAAACTTTAATAGTTGTGAGGTGAGAAAGTGTCGAAGATAGCTGTAATTGGAGCTGGCTCTTGGGGATGTGCTCTGTCTCAACTTCTTGCGAAGAATGGAAATGACATAATGCTGTGGGCTCTTGAGCCTGAAGTTGAGAAGGGGATTAACATATCCCACAAGAACCCCATTTATCTCTCAAGCATAGTTCTTGATGACAGGATTAAGGCGACAAATTCTTTTGAGGAGGCTTTAGATGGAGCAAAACTCTGTGTTGTGGTGACTCCATCACAATTTTTACGTTCAACTGCCGAGGGTTTTAAGGCTTTTGTCGACGATGATTTACCTATTGTGATTTGTTCTAAAGGCGCCGAACACGACACTGGACTGCTTTCTAGCGAAGTCTTAGCAGATGTTTTGGGGAATGAGAGAAGAATCGCTGTTCTTAGTGGTCCAACCCACGCAGAAGAGGTGATAAAACAGGTCTACAGTGCAGCAACTTGCGCCTGCTCTGATCTTGAACTTGCGAACAGAATCCGTGACGTTTTTTCTTCTGAATATTTTCGTGTTTACACTATGACAGACGTCTATGGTGTTGAGTTGTGTGCAACCTTTAAGAATGTTATAGCTATAGCAGTGGGGCTTTGTTATGGGCTCGGTTTTGGAGATAATACTGCGGCTCTGATTATCACGCGCGGTGTCGCTGAGATGAGTCGTATGGTTAAAAGCGCAGGTGGAGATGAGAGGACATGCCAGGGTCTTGCGGGAATCGGCGATATGGTTGTGACTTGCATGTCAAGACATTCGAGAAACCGACGATTCGGAGAGGACTATCTTTCGAAAGGCAAGACGCTCGATGATTTTAAACATGACACAAAGATGATTGTTGAAGGCGCTGTCGCTGCGCAGAATCTGCAAACACTCTCCAAGAAATTTAATGTTGAACTTCCGATTACAAACATGATTAACGACATTATATGGAATGGGGCAAATGTGCTAGAGCAAGTGAAAGTCTTAGCTTCGCGTCCTTTAAAACAAGAGTTTTAAATAGTGTCACACGTTGAATGTCGGTGCCAGACATGTATCACTGGCGACAAACGTGTTACATTGGTGACAGACATGAATTCAAGATTGCATGTGCCAGTGCTGCCATTGATGACAGTCTTCAAGCGGTGGTGACAGACATGAATTCGGGATTGGTTTAAACGCATCAGACTGATCTAAATTCGCAAAAGTGACAAACGTGTTACATTGGTGACAGACATGAATTCGGGATTAGATGATAGTCTTTAGTTCTGGTTTCAGACATGTCTCATTGGTGTCAGTCATGTCGTACTGATCTTGCACTGGTGGTAGGCATAACACATTGTTCGCAGATGTAATGATTAGTAACTACAGTTGACTTGGTTCGTTCAATTATTTTGTGATGTATCGGTAATTTACTGTGGGATTTATCGGGAAATTACCTGTATAAAGGTGTTTTTATGAATTGTTCATTTGTAGCAAAAATTCGTTTTTACTAATTATCTTGACTTTTTTGACTCAATTTTCACAGCTCTGCCTATAAATTTCACTGGTGACAGACATGAATGCAGAAATCGTCGGTTGAGCCA